>NZ_CP199292.1:4104272-4719863 GCF_052495765.1 Aliikangiella litoralis | reverse complement strand
CTTATGAACCCGCTAACAGAATCAGATGTGCTATTAATCAATAAAGTTCAAAAGAACTTTCCTGTATCGCATGATCCTTTTACACAAATAGCTAAGGATTTAAAACGTGATAAGCACGAAATAATAAAACGTCTTCAGGAACTCAAAGAACAAGGTGTTATTAGTCGTTTTGGTGGAGTTGTTAATCATAAAAAAATGGGATGTAGCATGTTGGTTGCGATAAAAGTCCCATTTTCTAAAATGGAAACAACCGTTAGCTTGATCAATGGCTTTGAAGAAATTAATCACAATTATATGAGAGAACATAATTTTAATTTATGGTTTGTTGTAACTGCAAAAACCAATGAACGACTCAATTCAGTTCTTCAAGAGATAATAGATAAAAGTGGTTGTCAATTAATTCGGCTTCCTATGATTAAAAGCTACTATATTGATTTGGCATTTGACTTATGATTAGTCATTCTACTCAGCATCAAATATTAAATCAGCTTTCTATTGGTTTAGATATTTGTGAACACCCTTATCAAAAGTTAGCATTAGACTTAGGTGTCAATGAAAAAGAGTTGCTGAGCTTTATTAATGATATGGTAGAACAAAATGTGATTAAAAGAATGGGGATGGTTGTTAATCATCATCGTGTTGGCTATCGTGCGAATGCTATGGTTGTTTGGGATATACCTGATGATAAAGTTGATCAAATAGGAGAGCTATTTGCTAAACAAAAAAAAATAACTTTATGTTATCAACGTCCTCGTCAACTACCAGACTGGCCGTACAATTTGTTTATTATGATTCATGGGAAATGTCGAACTGAAGTGAAGGAATATTTAGAATCCTTAACTGCCAGCCACTGTTTGGATAAATATAGAAAAGACATTCTATTCAGTTCCCAAAAATATAAACAAACTGGTGCAAAGTATATTGCATAATGAGTTGAGCGCACTTTAGAAATATGGCTAGATTAATATGAAAGTAAAAAATAATATTCTACAGCATAAAGTCAAGCTTACACCGTTAGAAAAATTATTGATTAATCGTTTGCAAAATGATTTACCATTGGTTCCTGAGCCATTTCTAATGATAGCTAACGAACTCGGTTGTGATGAATCGGAAGTCATTACTTCACTACAAAATCTTCTAGATAAAGGCGTCATTACTCGATTTGGTCCACTATTTGATATCAGTAAAAAACAAGGTGCTTTTTCTTTATGTGCACTTAAGGTCGCGCAAAGCAAGGTTGATGATGTTGCTAAACTTGTCAATAGCTATCCACAAGTTGCTCATAACTATTTAAGAGAACATGAGTGGAATATGTGGTTTGTTTTAGCGACAAGTTCGCCTCAAGAATTAGAAGATGCTTATCAAGATATTGTCACTAAAAGTAACTGCGTTGGAATTAACTGTCCCAAAGAACGAGAGTTTTTTGTTGGACTTTACCTACCCGTATAAAAATGATGAAAGATGCTATAGAAAAAGAAATTATACAGCTTACACAAGCAGGCTTACCAATTGAAAGTCGGCCTTTTTTGACTATTGCTAGAAAGCTTAATGTTACAGAGCAACAAGTGATTGATATTATTCGCTCAATGAAGCAGCGGGGTATTATTCGGCGGGTTGGTTGTGTGCCTAACCATTATGCAATCGGTTATTTGTTTAACTTGATGACAGTATGGGATATCAAAGATCATGATATTGATCAGGTAGGACAAGCGGTAGGTGAGTTAGACTTTGTTAGTCATTGTTATCAAAGGCCAAGACATTTGCCTGATTGGCCATACAACTTTTTTGCTATGGTACATGGTACTCATCAAGAAGAAACTGATAGTAAAGTACAGAAAATTAAGTGGCTTATTGGCGACTCTTGCCGTCAGTATTCAACTTTAAAAAGTAGTAAGATTTTGAAAAAAACAGGGTTAAGAATTTAAACTTAATAGCTAGCGCTATGATGAATCTTTTATTGAGGTGAAAAATGTTTAGAGTTACTCAATTTATGCAAGCAGTTGCTCATCCTAATAAAACTTCCCCTCTAAGAAAGCCGAAAGGTCCTGTTGTTATTTGGAACTTGATTCGTCGGTGTAACCTTTGTTGCAAGCATTGTTATTCGATTAGTGCTGATACAGACTTTCCTGGTGAGCTAAACACACAGCAAGTATTCGATACTTTAGATGATCTTAAATCTTTTCATGTTCCCGCGTTGATATTATCAGGTGGAGAGCCTTTATTAAGAAAAGATATTTTTGATATTGCAGCTAAAGCAAAAGAACTTGGTTTTTATATAGGTTTGTCTACTAACGGAACTTTGATCAATGAAGCTAATATTGATGAAATAGCCCAGGCCAAATTTGATTATTTAGGGATTAGCATTGATGGTATAGAAAAAACGCATGATAAATTTCGACAAATGGAAGGTGCTTTTTCACAATCGATGCATGCGATTAAACTATGCCAGGAAAGAGGAATTAAAGTAGGACTTCGATTTACCTTAACGCAAGACAACGCAAAAGAGCTGCCTGAAATACTCAATTTAATTGATCAGCATAAAATAGATAAATTTTATTTATCACATTTAAATTATGCTGGAAGGGGTAATCGAAACCGAAAAGATGATGTTGTTCATCAAATGACAAAGCAAGCAATGGATTTAATTTTTGATGAAGCATGGAAGCGATTAGGTACAGAAAATGAAATAGAGTTTGTTACTGGCAATAACGATGCAGATGGTGTGTATTTTTTACAGTGGGTTAAACATCAATTTCCAGAGAAAGCTTCATTTATAGAAGAGAGGCTTAAGCAATGGGGAGGTAACTCAACAGGAAAAAATGTGGCTAATATTGATAACCTTGGTGAAGTTCATCCTGATACGTTTTGGTGGGACTATAAACTCGGTAATGTAAAAACCAGAAAGTTTTCTGAAATATGGTGTGATGTGAGTGACCCATTAATGGCTGGTTTAAAAATGTCTGAACGGCCACTAAAAGGGCGTTGTGGTCTTTGTGAATATAAGACAATTTGTGGCGGTAATACCCGCGTTAGGGCTTACCAGCTTACTGGCGATCCTTGGCAAGAAGATCCCGCTTGTTATTTGTCTGACGAAGAGCTGAATATTAAAAATCTCGCTTCAAGGATTGAGGTTGTTCCATTTCAGCGCAAGCTATCAACGAAATCAAAAACGCCAATGTTATAGTTTGAATTTATCAAAAAACTATTAATAGTATTAATGTTGTCGACAGAATTTAATTAGAGGTTACTATGTTTTTTTTCTGTTTAAATAAAAAACGGATATTGTTTTTACTAACAATTGTTTTTCAAATGCTGAGTCAGGCAAGTTATGCGAATAAAACGACTGTTAAAGAAACTTATAAAAAACATTGCGCCAGTTGTCATGGCGAAGCGCGTTTAGGGGGCATTGGTCCTGCGCTTTTGCCTGGGAACTTAAGTCGGATCAAAGAAGCTGCGGCTAAAGATGTTATTGCTAACGGTCGAGCCCTAACACAAATGCCTGCATTTGCAAAAGTATTATCAAAGAGTCAAATTAATTCACTCACCCAGTTTATCTATCAGCCGCCAGCAGAGAAAGTTGAATGGTTAGATAAAGATATTAGCAACTCGCGGATCATTCATTTTGATCAATCAAAGCTTGATAATAAACCTATTTTTAAAGCAGACATGCAAAACTTATTCATCGTTGTAGAGATCGGTGACCATCATGCTACCTTGTTAGATGGCGACAAGTTTGAACCGATTCATCGTTTTGCAACACGTTATGCAGTTCATGGAGGACCTAAGTATTCTCCAGATGGCCGTTTTGTTTACTTTGCGTCAAGAGATGGCTGGATTTCAAAGTTTGATATCTACAATTTAAAAACTGTGGCAGAAGTAAGAGCGGGCATTAATACTCGGAATGCTGCTATTTCATTTGATGGCAAAACAATCGCTGTTGGGAATTATCTACCGCATAATATCGTTTTATTAGATGCGAATGATTTATCTTTAATTAAGACAATTAGTACTAAAAACGATCAAGGTAAAACCTCTAGAGTGAGCGCTGTTTACACTGCACCAACTCGCGGTAGTTTTGTTGCTGCAATGAAAGATTTTACTGAAATTTGGGAAATTCCTTATTTGAATCAAAAGAACAAAAAGCAGTATCAACATCAAAGAATTAAAACAACCGATTACTTAGATGACTTTTTCTTTAATCAAGATTATTCATTAGTGATTGGTGCTTCTCGTCCTGCCAATAGCCAGGGTCGACAAAAGAATTTGACTGGAAAGGTAATTAGTATGGATTCAGGCAAATTAGTTTCTGATATAGATATTAGTGGAATGCCTCATTTAGGCTCAGGAATTACCTGGAATTATCAAGGCCGTGAAGTGCTTGCCTCACCTAATTTAAGCCGTGGAGAAGTCAGTATCATTGACATGAAAAGTTGGAAGACTATCAAACGTCTTAAAACTAAAGGACCCGGTTTTTTTATGCGGAGTCATGACGCAAGTCGTTATGCCTGGGTTGATGTGTTTTTTGGACCCCATAAAGATAAGATTCATGTTATTGATAAACATAGTTTAGAAATTGTTAAGACATTACAACCAGCACCAGGTAAAACTGCTGCACATATTGAATATACTAAAGATGGTAAATATGCACTATTGAGTATATGGGATATGGATGGTGCTTTAATTATTTATGATGCAGAAACATTAAAAGAAATAAAACGTTTGCCGATGAAAAAGCCCTCTGGCAAATATAACGTTTATAATAAAACGCATTATGAAAGAGGGACGAGTCATTAGTTGTTATCGGATACCTCTTCCCATTCATTTTCGTAGCCCGATGAGCGAAAATAAGTCATAAAGGTAATAATGATTTTTTCAAGTATATACTCACTATTATCTCCTGATACTTTATCTTCATTGTTGGAAGCGTTAACCATCTTCCAAAAAAAGTTAGCTAAGTGAATTGCTTCTTCTTTATTACGTAATTCATCACGTTCAATGATAGCTTTGGTAGTATCATCATTGAGTAGTTTTACATAATGTAGAATTGTTGCTTTTTCTTCTGGTAGTTTGTATGGAATCATTTAATAGCCTAAACTTTTAGTTTCCAATTTATCGTTTGACCTGCAAAAAACGGCACAATGGGATTGCCATTAGGCAAGGTAATTTCTTCTGGTATAGTCCAGCTTTCTTTCACTAGCGTGATGTGTGTTTGGTTGACTGGAAGTTGATAAAAGTTGGGGCCGTTTAAGCTCGCAAATGCTTCTAGGTTATCTAGCACATTTAACTCTTCAAATACTTGTGTATATAGTTCTATTGCGCTCCATGCGCTGTAACAGCCAGCACAGCCGCAAGCGTTTTCTTTACGATGTTTTTCATGAGGGGCAGAGTCTGTACCAAGAAAAAACTTTTTAGAGCCAGAGGCTACCGCTTCTCTTAAGGCTTGTTGATGAATATTACGTTTTAATACAGGCAAGCAAAAATTATGGGGTCTGATACCACCAACCAATAAATCATTACGATTAAGTAAAAGGTGTTGCGGAGTGATAGTTGCTGCTAATTTTGATGAACCCGATTGTATAAAATCAACGGCCTCTTTGGTTGTAATATGTTCAAGAACAATACGAAGTTGGGGAAATTGGTTTACGATTCGTGTTAGTTTCTCTTCAATAAATATTTTTTCTCGATCAAAAATATCAATGACATGATCGGTCACTTCGCCATGAATTAACAAGGGCATATCAACTTCTGTCATTGTTTCCAGTACCGGATTTAATGCATCTAATTGGCTAACAGCTGCATCTGAATTCGTCGTTGCACCTGCGGGGTATAACTTTGCTGCAACTACACCAGCTGCTTTAGCATCTTTAATATCTTGTTGAGTTGTTTGGTTGGTCAGGTAAATGGTCATTAAAGGTTCAAACTGACTTTCCTTAGGTGTGGCTTCAACTATTCTTTGCTTATAGTCTTTTGCCATTTGGGCATTGGTCACAGGTGGTACTAAATTCGGCATTACAATGGCGCGTTGAAAACAACGAGCTGTAGCTAGAACCGTTTCTTGAAGCATGTCTCCATCGCGAAAGTGAAGATGCCAATCATCGGGTGTAATAATAGAAATTTCGTTCATAGATAAACTCTGTTAGTAATTAATTATTTTTGCGGCTACTTTCTATGGCGGCTCTTATGAGTGCTTTTACCACCCGCTTTATTTCTTTTGGTTGAAACTGTTCTAGGACGGCGATTCTGATTTCGGCCGTTGCTTTTACTTGCTACATTATTAAGCTGTGCTTTTGCTGCTGGAACTAGTTGATTGGGGCCGTCGCCGATTAGTTCCTCACGTTTTAGTTCTTTCAGCAATAAGCGAATCGCCGGCCAGTTTTTTTCATCATGATAGCGTAATAGTGCTTTGTGTCGGCGTCTACGATCTAAATCTTTTTCAGTATAAACACTTTCACTTTTATAGGTGACTTTTTTAAGTGGGTTTTTTTCTGAGTGATACATCGCCGTTGCTAGAGACATAGGTGATGGATAAAAATTTTGTACTTGATCTAAACGAAATTTATTTCTCTTCAACCATAAAGCTAGATTGAGCATATCATTATCATCACAACCAGGGTGTGCGGAAATGAAATAAGGAATCAGGTACTGTTCTTTTCCTGCTTCTTTAGAATACTTTTCAAATAGACTTTTAAACTTATTGTAAGTATCCATTCCTGGCTTCATCATTTTTTCCAGGGTGTTTTTTTCACTATGTTCGGGGGCTATTTTCAGGTAGCCACCAACATGATGAGTTACCAGCTCTTTTACGTATTCAGGATCTTCCACTGCCAGGTCATAGCGTAATCCAGATGCAATTGCCACGCGTTTTACACCGGGAATTGCACGTGCTTTTCGGTAGAGCTGAGTAGTTTGAGAATGATCCGTGACTAAGTTTTTGCAAATGGTTGGATAGACACAAGATAACTTGCGACAGTTTTTCTGAATTTCATCGTCTTTGCAATTGAGGTGATACATATTAGCCGTAGGCCCACCTAAGTCAGATACTGTTCCAGTAAAACCTGGCACTTTGTCTCGCATGGCTTCAATTTCTTTCACGACTGACTCTTGTGAGCGGCTTTGAATTACTCGCCCTTCATGCTCAGTAATTGAGCAGAATGTACAACCACCGAAGCAGCCACGCATGATGTTGACTGAAAATCGAATCATTTCATAAGCGGGAATTTTTGCATCACCGTATACAGGGTGTGGAACTCGCTCATATTCTAAATCAAAAACACCATCCATTTCCTCTGTCTCAAGTGGAATTGGTGGTGTGTTGACCCAAACTTCTTTAGTGCCATGTTTTTGTACTAATGTATGTGCATTATGTGGATTTGACTCTAAGTGTAATATTCTTGATGCATGGGCATAAAGTGCAGAATCTTTTCTTATTTTTTCAAATGAAGGTAAGCGAATAACGGTGTTAGCACGATCAAGTCCTTTTTTGCCCATTAACGGCATAGGTACAATTCGTATAGGAACTTGTGTCGTTTTTTCTCCATTTTCTTGTTTGCTTTTACAGGATTCAGATGCCGGATCGTTATACTCATACGGATTAGGCATTTTAGCAATATTACCGGGCCAGTCGATGCGAGTGGAATCAACTTCAACCCAATCTTCCGGCACTGCGTCTCTGACTATGGCTGTGCCTGGTATATCCGTTAACGTTTTCACAGAACGACCAAGTGATATCTGGTGGGCTATTTCTGCCATTGCTCGTTCAGCATTGCCATATAATAAAATATCGGCGGCGGAATCGATTAATACCGAGCGTCTGACTTCATCACTCCAGTAATCATATTGTGCAATTCTTCTTAAACTTGCTTCGATACCACCAATCACTGTTGGCGTATCAGGATATGCTGCACGACACTTTTGTGTATACACAATAACAGCACGATCTGGTCGTTTGCCAGCTTCTGCATGTGGTGTGTAAGCATCATCGCTGCGGGTTCTTCGATCGGCAGTATAGCGATTAATCATTGAATCCATATTGCCTGCTGTGATACCAAAAAACAGATTTGGCTGGCCGAGTGCTTTAAATGCTTCGGGATCATTCCAATCTGGCTGAGAGATAATACCGACACGAAATCCTTGCGATTCTAGAAATCGACCAATTACAGCCATTCCAAAGCTAGGATGATCAACGTAAGCATCACCAGAAACAATAATAATGTCGCAACTATCCCAGCCCAACTCATCCATTTCTGTGCGAGACATCGGTAGAAACTTGGCTCTACCATAGCATTCTGCCCAGTATTTGGGGTAAGAGAAGAGGTTTTTATCAGCTTTTATCATTAAGTAAGGGCTAGGTTTTCAATTAAGGGCGCGTATTTTCTCAGAAAAAGAAAGAATTTTCACTACATGTTTAAAAATTAGACAGTTTTTTAAGTTATTATTTCTTGGATATATAGAAAGACTATTGGTTTTGAAGCAAGAGTGTAGAGCCCTAAGAGTAGTTAACCTCAACTCTGGATAAGAAAAATCATCAGAGCGTCTATTTTTGCAGCTTTCAGCGTTAAGCGCCTTTGCAATAGCTCGCTATTGCGGCAGTCACTTGCCTTGATATCCACAAAAATAGCCACACTGAACTCAAGTGGAAACTGCAATTCAATTTAATTGGGTTTTAAGTCATTGAAAATAAAAATGATTCTATTAATTATTTTGAATTTCCTTATCCAGAGTTGAGGTTAGTTAGAGCTTTAGAGCGCTACTTTTTTGTATTGAGTGTTGAGGTTGCTTAAGAGGACAAATTTTCTAGGCCCGCTTTCTTTCTAGGGCTAAATTGCCATGTGCAACAGCCATTGTTTCTGTTTGGTTGGTATGTTTTAGTGTGTCATGTAAGCGAATAACTTCACCAACAACAATGAGTGCAGGTGATTCGATTCCGGCATTGGCAACTTCAGTTGCAATATTTGATAAGTTACCAATAACGAGCTTTTGTTCTGGGCGAGTCGCATTTTGAATAACCGCTACAGGCGTCGAACTCGGCAATCCATGAGCAACTAAATTTTGGCTGATTGTTTCTAATGCAGATAGCCCCATATAAATAACTAAGGTTTGGTGCTTATGTGCTAAAGCCTTCCAATTCAAATCGCAGCTATCATTTTTTAAATGTCCTGTCACAAAGGTTACACTGTGTGCGTAATCTCTATGGGTGAGAGGAATGCCACAGTAGTTAGATGCACCAGCAGCAGAAGTAATACCAGGAACCACATGAAAAGGTATTTGGTGCTTGACTAATTCTTCTGCTTCTTCGCCGCCTCGACCAAAAATAAAGGGATCGCCCCCTTTTAAACGAAGTACTCGATGACCTTTTTTAGCGTAGTCAAGTAATAGTGAATTTATATCTTCTTGTGGCACACAATGGAACTTGGATTTTTTACCAACATAAATTTTATGCGCATCGCGGCGAGTGAGATCCAATATTTCTGGTGTAACTAACCGATCATAAATGACGACATCTGCCTGTTGCATTAAACGTAATGCTTTGAAGGTTAAAAGTTCGGGATCGCCAGGGCCAGCGCCAACCAAATAAACCTCTCCTCGGTTTTCTTGAGGAAAAAAGTCTTCGGATAATTTATTTTGTAATAATGATTCAGCTTGTTCGTGGTTACCTGCAAAAACAGCTTGAGCTATTGGTCCTTCAAAAACAGATTCCCAAAAATCTCTTCTTTGATTGGTATTGCTAAAAATAGATTTTACTTTTGCCCTATATTTTTGAGCAAGCTCAGCAAGTTTACCATATTGAAATGGAATAATTGATTCAATTTTTGCACGAAGTAGTCTACCTAGAACAGGTGCGTTACCATTGCTACAAACTGCGATAGATATTGGACCTCTTTCTATAATAGCAGGAAAAATGAAACTACAAAGATCAGGGTTATCAACAACGTTAACCGGTAGATTTATTTTTTTTGCCTCATTTGAAACCATTTTATTCAGCGCTTTATTGTCCGTTGCGGCAATTACTAGAGACTTATCTTTTAAATGAGAACTTGAATATTGTTCTGTGAGTAATGTAAGAGACAAGTTGTCAGATATAGATATCAGTTGTTCGCCTATTTTTTTTGCAACAACAATTACTTGTGCACCAGCATTAAGTAAAGCAGAAACTTTTCGATAAGCAATTTCTCCACCACCGACAACTAAGCATTGCTTTTCTTTTATATCCATAAACAAAGGAAAATAATCCATTTTATTCATCTCTATATAATTATTCTCATGAAAAAATGGTACACGACACACTTTTATATATCTTGATTTGTATCAATTGAACAGAATTGAATTTGTCTGAAATTTAAAATAAAAAGGAATTTAAATGCGTTTGGTGAAATGCTGCAGTGTAGCAGAATAAGCCCTAAAAAAAATAGGGGAAAACAAGATCATTTATATTGATATTGATCAAAGAGGTTGCTTTATGTAAGCGTATTATTGACTCGAGTTAATCAATTACTCCGTTGATCTTCTCAAAACTTATTATTGAATTTAACGAGGGGAAACAAGTCATGAATAAGACAAAGGTCGGTCTCTCTGTAATGGGAATGGCTGCCGGACTATTTGCATCAAGCTTTGCATTAAATGTTGCCGCTGCTGAGCCAACATTATCAGAAGCAGATTTTGAAAAAGCTAAAACACTTTATTTTCAGCGTTGTGCAGGTTGTCATGGTGTATTAAGAAAAGGGGCCACAGGAAAAAGTTTAGAGCCGAAAAGTACGTTGAAATTGGGGCAGCAACGATTAGAAAAAATTATTGCTTATGGTACAGAAGGTGGAATGAATAACTTTGATGATATTTTCTCAAAAAAAGAAATTAGTTTATTGTCAACGTATATTCAAATGGAACCACCAATACCACCTGAAATGTCTTTAAGTATGATGAAAAAGCATACGAAACAATTCGTTGAGTTAAAAGATTATCCAACAAAACCTTTGCACGGCCGTAATTGGCAGAATTTTTTTGTTGTCATTGAACGTGATGCAGGTAAAGCGGCAATTGTTGATGGTGATAAAAAAGAAATTGTAGCACATCTGGACACTGGGTATGCGGTTCATGTTATTAAAGGGTTAGAAAAACATCACTCAGATAAACCTAAAGATGCGGTTGGTCGTTTTTGGTATACCATTGGAAGAGATGGAAAAGTTAATAAAATTGACTTGTGGCAAAAGCCAGAAAAAATGCTAGTAGCCGAAACCAAAATGGCTTATGACGCTCGTGATATTGCTGTTTCTGGTGATGGTAAATATGTTATTGCTGGCGGATATTGGCCACCTCACTTTGTCATTATGGATGCTAAAACATTAGACCCGCTAAAAGTTGTTTCTTCTCGTGGTATTAATGTAGATGGTGAATATGTTAATGAGTCTCGTGTTGCTGCTATTTATACAACGCCTAATGAGCCTACTTTTATGGTAGCCATTAAAGAATTAGGTCAAATGTGGCAGGTTGACTACTCTGATATTGACAATTTAAGAATTGAGCAAATCGATTCAGCTAAATTCCTGCATGACGGATTTTTTGATCCTACTGGTCGTTATTTTCAGATTGCTGCTAATGCTTCCAACAAAATGGTAGTGGTTGATACTAAAGATCGTAAACTAGAAAAGATGATTGATGTTGATAAGCTACCACATCCTGGACCTGGTGCTAATTGGGTTGATGAAAAGTGTGGTCCGGTTGGTGGGACAACTCACCTTGGTGTGGGCTTAGTCTCTGTTTGGGGAAATGATCCAATCGGTCATCCAAAAAATGCGTGGAAACTCTGTTATGAAGTTGAAACAGATGGTCCTGGTGCTTTTATTCGAACTCACGAAAAATCTCAATATGTTTGGGCTGATCAATTGAAACATCCAGAACCAGAAGTTCAACAAAGTGTGCAAGTTTTTGATAAGAAAACTCATGAAATCGTTAAAACTATTCGGGTAACGGAAGAAGAAGGAAAAGCCGCACTCCATATTGAGTTTAATCAAGGCGGTACAGAGGTATGGGTTTCTGTTTGGAATCGTACTGATAACAAAAATCCAACTGGAGAAATTGTTATTTATGATGCGAAAACATTGAAAGAGAAGGCTCGTATTAAAGGTTTAACTACTCCAACTGGTAAGTTTAATGTTTATAACCGAATAAACCATAAAACATAAACCATAAAACATAAATATTCGTATGATGGGGGGATAAGGTGTAATTCAACTTACACCTTATTTTTACTAGAGATTTTGTATTGCAGCTACCTGTTTTTTGGAGCTAAATGATGGCACAAGAAAAATCAAAATTAAAAAAATTAATGAATAAAAAAATATTAATGGGAGCAACTATTGCTGCTGGTACAGTATTTTTTATTGCAGGTATTATTTTTTGGGGAGGCTTTAATACAGCTATGGAAGCAACCAATACGATGGAATTTTGTATTAGCTGCCATGAAATGGAAAACAATGTTTATCAAGAATATAAACCAACCATTCATTATACGAATCGTACTGGTGTAAGAGCTGGCTGTCCTGATTGTCATGTACCAGATCCTTGGGTTCATAAGTTTGTTAGAAAAATAAAAGCCAGTAATGAACTGTATCATAAAGTAATTGGCTCGGTTGATACTCCTGAAAAATTTGAAAAACACCGATTAGAAATGGCAAAGCGTGTTTGGAAAACAATGAAAGAGACGGATTCACGCGAATGTCGAAATTGTCATAACTTTGAATCAATGGCTCCACAATTCCAAAAAGCAAGAGCTAGAAAGCAGCACTTGAATGCCTTTAAAAATGGTCAAACTTGTATTGATTGCCATAAAGGCATTGCACATAATAATGTTCGACATATGTTAAGTGATGAAGAGCTGGAAGAGTTAGAAGCGCCTAATCCTGAATTTGTGAGAGAAGTGCCACAAATGTATTTAGATGGGTTAGCAAAAATTGTCGCTGAAGAAGAAGCTGAAACTAGAAAGGAAGCTAAGGCGAAAAAAGCGGCTGAAGAAGCCGAAGCAGAAAAAATTTCACAAGCAATTGATGAAGCGCTTACAGAATATAAGTCAAAGCATTCCAATACACAAAAAGGTACTGATAGTAAAAAGAGCAGCCTGAGTGCTGCTTCAGAGAGCAAGATTAACATAAACTGGAAGAAAGCGAGTGTTAGAGAGGTGACTGTTTTTTATCCGGGACAAACCTCTATTGAATGGATACAAAATGGACGTGATCATGGTGGTGCTCGGCCATTTACCAAAGGTGGTGACCGTTGTGTGACTTGCCATGATAAAGAAACTGCTGATATGGGACAGAAATTAGTGTCTGGAGAAAAAGCTGAGTTAACTCCAATTAAAGGTAAACGCGGCAGCTTTCCTGTTCGTATAGAATCAACTCATGATGATGAATACTTATATATGAGATTTAGCTGGAAAGATACCAAGCATGTTCCCGTATCATTTGTTGAAGGTGGTAAAATGGATCCGAATAATTCAACTAAGTTAGCCGTGATGTTTGCGACTGATGAAGTGGAATATGCGGACAGAGCAGGATGTTGGGGGACATGCCATCATGATGCACGCAGTATGCCTGATGAGCCAGAGCAAGCAGTGCTTGATTCGAGTGAATTAAAAAGCAAAATTAATTTAACTAGTGGTGTAACTAAATATATTAAAGAGAGCCGTAGTAAAATTGAAATTAAAGGACGCAGAGGTAAGAAAAAAGGTGGATGGGATAAATTGATTGAGGCTGATGCTTTAGCAAAAATTAAAAACAGTCATCAGTTTATGGATTTAATCCGCTATAAAGTTGGAGAAAAAGTCGTTGAAGATGGATATATTCTTGATGAACGAATTATGTCTGGTGGGCAAGGCTCGGAATTTGAGGCGCAACTAAAAAATGGTAGTTGGGTGGTTATTATGAAACGCCGTTTGAATAGTGATAAAGATGGTGATTTAAGCCTATCAACTAAACAAACTTATAATTTTGGTTTTGCTATTCATGATGATTATAGTAATTCACGTTTTCATCATGTGTCTTTAGGCTATAAATTAGGTTTTGATAATTCAGAAATGGAGCTTAATGCTAAAAAGCAATAATAAGCAAGCGCTGGTTGGCCTAGCTAGGTTATTTCTCTCGACTAGATAACCTAGCTATTTAATGGGAAGTCTTATGGCTTCCCTCTTTTTTTCTTTGATTGAATGGTAAATAATATGAAGATATTAAAAAAAATTACTATTGCAATGTTAGGGTGTTTGTTTGTTTTCAGTTGCAATAGTCAATCAATAAAGTCAATTGATAGTAATCAGAAAGAAAATACAGTTGTTGAAGTGGCAATGTTAAAGTATCAATTTGTTCCTCAATCATTAACGATAAAAGTAGGGCAGACCGTTCGCTGGATAAACAAGGAAAAGCGTCAATATCATAGTGTTTGGTTTGAAAAGTACGGAGAGAAAGAATCTGATTATTTATTTCCTGGAGATACGTTTGAAAAGACTTTTTTAAAGGTTGGTACTTTTGACTATCGTTGTGGCCCTCATCCAGAAATGGTTGCGACTATTGTGGTTGAGTAGTTATTGTTCTTATAATAAGTAAATTGAGTATTATTTTATGAATGATTTAGATAGGTTTCTTATTGAACGTATAAGAGTAAGAATAGTAATTCAATTATATCATAAAGCTAAAAAGGGAAAGTAGTGAAGAGCGGAATTTAAAGTCAAAGCCTTCTTTAAACTTATTGTGTGCTATGATCTTGTTTTAAAATAATCTTTTATGTAGTGATAATTATGGCTAAAGAAATAGAAAGAAAGTTTTTAGTTGATCTTAATAAGATAGGAGCACTTGAAGGTGGGGTTACTATTAAGCAGGGATATATTTCAACTTCAGATAAATCAGTTGTACGTCTAAGGTTAATAGGGCAAAAAGCATATCTTACGCTAAAAGGTGAGAACCAAGGGATTTCTCGCTCCGAGTTTGAGTATGAAATACCTGTTGAAGATGCTCATAAAATCATATCGGAATTATGTAGTGAAGGCGTGGTGGAAAAAACTCGATATTTGATTCAGCATGCCAATCATACATGGGAAGTTGATATTTTTCATGGTGACAATGACGGCTTAATCGTTGCTGAAATTGAGTTAAGAAGCGAAGATGAATATTTTGAAAAGCCAAGCTGGGTTACAGCTGAAGTGAGTGATGATGCTAAGTACTATAACTCTAGTTTATTAGATAATCCTTTTAGTAATTGGAAATAATTGTTAGTAATGTATTGAAGTCAAATTATAATTAGTTGATTAAGCGTGATTTGCTATCCTTAAATATATTTCGTAAAGTATATCGGGTTTATAACGATAAGGGTTCTCTTGATGCTGTCTTTACGCTATCTTCTATTTCCTATTTTAATGGTTTTTACTCATTTATCATATGCTAAAAATTCTGCTGAGGAAGCAGAAAAACGAGTTGTTGTTTATAATAGTTATGGTTATTTAGTTGATAATATTTGGCATATTCCATTGCATGTATGGGTCAGTGAAGCACCTAATTGGCTCAGTGGCATTGCGGGAAAGGGGGCTTTAAAGTTAATAAAAAATAAAATTGGTATTGATGAATTAACACCAATACAAGAAGCTCGTTTTCAATATGTAGCGGAAGACTTTCTGGCTGATAATGAGTCGAGAGAAGTTATTTCTTTTCAATTTGACAAGGATTCTAAGCAACATACCTTTACTATATCCAACAACAATAAACCTTTAAAATCTGATAGAAATGGAAATATAAAAACGATTTTTAAATTAACTAAAGCAGATGCTAACCGACTGTTAAAAGCACAGAGCTCAAAAAATGGCTGGTTAACTATTAAAATTAATTCTGAGAACCATCAGGGAACAGGAAAAATAAGATTAATTCCAGAAGAGGGCGTTTCTGTTATTTCGGATATAGACGATACGGTTAAAGTCACTAATATTCTTCAAGGCAGTCAAGAAATATTAAATAATACTTTTTTCAAACCTTTTAAGCCTGTGAATAAAATGTCTAATATGTATAAGGATTTTTCTTCTGATGTTGCATTTCACTACATTTCAGGGAGCCCTTGGCAGCTATATAAACCGATCACTGATTTTTTATTTGTACCTGAAGTCAACTTTCCTCAGGGAAGTTTACATATGAAAAATGTCAGAGTGAATTTGTTAGAGAGTGAGTCTTATAGTGATATCGCTAAACTTCTTACCGATGGTTCTCAAATAACAACCTTTAAACAAAAAATTTCTCAAATTTCTCAAATTTTATATGATTTTCCTAAGAGAAAGTTTATTTTAGTTGGAGATTCTGGTGAGCTGGATCCTGAGGTTTACCGAAAAATTAAAAACAATTTTAAAGAACAAATTATTGAAATTAAAATTCGTGATGTTAAAAATGATAATGCTTGTAATCAACTGAGATTAAAGGATATGACGATTATTAAGGTTGAACATAGCAAACTGGATGTTTGCTTGAATAATAAGTTGAAATGATAAATTAATCGTTTTTTAAGTGAGCCTTTATATTCACTATAAAGGCTCTTGTTTCTCAGGTACAGTCGTTTTGACTTACAATTTTGATGAATTAATAATTTTATCAATAGTACCTTGTGCCAAAGGGTGATAACCCGGCCTTGCTTTTTTATAGACGCGTTTCGCAAAAAGTAAAGATGATTCTTTTTTAGCTAGTTCTTCGTAAAGAGGAACTATTAATTTGCGTCTACCAATATTGACTAAATATTCTTCTAAACGATTGTTGATGATTGAATATTCATGCTTAATACCTAATAATAACCAAGCATGAGCTATTTCATTGTTGGTTGACTCTGTGAGTTTAAATGCTTTGTCTAGTTGTGATAAACGCTCTTTAGAAATATCTTTAGGTAAGTTATTAATAAAGAATAACCATTCATGAACGGTCCACTGACTGGTTGGAATATCTGAAATAGCTGTTTTGTTTGCATTCCAGTTATCAATATGTGATTGAACTTTTTTAAAGGCATCTGACTGTGGATTAGGTGCAAAATCAGGTAGCTGAGATTCAAACAACCATGTATTTACTTCTTGGCGACTAACTTTGCCTGGGTATCGCTCAAGTAAATTTTTATTCAGGTATTTAACAAAACCTTTTGTGTCTAAGCTTTGAAATGCATGATTGTTAAAGTAATCTTTGATAAAACGGTCAAATTTTTCTCGCCCAAATTTTTCTTCAAGAAAAACTAAAAACAATTGACCTTTTATATAGGGTACACCAGAGAAGGCGTCATCAGGATCTCTGCCTTCTATTTCAACATGTAAGATGGTATCTTTTTCTGGCAATGTTGTTAAGTCATGCTTCAAGTTTTGAACTTCTAAAGCTCTTTCCATAAGTGCACGCTGTTTGCCGTAGACTTCTTCCATGATTCTATTTTCTACATAGCTGGTAAAGCCTTCATTCAGCCATAAGTCACGCCAAGTCGCATTGGTAACCAAGTTGCCTGACCAAGAATGAGCTAGTTCATGAGCAATTAAGCTGACTAAACTTTTATCGCCAGCTATTACTGTTGGTGTAATAAATGATAAACGAGGATTTTCCATACCACCAAAAGGAAAAGAAGGGGGGAGTATTAATAGATCATATTGGTTCCAACGATATTCACCATAAAGTTTTTCTGTAGCATTGATCATTGCTTGAGTATCAATAAATTCTTTAGCCGCTGCTTCCAGATAAGCTGGTTCTGAATAAATCGCTGTTTGTTTTGACATGGCTTTGTGATGAATGTTTCCAGCGGCAATTGCGATTAAATAAGGAGGTATTGCTTGTGGCATGTTAAATTCATAAACTCCATCCTTACTACGCTGAGGGTTGTTGTTTGCACTCATTACCGGTCTTAAATGTTTGTCTGTCGATATTTTCGCGGTATAGGTAACACGCATTGCTGGCGTATCTTGAATTGGCATCCAGCTTCTGGCATGGATAGCCTGAGACTGGCTAAACATAAAAGGATATTTTTTACCTGCCGTTTGCTCAGGGGTTAGCCATTGCAATCCAGAAGCTTCTGGCTTTGAGTTGTAATAGACTTTGACTTTACGGGTATTAGAGAGCAGTTCTATAACCAGTCGACTACCTCTAACAGAGTCATTCTTATCTAAATGAAATTTAGCGGGTATCCATTGCTTTTCTTTAAGTAGAGTTACTTTGTGAATGTTTAATGCACGGGTATCTAAGGCTAAAATACTGGTTTTAGGATTAATCTTTTTTAAGGTGTGTTCAATTGAACCGTTTAATTGTTTGGCATCAAAATCAATATTTAAATCTAAATGGATATGGGTAGAGACAATATCAGCATAATTTGATTGTGTGTGCCAGTCTAGTTCGCTTTTAGCGTATACAAGGTTGCTTAATAGGCAACCTACTAGGAAAATAATACTTTTCATTGGAATGGTTTTTCCTTGTTATTGAATGATATATCACTAATTGCCAGTTTAGCATAAGTTAATTACCTGCTTCGAATTTTTAAGTGATGAAAATTTTAAAGTGGTTTGCAAGCCGTTGGCAATATGCAAACCAATAGAGTTCGTTTTCGGCTAATTAGTTAATAGAGAGTATAATTTAGGTAATTTTTCAGGTAATTCAGCCGCTTTTTTGATTTTTATGAAGTTGGACATACCAAATATATAGGACAAATAACTATTGTCTTCGTCGTCAATTGTTACACAAAATACTCTGATCCCTTTTTTAAAACTCTCACGTACCGCTTGCTTGGTATCTTCTATGCCATATTTACCTTCATAAATATCAACATCGTTGGGTTTTCCATCACTAAGTAACAGGAGTAGTTTCGTTTCTGTTATTTCCTTCTCTAATTGTAGACTGGCATATCTGATAGCTGCGCCCATACGAGTGTAATAACCTGGTGAAAGAGAAGAGATATTGTCTAAAATACTTTGTGATTGCGATTGTTCAAAGGTTTTAATGGGATAGTAACGTACCATATCCCTGCGTTTTGATGAAAAACCAGATATGGCAAATCGGTCTTGAGTGGCCGATAATGATTCAGAAAACAGGTAAAGAGAGTCCTTAATGATATCAATAACTTTAGAATCATTACTCACATAACTATCCGTTGATAAGCTTAAATCGGCTAATAGCAAACAAGATAAACTGCGTACATTCTGACGAAGCTCAATATATAAATTATCATTTTCATTGGTGAGGCCTGTTAATTTGTCTGCTTGATTTAAGACATAACGTTCCAGATCAATTTCACTACCATCGGGCTGACCTTTAAGCCATTGTTTTTGTTGTGTTAGCATTTCAAACTGGGCTTTTAAGCGTTTAGCTTTTTGCCGAAGCAAAGGAGAAAAAGTATGTTTTTCAACTTTGCGGGTTTGCATAATGTGAAGTTGACAGTGATCTTTTTGTAAAGTAGATTTTCGATGGTCCCACTCTGGTAGTTTTATACCTTGATTAATTGTAATATCATCTTGCTCTTCATTAGGTAAATCAAGATCAAACTTAAGTTTACTTGCTGTTGTTTCTGAACCTCTGACAATCGATATTTTATCAATATCATGTGCCGCTTCAGATGCACTATCCTCATCATCTTCATCTGCCGTTCTATCGACAGGGATAAACTCAGACCAAGAAAAAATACTTTCTAGACGAAATGCGATTAAACCATCTTTTTCATCAATATCTTGAGTATATTCACCTTTTTTTCTCAAGTTGAGTTTTTTAGATTGATTACTATTATCCTGAGTATCATCTTTGGGTTGTTCTAATGAATGTTTGGTTGTTAATGATTTTTCAGTAAATGGATCCAGCCAAATTGGAACCGGATAAACCGTTTTCATGTTAAAATTGATAGGTAATCTTTGATCTATATTTTTTAAAACTGATCGGAGTGAGTCTTCAGCTTGTTTATTTTTTATTGTCGTCAATTTTTTTCTTTGTTCTAAATGAGCATGGGCTAATTGTTGGTAGGTTTTTTTTAAACCTGGATATTGATTAATCACATTACTTATTGTATCGAACTGATAAGTTAACCAATTGGTTTGGTTATTTAAAGGACAATTAGCTAACAGTGCAGTTAACCACAGATAAGTCTGTAGGTTTTGTTCTTTATATGGAAATGCTGCGATTGAGCTGGGCAAGTGTAAACTGGTATCGGATATACTGGCGAGAGTTATTTTTTGTTCAGCACTTGCCAGCTTACTAAGAAAACGTCTTTTACCCTGCCAGTTTTTGCTTACTGCGTCTTTTACTTCCAGAGCTAAATGACCACCAAAAGCTCTAAATTGTATTGCAATTTGATGGCGAATATCATCTAAGCATACCCGTGCATCTGGAAAATCTATTGAAGAGACTTTAGTGATGTATTTATGCCAATATTGACCAACAAATTCTTCCATAACTAATCAATGTCCAACTTCGCTTTTACGACAGTCATTAATGCGTTTACAACTTCGATATCATCGCTCAGTGGTTCAATTAATGCTGCTTGGCAAGCGGCTATAGGATTCATGCCTGCTTTAATTAATGTTGCAGTATAAACCAATAAGCGAGTAGAAATGGACTCTTCTAAATCATGATCTTTTAACCGTCTTAAGCTATTTGATAAATCAACTAACTGGCGATTCATGTAATTATCTAATCCTGTTTCTTGCTTAATGATTGATTGTTCAGTTTCACTCTGAGGATAATCAAATGTTAAAGAGACAAAGCGTTGTCTAGTCGAAGGTTTTAAGCCTTTTAATAAGTTTTGATAACCGGGATTGTAAGATATTACTAGCATGAAACTATCAGGTGCATTCAGTTGTTCGCCTGTGCGATCTATTGGCAATATTCTACGATCATCAGATAGAGGGTGAATAACAACGGTCGTATCTTTTCGTGCCTCAACGACTTCGTCCAAATAGCAGATCCCTCCTTCTCGAACGGCTCGAGTTAAAGGACCATCTCGCCAAACGGTTTGTCCATCTTCAATTAAATAACGACCTACCAAGTCTGCGGCAGTTAAATCATCATGACAAGCAATAGTATAAAGCGGCTTGTTTAATTTTTTAGCCATATGAGATACGAACCTTGTTTTTCCACAGCCTGTTGGACCTTTTAGCATCAATGGTAATTGATTTTCATAGGCTGCTGTAAAAACTTCTATTTCATTGCCTTGTGGAATATAGGCTGGTGAATCATTTATTTCTGACATTGTTTTTAATCCATCAAATAAAGATGAGAGATAAGTTTAAATAAAGTCTTTAACTCAAAATGTGATTTAAGTCAGGAGAAAGTGGAGTATTGATATTTTATAGCAATAAGTTTTTATGCAATAAAGTTGAGCCAGATCAGTTTTTATACAAATAAACTTGATAGAATGAAATGCTGTTATATGCTCATCTTTATAGATTAATCATCAATTCGAGATTTATCGATTAACAGTAAATATAACCCTCGTATTGATTTAAATAATGAGGTATCAATTATGAATATTACACAAGAGTTAATGGTCGAGCACCGACTGATTAATAAAATCAATCAACAATTGATAGATTTACTCGAAATTAAAAGTCGTATCAGTAACAAAGACTATTTCTCTTTTATTTCTCGCTTTGTTAATTTTATAGAAAATTTTGTTGATGGTTATCATCATGTTAAAGAAGAGGAGTTTTTGTTTGAAGGACTCGATTTGCCCGGTGTTTTAGATAACAGGAGCCCTACAAAAATTTTATTGCATGAACATGAACTGGCAAGAGAGGCTTTGGGTTTAATTAAGCAAGGGCTTGAACAAAGTAATCACTCCTTAATAGAAAAAGGCGTGCGTAATTATGTTGATATATTATCACAGCATATGGAGAAAGAAGATTGTATGCTTTATCCTTTGGCTGAAAAAAGTTTGGGTGAGAAAACTAAAGAAAGAATTAATCAACTTTATGTAGAAGCTGAACAAGGTAATGATAAGTCCGATATATGGGGGAAACAAACGATATTCTCTGATGACTTAGCTAAAGTATTAGATTAAAAATTTAGTTTGTTTGTAGGCTCTATTAAAATGTACTGATTAATAGCGCCTACTTTAAATTAATATTAATTAATAACTAGATTCAGCATTGCTATAGTCAAGCCCTTTTTTTTCTGCTTGTTTTTTTAAGGTAGTTAATAATTGCTTATCTAAGCTATGGTTGACATCCTTAATATTTCCAAGTTGGGCTTTAATGTAGTTGTCGCGTTTTTCTGCGAGTTCTTTCAACTCTTTTTGATTAGATTTTCTTTGTAGTATTTTCTCCTGAATATAAGCTTCTTTTTCTTTTGGTTTCATGGATTGCATTTCTTCAGGTAGCTGGTCTTCATCAATTGAATCGAGTGATAAAGACCTACTTCCTAAGACATTAACTAACTCGTTTTTACCTGCGAAGTTGTTTTTACCTGCTTCGGTTAAATTATATTTAGCCCTTCGAGCTAGCGCTGCACTACTAGAGTGAGCATATAGTTTTTCTGTTGTTTCTTGTCTAAGTTTATTTTTCTCTTTTTCTTCTTTACTGCCAAAGTAAAGTTTAGAGTCATCTAATTTTTTAGACGCTTTGACAATTGCTTTATCAAATGGCGTCGCTATCGCTAAACTGCTTCCACTTTGCTTAACTTGAAAGCTTTCGCCTGAACCAAGTTGCGCAATTGTTTGCCACATAGCAGTAGTTTGTTGATTTTCTCCAACTTGAATCGTATTTACAATAATTCCTTTTTCAGAGGCTTTAGTTAAAGAGATTAGATAGGGAACATCATCGGGGTAACTATTATGTCCAGGCGCATCACCCACAAGAAAAATTGCTTGATAGCTATTAGGGTCTTTACTCCATTGAATAGAGTTAACGGCTTCATATAAAGCAGCATTAACACTTTCAGGGGCATCTCCACCACCTTGAGCTTTTAAGTCAAGTAAAGCAGCATAAACAGAGTCGAGATTAGCTGAGAGAGGAATTATTTTAGTGACATAAGCGTCTCCTCGATCTCGATAAGCAACCAGTCCAATACTAATTTCTGGCGCTGGTTGAGTGTTGGCCATGGTTGATGCAATCGACCATATTTTTTCTTTTGCCGCAGTAATCAATCCGCCCATGCTCGCAGTCGTATCGAGTACAAAAACTAACTCTACTTTAGCTCTTTTGTTGCCTGGATATGCCATTTGAGGTGCCGATATCTGCGGAGGATTCAATACCGTAATTTGACTGATTCTATCAATATTAGCAGAAACCACTACTGAAATAGCTGTGATAATAAATAGACTGATAATGGTTACTAACGATCTATTTTTTCTTTTCATTATTGAGTTCCTTAATATTTAATGGTTTTCTATACGCTTAATTGCGTTAGTGGCGTTTTTGTAAGCTATTTGGAATGCTTGATTATCTGGTAAGCTGTTATCTTGCTTCTTTTTTATGCGAGTCAACTGGGGAATATAAATAAACAGTGTTTGTATTAAATAAAAACACCATAAAGTTAAAAACCAGCTATGAGTAGTAGATAGAGTCCACAGGGCTACGGAATAACCGATGAGAATTAGTAGTGCATCAATAATTGATGCCAGTAAGTTTTTTTGAAAAAAAATGCTGCGGGCTAACCAAATCGAGCTGCATAAGAATATCAATAAAATTTCGTGGGATATAAAAGCTAATAACAATATTATATTCGCTGTAGAATAAAGTATTAAGCAGCTTAAACGACCCGTTTTATGCGAACTATTAAAGAGTAGATAGGCAATATACACAAAGTTTATAGTACTTAAAATAATCTGAAGTACGTCACCTTCAGGTAATACCCAAGACATTGTTTGAAAGCCTACTGCGCCAACAATACTGAGGCATAGTCCAATAAAAATAGATTGAGTCAATGATATGGTTTTCATTATTAACTCCTTTGTTGCTGTTCTTTAAGAATGGCTAGTTCCACATCATTCTCACTAATTTCAAATGCTGATTGATAGTTGTTGAAATGTTTATCATTAGAACGAGATGCAATTTTTAATAACTGTTCTGATTGCTGGCACATTGTCTCATATTGGGTTTGGTTTTCTGCTAATTGTTTTTGGATATTTGATAGTGACTGTTGTGATAATTCAATATCTTTTGCAACAAGAGAGTCGTGTTTTTGAATGATAAGTTTCTTTTTAACTAAGTTACGAATGAGAGTGTTGTTTTTATTTTCAAAAGAAAGGTCAATATCACGGTTAACTTCAGTTTCGTCATTATGTAATTGCTTCTTTTGTGCATTAAGAGACTCTATTTTGTTGGTCAGTAGAATCAATGACTTCTGCTGCCTTTGAATTTCCTCTTCCATATCTCTGATGGCTTGTTTTAATAAAGCTTCAGGATCTTCAACAAGATCTAATACCGCATGAATATCTGCTGTGAGTAAATGAGTTAAACGCTTTACAATAGCCATAAGCTTTCTCCCGATAATTTTTACATTGATTAGTTGTTTGATGGTAAATACAATTTCAAATTGCTTATGGGATAAGCTTACTTTTGATTTAAAAAGAGATATAGGCTGGTTTAAGTAAATTATTCGGTTGAAAAATTTACAAAAAATTTACCTGCATCTTCGCTGATTTATTGTTAATATTTAATTAGTTAGATTTGATATCGACAGGCCAATACGACAATATGAAAAAAAAGAACTCTATTTTAATAGTAGAAGATGAAGCAGCTATTAGTGCAGGTTTAACAGATGTTTTTATTTATCATGGCTATAAGGTTGAAGTCGCTGAAGATGGTGCTATTGGCTTAGATAGAGCGCTGAAGGGGAGGTATGATCTGATTATATTAGATGTCATGTTGCCTTCGATGAATGGTTACGATATTTGTCAAGCCATTCGTGAAAAAGATAAAGAACAGCCGATTATTATGTTAACCGCTAAAAGTGCTGACGAAGATATTATTCAAGGTTTATCCCTCGGTGCTGACGATTATGTCGCAAAACCTTTCTCAATTGCACAGTTATTACTTCGTATTGAGGCTGTTTTAAGGCGTTCAGGAAAATCTGAAATTCAAACTTATACTATACAGTTGAATCAAGAAAGAGTGATTGATTTGCAAAATTTATTAATAAGAACTCAATCTGGTGAAGTCGCCTTTACTCGCCGGGAAATTCAAGTATTAGAATATTTGTATCAAAACTCAAGTCGCCCTGTATCTAGAGAAGAGTTATTATCTGAAGTTTGGGGATATGATCCTGAATTATCAATTGAGACTCGTACTGTCGATATTCATATTGCTAAAATTCGTCGAAAAATAGAAATGAAAGCTAAAGACCCTCAGTTTCTTGTGACAGTTAGAGGCGCTGGCTATAAACTAATATTTGATATCCCAAACTCATGATTAAGTTATCAACGACTAAGTTGCGTTTGATATTTCTAGTGTTTTTTCTGGCATTAGTGATACCGTCTTGCATATTAAGTTGGAATGCTTATGAGCAACTACAGTGGAAATCACTTCATCAGTATCAACAGGAAGCTTTGCTTTTAACTGAACAAATTGATAGAGCACTCATCAGTATTGTTAAACAAGAAGAAGCGAGAGCTGATACTGATTATACTTTTTTAGTTTTAGCTGGTGATCCTAATGCTCGTTTTGTGCAGCGTTCTGAACTATCAAAATATCCTATTGATGCCAATGTGCCTGGGCTAATTGGATATTTTCAGATTGATAGTGATGGGCGATTTAGCACACCCTTATTACCTGAAAAATCTAAAGATTCATATTTATATGGCGTCAGTAATGAAGAAAAATTACAGCGTAGTCAACTAGAACAAAAACTGAGAAATATACTGATGCAGAATAAGCTGGTCTCTGCTGTTAATGAAGAAAAAACTGATTCTGATGAGGTTTTCCAAGAAGCTTCTAGCGGAGCAAAAAAAAATGACTCTATCCTTACTAATGTTTATAAAAAAGGGGTAGAGAAAGAACGTTTGCAAGCTATTAATGAAGCTTCTGTATTAAAAGAAAGAGTTGCACCACCAATATATAAACAGGAATCAGTGAGTTTTTCTGAATTACAATCGGAAGATGCACAAAATTTGATTTCAAAAAATATTGGCCGAAAAATCCCTCTTAAAAAATCAAAGAAAAGTCGTCAGAAACTTGCGTCTTCAAAACTGTCTACCAAGCCAGCGAGAGAGAATCGAATAGAAAAAACTTATAGTCCGCAACAGCTAGATAATATTTATACTGATAACAATGTTGTATTTGATAGCCAATCAATTCAAATTAATTTATTTGAAAGTGAACTTGAGCCATTTCGCTTTAGCCTGTTAAGTAGTGGGCATTTTGTTCTTTATCGGCAAGTATGGCGAAATAAGAAGCGAGTTATTCAAGGTGCTTTATTATCAATTGATAATTTTTTAGAAAAAGGAATTAAAAAGCATTTTTCTCAATCGATTTTAAAAAATATTTCGCGTTTAAATATTGTTTATGGAGAACAATTGATACAGAGTTATCAAGGTGGTGGTGAAGAAACCTACTCTTCTTTAGGGCTTTCTCCTAGTGCATCGCCACTGAAAGGGGAGTTATTATATTCTTCTAGTTTGAGTGAACCACTTAGCTCACTAAGTTTGATTTTTAATATTACTGATTTGCCTAAAGGACCTGGAGCTCATTTTATTTTACTTATGGCTGTTATATTAATTGTTGTGCTGACAATTGGTACCTATCTACTTTACCGTCTGGCAACTAAACATCTTTCACTCATTCATCAACAACAAAATTTTGTTTCGTCTGTTAGTCATGAATTAAAAACACCATTAACTTCTATTAGAATGTATGGAGAAATATTACAGCAAGGATGGGCTAGTGAAGAGAAAAAGAAAAGTTATTACGACTATATTTTTGAAGAGTCTGAGCGTTTATCCCGTTTGATTGAGAATGTGTTGCAAATTTCTAAAAGTAATCAAGAGCCATTAAAGCTAGAGTTAACGTCTATTAGTATTAACGAATTAATTAGTGTTATAGAGTCAAAAATAAGTACTCAGATTAATGCGAGTCACTTTCAGTTGAACCTTGATATAAGTAACTCTGTTGGTAAGCAGTTCTTAAATATTGATCAGGATGCATTTATACAAATAGTGATTAACCTGGTTGATAATGCGATCAAATATTCAGCCAAGTCGGAGATAAAAAAAATAGACCTAAAATGTTATCAAAGAAAAGATGGGCATATTGTTATGTCTATCAGAGATTATGGGCCGGGTATACCGAAAAGAAAAATTAAAAGAATTTTTGAACTTTTTTATCGGGTTGGAGATGAAATGACAAGGGAAAGTAAAGGAACCGGTATTGGTTTGGCATTGGTTAAAGAATTAACGAAAGCAATGTCTATTATAATAAAAGTTAAAAACCATAGTGTTGGAGTTGAGTTTACTTTGATATTTCCAATTGTTGATAAAAAAGTTAACGACATTATGTTTAATTCATAAATTACCGTACAAAATCTGATTTGAATTAAAAGGTCATTAAATGTAGTGTTACTATTAATGACTACATTATTATACAAACAAGTACATTTTACCGAATGACTATCTGTGGCTCTTAGCCTATCTTACTATAACCAATTAATAGTAATTGTTTTCAAAAACTTTAGGAGTATCTGCTGATGGTTAAGTTGGGGTTTAATGGTTTTTTTGTCATTGGCATGTTGTCGCTCATGCTTGGGTGTAATAGCAGTAGTATTGAAAACTTTGTTGATAGATGCGTTCCAGTGTCTAAAAGTAGTGATAACAAATATGAAAAGAAACTACGTAAGGAATGCTATTCAGGCAGCGTATTGATCGCAAAAGATGGCAATATAATCTTCGAAAATGGATTTGGAAAACGCAACCGTAAGACAGATGCTAAAAATAAGATAACTACGATTTTTCGCTTGGGAACAATTACTAAACAGTTCACTGCTGCGGCAATCATGATTTTACAAGAAAGAGACTTGATTGATATTGATGAACCAATAAATACTTATTTACCGGACTATCCCAATGGTGATTTGATTACCGCCAGGCATTTAATGAATCATACTGCTGGCGTACCCAATTATAATAAAATATCGGCAATATCGGGCGCTTTAGATGAAGAAATGACTCCCACTGAGCTTGTCAACCATATAAAAAAGTTGCCGCTTGAATTTACTCCGGGAGCAAAATATTCATATAGCAATTCGGGTTATACGTTGTTGGGCTACTTGATCGAAACGGTTTATGGTGTGACTTATGAAAGAGCCATTCAACAACTAATTTTTGATCCTCTCGGTATGAATGACAGTGAATATGGAGAGCGTTATATCACTGGAAGTAATAAAGCCCTTGGGTATACACAAAAAGGTAAAAATAGTAGAAATATTAGTATGAGTATCCCCTATGCCGCAGGCGCACTATCATCTACTGTTGTTGACCTGCATAAGTGGGAGCGCTCTTTTTATACCAATGCACTATTAAGTGAAAGCAGTAAAGAAGGCATTTTTACCCCTGGATTAGGCAATTACGGATTAGGTTGGGATATTCATACAACACCAACTTTGAAGCACTCTCATGGTGGTGGTATTAGTGGTTTTTCATCGCATATTGCTCGTTATCCGCAAGAAGGGCTTGTGATCATTATGTTGTCTAATGTTGAGTCAAATAAATTGAATGTATTGTCCTCTCACTTATATAATCTATATAAAAACTAATTTTTCTATTTTCTGTAGCGGAAATTACCGCTACAGAATGATGTTAAGCTTTCTTCTTTGACGGAAAAACTAAAAAGTATACTTTTCTCTCTTCTTAAAACCATTCAACGGAATATTAATACTACTGAGCGAATTTCTTTGGGCAAAGTAGTTATCTTTGGATTAATTCGTTATTATCTCTCCAACTAGTAATATTGAAAAATCGCATATCAGAATAAATGACATTAAATAGTTTACTGATTTTAAAAGTAGTTTGACCATGGAACCCTATGTATTAAACCAATGGCTCATTAACCCAAAGTTATGTGAGCTAGTTGATGAAAGTGAAAAGCTTAAACTTCAGCTAGAGCCTCAACTAATGGCTTTACTTTGTTTTTTGGTTGAAAATAAAGATAAGGTAGTTTCTCGCGATGAGTTAGCATCTGCTGTTTGGGCTAATGTGGCGATTGAAGATAATACCATTAGTAAAGCTATTACGCGTTTAAGAAAAGTATTAAAAGATAGTGCTCGACAACCAACCTTTATTAAAACGATTCCGAAAAGAGGTTATCTATTAGTTGCTAATGTGTCACTAGCCATCGACTCATTAACTGACCAGAAAAATAGTGAAATTTCAAAAGGCCGAAACTTTTATCCTTATATTTTTTATATTATTAGTGCCTTAGTTATTATTGGAGTTGTCGTTGATTACCTGACTAAAACTGAATCAAGTAAAGACAAGGCTTATGATTCAATGCCTATAACGAGTATGACTGGACAAGAGTACCATGCCAGTTTTTCTTCTAATACCAAAGATCTGGTTTTTATTGCTTTTCACAAAGATTTACCTTGGTTATTTTTAAAAAAACAGAGCGATACGTTGCCTAAACCGATGCTTGAGTTAAATGATAGTCAAGCGGTGCTTCAGTGGTCTCCTGTCAATAATTCTATTTTGTATGCCGAGCAAACCAATGACTTGTGTCAGGTGATATTGATTGAAGACGTTATGGCGAGCCCACTTAATAGACGCCTGGTTTTTGAATGTAAACAGGAAAAGAAATTAAATCCTGCTTGGGATATTGATGGAAAAGGTTTTTACTATATTAACACTAACAATGATTCGGATATCGCAAAAGCATATTACTATGATTTAGATAAACAGGAGAAAAAATTAGTTCAACAACCTGAATTTAACTCGGACATTTCTTACGTCAGTATTTCAAAAAACGGAAAATATATCGGGTTCTTACAAAATAATCATACTAATTCATCAAATGTTGTCATTTTAGAGAAAAACTCTCAAGAGAGAGTGGCTAATATTAACCTAGACTATTTGATTTCAGATTTTGATTGGAATAACGAGAGTACTGCAATTGTTCATGTAAGCGAACATCCTTCTCACCGTATCATAGAGCATTTTTTTGATGGCGAAACAAGAAGTATAGCTACTTCACAAATGGGATATTTACAAGATGTAAAAGCCATTGGAAACAGTCAAAACTTTGTTGTAACTAGCCGATATATTGATAGAGATTTAATTTTAATTGCCGATCGTCAATCAAGAAAAAAAATTGATTCTGCCTATCCTGATTATAATGGTATCTACTCCAATCAAGGAGATGTTTTAGCTTTTGCTTCAAAACGGAGTGGAAGGGCACAAATCTGGTTGGCAAAAAAAGATGGCCAGGTAGAGCAGCTAAGTGATTTCAAACAGGCTTTTTATATTTATGATATATCATGGTCAAAAAATGATAAGCTTTTGCTAGTCAGGACGAGTGATTTAGTGATTATTTTTGACATTGAAAATCAACAAGTACAGAATCTTAATATCAAACAAGATGAGCCAAAATCTTTCAGTTGGCTTGATAATTATCATATTATTTATGTGGCTCACTCAACAAAAGAAACTGCTGAAGCCAATACTAGTTTGTATTCAATGAACATCTCCAATGGGCAATCTCAACAGCTTAGAGAGCATGTTAATAATGCTTATTATGATTTAGTGGAAAAGCAGTGGTATTTTTCTTTAAAAGATGGAAATGAAATATACAAAACTAGCGATATTAATATTCAGGGTGAAGTTATTTATCAAGCTAAACCTGAAACACGATTAGTTGATTGGAAATATAGGTATGCTACTTTGGGGGTTGTGGAAAAAAAACTTGATAAACCGCTAGAAGAGCTATTTTTACTTAACGATAATAAGCAAAGTTCAATTATTAAACGCAGAAGAATCGGTTATTTTGATATTGTATCTGCCAATCAAGTTTTGTTAACTCAAATAACGAGTAATGAATCAAATATAGTTAAGCTTATTGCTCAATAAGCTTAATCTGGATTGTTGAGTAGAGGATAGATTCATTTAGAGAAAAGTATATTTAAATTTTGCTAATACATAGTTCTCATCTGGGTTGTTAAAGGATTGATTAAGTAGCTTATTGAATGAATAGGGCGTGTCTCTTTCAGATAAAAAACCATTTCTAGCGTATATGACGTAGAGTTTTAAATTTGAGTTTATTTGGTTTTTATATCTGACTTGCAAGGCAAATTGAGCACGATTAAAATTTTTTGGTGTTATATTTTTATTTTGATAATTTTGATAGGTATCAATGTTATAACTATTTAATCCCTTTGCTTTTAAAGCGTACCATTGTGCAATTACGGTTAAATCTGACGTCGTAGATAAATTAGCAATAAATTGAGAGTTGATTTTTTGAAAGTATCTTGCATATTGTCTTAATTCGCCAGAATAATGTCCAATCAGCCAGTCTTTGCTATCGATATAGTTATAGGTTAGATCAAAGCGAACACTATCAGAAAAATAAGTTTTTGTATTAATACTGGCTTTTGATGCCCACTGGGAAAGTCCTTCCTGATAATATTGGAAATCTGTCGTATAAGAAGTGTTCGATTGGGTTGGTGAGCTATAACCTATAATTGCTGTTTTTTGTTCAGGTAGAAATGCACTTCCATTGCCATTGCTAATTAGATCATTAATACCGTCAGTTTGGTAGTTTAAATGAGCGAAGTATCGGTGCTGACTTTTTAATCTAAGACTAAAGTAGTTTTTAAAAAGCTTTGATAAGTTTTCTTTTTGAGTATTTTGTGAATATTCAAATGAGCCTTTGTAAAAACTATCTCTAAGTAAACTATCTGCGGCAAAGTTGTATTGACTAATTTGAGAGGTGAAGCGAGCGCGTAAAAGGTTATTACGCTCAATATACCCCATATCATTGATATCTAGTTGATCATCAAAGTAACTCACTTCAATTTTGTTTTCCCAGTTTCTTTGTGGGCTATAGGTTACATCCACCGTAGCTCCGTAACCTTGAATGTTACTAGCAATATTATTGGGCGAACTAAACTGGCGTTCACTTGCTAATAAGTTAGCAAATATTTTAGTCTTATTGCTTGGGGAGTAGTTAAGATCAAAATTGGTTGTATAGGCTTTTGTTTTGTGAGTTGGGTTATTCACAAAGTTAATGAGTTGTCCTATGTTTAAATTATCATTGCTATGTAACCAACGAGTACTAACAAAGGTTTTTCCTTGACTCTCTTTTAAATCTTTTTCTTGAGCCAGGAATAAACCAAGGTCAACATGCTCAAATGACTTGATATATTTTATCGCGCCAGCAATATCATATAAACTATCATCTGCCCCATCAGACGTTCCCCCAATTCGGCGTGTATTTAATAGTCGTAAATTATCTGGACCTCGTACATCAAATAAGCTCTGATTTTCGGTAAAAAATGAGCGTTTATCGGTTCGTAAAGTTTCCACATTCGTAAAGTTAACGATTAATTCATCTGACTCTACCTGACCAAAATCCGGGTTAATGGTTGCAATCAATTGGTCCGAAGGGGTTGGTTTCCAAGTCAAGTCAATGCCAACATCATTGTTTGTTGTTTCTTTTTCAAAATCTTTACTGCTTGCTAAGTAAGTTGACATTGTATAGGAGGTGTTATTGTTAAAATCAACGGTTATTGGTTGAAACTCATAAGTGAAGTTAGCATTTGAGCGTTTTGTATCTGGGTATGAGTAAGCCTCGCTTTTGGCAATATTGTAGCGCTGAAAGTTAACAGAAATTTGTCGTGTGTTTGAATTGGTGTTCTGAGCTTTATAGGTTGCAATAGACCAAGGAATAAAGTATTCACTGTACCAATAGTTATCATCTTCTGAAACAGCTGCACGCCAGGGGCCATCCCAATCTCGATTACTTTGATTGCCTCTGGTATAAGTCCCGTCCATAGTTCCTCCACCTAAAGTAGCCACAAACTCAAAAGCGGTATTACCATCACTATTAAAGTCGATAAAGACCATATTAAAATCAGCTAGTGTGTATTGGTCATGTCCGCTGTATTTATGTGAACGTGTTTGGGGGGCTTGTTGGTTAATAAATCCAATATAGATACCATCAGAGGTGGTAAATAGTCTAGTTTGGGTTGATTGAACAGGTGGCTTACCTGTGTTCGGCCAAATTTGTACAAAGCTATCAAAGCTTTGGGCACTATGCCATTCTGGTTCGGTTAGTTTGCCGTCTATTTCAATGGCGAGTGCATACTTTGACAAAAAGAAAGTTGCTATAAAAATGACCTGAATAATGATTTTTATTTGAATTTTTGCTATCAACTTGACTGTAATAAACTGATTTAAAGTAGATAAAGTTACCTGTGTCATAAAGCCTCACACATAAAAAATAAACTGACGATTTCATATCGCAAATGTTGCTTTACTATGTATGAAGGCCTAAATATTTAGGTGACGAAAAGGTGACTAAAATTGGAAAAAAGGTGAACTTATTGTTTTTTAAAAAGTTTTTAAGGTGACTGTGTTTGTGAAGGCTGACAACTATTTGCCAGCCCCAAATTGATATATTGTTGTAGAGTAAAGTTACTATTGAGTAAATGTCAGCTTCACACGATCAATATAGCCAACATCCCGGTTAGCTCTATCCCTAACTTTGAGCTGCCAATTGCCTTTCGATTCGACAGTACCGAAATCAGTTACGTAAGTTTTGTTTATATTATTGCTACTACCGCCACTACGGTTGTGAAGATTTTTAATGGTGCCATCTGGAGCAACTAAGTCGACGATTAAGTCACCGATATAGGTATGCACAATATCCACTTCAACTGTGACCGAACCTGAAGCGCCCGAGCGGGTTACATTAATGCTGCTGCTAACGCCTGTTGAGTTATTATCGGGTATGTCCACATTGTTGGTGTTTTCAAAACTATCTCCATTATTAGCTGTTGTATAAGTGCCCGTTAATGAAGTATTACTATAAGCACTATATCCTCTTAACATAACATGGTAGACACCTGCTTTAATGTTGTTGATGGTGCAAGTTTCTTCATTTCCATTTTTATAGGGGCGGCACTCCCAATTGGATTGAGTAGGTTTTTCGGCGTAACGCACATATAAATCAGCATCGCCTGTTCCACCACTAAGCACAAATTTGAGTGTGGTTGCTTCTGCAGGAACTTGTAAAGTATAAAATTCTTCAGTACCTTTTTCTCCACTTAGATTAGCTTTAGTCACACCATTTTCAAGTTCATTATCATTGGGTGGGATCGCATCGGTGATATTAATAAACATGGCTGATATTGCTCCCCATGTATTATTACTATCTTTGGCTCGAACATATACTGTGTGCCGCCCTTCACTGAGACCTGCGGCACTAATTGTTCCTGATACGGCTTCGGTTTTGCTATTAAAGCTACCATCAGTGGCAGCAAGAGAAATAGCATTTGCGCCACTTTTCCAAGGAGGAGTATCGATATAGTACTCAGCAGCATTAATATTTTGCGTTGTTTCTGTTCCATTGGCATTGCTAAAGCGGATATCTGTTGCTGACGCTGAAATGGGGGCATTTCCACCGATTGGTATGGTGGTGCTATTTGAATCTCCGTTAATGGTTAAGTTGTTAATATCGGGGCCTGCGGGCGTTATGTAAGGCGTGCGAGCTACTTTAGCAGCATAAATGAGAGCCGATAAATTGTCTGGTAAAATTGTGTTTTCATAAGTGGAGCAATCTTGAAAGAAGCGTGTCCCTAATTCGAATGTGAAGGCTGCGACACCAAGTTCTCCATAGCTCACATTGTCACTTGTGCCATCTGTTGCGTAGAGGCCGATCGATTGCTGCGGGTGGTAGTTATTAAAATAGGCGAATTTTCTGCCGAGTGTTTGCATTGCTTTACCGTTAGGGGCAACAGTATTGGTGACACCCCACGGCCATAAAACTAATTCGCCATAACTGTGTATGTCGATATGAATACCACTAGTATCAGAGGGGGCCGCATCGGTTAGGTTTGGGCCTCGCTTATCAGCGAAAATTGAGCGCACATAACCTTCTAAAGCTTTTATTTCCGGTTCTGAGCCCGCTGATGGGCCACGATAAGTTGATGCACATACATTGCCACTAGAGCCGCTTCCATTGGTATAGTTCCATAAATAAGAGAAGTTTCTGTTTAGATCGGCACCACGGCTGTTTGAAGTTGCCCCGCAGTAATTTTGGTTTGTATTTTTGCGCCAAGACAATCCCGTTTCAGCTTGTTTTCGGCCATCGGGGTTGGTTTGCAGCATTAAATGAATTTCATGATGATCAAGTAGCCATGTTGCGTCAGCATTGCTACCATACCCATTAACGAGTGATTGTGCGAAAGCAAGAGACAGAGGAGCTGTCGCGTATTCTCTCGCGTGAATTGCGCTATTTATGAACAATACTGGTTTTTCGTCAGATGTATTTGAGTTAGTTAACTTGAGTACTTGAATATCATAACCGCCCTGATTTTGAGTTTTTTCCCAAGAGTCACCAACATCAATTAGTTCAGCTAAGCTAGGATGATTAGTGGTAATATTTCGTGCTGCGCTTAATGACTCTTCAACGGTTTCATAGCAAGCGTAGTTAGGAATACCTGCTAAGGTGTTGTTGGTGTTACTTGTCAAACGGTGTTGTGTATTTTGCAAGCGTAGGTTTCTTGCTTCAATGTAGTCTGTGGCTGGTTTTATTTGATAACCAAATTTTTTAAGCTCAATTTTTTCTTGTTCAGTCAGCTCTATAATTAAATAGCCTTGCGCTATTTCTGAGGCATGAATTTGCGCATGGTAGGTAATTAATGTTTTACGAGCTATAGTTTCATTAGGAAAGTAAGCACGGTAAATATTGGTAACATTTTTTTCTTGTTCTAATGCATTAAGTGAGTTGGTGAGTTGTTGTGTGTCTGCATAAACTGTGGTGTACAGGTTGGCTAAAGCCAAACACATAGCAGCCTTTATTCTTGTATTTATTTTCATTAGTTATTCTCCGCTAGTTTTATATTGATGACTAGCTCTTTAAATTAATAAAAAGTTAATCGCCAAATCAGAGCTTAACGTTTGTTTTTTTGTTTTGCTGTTTATTCAAAAAAAAAGACGCGTTTCATTTATAAAAAATCTCAATTAATAAAAATTATTATTGAGTTTAGTCGCTATATAAGGCTTTTTAATGCTGATAAATATATTTAACAAGTAAAGAGTATTTTACTTTTTTTTACGAGCTTCAACTTTTGAGCTTTCTATTTTTAGTGGCCTTCCTTCTGGACAAAAGTTGACTAAAAAATCATTCATCGATGCAAATAAATTCTTCTTAACTAACCGATAATGTATATATTGACCTTGCTTTTCGCTTTCTATTAAACCTGCGTTCAATAGTAAGTTGAGGTGTTTAGAAAGGGCGGGCTTACTGATATCAAACCGTTCTGCAATTTCACCGGCAGTAAGGCTGGTTTTTGATAAGTAAGCCAAAATTTTTCGGCGAACAGAAGAAGATAAAGCTTGAAATACGGTATCCATAGTGTTATATATTTAACTAATTAGTTAATTACCTAATTTTTTAATAGGAAATGATGGTAACTCATTTATGTGTTAAAACGCAATAACTGATAAATGCTTATATTAATCAAAAATAAAAACGAAGAGAAAAATCATGGACTTAAATCATACCCTTGTTACAAGACGCAAGATACAGCGAATAGTGATTTTAATTATCATTTTAGTTACTTCTCTTATTATACGATTACTTATGCATTATCAATTCGATAAATCAGCATTACTTTATGTTGGTATTCCTATGACTATTGCTGCAACTTTACTGTGGGTTGCTCCTCATGCACCGAAAAAAGATTGGAAAAGAGGTTATTTAAGGCTTGTTATTTGGTCTTTAGTTATTATGTTGGGGAGTTCTGCAATTTTATTTGAAGGTTTCCTTTGTATTGTGATGTTTATGCCAATTTATTTTGGTGTGATTTTGATTGTGTTTATTTTTCACTATTTGGCAATACGTTATAAAAATCGTAAAAGTAGTCAATTGTTTAGCCATGTTCTTCCTCTATTATTGTTTATTAGTGCATTTGAAGGTGTTACGCCTGAGTTTAGTGGAAATAGAGATAGCCAAGTTACAGTATCAAAAATTATTAATGGAAATATTGATGCAATAAAAATGAAGCTTATCCAACCAATGGATCTGCAAAAAGATAGAGAATGGTTTCTAGCTTTATTCCCTATGCCTTATCAAGTTGATGCTGGTTCGTTAAATGAAGGTGATATTCATAAAATTTACTATACCTATCATCGATGGTTTATTACCAACACTCATTCTGGCAGTGCAAGTCTAAAAATTGAAAAAGTAAAGAAAAATGAAATTAAAACTCAGTTTATTAACGATACAAGTTATCTTTCAAATTATTTAAAGCTGAGAGGTACAAAGTTACAATTTATACCTGTTAATGAGCAACAAACTCGTGTGACACTAACTATTTATTATGAACGGTTGTTAGATCCTGCTTGGTATTTTGAACCTTTGCAAGAATACGGAGTAACTAAAGGGGCAGAGTTTTTGTTAGCTGAAGTGGTGACTCCAGATGCAAAATAAAAAAAGAAGCGACAGTTATTCTAACCTTAGAATTAAAGATGACTTTGACTGTAATGCTTATATAGGTAAAGTGAAGTGGTCGCCTGCTAAATCTATATGGATAACAACTATGTTTAGTATTGCTGTTATTGGCAGTATTTTGACATTTTCCATAGAAGCGGTGTTGGTATTGTTGATATCTACCGCCATCACTTTATGTTTTGGGCATTCGTTAGGTATGCACCGCCGATTGATTCATCAAAGCTATCAGTGCCCTAAGTGGCTAGAATATGTGTTTGTTCATCTAGGTGTTTTAGTTGGTCTTGCTGGACCTAGAGGAATGATGTTGACACATGATATGAGAGATTGGGCGCAACGGCAAACTCAGTGTCATGATTATTTTGGGCATCAGCAATCGATGTTGATAGATGGTTTTTGGCAGTTACACTGTGATATTGAGTTGGAGTCTCCGCCAATTTTTATACCTGAAAATAGTTTTTCAGAAGATAAAGTTTATTATTGGATGGAAAAAATCGGTATGTGGCAACAGTTACCCTGGGCTATTTTATTATTTTTTATTGGCGGCGTGTCTTGGGTCATATGGGGAATTTGTGTAAGAGTTGTTGTGTCTGTTATTGGCCATTGGTTAATCGGTTATTTTGCTCATAATAAAGGACATAAAAGTTGGTATGTAGAAGGTGCGAGTATACAGGGATATAATATAAAATTTGCTTCATTAATTACAATGGGAGAAAGCTGGCATAATAACCATCATGCGTTTCCTGGTTCTGCCCGGTTGGGGATCGAAAAAGGGCAATATGATCCTGGTTGGTGGGTATTAAAAACTTTAGAGAAAATGCAGTTAGTTTGGGATATACGTCTACCTGAAGATCTTCCTGTTCGCAATGAACTTGTGAAATACTAAATATGACCAATAAAATAATTTAAAATAAATTTTCTATATCTCGTATTAATTCAAAGTTCAATAAGATTGAATTAAAAAAAGAATAAAAAATATTAAAGGAGCTTGAGAGTATTAGTTGAGTAAAAGTCAATAACATATAGTAAGCTCGAAGCTCAAATGATAGCAATACAATAAATCTTAGCACTACTTCTTAATAGGCTCTATTTCAATTGAGGGGAGGGGAGATGCATATAAATCTTTTAATCAGGAATGTGTCAGTTGACTTTAAACTGTTGAATAAGGTTACTTAACTCTACAGACATTTGAGAAACAGACTGGGAGGTTATATAAGCTTTTTTACTGGTTTCAGAATTCTCAGCAGCCTTGCAACTGATACTTGTAATATTTTCTGAAATATTTTCTGAAACCGAAATTTGTTCATCTGCTGCAGTTGCAATTTGACTACTCATTAAATTGATTTCTGAAATAGCCGAAGCGATTGAAGTGAAAGAATCTCCAGCTTTATTCGCTTGTACAACCACTTCACTTGCTTGTTCTTGGCTTTGGTTAATTGTTTGAACTGCTTTTTGTGAACCCGCATGTAGCTTTTCAATAATATGGCTAATCTCTGTGGTTGAATCTTGGGTTCGTGCTGCTAACGTCCTTACTTCATCTGCAACAACAGCAAAACCTCGACCTGACTCTCCGGCTCTTGCTGCTTCAATAGCTGCGTTTAATGCAAGGAGGTTCGTTTGTTCTGAAATACCAATAATAACTTCTAATACTGTATTTATACTATTTGTATCATTGGAGAGTGCAGAAATTACTTCATTGGCATCATTAATTTGTTCTGCTAACTGGGATACATTAGAGACTGATTGATTAATTATTTCTGAGCCAGAGTCTGAATCATTTTTTGCTTTTTCAATAACTTTAGAGGTGTTGTTAATATTAAGCGCTACTTCTTGAACTGTCGCTGTCATTTGTTGGATTGCTGTGGCGATTTGTTCTGTTTCTGTATGTTGCTTATCGCAATTGAGTTGGGTCTGGTTAATGGAGCTCGACAGCTCATCTGATGCTGAAGACAGTGTTGATGAGCTTTTATTGATATTGAACAATATCTCTCGTAATTGGTCTCTCATTTTTAAGGTAGCACTTTGAAGCTGACCAATTTCGTCATTACCTTCTATAACTAACTCTCTTGTTAAATCACCATTAGCAACTGCGTTTAATTCTGATACTATGTGCTTTATTCGTTTACCAATTCTATGCCCAATATAAATACTTGCTCCTAAACCAATAGCAATTGATAATACCATTAAAATGCCAGCTAACCCTTCGGCATTTTTTTCATGAACTTCTGCTAAGTTAATTGTTTCATTGGTTAAGTTTGATATGTTGTTTTGGGTTTTGTTGAGAAAATCTTCTAGTTTATTTCCTTCACTTTCTATTGCAAATATAGCACTTTCTAAGTGACTGTTTTCACCATTACTGATTTTTATAAAAAGTGCGTCTGTTTGTTGTTTGAAATTTAAATGAAGCTCTTTCAGTTTTAAAAAACTATTTTGGATGCTTAATACTAATTGTTTGTTTTTGGGTTCGCTGGTTGTGTTGTTGATTATACTTGTTGTTTTAATTCCACTTTCTATCTCATTATCAATTTTTCTATTTAGTTCAGAAAAGTTGTTTTTTTCTATTTGGAAATTTTGCTTTTGATTGTTGTTTTCGACCGCTGTTAATATTCGCATTGCTTTTTCAAAGTAATACATCTGTTGTGTTTGATATTGATGAATTTGTTTTACATTTTCTGAAAGAGGAATGTTTGTGTTGGCGATCGATCTCATTTCTTCTCCTATCTTTGATATTGAAAAAATTGAGTTCAATGATGCAAATATCATGAGGGTAATAAGTAATAATGAAATAGCCGCAACTTCAAATTTTAGTGATATATTATTTAATAGTTGATTCAACGTTACACCTATACTAATATTTTTCTAAAAACTTATATAATGCTAAGCCATTATATTTCTTTAAAAGTCTAGAGCTGCTTAGTAGTAATCATTATTGTAAAATAGCTTATATTATTGAAATAGCAATTTTCATTTGTTTTTGAGATATGTCTTTGCTGTGGAAAAGCAACGGTAATACTCGTTGTTACTTCAACAGGGGAGTCGAGTTTTGAGCGTGATAAGTGGTTTTCAAGTCATTAATGGCTTTAGTTAAGTTTAGACTGCCTACGGTGTTATACCCTGCTGAATATTTTAAGGGGATTTTATCGGTATTATTTAGCAATGATTTTACTAGTAACTCATTCTTTAGTTTGGGAAAGGTAAGCTTTAGATTCGCAAGTGCTGCCCCCACATAAGCGACAGCATAAGAAGTACCTTCTGCTACTTGGTAACTGTTATAAGAAAAAGGTGTTGCAACGAGTAGATCTTTTCCTGGTGCCATTATGTTCACAATATTGGTTTTAGGTGAACATATAGTCTTTCCAAAGCTAGATGAACGAAGCGGCTTTTTCTCACTGTTATGTGCTCCAACTGAGATAATAGGGACATTGTTTGCCAACGGAGAAAGATTTATTGGTGAGTAGTCTGCTGTTTTTTCAAGACCATAGTTTCCTGCTGCAAAAACGGGTATTGTATTAGCAAGCCATAGAGCTTTTAATGGATACTCCCACTCTCTCTTACATCCTGGTGATGAAGCAAGCCAAGCATTGATCAATATATCAACCTGAGTTTGAAGAAAAATCCAATTCATGCAGTCAAGAATATATATAAAGTTATATTGTCCTAATGGTAACCCATTGCATGAAAGGTAGTGGGCATTGGGTAGCAAGCCTTTTAGTTTACTGCTTTTTTTTGGGGAGGCCGCCAATAAACTAAATATTCCTGTGCCGTGACCTAAGCCACTATCGGTTAGGCTAAAATTATTATCTTTGGGGTTATATTGAATTGGCTTTGTTGAGCTGAGTAATTCATGCTGAGTACTGATGCCAGAGTCGATTAGTGCGATGTTGATTTGAGGCTTTTCAGATGAAGAAGCTTCAGTGCTAGGGGCTTTGTTTTCCTCTATTTGATGGTCATTACTTGAATAAATAAAAATAGAATTGTTTATGGCTATTTTTTTTATTGTGTTTGATTTTATATTATTGTCTTGCACATACTTTTGAGAAGACTGCTCATTTAATTGACTGAATGCTTGTTGGAGTAAAGTTCTTTGTTGTTGGGGCTTTAATTTATATTGTTGTGAGATTTTTTTTAGCTGGTTTAAATTTATCACTAGTGGAAATTCATGGTAAGTGATAGGTTTTGAATTTGATTGCTTAATAATATGTTTATAGGTGTGTTTTCTATTTTGTGTAATTGATTGTTTGGGAAGGCATTGGTTGAGCAAATCTAGACAAAGCGTGTTTGCATGTGGTTTCGGTTTGTTTATATTGGTTACGGTAAAACAATAATTAGAATGCAAATAAAAAATGCTGCCAGTAATAATAACAAAAAGAGATTTTCTTGAAAAAATGTTATTCATGATGAATGTTTTTATTATACATTTGAGATTTTTAGCTGGTATTTGTTTTAATTTAACATGAATTTGTGTTTGAGAAAATGCTAATTTAATATAACCAAATATTATTGTGGATCCCTGTTGGCTGCTGTGATAAATTTTTACTGAGTTTCTTTTATGTATTTTCAAAACGTGGTTTTGTTGAAGAAACTTTTTTGAAAAAAACATTTTTAATTTTTCATTAAAAATAATGGGATAATCTACTTAATTCTAGAGTAGATGAGGTACTTCAATAGGAGATTGATAATGTCAAGTACTCAAATTAAATCAAACAAAATAAAACTTTTAGCTTCTGCGTCGGTAATTTTTTTATCGAGTTGTGCTTATTCGGATTATCCGGGGCATCCTGGTCATAAAACTGCCAATGAAGCTTATGTACCATCTTTTGGTACCGTTATTTCAGGGTTCGGTGATAGTTATGATGGCACTTATGTTTATTCCGTAAAATATAATAATAGAGGGTGGCAAAAAGAGGATTTTAAATTTAATGTGAAAATTTCTAGTTACAGAAATATTGTAAATGACTCTAACCCGCATAGACCTAACATATTTCCAGATGCAGATGGTTTTAATAAAGCAACTGGTTTTGCTGGTGGGACTTTTTATCGTTATTGGACTGCTTATGACCAAGATCCTGAAAATACCGGCGGCAGTGCAAACTTTGATACCAGTCACCCATTAGATGCTGATGGAGATTGGATTGCTCCTGCTCTTGTAGTGGCTCAAAAAGTTCCTGTTCAAGAAGTGGATAGTGTTGACTGGGATCTACAATCATCGATTAAAAATGCTTCTCAGTTAATGAAATCTTTAATTAGTAATGGCGGTTCTTTGAAAAATTTAAATTTGTCTGTTAACGCCATAGGATTTAATGACCATAAAGTTTCTGTTGAACCATTTGCTTTAGGTTTTGATATTAGTGGACTAGGCCTTAATCAAATTACGATTAAGAATCAACCTGCAACCAAAAGTGTCATGCAAGCCATACTCAATAATACAAATAACTTGGAGAAAGTTGATTTAACGCTTCACTTTTCAAATGGAATGGAGTTTGCGTTGCCCAATAACATTTCTGTAATGTTTAATCATTCTGTTATTTCAAAGCTTGCAAAATAAGAAGCTTATTCAAGGAGAATTAAAAATGAGTATACAAGCAAAAAAAAATTTATTAGCAAGCGTTGTTATTACTGCATTATCAACGATTAGTGCATCTGCCTATTCAGCTGATACTTATAAAGTGATCGTTAAACTTAAGAATGAATCTGCGCCTTTTGTAATTGATTCTAAACAGGAAAATGCTTTAACCAGTCAAAATATTAGAAAGACCCATCAACTCCAGGCAGCTCAAAGAAAAATGGCTGTTAAATCATTTGTTCAGACTAATCAGATTAATGCTAAACATATTTATAATCATGTTTATCATGGGTTTGCAGCTGAAGTTACCGAGAAACAAATGGATTTATTAAAACAAAACCCCAATGTTGAGGGGGTTTATAAGGATATTAATTATTATATTTCTGCAAAAGAAAAGCCGCAAAAAACAACTAAGAAAAAAAGAATATTAATCGACTGGCCACAAGTTATACCTCAAGGCCCGGTTGATTCTGGTTCTATCAATTCAAGTTATACTGGTAAATCACAACATGTTTATGTTTTAGATACCGGAATTGATACTCGCCAAAATGATATTAAAGACAATTTAGGTTTGTCGTATGCTCCTCAGTTTTGTCATTGGCCTTCAGATAAAAAGTTATGCCCGATGCCTTTTTCTGATGACCACGGACATGGCACTCATGTCGCAGGTACAATAGCGGCAAGTAATAATCAGATCAACGCTGTAGGAGTTGCACCAGAAGCGACTATACATGCGGTTAAGGTATGCTCCAATGCGGGTTCTTGTCCTGCTTCTGCTATTCTTGCGGGTTTAAACTGGTCAGTATTTGATATGTTGGGTAGAGGTGAGCCGGCGGTAGCAAACTTAAGTTTGGGCGGTTCAGGGAGTGATCCAGGTACATGTACAGCCGATGGATATGAAGGCACCAATTTTGTTGCAGAGTCTTACTGTAATGCTACGCACCAAGGCATGGTAATTGTTGTGGCTGCTGGAAATGATGCTGAAAATGCTGCGGAACATACTCCTGCCAGTTTTGATTCAACCATAACGGTTAGCTCTTATAAAAGCTATGATACTGATACTGGCGAGGTCGTTTACAGCTGGTTTACCAATTATGGAACAGGTGCGAATGATTGGAGTGCTAGAGAATCTGGAGTTGTTACTATTGCTGCGCCAGGTAGTAGTGTGGTTTCGCTTAATCGTACCCATGCAACAAGAAGTATGAGTGGCACATCAATGGCAACGCCATCTGTTGCTGGAGCTGCGGCATTGATTATGGAAAAGTTTCCGCAAGAGATGGACTACACTGCAATGTTAAATGTGCGCCAAATGCTTGTTGATAACGCAACAGTAGCAACAGCCTATACAACTGAGCCTGATGATGATGGAGTAGTCGTTGATTTCCCTCATGCAGAAGGTCTTTTAAATGTTCGTTTTTTAGAAGAGCAATAATCGTTGTTTAAACTTATCGGTGTGTAATGGTACTGTGCTCTGGCAGTATCATTATTGATAAGTTCGAGAATTGTTAATAAAAGGAACTATTGTATTCGGTGTTTATTGTGTTAAACTCGATAGGAATATTACTGAACAAACTACAAAAATCAAGCAAACTACAAAACATAATAAAATGAATTTTATTAAGCGAATCGATATAAATAAAACTTGTTGCTGTCTATTTCGACGGCTTGGTTTTGTTTTTTAACGCTTAAAACTTTTTAACAAAGGGCCGTAGACTAAAATCTACGGCCCTTTTTTTATGCTTAATTATTGAATAAAGGTTTTTAATTATGTCGAATCATTACCCTTTGCACTTATTTGATAGCTATCGGAGAGATATCGTAAAATTTGAATCTATTGAACCAGAAAAAGTGGGGTTATATGCTTGTGGGCCAACGGTTTATGATTTTGCGCATATCGGTAATTTAAGGACCTATTTGTTGGTTGATTTATTACGTCGGACATTAGAGTTCAATGGGTATCAAGTGAATCATGTGATGAATATAACGGATGTGGGGCACTTGGTTTCTGATGCTGATAGCGGCGAAGATAAAATGGAAAAAGGTTCTAGAAAAAGAAAACAATCGGCTTGGGATATTGCTCTTTACTTTGAAGAATGCTTTTTTAAAGACTTAAATTTGCTCAATATAAAGACACCTGGCATTGTTTGCCGAGCAACTGATCATATTGATGAACAAATTGAGTTTGTTAAGGCATTAGAAGAAAAAGGTTTTACTTACGAGACATCTGACGGTGTTTATTTTGATACTGCAAAGTTGGATGATTATGGGCACCTTGCCAGACTAGATATTCAAGGGCTACAGGCTGGCGCACGAGTCGAATTTAAAGAAAAGCGTAATATTACTGATTTTGCACTATGGAAGTTTTGCGGCGATGAACCTCGTCAGATGAAATGGCAAAGTCCTTGGGGGGAAGGTTTTCCAGGATGGCATATAGAATGTTCTGCAATGGCTGAACGATATTTAGGAACCATGTTTGATATCCATCTTGGCGGGGAAGATCATATTGCTGTTCACCACTCTAATGAAATTGCGCAATCGCAAGCTCGTTATAAAACACATATGGCTAATTTTTGGATGCATGGATATTTTTTGCAAATTGATAAACAAAAAGTGGCAAAATCAGGAAAATCGATTTTGTTATCTGATTTAGTCGAGAAGAAGTTTGATCCTTTAGCTTATCGCTATTTAGCGTTGACCAGTCATTACCGTAGTCGTTTGAATTTTACCTGGCAATCATTAGAAGGCGCGAGCCGTGCATTATCACGTCTTAGACGTGTGATGCTGACTTATCCTGACGGTGGTAAAGTTGATGAAAGCTATTCAAGACAATTTGTTGCTAAGTTGAACCACGACTTAAATACGCCTGAGGCGTTGGCAGTTTTATGGAAATTAGTACAAAGTCAAGTTTCTGCGGCAGACAAAAAAGCGACTATACTTTATTTTAACCAATTATTAGGTTTAAACCTGCATAATATAAAGGCAGATGAAGTAATCATCCCAGATGACGTTATTCGTCTTGCTGAGCAGCGAATATTAGTTAGGAAAAACCAAGATTGGCAAGCTTCTGATAGACTTCGGGATGTCATTTTAGAGCAAGGATATGCAGTAGAAGATTTAAAGCCGGGATATCGCATTACACCAGTTAAAATGGATCAAGATAATGAATAGGTTGATTTTGTTTTGGTTAAATATTAACCTGTTTAAAGTAGGCTTGAGTAGTGTGTTGTCTATCGACTGGTTATCTCAATACGGGTTTTAAGTTAAACTGAGATAACTAAAAATATGGAATAGGATTTATGTTAATCTTATTAGCGTTATTACTTTAAGGAGAAAAAATGAAACGACTCAGGCAGCTCTATACCCAAGTCTTTATATTATTGGTTGTGTTTATGTTGAATGCTTGCGCTGTTCAACTAGCACCAGCTTATGATAAAGCTTTGTTTGATGGAATTACACAAACAAACATTAAAATTATGGCATTGTTTGCTTCTGTTTCTAAAGGGACAAAAGCCGATGACTTTTCTCAAAGAGAAAAAATGTACAATGATATTATTGGAAATGTGGATGCGTTAGCATTGCAATCAAAAGCACGCCCAGTACCGCAAAATAAAGTCACAGAAAAAGTTAATCAATATTTACAGTCAAGAGGTGTTGGCAAATTGGCTGACGGAGTTGCACCCAGCGCCAATGCACTAGAAATGGTTTCAAATAATTTAGTCAAAATGCGAGATACAGATCAGGCAAAAGGGTTAGGGAAAGATTTAGTTCCTGTCTTTAAAAATGCTGTCATTATATCAATGGATCAAGCTTTAACTTATGAAGCTTTTCTAGAAAGATAAAGGAGAATTATTATGACAATTGATGTAAACCAACTTATTCAAGATATTAAACAAGCTGCCTCAGGAGTGATTAACCAAGATATTACAGTATTGCAAGGTTTTTCAGAAAGACAAGTAAAGGCATTGGCTAAACAATCAGAACTGATAGCAAAAGGGATTATTACGGGCGATATTGACGAAGATCTAAGAGAGTTTTTTTTAAACTCGTTAGAGGAAATGGCACGTAATTTTGCAAAAACATTACAAGGTTTAGTTGTTGTAACAATAGAAAAAGTATGGAATGCAGTTGTGAGTGTTTTATGGGGAGCAATTAATACAGCAACCGGTCTGACATTAAAGGTTCCTGGTAGTTGAGGCATCTTTTGATGAAATAACTAATTGATTTAAAGTTAATGTTTTTATTGAGTTGATAGTCGCAGTTAATGAAGGAATAAATTATTTTGAAATAAATCTTTTTGAGGATTTGAGTATGGCTCACGTAACTCCAAGTGGTGGATTAAATTTAAGACAAAAAGCCAAACCGGGCAAAGTCATCAAAGTGTTACGTAAAGGAACCAGTGTCGAAATACTAGAAGAGCATACTTGGTTAAAAGTGAAAACCCGAACTGGCGAAATTGGGTATGTGAGTGCTGATTTTATTGATACTGATATAGCGAGCAATGAGGATGTAGTGTTTAATGTAAGCTTCCAGCAAAGCGAGAAATGTCAGATAGAAGTTTATGCCAATAGCCACTTTATTGGTAAGACAATTTATGCGGATACTGATTTTTTCCCCTGTCTTGATCGTCTTAATTCATTTGCTAAGCAATGTAATATTCAAATTTATGTCACTTCTTCTTCTCGTGAACCCGATAAAACAGTTCAAGGTAATATTGTAAAACCTGCGTCTCGTTCTAACCACCTTATTGGCCATGCAATTGATATGAATATTCAGGCTAACTCGGGTTTTTTTAACTCTAAAATGCTAAAAAAATCAAAGTTAGATACTTTGCCTACGGAAGTTAGACAATTTATCCAAATGATTCGTGATGATAAAAAACTGCGTTGGGGAGGTGATTTTCGTTCAGAAGATCCAGTTCATATTGATGATAGCTTTAATTTAAGAGAACCTGAGTTATGGGATAAAAAGCTTCTATCAAGGAAATAGTCTGAGTTTTAGCATAATTGGTGCATTTTACTATACTCAATCTACCATCCGTTAATTAATGATATATAGTGGTAGACAATAAGATGCTAACAATGATTTTGAAGCCGGGACTTGAGTTATTCAACCGTATTTCTTTGGTTAAAAAATTTGTTATCATTTTTGTTCTATACCTTGTACCTGTTGGTTACATTGCCCATTATACGGTAACAAAACATTTTACTTCTATTGAGGTTATTCAACTCGAAAAGAAAAGCTTAAAACAGATAGCTTTGGTCAAGCAGTTATTAACTCATATTGTACATTTAAGAGGAATAATCCATTTAAGTGAAAAAGGGAATATGAGTCTACAGCAGAAACAAATGTCTAGTACGATTGAACAACAATTTGGTACGCTGTTAAAAACGCTAGATTCGAGTGATTTAAAACAAAGTCAGCAAACCAATATTAGACGTTTGCAAGAGGTTTGGAAACGTATAAAAGTAAATTTAGGTATGAGCGATGTTGCGTTTAAAGAATTGTCTATTTTAGCGAAAGATATTAATCAAACGATGAACATGCTTCAAGAGCAAAGTCCTTTGATGGTTGATAGCCAAAGCTATAGTGCATTTTTGATTCGAGCTTATGTCAACGATACTCCAGTATTAATCGATGTTGCGGGGCAGCTTCAAAGCATAGGAAGTGGTGTAATTGCAAGTGAGGGTTTTAATCAAGATACATTTATCGATTTGTCGAATAGTTTTGAAAAATTAAAAATTAATCAAAAAAAATTAACTCATACTATAGATGGTGCTTTAGATGGTAGAGTCGATAGTGGTGAAATTTCTCCGTTATTTGATTCTCTCAATGATAATATCAATGAATTGCTAAAAATAACTAATGATAAATTATTGGTGCCTGATAATATTGAAGTTAGTGCAGAAGAGTTTCTTACTGTAGGAAAAAGAGTTGTAGCAAAGTCAGATACGTTATTAGATTTAATTTATAATGAGCTTATCCGAGTTTTTACTGAAAGAGAACAAGAAATTAATGTAGATGTTTTTATTAATATTACTTCATCGTTATTACTTGTTATTGGTGCGATATATCTTTTTGCTTGCTTTTATAAAAATATCCAAGAGTCGATTTCCCAAATTAGACAATCAGTAAATTTGGTTGCAGATGGTGATTTGACCGTTAATGTTGATATAAACTCCAAAGATGAAATGAGTATTATTGCATTGCATATTAATAAAATGATAAAAAATACAAATGCGCTTGTTTTTAAAGTGATTAATGCAACCAATGAGCTTGTGACTACAGCGAAAAATAATAATGAATCAGCATCGAAAACAAATGACACTATTACTCAACAAAACTTAGAAATTGAACAAGTGGCAACGGCAACTGATCAAATGCTTTCAACAGTACAAGCAGTTGCAAGTTCTGCATCAGAAACCGCTAGTTCTACAGCTAGTGCGGATAAAGATTCAAAGGCTGGTTATGATATTGTTCAGGCAACTATTCACTCTATTAGTGAGTTGGCAGTTGAGTTGAGTTCGGCTTCTGAATCAATTAATGAGTTACAATCAAATGTAGAAGGGATTGGTTCTGTATTAGATGTTATTCAAGGAATAGCCGATCAAACCAACTTGCTTGCATTAAATGCTGCTATAGAAGCGGCAAGAGCTGGAGATAGTGGTAGAGGTTTTGCTGTTGTTGCTGATGAAGTGAGAACCTTGGCAAGTAAAACCCAAGAGTCGACTGAAGAAATTCGTGTAATGATTGCTAATCTACAGTCATCAGCTTCACTATCAGTAAAAGCAATGACTAGTGGCAATGAAAAAAGTAAATCGACTGTTGAAAATGCAAAGCTAGCAGGTGATGCATTACAAAAAATATCAGCATCTGTTAGTAATATTAGTAATATGGGAGAGCAGATCGCTTTAGCTGCATCTGAGCAAAAGTCAGTTGCAGAACAAATTAATGTCAGTATTTTAAATGTAAAAAATCTCTCCGAAACAACCGGGGAAGCTGCACAAGATTCAGCCAAAAATAGTCAATCGATTGATGATATTGCAGCGAATCTAAAAGAACTCGTTGCTCGATTTAAAATATAATTTTTATTTTTCTAAAAAATCTATAAGCAATTTGTAATAATCTTTTTTGATTGATAAATTGTTGTGTCCGCTACCCATAATGGTTTTTGTTGTAATTTGTGAACTTGGAAAAGCGTCTATTAGTTTTTTAGAGCGATCTTTGGATATGACTTTGTCATGTTCTGCTAATATAATTAAAGTAGTCGCTGTTATTTTTTTAACTCGACTAATAGAATCGAAATGATCTTTTAACAAGATATTTGTCGGAAAAATAGGATATCGTTCTTGCGCTACTTGTTGAATACTATCATAAGGGGTAACAAGTACCATTTTGCTGATTTTTCTAGTAGAGGCTAGAAATACTGCCACGCCACTTCCTAAACTTCGACCCATAACAGAAACTGTTGAGTGTTTTGGTTTAATATTATCAAAAATTAGCTGAGCATCGGCAAAAAGCGCTTTTTCACTAGGATTACCTGTACTGCCAGCATAACCTCTATAGTTGACTAAATAAACGGTATGAGATGGAAATATCTTAGAAAATTGATCCGCATTATTAACGACTGATTCAGCATTTCCTCCAAAATAAAGTATAGATTTTTCATTGTTGGGGTTTAAAACGATTACTTCAATAGTCGCTTCTTGATGATAAAACTTCTCAATATTGAAGTTGTGCTGGTATTTTGAACTGGGAAAATAAAGCAAACTTCTTTGAAATAGAAATAATAAAGCAGCCACTAATAAATAAATGATGGTTAGTATTACGCTCAAAATTTTAAGTTTTTTCAAGTGATTACTCTATGGTGATTTAATAAAAATTATATATTGATCCAGCCGTCTAAATATTCAACAGCAGTACCTGATATTAGTATTCTATTTTGAAGTATTTGACACTTGACTAAACCACCACGCTTAGAGGCTTGATAGGCTAGCAGCTCAGTTTTATTTAATCTATCTGCCCAAAATGGTGCTAATCCGGCATGAATTGAGCCAGTGACTGGATCTTCATCTCCGCCATTCGCCGGCCAGAAATAACGTGATACAAAGTCGTACTTCTGAGAAGAAGCAGTGACAACAACATCATAGGGGAAAAGTGCTTTAAGCTGCTCAGAATTTTGCTTAACTTCTAGTACATCATTTTCTGAATTATAAATGACAAAATAAGCCTGTTCATTTTGCCAGACTTCAAGTGGTTTAATCGATAAACCTTGGATAAGTTGATTGGGATAATGCAGTAGCTTTTGAGGCGCTCTATTAGGAAAACTCATTTGAATATTCTTATTCTCTTTATGAATAATTAAATTACCAACACTATTGGTTTCAAAAATAATTTCGTTAATATCAGAGGTTTGATTAAAAATAACAAAGGCAGTGGCCAATGTCGCATGACCGCAAAATGCTATTTCTGTTATAGGAGAAAACCATCTTATTTTAAATGTGTTCTCTTTTGTTTTTTTAGCAAATGCAGTTTCTGATAAATTATTTTCACTAGCTATTGATTGCATCTGTTCTTCTGTTAACCAATCTTCTAGAAGTATAACTGCTGCTGGGTTTCCTTTAAAGACAGAGTCGGTAAATGCATCGATGATGTTAATTTTTAATTTCATTTGTACAGTGGTTATTTAGTTATTTTAAGTTAGATTATCATTGTTCTTAAGTGGTCACAAATATTAATTAAAGGATGTTTCGGTTTTGTTGTCGACTCTTTATAATTAATGATAATGCCTTGAGATATCGTTGATTGCGTTATTATGCATGTTAAATAATTAAGAACAAGCGATTAGTATACACAAATAATGATGACTAAGAAAAACTAATAGCATGAGTAAATAGCCATTTGTTTTTGATTTTTCTAAATGTTTTTTAATTCAAGTTTAATATTTCCCCTAGCATTATCTTCATATTTGTCTCTAAAATATTGAGTTAAAAAAATATTTTCTCTTTCTAATGTTTTATTCAAAAATCTTTTTCTTGCTGGATAAAATATTAAGTCTGGTATATGTTGGTGCTCTATTCTAATGGCTTTGATATATTTTTGGTAGTTATCTTTATTAGCTCCTAATATTGACATGTCAGTGTCAAGAAACAGGAGGAGTGCTTGATCATTACTATTGCTGTGATGTGCTTTGGTCGCTAATATCATATGAATAGTCTGGTTAATTTCATTCTGTGGAATATTTAATGTGCACATTATCTTTTTAGCTAACGCGGCACTTTTTTCTTCATTATGGCTAGAGCCGGGTTGATAAATTATGTCATGAAACCAGGTTGACCATTGCATGATACAATTATTGACAGGGCATTTTTCTAATGCTTTAAACATTTGTTCAAGATGATTTAAGTTATGATATTTTCGGTGAGATTCTGTGTAGTAATTAAAAATAGTATGTATTATTGTTGAGTTTAATGAACTGTTTTCAATATTTGATTGTGAATATTGATTGATTAAATTAATAAAGCGCTGGTTTAATTTTTGGGTTAACATTGTTTGATATCCCCTTGTTCTTGTATGTTAAAAAGTTGTTTGGCATTCGACTCATTAATAATGCTTTTTAATAACTCAATTATTTGCTTTTTAGTTTCTAAAGCTAAAGTGTTTTTTATCCAAAGCTTGCCATGCTGTGCTGCTGTAATAGATTTTTCTATTGATATTTTTTTTTGAGTAAACGAATATTGTGATGTTTGCCGATTTGTTATTTCTTCACTGGAGTAACCACGTTTTTTTAATCGTTTAAGTTGAATGTTTGAGGGTACGTCAATTAGTATTAATTGATTATTACAAATAGATAATAGTTCCGCTTCGGCTAAAAGTGCACCATTAATTAAAATGAGACCTTTTTTCCCGTAGATTTTCTTTCGAATTAGAACCTTTACGGGGTTGAGCAAGATAGTGTTTAACTGATTTAGATAATTTGAATTGAAAAATATTTTTTTTGCGAGTTTTTTGCGACATATAACGCCATCGATGCATATATCTTCACCAAACTTATCAATTACCGCTTGTGATGTTTTTTGGTGAAGTGGTGAATGATTAGCCTGAAGCAATTCGTGACCAATAGAATCTAAATCAATATGATGGATTGGAATATTAATATCATTTGCTGTTTCAACTAATTGTTCACATAAGGTTGATTTGCCTGATGCAATTTCACCTGTTATACCAACTATCAACTGTTTAGATATTTTGGCCTCTAGAGCTGATTTAACCACTAAAGGCACATATTTTTCAAGTGTACCATGCTCTATTTGAATTGCTTTGACGGCACTTGAACTAACGTGAGCTAGTGTTGGGTCGGCGAATAAAATGTGTGTGTCTATTCCTGCTTGTTGACTGACTCCAACTTGGTGATGAGTTTGTTCATAATCAAAATCGGTAGCATTGCGTATACCTTTAACAATGATGTTAGCGCCTTGTTCACAAGCAAAATCAACGACCATGCCTCGAAAAGATACTACTCTAACATTTGGTAAATGTTGTAGTGCTTTTTTGGCTAAAGACAACCGTTCTTCTAAGGAAAATAAATAAGATTTTAGCGGATTGCGTCCTATACCGACAATAACTTGTTGAAAGCTATCACTAATTCTTGTCACTAAATTGATATGCCCATTGGTAATAGGATCCGCGGAAAAGGCGTAGACCGCTTTTGATTGTTGTGAATATGTGTTGCTGCTTATTTGAGACTGGTTTAATTCCATTATAGTACCTCTTTTTAATTTGGTTGATTAACCAATTAAAGTTTAGGTTATCTGTGATAATTGTTTTTGTCAAGTTATTTGGTTATTTAACCAAATAAAGGTTATGATGTATTTATCGATAAGAAAAAATTGAGAGTAGTATGGGAAGGCCATCTAATAAATTACAAAGAAGGGCTCAAATCGTTCAGGCAATGATGCAAGTTATGGCCGAACAAGGCTATGAGGGGGCGTCAATCCAAGTAATCGCTCAGGCAGCAGGTTTGTCATCAGGTTTGATTCACTATCACTTTGAATCGAAACAAAAAATATTGTTGGCGGCGGTGGAAGAGTTAGCCCGTATTCTAGAGTTGCGTTATCTGGGATTTTGTGAACACGCAACGACTGCTGAGCTAAGATTAAAAGCTTTTATCAATGCAAGACTGGCCTTGGGAGAAGGCTCAAATGATAGTGCGGTTGCAGCTTGGGTAATGATTGCTGCTGAAGCGGTTAGGCAACCAGAAGTGAAGGAGGCTTTTTTGTTAGCATTAAAAGCACAGCAATCAGTTTTAAAAGAATTATTAAGTGATTATTTAGGATGTGAGTTAAGTGAAAGTGTGCTTGATAATAAAGTTGCTTTTGTTTTGGCGTTTATGGAAGGTGCTTTTTCTCTATCAATATCAGCGCAGGAATTGATGCCAAAAAACTGGGCGGCGGAAGAATTAATGAATACACTGCAAAGTCTGCGATAATAGACAACAATATGGGAAAACCCCATTTTAATCAACGGAGGGTTCGCGGTCATTGGTGGAGTCTACGGAAGAATAGCTAAAACATATATTCCACACAAATTCACTCGCGTTAAAAGAGGTTTTTTCGGTAGAATAGGTGAACGTATGGGAGTTTTAGATCCTAAAGTTATTGATACGAACGCAGCTCTTAGAACAAATGTTAGTGCTGGCGTTGGAGCTGGAATAGAGAATTTGCTAGCAGGTGTATATGCAGGTAAAGATTCTGAATGCGGATGTAATTAACCAAAATGGATAAACAAAATATTTATAGCTTGTTAAAAAAGATTACAAATGGCACTTTGCTATTGTTATTTTGTACATTAGCACTTGCCGCCCTAGACTATTACTTTTTTGATGGATTATATAGAAGCAAACTTAGGATAATTGGAATAAGTGCTTTATGTATTTTCTTTTTAGGTATACTTATTGCCTTAATTGAAGGTATCAAAAAAAATAAGCCCTAGTTTTTATTAAAGAACTAAAATAAAGAACCTCGATGAAACACCTTCTCGGATAATCGAGGTTTTTTTACCATCATGGAAATTATTTAAAACCGTAGCCTTAATTATAAATATTTTAACTACCGCACAAATGGCTAAAAATATTAAAGAAAAAATGAAATCTATTTTAATAACTTAAGGAATTAATGTATCTTTATACAAAATAAAGAATGGTCAAAGTTAATTAATGTCAACAGCAATTCAACTTTCATTTCGCCCTGATATTCAAGGATTGCGGGCTATTGCTATTTTGTTGGTCATATTAGCCCATGCAAACTTTTCTTTCTTTGCGGGAGGCTTTATTGGTGTTGATGTCTTTTTTGTTCTTTCTGGTTATTTAATCACTGGGCTTCTTTATCAAGAGTATCAAAAAACAGAAACCATTCGTTTTCTTCAATTTTTAGCAAGAAGGTTAAGACGACTGTTACCAGCACTGTTATTTATGATTTGTTGTATCTGTTTTTTGGCTCCAATGATTATTTCTAGTTATGAAGTGAATGAGCAAAGCCAGTCATTGTATTACTCAGCCACTTGGACTAGTAATTTATTTTTTGCGTTTTCTAATAAAGATTATTTTTCTGATTTGCAAACAAAGGATTTATTTTTACATACTTGGTCATTAAGTATTGAAGAGCAGTTTTATCTCATTTGGCCAATGTTTATTTTAGCTGTTATGTCTTGGGTAAAAACATCTTCAATATCTAAAGAAAATACTTTACTGATTGCGCTGGGTATGATTGCAACGAGCAGCTTAGCGTTATCACTTTATTGGTCTTACACTCAACCATTGTGGTCTTTTTACTTAATGCCTTCGCGCATCTGGCAGTTTTCTCTCGGTGCGGGGGGTTATCTTTGGCAACAAAAAACTCATCAATCCGGCAACCACCAGCCACTCTATACCTATATCGGTTTGGTACTCATATTTGGAAGTGCAATATTCATGCACTCTGAATTAGTTTATCCCGGCTTCTGGGCTTTGCTTCCCTCTTTCGGTACCGCTTTAATCATTGCTAACAAAAAATCTGATAAACAAAATTCTATTAATAAGTTATTAGCTTCTTCCTTATTAACATGGATTGGTAATCGTTCATATTCATTATATCTCTGGCACTGGCCAGTCTTAATATTGGGCTTTTCTATTGGGATAGAAAAAACCAACATCATCATTCTATTGTTAATTTCACTACTACTTTCTATGATGAGCTATCGCTTAATAGAACTGCCATTTTGGAAAGGAGCATTGAGTAGGTATTCGGCTCCTATTACTATTTTAGTATCAGTAATTTTTATCAGCATTACTCTATTAGGTTTAACAAAATACCTCACTTATCAATCAGAAAATGACAATAGAGAACCCATTAAAAAAGCAATAGCCGCTAAAATGGACGCACCGATTATTTACCCATACAACTGTGATACTTGGTATCTTGATGCTGAAGTTCGTCCTTGCGCTTTTGGGCCTAAAGATGCTGAAAAAACAGTTATTCTATTAGGCGATAGTGTATTAGCGCAATGGTTTTCTGCTTTACCAGAGATATTTAAAAAGCCTGAATGGCAAATTATTGTATTTACTAAATCAGCCTGTCCTATGGTTGATGAAGATATATTTTATGAACGAATTGGTAAAAATTTTGATATATGTACACAATGGCGAAATAAAATACTTAATCTACTTTCATCTTATCAACCGGATGTAATAATAACCGGAAGTTCAGCGACTTATAATTTTACAGAAAAACAGTGGCTTAATGGTTCAAAACGTATTTTTGATCGATTATCAACTATAGCCAATCAAGTGATTATCATTCCTGGTACACCAAGTCTTTCATTTAATGCACCAGGATGTTTAGTCAAACAGTATGAAACAATGGACATGCAAGAAATTGTAGATAGTACTCTTTGCGAAGAAGTTATTTCAAGTCCTATGATTCAAAACATTGAAAATTACTTGAAAAGCACAGTAAAAAAATACTCAAATATACACTTATTATCACTTAATGATTTAGTCTGTCCTAAACAGTTATGTCAAGCAAAAACAGCAGACGGAACAATTATTTTTCGCGATCACCAACACCTTACTGATTCTTTTGTGAAAAAACAGATCCCAGATATATCAGAGCGTCTTTTTGAGTTGATACCTGCTTTAACTAATCAATAAACAAGACATTTATTTATGTATAAGTAAAAGAAAGTACATTGGATGGTATAATTTTGGGACAGTGATACTCTTGTTACCCACTGCAATTAAAACCTTAATATAAAAATTATTACGGAAACTGCCCAATTCTCCAGCACTATAATGGCATAGTTAAATAGAAATAGCAGATAATTATTTCTATTACTAAGTGGCAGCATTTAAGCTGACGTTACATGGTTTATTTTATAATAAGCATTAATAGATGTTACTTATGTCATTGTCGTTTGAAGAAAAAAACAACCTGTTGATACAATTAATATGAAAGATGAATGAGGCTAGTTAAGTATGACTATCGAACAAAAACAATTTTATCAAGGGCAATGTCTTTGTGGTGCTATTCAGTATCGAGTGACTCATATAAATCAACAAATGGGGCATTGTCATTGTTCAATGTGTCGAAAATTTCACGGTGCGGCTTTTGCAACTTTTGGGGTTGCAGCGAAAAAAAACTTTGAATGGTTAAAAGGTGAAGATCAATTAAAGAGTTACATTGCAAGTAATGGTAGTAAACGTCAATTTTGTCAGCATTGTGGTTCGAGTATGACATTTGAAGAGAAAAACTCTGATGGCAATGTGGTTGAGTTTACACTAGGGACTTTAGATTCTGAGATTGAAGAACGCCCTGATGCACATATTTATGTTGACTATAAAGCCAATTGGTTTTCAATTAGTGATGAGCTTCCACAGTTTCTTGAGGGAAGGGAAAAGGAATAAACATTGGAAGAAAACTATTTTTTAGTGAGTGTTATATGAATGTTGATAGGTAATATAATTACTTGATTACAAAGTCTTTGAATACTACTATGAAGAAATCAAATCAAGGAGAAGATAATGAATAATGATAAAGACATACTCGCTAAATCACCTTTGTTAGATGATAGCAATAAGTACTTCCAATCAAAAGGTTTAATGACACCTCCAACCTATAGAGCTGCATTCAGTGATCGACAAGCATGGTTAATGGCGGAACTTTCTCGCTTAGCTTACTTTCCTTTTGAGGGAGGGCATCAAATAACAAAGTTTTTAAAAATTGTCGAGAGCTTTGTTGAAAATAAAGCAACATTTCAAAAAATTGAGAAAGTTGCTGATTCCCTATTAGGTGGCCATCGTGTAGGGTTGGAAGCTGCTCGACAAGCATTTCAAAGTATTTTAGAAGCTCATGGCTTTGAATTAATTGATGTCTTTAATGAAAATGAAACTCAGGCTTTTCTTGCTAAAAGAGGTCAGACAGCTTATCTGATATATCGAGGAACAGAGAGTTTTGGTGATATTAAAGCAGATATTTCTGCTAAATTAATCGATGTTGAACTTAATCAAATCAAAACCAAAGTTCATTCAGGATTTTGGCAACAGTTTATCGATGTACACCCAAGAGTGAGCGAAGCGTTAGAAAAAGTTGCTACTTGTCAATTGTTCATTGGAGGGCATAGTCTTGGAGGGGCTTTGGCTAATTTAGCAACAAAGTTTTATTCACATTGTTCTTGTGGTGGTACTTATACATTTGGTGCTCCTGCTGTGAGTTTACCAAGCTTTCAAGATGATATAAAAACACCAATCTATCGTATTGTTAATGCTCGTGATCCTGTTCCATTATTGCCTAATCCTGCAATGGTGCATGCATTAGGTTTTATCTGGCATTATTTATCAAGATTACTTGGTTTTATTGGTACAAAAAAACAAAAAGAAATAGCTCTCTTATTAAGAGATATGGCTAAAATGGATCAAATTGGTTATCCCAGTCGAATTATTTATATTGGTACAGAAGTGAAGTTGCGTTACAGTTTAAGTATTTATCAAAAGGTGGTGTTGTGGGCAAAAGAGCCTTGGTTCAATTATTCATTAGAGCAGCGCTTTATTAGTCATCACAAAATATCAAGATACACCAAAGCGTTGCGTCAATGGGGAGAGAAACGAACTGCTGATAATCATAAGGGATAATAATTTTTACACTATGGAATTGAAAATGATTGATAAAGAGCAATTAAGTCTTTTGAATTAAGTGGTGCATGAAATAAAAAACCTTGAACAAAGTCGCATTGATGTTTACGTAAATATTCAAGTTGATTATGATTTTCAATGCCTTCTGCAATAACCCGAATAGAAAGTTGATGAGCCATACTGATAATGGATTTCACAATAGTGCTGCTTTGTTGATTATGTGGCAACTCATGGATAAAACTGCGATCAATTTTTAAAATATCAACAGGTAATTTTTTGAGGTAACTTAATGAAGAGTAACCCGTACCAAAATCGTCTAATGAGATTGATACTCCAAGCTTTTGCAATTGCTTTAATTGTAAGATGACATTATTCATATCTTCCAAAAACAGGCTCTCAGTAACTTCTAATTCGAGTTGTTCTGGTGGAATAGAGTAACTATTCAAAGCGAGTTTAACATCGTTAGTTAAATTGGAGTACTTAAATTGTTTGGGGGAAACATTAATTGATACTTTAGCATTAATTCCTTGAGTGTTTAAACGTTCGATTTGTTCACAGGCTGTTGATAAAACCCATTGACCAATTTCAATAATGAGTCCGGACTCTTCTGCAATAGAAATAAAGTCAGCGGGTGTCATTAGCCCTTGTTTTGGATGGTGCCAACGGATCAAGGCTTCTATTCTATGCTCACTAATTTCACCAATACAAATTTGTGGTTGATAAAGCAATTCAAATTCATTATTAACTAAAGCACTTTTTAACCCCTGTTCAATATGTAGTTTTTGAATGATTTTTCCTTTGCTATCTGGGCCTGCAAATTGAAATTGATTTCTACCCATTTCTTTAGCATGGTACATCGCATAGTCAGCATTTTTGACTAACTGACGTGATGATAAGCCGTGCTGAGGATAAATCGCAATTCCAATACTGGCGCTAACATTTAAAATAAAGTCATTAAATGAAACATCGCGATAAATATTATCGTTGAGCCTTTGTGCTATTTTAGTTAAGGATTTATTATTAGAGAAGTTATTAATAACAACAACAAATTCGTCACCACCTAAATTAGCGACATAATCTTTTTGTTTTAAACAACGCTTAAGACGGTTGGCAACCGTTGTTAGTAAAAAATCAGCTTGACGAGGTCCTAAATCATCGTTTACCTGCTTAAAGTGATCTAGATCGATATATAATAGTGCAACTTGTTCGTTACTTGCTTTGGCTTTTTGTATCGTGTCGGATAAATAGCGCCAAAAATTTCTTCTGTTAGGTAATCGGGTTGTTGCATCTATTTGTGAAATTCTTTCCAGTTCTTCTGTAGAAAAGCGAAGTTCACTGATATCATTTGCAACGCAAATATAACGAGACAAATTTTGATGCTCATCGAGTATTGGTGCAATAATTAATCTAACCCACTTTTTTTGGTTGTCGTTATCGCTTGTTTCAAACTCACCTTCCCAATAGTTACCACTGCTGAGTACTCGGCCAATTTCAGGATATTGACGTTCCGCTTCTTGAGTCCATTTATTTAAAAGAGATTTTTTTTCTATGTCTGCTTCTTGTGAAAAAGAATAGATGTCAATAAGTGCTTTGTTATAAATTTCTACGCTACCATCTTCTTTGCAGACCATAACGGCGCAGCTCTCTTTTTCTATGTTATCAATGATTTCTTTTTCTGGAGTGTTCTGCTGATAAAAAACCTCTAGATCTTTATGAAGTTCACGTTGATGGCTTAATATAGAATATTCAAGCTTTTCATTTTTTAATGCGAGGTTTCTAGCATTTTGAAAAACCTTATGGCGTAAGTCAAAGTTAGTCGTTTCATTAACAATTAGTAATATAGCTGTATTGTCTACACAAATTGCAACGGCTTCTAAATATAGCTCTTCAATTTCGCTAATGGTTTCTGTCCATAATCCGGAACGAACATGACCATTGTTTTTTTTATTCCAAACTATTTCTGCATCATATAAAAAGTTTTCAATAAAAGGAAAGTGTTCTCCAATATTAATACTTTGATGAAGAGTGAATGCTTGTGTTGTTTTTTTTAAATAAAGAGATTGAAACCATTTAGGAGGATAATGTAGTGGATAAAACTGATTATCATCAGAGAGTACCAATGCCGTAATATTAAGTTGTCTTAAAATGACGTTGAGTAACCGTTCTTTATCTAACTGAGAGAAGAAGTGTTCCTTTTTGTTTTTATTGTTCACTGTAAAGCTACTCCTGTAACATAAGCTCTGCTATTCTATAAAAGGCTTTATCTACATTGTTTCCTGATTTTGCACTAGTAGTAAATATATTGTTTTTATTGATTTTTAAGGCTTTAACTTTTTCATCTGAGAACGTCCATTCTTGTTTAAGATCATTTTTGTTAATTAATAATATAACTTGGCAATGTTTAGTTGATTTTTCAATTTGTACTTTAAGCTGTTGAGCAACCTCTAGTGTATTAGGTCGAGTGCCATCAGTCACGATAATAACACCGCTAGCGCCTCTTAAATAAGATGACTTTAAATCGGTAAAAATATCAACACCTTCTATGTCCCAAATCATCAGTTGAACTTTATTATCATTGATTAATAGCTGTCGTTTGTCTATTTTTACACCAATAGTTGTATGATATTTTTCATTAAAAATACTATCCACATACTGTTTGACTAAACTCGTTTTTCCCACAGCAAAAGCGCCAACCATACATACCTTCTTATTTATCATGGTTTTCCTCCGCTAATTCTGAATATAATATTTGAATGTTAACTCTACGTTGCATATGATTGGGCACACTATCGAGATCTTTAGCGCCAACTCCCCAACTAACAATTAGTTCATGATTAATATTATTAGATTTTAATATAGATTCTACTAGGAGAGCTCTTTTTTCACTCAACTCTTGATTAATCAGTTTTCCTCCTTGTTGATCGGCTACACCAATAATTCCAATCTGTATCATTTTTATACCTGCTGAAGATTGAAGCTTTTCAATCATTTTTATATTGCTAATGATTTGATTGAGTACTGGTAAGCTGGAGTCTTTTAATATATCTGAAGCGACTTTGAAGTAAACTGATTGATTGTTAGTTTTTTGAATTAATTGAGTGATTTGATTTTTATACTTTGCTTGTTTGCTTTCATTGATAAGAATCGTAGCGTTACCTATATTAACAGATGAAAAAAGTGATTGTGTAATTGGATCTTTTTTTAGTTTTTCTAGCGTGTTCAGGTGAATGTTTCCCTGTATTACTAGCTCATTTTTTTGAGAAGAAAAACGATTTTTTTCTAAGGAGCCATATTTTTGTTGTAGGATAGGAATAAATAATTGTGGATCTTCCATAATTGCTGTTTTTGTAATAATACTAATGGCTGTTTTTTCAATACTGAGTTTGCTTTTTAATTGTTTAGTTGTGATTGAGCTAGGAGAGCGTAATACATTAATTAACACTTTATCCTTTAATGTTTTATGAGCTAGGTATTGATAACCAGGCTCTTTTTTTATTATTGCTATATGATTGTTTATTTCTCTATCTTTTTGCCATTTGACATACCCAAGTTGTATGAATAGAAGAGCGAACAGTGTTAATAATACTAAGACTCCCCAAGGTTTTGAACGTTCAGGTTGATTAAATTGTTGAATTAATGCGTCGTTTAGCGTTGGCTCACAAGCCGCTAAATCTTTTGTGTTTCCATTAAAGTTTTCTAGTTCATGCGAAAAGTCTTTATGTATATTTTCAAGTGTTTCTATTAAACATTGTTTTACCTCTTTTCCCGTGTTTCCTCTAACTGCAAATGCCAATACCGCAAATGGCCCTGACTCTATCAACAAGCTGAGTTCGCCAAACTGAATAACATTGAGTGTTTGTTCTTGCTGAAATGAGTCATTGATAAAGTCTGAAATGGCACTTAACATTGCAGAAACAAGATCTGGATCTTGATGACTTATGCCACTGGCACTGGTTGAGTTTAATAGTAGTCCGGTTTCACGGTGTATTAAAAATATTTGTTCTACTCGGTATTGAATATTTTGTAGTAAAACATATTGTCCATAAGATATGTTAGAACGCCAAGCTTTTATTCGCCAAATGAGTGAGCGAGCTGTGAGACTTTGTTGAAGAATATGGTTTAGAGAATACACCATGTCAGCTAAAGCATTGGCTACTGCTTTTCTAACAGCAGGGCCCATTATTGGAAAAATAACATTAGTAATTCGTCGAGGGTTACTTTTTATCGATTCTTCTATTGCAGATTCAACCATTGGGGTCATCTGACGACTTAAGCTATCGTCTTGCTGATTACGCTGATGAAATGCTTCACCAATAATATCAGTTAACCACTGTATATCGCCTTTTTCTGTTATTTCCTTGATGGTTTTTTCATAGTTATCGCCGAGTATAAGTGTACGAAGTCGTTGATAATCTTTATCAATGGTTGCTTTTTCACTCGCTTTATTTTGGGGGTGATCCTTCGTCATGATTTAGCCTAGTTTTGATTCAGGTTAACCGCCATACTTTCGAGTAGACTGGCTAGGGTTTTTCTATCGGCTTTATTTTCTCTGAGTTCTTGGGCACTTTGATCAATTTTTTGCGAGAGGATTTTTATCTCTTTTTCAAGCGTGCTATAAAGTGATTTAGATGAGTCATTTAAATCTGATTGCACCTCCGCAATATCTGATTCTGTTTGTTGTTGAAACTTTTGTAATGTTTTATTAACAGAAACAATTGTTTCATCTAATATGCTCTCTTGACTAATATGTTCTAAGCGATTGTTCTCAATTATATCTTTTAATTCGTCAAAGTTTTTTTGAATATTTTTCTCAAATTGTTTATTAGATTTTTTTACAGAACATTCTAATTCATGTATGCGTTGACTAAGGGATTGGTTATGAGACTCTATAACAGATTTTAATTCATCAACTTGTTCGCCAAATAGCAACTCACGAATATTGGTTAATTTGTCTAATGCTTCGGTGCTTTTAGTTTTTTTTACTGATTTAGGTTTTATTGGCTCTTTTTTATTCATAATCTTTCCCTGTCAATAATTGGTGTTTAACTATTGATAGTTAGTAATTGTCAATGCAATACCATACCATTGTAGACACTAACGCTAAGAAACGACTGAGGTCGATTTTCGACCAACTATAAATGGATAATTAAGTTATTCGAATGATTAATATTAACTGTGTAATTCAGGGTGACTTTGCGCTAATTCCCCATTTATAAGGTAGACTACTCATTTACTATAGTCCAATTTTTTATTAATTTTAAACTACTAATAACGTTTGATTATTCTGACTAATAGACTGATTTTATCGTGATGCAGTTGCTTACATACATTTTCTGAAAGTAAGATTAATTCGGTAGTTGAGGTTAGGATTATAAGGATCTGCTTTTAATGTTTTAACACCATGATAGATTAAGCGTGATTTTCCTCCCCAAACCATCACATCACCATCATATAAGGGTACATTAGTGGATGGACCACTTCGTTGTTGGCCAAATATTTGAAAAATAGCATTAAGTCCTAATGAGATTGATATAATAGGCCAACGAAAGTTTTTTTCATTTTTATCTTGGTGTGATCCTAATTTAGAGCCAATCACATAATGGTTAATTAAACAGGTATCAGGAATAAAATCTGTATAACCAATTTTTTTTGATGCTTGTAAGGCTATCTGGTTTAAGTACTCAGGTATTTTCGGCCAAGGTTTTTGAGTCTCTGGATCAGTTGCAGAATATCGATAACCCTTTAGGTCAGATACCCAGCCGTAATCACCACAACTTGTCATTGCAATATTCGTATAGTGTCCATTGGGCGTTAGCATCTTTCTGAAAGGGGCTTGTTGAGTAATCGATGGGATATAGCTTAAGAGTTGTTGAGAATTAACAAAATTAGATAAAAGAAATGTTTCAGGGTAGATTTCTTCTTGTTCAGGACGGGCTAAGGTAAAAAGATCACTCATGGGGTATTTTCGAGTAAGAAAGATATCAATATTGTTAAAACTGAAAGCTTATATTAACAGTGATTGAGTGCACATGGAAAATTTATTAAAAATAAGCCTTCACTTTTTTGTCATAAAGTTGTCAGACACTTGTCATCTACTCAGTTAAGAATCACTGTTTTGAGATAATGATTGGGTAAAGAATATGAAGTTTATAAAAAATGGCTTTGGGATTATTCCAGCGGTCATGTCTGCCGTAATATTGGCGGGATGTGTGGATGATGGTAAAGATGGAACTAATGGCGATAGCGGTGTTGATGGAAAAAACAGTTTAGTTGTTCAAACTATTTTATTATCGGGTAACGAACAATGCTTTAAAGGAGGGACTCGGTTAGATACAGGGATTGATAACAATGCCAATGGTGAACTCGATACCTCTGAAATCAAACAAACTTCTTATTTATGTTCGCAATCGCGGCTCAATACTGTGCAAAACTTTATAAGAATAGCTTCTTTTCCCGTTTGCTCACAAATCGATATTAATTGCGATACAGAGACTGAAACCGCTGCTGAAATTGTTGCAGCCAGTAGTGATGGAAGAATCTTAATTTATACCGATAGTCCCACAGAAAAAGTAGGTTTTGTTGATATTAACAACCCTGATTCACCAGTTGGTTTAGGGAGCGTTGCACTTTCTGGTGAGCCGACGTCTGTTGCTGTTAAGGATGATTACGCATTGGTTGCTGTTAATACATCAACAGACTTTATTAATGTGAGCGGTGAGTTAGTTGTAATTAATATTGGTTCACAAACTCTAGTGACAAGTATTGCCTTAGGCGGACAACCTGATTCAATTGCTGTGAGTCCGGATGGTAATTATGCGGCTGTTGTTATTGAAAATGAAAGAGATGAAGATTTAAGTGATGGTACGCCTCCACAATTACCGGCTGGCTCTTTAGTTGTGATTGATACTAGCAATACAGATCCTTCTCAATGGTCTTCATCAACTGTAGATTTAACAGGAATAGCTAGTCTATATTCAAGTGATCCAGAGCCTGAATATGTTGACATAAATGCTAATAATATTGCTGTTGTTACGTTACAGGAAAACAACCATATTGTATTAGTTGACTTAACCGATGGTAGTATTGTTGAGCATTTTTCTGCTGGTTCTGTAGATTTGTCGCAAATTGATGCAACTGAAGGTAAGCTGTTAAAAATTGATCAAGTGGAGTCGTTAACAGGGATTACCCGTGAACCTGATGGCGTGAGTTGGATTAACCGTGATTATTTTGCTACCGCTGATGAAGGTGATCTTAATGGGGGAAGTCGCGGATTTACGATATTTAATACTAAAGGAGAAGTTGTCTGGTCTTCTGGTGCGGAGTTAGATCATATGGCTGCACAATTTGGACATTATCCTGATAAGCGTTCAGGCAATAAGGGTAATGAACCAGAAAATGTAGAGGTTGGAATTTATGGTGTAGATCGTTATTTGTTTGTTAATTCAGAACGTTCTAGTTTGGTTTTTGTTTATGATGTGGCTGATCCTAAAAAGCCTATATTCAAACAGGTATTACCTGCAGCAGCAGGTCCAGAAGGTGGGTTATCAATTCCTTCGCGCAATTTACTTGTTGTGGCAAGTGAGGAAGATAGCCGTGGTGACAAGTTGCGTTCTACAATTAACATTTATCGTTACCAGCACCATGAAGCAACCTATCCAACGATTAAGTCAGTTTATCGCACCAATGGTACGCCCATCTCTTGGGGAGCCTTATCAGGTCTTTCGGCTGATCCTGTTGATGAGCATATACTATATTCTGTAGAAGATAGTTTCTACCAATCGAACCGAATTTTCACTCTTGATGTGAGTCAAGCGCCTGCAAAAATTATTAAAGAAACGACGATTAAAGATACAAATGATATCTTTGTTGGCATTTCAACTGTGATATTAGCGGATGAATCTGTTGATGCTGATGATGCTACCAGGATTAATGTTTTTGATAGTGCTGATTTAAAAGCCATGCTGAACGATGATAAAACAGTCAATATCGATCCCGAAGGAATCGCCAAATCGGCTGATGGAGGTTTTTGGGTCGCTTCTGAAGGTAGTGGTAGCGTTGGTGATTCGGGACGCCCCATTAATTCATTGAATTTTCTATTTAAAATTGATTCGCAAGGTGTCATTACACGTGTTATTACTTTACCCGAAACAATTAACAATAAGCAGATTCGTTTTGGTTTTGAAGGTGTCGCTGAATATGGCAATAAAGTTTATGTCGTTTTTCAGAGGGCATGGGAAGGTGATACTAATCCGCGGATCGGCATTTATGATCTTATTAATTCTAGTTGGTCATTTGTTTTTTATCCTCTAGACATGGCCGAATCACAAAATGGTGGTTGGGTTGGATTATCTGATATTACGGCATTAGAAAATGGTGAATTTTTGATTTTAGAACGTGATAATCAAGGTGGACCTGACGCCGTTATCAAGCGCTTATATCGTATCGATTTATCATCTCCAGTTGCAAACAGTGTGGTTGATAAGTCGCTAGTTAAAAGCTTAATTACTGATTTACAGCAAGCTGGTGGGTTAGTGGCAGAAAAAGTTGAAGGCTCTGCTGTTATGGCTAATGGAGATGTTTATATTGTTAATGATAATGATGGTGTAGATGATAATAGTGGTGAAACACAGTTAATTAATCTTGGAAAAATTCTTCATTAAAAATAAGTGTTTTTATTACACATTGTTAGTCCCTTGGCTCCTACTATTAGGAGCCTTTTTTATTGCTGATTAAAATAATAAGTAACTTGTTCATGGGGTTCAGTAATCCACTAAACCGTTGTAGGAAAATCATTCAATGAGACATAACAGCGGCTTTATTATTCATAATGTATAATAAAGTCGTTTTTGTTAATGTTATGTCTAAAATTCAGGGTAAGTAAATATTGCTAATTTTTCTAAAGCCATTAATACTAGGTAGCCATTTTATGAGTTATCTATTGGTTGTAGAGTGCTTTTTGGTACAAAGATTATTAACTTAAACTTTGTTACATTAAATGGTGAATTCAAAACTTGAAATCGAGTGCCTTAAACAACATATTGTTCTGTGAAGTAATTGGTTACTTTTCTTGATGAGTGAGAGAGATGAAGAGAATATTTTTATTTTTAGCGACTAATATCGCCATTATTGTAGTATTAAGCATTGTACTTAGCATACTTGGCCCGATGCTTGGCTTGGAACCCGGCAGTTATGGCAGCTTATTGCTGTTTGCTGCAGTTTTTGGTTTTGGTGGGGCTTTTATATCATTGTTACTTTCCAAAACAATCGCAAAACACTCTGTTGGTGCACAGGTTATTAATCAACCAAACAGTGAAGTTGAACGTTGGTTAGTCAATACTGTTGCACGACAAGCCAAACAAGCTGGGGTAGGTATGCCTGAAGTGGCTATTTATGACTCCCCTGAAATGAATGCTTTTGCAACAGGAGCGAGTCGTAATAATTCTTTAGTTGCTGTGAGTAGTGGTTTGTTAAGGCATATGGAAAAACAGGAAGTTGAAGCGGTTTTGGCTCATGAAATTTCTCATGTTGCCAATGGTGATATGGTTACATTAACTTTAATTCAAGGTGTTGTTAATACTTTTGTGATTTTTCTGGCGCGAGCGATTGCCGGCGTGATTAACAGTGCGTTGCGTGGTAATAATAATCAGGGGGGCGGGCTCGGTGGCTTTGCGTATTATGGTATAGTTATTGTGTTGGAAATTGTGTTTGGCATATTAGCAAGCATTATTGTTATGTGGTTTTCTCGTCAACGAGAATACCGAGCAGATGCTGGTGCTGCACGATTGGAAGGTAGTCATGCAATGATCGCTGCACTTAATCGATTAAAAGGTAATCATGAGAGTCAGTTGGAAGGAACAATGACTGCATTCGGAATCGCAGGTAAAAGATCTAGAGCAGAATGGTTTATGAGCCATCCTCCTATTGAAAAGCGAATAGCAGCCTTACGTGAAATAGCATAACTTAATTTTTAAATCTGGCTGCTAGTCTAACCCTGGTAGCCTTCAAAATATTATAGTTTTCAAAATAATTTCGTATAGGTGAAATATGTACAACATATTTAATAGTTTTAAAATAATGGTGCTTTTAAGTCTAACTATATCATTAACAAGTTGCTCATTGTTTATGGGGCCTGATAAGCAGTTTAATAATGAAGTAATCGGTGCTTATGAAATTGCTGAAGGTGCATTAAGTCACAATAGTCAACCCAAAAGTTGTGAATCAAAAAGTAAAAAAGAAAAAGCAGCTTGCCAAAAACAGGTTGATGCATTGGTGAAATCAATAGAAAACTCAAAAAATAAATAATGCGATTCATTATGGATGATTTAATTAATATAAATATTTGATTGGCCTTAGCACTGATGAGGGAGAAATAATAATGGATCTTTTTACTATTGAAACACCTTGTCTGGTTTTGGATAAAAGAAAACTTGTAAAGAATATTGCTTATATCAAAGAACGATTGAGTAAACTAGGCGTTAATTTAAGGCCCCATGGAAAGACAGCGAAAAATATCGATGTTATTACAATGGCGTTAGAAGGGCAGAAAGGTGGAATTACTGTCTCAACATTAAAAGAAGCTGAATATTATTTTAGTCATGGTATTAACGATATTATTTATGCGGTTGGTATTGCACCCGTTAAATTGGATCGTATAGTCGACTTGATAAAAAAGGGTGCTCATATTACTGTCATTCTTGATTCATTAGAACAGGCGAAATTTGTTGCTGAGAAAGGTTTGTTACATGGTATCGATATTCCCGCTTTAATTGAATTAGATTGCGATGGACATCGTTCTGGGATCACAGTTGATGATTCTCTTATGTTAGATATCGGAAGTTTTATCAATAATAAAGAAGGCATTAACCTGGCCGGAGTATTGACTCATGCGGGAGAGTCGTACCAATGTCAATCGGTAGAAGAGATAAGAGCGTTAGCTAAAATAGAACGTGATATTGCTGTCAAATCGGCAGAAATTTTAAAGAAAAATGGTTTGCCTTGTTCTATTGTAAGTGTGGGTTCAACGCCAACGGCTAGTTTTGCTGAAGAACTTAGTGGCATAACAGAAGTTAGAGCAGGCGTTTTTATGTTCTATGATTTGGTGATGGCTGGATTAGGTGTTTGTGATAAAAACGATATCGCTGTTTCTGTGTTAACTTCAGTGATTGGTCATCAAAAAAGTAAAGGTTGGGTCATTACTGACGCTGGTTGGACTGCACTTTCACGTGATAGAGGAACTGCTTCGCAAAAGGTTGATCAAGGGTATGGAGTCGTTTGTGATGTAAGCGGTAAACCAATTGACAATATGCTTGTATCAAGTACTAATCAAGAACATGGTATTATCTTAAGTCGAATAAAAGAAGAGCTGGATTGGGACTCTTTCGCAATTGGTAACTTATTTCGAGTTCTACCAAATCATGCCTGCGCAACAGGAGCAATGCATGAGCACTATTATGTTGTTGACGGTTCTACAGAAGTTGTAGATGTTTGGCATCGTGTAAATGGTTGGTAAATATAAAGTGATGAATGATTTAGAAAAGCAACAACTGATTAACTCAAGTTGGGAGCTACATCGTGTTATTGAAAATAGTTATTTAACACACCCTGCCTCTAAGGGAGATGAACTATGGTTAGAAAAACAACGGATATTATTAGCTGATATGGCTATTCATTTATTACAAACGGCTATTAACCCAGGTTCGATTGAACTTGATAAATTAAAAAATAATCTACACGCTATTTTAACTATTTCTGATCAATTTTTACCTGAAGCTAAATTGAAGCAAACTACCGAAAATTTATACGCTAATAATTAATAATTGGCTCTTTTCCATTAAGTAGACATTTTATTCAATTAATAGATAGTTCACAGAATGTAAACTATTATCATGTAAACTATAGTGAATCCAAACAAACATAATGCAAATGATTTTTGTAGAGAAATAGAGGGTTTAATGATGAGTCGTAATATAAGAACATTCTTGATGGTAACAACTGTCAGTGTGTTATTAACGAGTTGTGCGGCCACTCAGGTTGGTCGTCAGTCATGTGCTTCTCAACTAGAAGCTGCTTGGAAAGAATTAGATATTGCTAAAAGTGAAGGGTTTGCAGGAACGGTTAGTTATAGTAAAGCTGTTGGGTTATTAAGTGCAGCAAAATTTCAGCAAACTATTGAGCGTTATGATAGTTGTATTAATAAAGCATCGAGGGCAAGAACCTACATTAAAGAATCAAAAAAAGGTCAGTAATGCATCAGTGAGAGCTGATTTTAGTATAATTCGGTTAGCTAACTTTCATTAGCTAACCACTTTTTTATTACCAGAATTTAGATAGACTTAAAACTATATGAGAGCCGGCGACAGCCTTCAAGGCTTGTTTATTATCGTTATAGGCATAGGTTAAACCCAAATTAAAGTGCTTAAAACTGTGAGATAAACCGATACTGTAGTCATTAAAGTCGACGGCTGAAAATTTGTCTGAGTCTAATCGTCCCGCATGTAAGTGCAGTTTATAGTTTTCTGATAACTGATGGGCGCTATTAAAATCAATATATTTTTCATCATTATCATTATTGACATAATAGTGAAGTTGATACTCATTAAATAACATACCAACAAACCATTCACCCGAATCAACATCGTCAGTTTTTGTGAAAATATGACGGATATATCCAAAGTCCCAATTAACTTTATTACCACTAATTTTATAACCAATAACGGCATCAATCAGCGCCTCATTTGTACCATTTATTTGTATGTTAGTGAAACCTGCTCCTGCTAGGTAAAAACCAGATTCATGCCCATAAGCGGCTTTACCAATTAAAGAAGGTTCTTCATCTGTTAAAGAAAATCCGCGTAATAAACGATCTGAAACTAGAGTAAGCTCTGTTGAAATATTCGAGTTGGCTTTGCATCCTAAAGATGTTGCTAGTAGTAAAGTAATTAAAATTATATTTTTCATGGTTAATCCTTAGTGTTAAGTTATTTTTTAGTCGATTAATTTTAAAGTTAATTTTTCATTGGTTAGAAAAAATAGGAGAACGTTTTTCGATAAAGGCTTGCATTCCTTCCTTTTGATCTTGAGTAGCAAATAGAGAATGAAAAACTCTTCGTTCAAATAATATTCCTTCAGCAAGACTCATTTCCATCGAGCGGTCAACACATTCCTTTGCTGCTATAACGGCGGCTTTGCCGTAAGATGCAATTGTGTGTGCGGTTGATAAAGTTTCTTTGAATAAGTCAGTGTCAGAATAAACTCTAGAAACTAACCCCATTTTTTCTGCTTCAAATGCATTGATAATTCGACCGGTTAAGATCATTTCCATGGCTTTGCTTTTTCCAACTAAATGACTTAAACGTTGTGTGCCACCAATGCCCGGTATAACGCCTAACTTAATTTCAGGTTGAGAAAATGTAGCAGACTCTCCGGCCAGAATAATGTCACACATCATTGCCAACTCGCATCCTCCACCATAAGCGTAACCAGAAACACTGGCTATTTTAGGGGTTTTTAATGCGGTAAAATCTGACCAGCCTGAAAAAAAATCTTCACGAGTCATATCTGAGAATGATTTGTTTCCCATTTCTTTTATATCTGCACCTGCTGCAAACACACGTTCGCTGCCTTTAATGACAAAGCAGCCAATATCATCATCAGAATCGAATTTTTTTAAATGTAATGCGAGTTCGTGCATTACTTCACTGTTTAAAGCATTTAGTGCTTTAGGACGATTAAGCGTAGCTATAATCACTCGCCCATTTTTTTCTATTTTAATTGTCATAAAATCCTCACATAATCTTTGGTATTAAAAAATGAATTAAGAGTGAATCCTTTAGTTATGAGTCCCATATTGCACCATAAGCAGGAATACCTCTGCTCTCCATTCCGTAGACAACTTTCCAGGTTAACTTTTGATTAGCAATACAAATAACCGCTTCTGCATCGAATTCTTTAGCTGCTTGATAGGCTAGTTTTACCATATCTGGTTTACCTTTTTCATCTGAGTTCCAAATCAGTGCATCAGGTTGAACTTTTAGTAACTCTTCAACTAAATTGTCACCATAAGTTTTTCTTGGATTACGAGTGACCCAAACTAGTTTAGATGGAATTTTTTGAGAAAGTAGATGTGGCAAACAGGGACCTATTCCACTCCCGGTTGCAACCCAAATAACTTTTTTAAATAAAAGTTCTACATTTCCAACGCCCGCTGTGGGGATGCCTTTAACCCAAATGTGTGATGGTTGTTCATCAATAAAGCGTCCAGTCCAATCTCCTGCTCTGGAAATAACTAAACGAAAACCTTCTTTATCAGGTGATGGAGCATTAGCAAATGAATGCCATTCAAATAATGGATTTCTGCTTAAAGCTGTTGATGAGCCTGCAAAAGGCGTGACGCCATAATTAAATTCTGTAATTGCTGCATGTGCAGAGGGCTTAACTATTTTGATAGGAACCTTTCTTAAACGTAACCAAGGTAAAAGAATACTTAATGTGATTATGCATAATGCCCAGAAATCTATACTGGATAGCAAGGAAGCCGATAAGTTTTTTTCCGGATCTTCAAGTTTAATAAAACTAATCGTTTGATACCAAAATAATAATAATACAGACCAACCGCCTAGTCGGTGAACGATCTCGAATTGATTATGAAAGCGAGAGCGAATTTTAGGAAGTGCCATGATGATTAATAAAACGAGAAGGGCATTTAAGATAAATGTTGATATAATAAGGCTTGATGGTATATGAGATTGTGACAATAGGCTTTCTTGATACACTTTGATTGAAAATAAGAAAAACCAAAATGTTGCTGCGGTTGCGCTACCGCTATGTAGTCCACCAAAGTGGTATACTTTTCCAAAGAAGGCTCGCACTGATAGTGGCCAGCTTTTAGGTACGCTAGTAGCAATCCAGAATAAAAAGTTTATAACGTAATGTTGTCGTATTATCACTGCAACAAATAAATTAAATAAAATTAAAGTAGATAGTGTTGATAATTTAATGTTAATTATTTCTCGAATTGAAAATATATCAATGTTTTGCATTAATATGATGATGTTAGCAACGATAGCTAAAGCAAATAAACGATGATAATGCATGAGTACTGGCTTTTTCCAAACTCGCTTTAACCAAGGTTTTTGTGGCATACTTATTAACTTATTATTGCCTTTACGTTGTCTGTCGTTATTTTCTTTTTTATTAGTATAGATTTGGGTGGACTCAATAATGATATTGCTTTTCACTTTATTTATCCTCGCCTAATGTTTTTTGATTTTTTTCTTCTTGCTCTTTGATAGCGGTTTTTAACATTTTTCGTTTGTCTATTTTTCCTCTATCAGTCATTGGGAACTCATCCATTGGAATAATTAATTTTGGAACACAGTAGTAAGGTAGCGATGAGGCGACCGTTTCAAGTGCTTTTTGAATGTTGACTGTTTTAGGCGTGACGAAAGCGACAAGGCTATTGTCATCAAACTTTAAGGTGAGTGCTTTTTTGCAAGGTGAAACTGACTCTAATAGTGATGAAACCGAATCTAATTCGACTCGAAAACCGCGGACTTTAACTTGATCGTCAATTCGACCAAACGGTTCTAGTTCTCCGTTTTCTGTCCAACGAGCGAGATCTCCTGTTTTAAACATTCTTTTTCCTTTACCTAAAAAAGGATCGGGAAAATAGCGTTGAGCATTTAATTGAGCATTATTGAGATAACCGGCTGAAACACAATCTCCTCCCGCCCACATTTCACCTACTTCGCCTATTTTACAAGGCTTTTTATTTTTATCTAAAATATATACTGTATTATTAGGTGTTGGCTTTCCGATTGTTAACTGATTATTTTCAGGCAGGTATAACCCCATGGTATTAACAATAGTAGTTTCTGTTGGACCGCATGAGTTATAAAAATGACAAAAGCTTCCCCATGTATCGGCTAACGGTTTTGGACAAGGCTCTCCTGCAACGGCTGCTACTCTTACCTGCTGACAGTCATTGATATTTAATCTACTTAAGATAGTTGGTGTTGCAATGACTACTTCAGCAAACTGTACTGCCGATTGTATATTTTTATTTCTAATTATCAATGTACCTCCGTGTCCAAGGCATGCCCAAATTTCCCAAGCAGCCATGTCAAATGCAATGTTTAAAATTTGAGAAACTTTAGTGCCTTCTTTTATTCCAAGTGAACCTGGTTTTGATAAAACGATATTGCATAAGTTTTTATGAGTGACCTGAACACCATTAGGTTTTCCTGTTGTGCCTGAAGTAAAAAGTAAGAAGCAATTATCATTAGGAGAACTTGTTTGTTCTAAGTTAAACGTATTATGATAATTTGAATTTTGATGTAATAATGAGTTAGTCATAAACTCATCGATAGCAATTGATTTTTTATTGTTTAAAACAGAAATTTCATTTTTAAAATTGGCTAGTGTCAATATGATATCAATTTGAGCAATATCTATAATATGCTTTAATTGATTTTCTGGGCTAATGTTGACATCTTGAGGTACATAACAGGCGCCGGCTTTAAGGATAGCAATCATGCCAACTAGCATTGGTATAGAACGTTGTAAAAACAAAGCAACATTATCGCCTTTTGAAACGCCAAGTTCCAATAACAATAATGCCAAATCACTTGACTGTCTGTTTAGTTCTGCATAGGTGATAGCATTACCTAAGTGAGTTGCTGCAATTTGACCTGGATGTTTTTTTGCTTGCTTTTCAAATGCTTTGTGAATCAATTGATATGGTATGTTTTGAGTTTTTCCTTTGCCATACTTTTCAAATAATACCTGCTCTGTATGTGATAGTTTTTTTATTGGTTCTTTTAAAAAACATGGTTCTAATAATATGTTTTTTCTTGCTGAATGGTTGCTAGGATGATGAGTTATATTTTTCTTTTTAATAATGGCTTCAGGCTTGTTGAATTCAAAATCTTTGAATTTGTTAGGTGTATAGTATTTGTTTCTACTCGTTTTTGAATTGGTCATGTTCTTTTTCCTGATTTTTGGTGTTTTGATGTTTTTGGTTTCTGTTGTTTTTGTTGTTTGAGTTGAAGTTAGACTAGATGGAAAGTTTCACGAAAATCTCACAATGGCTTCACGAAAAAATAACAAAAGCGCTTCTATCTCAAATAAATATTAAGGTGTGAATAATTACAAAAATAGAGAGGAATGGTTCTCGTATTTTTGTGTTTTTAATTGTTATGCTATTTTTTTGTGGTTAAAAAATAGAGTGAAGTTTTTAGAAAAAATTATGAAATTGTTTTTTTTGCAGGGCGTAAGTTTTTATATTAAATGAAGTTGAAAAAGCATTAACGCTTTTAAAGTTAAAAGTGCTAATGCTGAATAATATTATATGAGCTAGTTAAATAAAATTTCCAGTTTGATAATCTGAAAATGCTTGAGAAATTTCATCTCGAGTATTCATAACAAATGGGCCTGCTCTTTCAACAGGTTCATTGATTGGTTTGCCTGCTATCAATAGTATGCGGGTTGGTTGTTTGGTCGCTAATGATATCATATTACCTTGAGTTAGCACGGCTATTTGTCCGCTTGAAACTTCTATCTGTTTGTTACCTATACTTATTTGGCCCTGAATGACATAAATAAATGAGTTGTGTTCATCTGGAATTTGCTCAGTAAATACTCCTTGTTCTGACAGTTGAATATCCCAATAAATGGGGTGTACAAATTGACTTTCAATAATGCCTTTAGTGCCTTGGCTGGTTACTCCGGCAATCACTTTAATTAAAGTTTTATCTTTTCTGATTTCTTGTGGAATTTCCGCTGATGTTTTTTCTTGGTACTTAGGGACTGTCATTTTATGTTTTGCTGGTAAGTTTATCCAAAGTTGAAAACCTGCCAGTAAACCTTTTTCTTGTTCAGGCATTTCTGAATGGATAATTCCTTTTCCTGCTGTCATCCATTGGACACCGCCTGTTTCAATTACGCCTGTGTTTCCTGCGTTATCTTGATGTCGCATTTTTCCAGCTAGCATATATGTTACTGTTTCAAAACCTCTATGCGGGTGTGGAGGAAAACCGCCGATATAATCCTGAGGTTTATTTGAACCAAAGTAGTCAAATAATAAAAAAGGATCTAACATATTTAAATGATGAGAACCGATTATTCGTGTTAACTGAACACCGTCTCCATCAGATACTTTTACTCCATTAATAATGTTTTCTACTTCTCGAATAGCAGACATGTTAATTTACCTCTGAAGTTAAAATGAGATTGTTTATTACTTCTTCCGTTGTCGGTTTTTCAGGAGTGTTTTCTAGATTGACTTTTGAGGCATCGATCAAAGTTAATTCGGTTAGTCCGATAAAAGCTAATACTTGTTTCAAATAGCGAGAAGCGCTGTCTGTGTCACTCCCAATTTCAACTCCGCCTGAAGCAATAACCAAATAGACTTTTTTATCAGCTAATAATCCCACGGGACCTTTATGGGTATATTTAAACGTTAAACGTGCACGTGCAACTAAGTCGATCCAAGCTTTTAATACGGCGGGAATATTAAAGTTATATATGGGAGAAGCTATGACAATATGTTTCGCGTGCTGTAACTCAGAAACTAGCTGATCAGAAAAGCTGAGTGTTTCTTTATGTTTATCTGTTCTTTCTTCTTCAGGGGTAAAGTTAGCTGCTATCCACTGTTCATCAATAAAGGGGAGTCCAGTGGCTAGATCTCTTTCAATTACTTTTAGCTCTGGTTGATTCTTTGAAAGCTGCTTTACAACTATTTGAGAAAGTTGTCTGGTAATTGACTCGTTGTAACGGCTGCTTGAATTGATATGTAATATGCTGTCGTTGTTCATTTTATTCCCCACTGATACTGTATGTTTATATCAATTAAGATAAAGCTTAAGAAGCTTATCAATTGATAAGATTTGCCTATTGGCAGTAGACCAAAGCACAAGTTATAGATATAGAGTAAAAAAGAGTCTCGCTTTAATGGTTTTACGCTATTTCCTAACAGGGTTGCTTTAATTACTTTAGCTAATTGAGTAAGTGTTATTTTACAGTTGACATAAAATAGATAAACAGGTTAGATTTGAATTTACTGTTCTATAAATGAGAACAATAGATATTGAAGCGGGTCTTTAATAGCTAAGAGCTGTGCAATTAGCATTTCAAGTGTTTGTTAGGTAAATGGTTATGAATCAATTTGAAGATATGCGTACTTTTGTTCGAATTGTTGAGGCTGGTAGTATTAGTAAAGCAGCTGAACAGCTAAGTATGGTGAAATCAGCGGTTAGCAGGCGCTTAACGGAGTTAGAGAAACGTTTAGGTGTTACATTGCTTACTCGCACTACACGAACTCAAAAGCTGACAGAATCTGGTCAGAGTTATTATCAACAGTGCATAAGGATCATTGATGATGTGGCTGAAATTGAGTCAGGTATTCGTGATAAAAATTGTGCATTAGCTGGCAGAATTAAAATAGCTGCGCCACTTTCTTTTGGTTTGAGCCATTTAGGGCAAGCTCTTCGAAAGTTTAATGAAATTAACCCAGATGTCTTCTTTGATATTGATTTTAATGACCGTCAAGTCGATCTAGTGGAGGAAGGTTTTGATTTAGCGATTCGAATTGCTCACTTAAATGATTCAAGCTTAATGGCCAGGCGACTGACTAGTATTCGCTTAATTTTGTGTGCTAGCCCTGTTTATTTAGCTAAATACGGCGAGCCCAAAACTCCTGAAGAATTAAAAAAAGGACATGTCAAACTTCACTATCAATCTGCCAAAGAGCATTGGGAGTTTAGAAGCCCAGAAGGAAGAGAGATTAATATTAAAGTGCCAGCAATTGTGACGGCTAATAACGGCGACTATTTATGTCAAGCCGCCATCGAGGGACAAGGTTTATTGTTTTCACCTGATTTTATTTGTTATAAAGCGATTAGAGCGGGTCAATTAAAGCTATTAATGTGCGATTATATCGATAACCAAATCGTTAATGCCTATGCTGTTTACCCTCAAAATAGACACTTATCTCAACGTGTCAGGAGTCTGATTGATTTTTTAGCGCAGTATTTTGGTGATGTTCCATATTGGCATGTTAATCCAACTCATATTAAGTAAGCCTTCTGCTTGTTCCCATTATTTCTGATGCTTCCATCACTATCATTAGTGCTTGTGGATCAATTTCTAACACAATACTTTTTAATTGAGGGAGCCTTCTAGCTTCTACAACAACAAATATGATTGATTTTTTTGCTTCTACAGTAAGGTTTTTACCCGATAAAATAGTACCATCTCGCTCAAGTTGTTCTGATATAGCACGACCAATTAGTTGTGTTTGATGGCTAACTATATGAATGGTTTTTTCATTGCCTGTACCGGTTAAAATTTTATCAATTACTTGTGTTGTTGCATAAATATTTAACATGCTCCATAAGGCTAATTCTAAGTTTGAAAAAATGGTGCTAATTGTAATAATAATCAAAACATCTAAAATCAGAATGGTTTGAGCGGGTTTAATATGCGAATAATGGCTAACGATTCTGGCGATAATACTTGTGCCACCTGCTGAAGCATGGCCTTTAAGTATGAAACCAACACCTGCACCAACAAAAATACCGCCATATAATGTTGATAACAACAGGCTATTTATTGATGGAAAATTCAATACTAATGGAAGAAAGTCAACCAATATTGAAGTAACAATAATTGAATATAAACTGCGTAGGGCAAATTTAAGATCAATAAACTTGAAACCAGCGATCAATAGAGGAACAGTAATTAGTAACATTGCTGTTCCTGTTGATATAGATGTTAAAAAATGTACAATTATTGCCATACCGGGCGTGCCTCCGGTTGCAATTTTTGCGGGTAGTAGAAAAAGCGTGACCCCGCTAGCAAGTAACGTTGAGCCAAAGGTAATTAATAGTAAGTTTTTTAACTCTGGTAAAAACCACGTATTTTTATTCATAATTCATACTACTTTATTCTCAATAACACTCTTTTAAAGCTAATAACCTGTATTGATAGTTAATGAATACTAATTAAGTATATACTGGTTAATCTTAAAGCGGTATTTTTCAGTCATTCAATTGGTTGTCATAGTCTAGCAATAACCATTTGTGGCCTGTTCTGTTTCAAGGTCAATAACATGAATGGTGATTATGACCAGGATTTATATTTGAAGTGATGATGTTAATCAAGTTTGTTACGGTGAAAACATTCAAAATGAAAGCGATCTAGAATATTGTAATATTGGCAAAGGTAATAATACAGTGGTTGGAGAAAGGAGTCTCTATATGAGAAGCACTATAAGCTTTAAATAAAGTATTGAGATTACTCTCCTTATATTAAGAAGAGTAACCATGTTGGTTGGGGGGTTTGAATTATTCGAAATAAATCGCTCACCTCTATAATGATATTAAATAATATCTGGTTGTTGTTTTAATATTCGTCGTGAAAAATATTCAAAACCAGCTTGAGAGCGTTTTTCTTGAAGTATCCAATCATGTGCTTCTTTAGCCAATTCAGGGTCTATTTCTTTTATTTCTCCAGAACTTTGTGCTAAAAGTTGTAAACGAGCAGCGCGTTCGCATTGAATGGCTAGCATACAGGCTTCTTCTATTGAGCTACCTGCAATAACTAAACCATGGTGTGATAATAAAGCCGCTCTTTTATTTCCTAATACTTTTGAAATTATTTCTCCTTCTTCGTTACCAACAGGTACACCAGGCCATTTTTCTAAAAAAGCGATGTCATCATACAACATGCAAGCATCCATATGGGATACCTTTAAAGGTGTTTCAAGCATTGATAAGGCTGAAATATGAATTGGGTGTGTATGAATGATACACTGAACATCTGGCCGAGCACGATAGATCCAAGAGTGAAATCGGTTGGCGGGGTTAGGCATACCATCACCTTCGATAACTTCAAGATGTTGATTCACTTTGATTAGGTTACTCGTCGAAATTTCATCAAAACCAAAGCCAAATGGCTGAGTATAATATTCATTGTCTTGTTCGGCTCGTGCAGTGATTTGACCTGCAAGCCCAGAATCGTGACCCTGTGAAAATAATATTCTACAAGTTAATGCAACTTTTTGTTTTTTACTTCGAGGTTGTATAGTTAGCTTATTTTGCATTTCTGTACGACTTTTTTGCATTAAAGCTTGTTTCTCCATGATTAAAGTGTTGCTCATTTTTACTTCCTTATTTAAGTAATAGTTTTTACTTTTACAGCATAATTAATTTATGCCGCATTTTGGTCTGCAATAGCTTGTTTCTCTATTGCTGAGAAAAACTCTAGTCTTGCATCAATTAACGCTTCACCTGCTTTAAACATATTGGTTAATTGTTCTTCGTTATTGTCAGCAATTTCATGCATTATATTATTGAGTGTTTCTGCGTGTCCATCATCACATTCAACGTGTAATAAAAAGAATTCTATTTCTTCATCATTGACACCATTATGTCTAAACCCTTCAATAATACTTGAATATAATGTTGGTACAATTGCTTCTGCACCTATACATAATGCACCTAACCCGAAAGCTGGATTGGTATTTCGACAATGATTAAACATTGTATCAATCAATATTTGAGTTTCTATATTTATGTTTTGAGGGTTTAGTTGAAGAGAAAAACTATCCAGCATTTCACGGTAAATAATATGATGAGGTTTAGGACTGTTAGGTTCTAAACCTAATTCTTCAAATAAGTTTTCAGATAGCTCCATAACATACTCATTCTTGGGCAAGCTAGACATCATCGCACATAAATAGCGAGTAAAATAAGTACTGTAGAGTCCATGTTGTAATAAAAAATGCTTTAATTCATTTAATGTAATCGTTCCCGCTCGACAACGTTCTAAAAAAGAATGAGTATTTAACTTGTCTGATAGTTCTTTTATTTTAGATTCGAGTCGAAGTATATTGCTTGTCATTTGTTTCTCCATTTTCCATTTTGCTTATTAAAAGTAAAAGTTAAATTGTTTTTTATAAAACTAGTTTATGATGATTGAACACTACAAAATATGCACATACTGACAGCATGATTTTAAGCTACCATTTACTAACTATTTATAAAAAATTCTTTACTCTTAACTGTTTTGTGACTTGATTATCATTATTTTTTTAGGGTCATTGTTCTTTTTATTGCAAGTTGTTTTTTTTATTTTATATAGAGATTTTTTATATTGAGTAAGTGCCTCATCAATTTAAATTTTGTTTATGTTGTAGTTTTTTCTGACATGTCTCTTGGTATGAATTCAGTTGGTTAATTAGTTTATAAATTAAAATTTGTACTTTTAATTTATCTGTGTACGCTGTATATATCTAAATATATATATTTAGATATATACAGTTCGGTTGCTTAATAGTCGAAAAAAGAAAAGTGAAGAAAGTTAATTGATTAAAATAAATATGAATGAGCCAACATGCTGTTAAAAACTATGTCATGTTGGCTGTTTGTAAAATACTATAAATAGTATTAATCATTTTTCTGCGGCAATAACCGATATTTCAACGAGTAGGGCTTCTCTAGCCATTTTTGCTTCAACACAGGCTCTAGCGGGGGCATGCCCTTCAGGAACCCAAGCATCCCATACAGCATTCATTTCAGCAAAATATTGCATATCCTTAATATAAATAGTCGCTGATAATATATGCGCTTTATCACTTCCTGATTTATCGAGAAGCTCTTCGACTTTTTCTAGCATTGTAGTCGTTTGTTCTGTAATACCTTGTTCTGAGTCTTTACAGACTTGCCCACATAAATAAATAGTGCCATTATGCTTTACAATACGGCTCATTCGCGTAGCCGTTTCTATTCTTTCAATCATATTGTATTTCCTTTCAAGTCGTATAATTGCTGAGTGGCATTTTAAATGATAGAGCCACTCAGTATTTGGTGAGTAACAGGCGTGTTTAAGCCGAGCTTTTCTTGTCGACTCAATTCAAATGCGATTGTTTGTACAGTATTACGTGAATCGAGCATTCGATAAGGGTTTTTTATATAAAAAAGCAGACGCCAGGTAACCGCATGGTCACCATTATCAATAACAACAATCTTTGGTTTAGCATCACCATTTATCCCTGCTTCTATATCAACGGATTGTTGCCACACTTTTTCTAGAAATGTCTTTACGGTTTCAGCTGATTGCTCATAACCTATTTTAAAATCTAAAAAATCTCTGAAACCATTTTTTCCACAGTTAGAAATTGTTTCAACAGTTGCATTTCTTAATTTTGTATTGGGTATTGTGATTTCATGTTTTTGAATTAAATCTCTGATGATTGTTTGTGATAGTGTAATCTGAATAACCACGCCAATTAAATCAAATTCCTTTACTCTAATAACTGAACCTGCTTCTACCGAGTTATTATAATGCATGACTAAACCATTAATCATATCGCCCAAAAAATATTCTTTGGAAGCAAACAAAATTAATAAAATCCCACCTAGTACAGAAGTCGCTTGTAACCAACTGTTTAATTCCCAAATATTAATGATGACTAGTAAAGCAATAGAGCCAACAATAATTAATCCAATTAAGCCAATAATTTCACTGGCGTAAGATTCTCCAAGATACATGTTTCCATCGATTTCTTTTTGTTTTCCAAATCGGTTAATAATCCAGCTTTGCACATAATGAAAAACAACGTAAGAAATTAAAATTGTAAGCCCGGTTTGGGAAATATTTTGTAGATGAGATATTTTAAATCCAAATAGTATTTCTACAATACCTGTGAATGCATAAATAGCGAATAGAACTAAGTTGATTGAACGTAACCCAACCATGCGGTTGCGAGTAATTGATAGGTCACTCGCACTATGAGATTTATTAATGATGTATTTGGCGAATAGAAAAATGAGCAGGTTAAGGCTAATTACAATGTAATCCAGTAAACTAAAAGGAAGCTTTTCAGCATAATGAATGATGGTTTCCAATTGTAAGTTCCTTGTCAATTATATCTTTTCAGGTTATTTATAAGAAGAAGTTGCTCTTGAATGTGTTGGCGGTAGGATATCATTAATTAACTGCGTCGTCATATCTTGTTTATAACTCGCTTTTGAAGACTACGTCTGATTGATTGAGCATTGTATGTTACATATTTAAGAAGAGGGGAGAACAAGTGAATTGGGTAGGTTCTTTTTGTTATATTTAGAAAGCATGAACCTTTGTACTCGATCAATACGTCTTCATTATTAATTGGTAGAATCATAAAAAATAGAAGAAATTAGTGAATTATTGGCTTTAGGTGTGAAATGAAGCAGCAGAAAATGACATATAGCTTTAAGACAGAATCATTGAAAAAGACTTATGTTTCTGGTGAGACTCAGGTACATGCGTTGCGCGGGGTCGATATTGAAATTCCCAGTGGTGAGTTGATTGTTATGCTTGGACCTTCAGGAAGTGGTAAGTCTACTTTTCTCAATATAATAGGAGGGCTTGATCAAGCGACTTCTGGGCATGTTTTATTTAGAGGTCAAGACTTAGCAGCTTTAACTAACCGTGAGTTGACCTACTATCGACGAGAAAACATTGGTTTTGTTTTTCAAGCTTATAATCTAGTACCCAGTTTGACTGCTTTAGAGAATGTGGCTTTAGTCACTGAAATAGCACCAGATCCTATGGATCCTATGGAAGCATTGGAAATTGTGGGACTTAAGGAAAGAGCTCGACATTTTCCTGCGCAGATGTCAGGTGGTGAGCAACAGCGAGTAGCCATTGCTCGCGCGTTAGCAAAGCAGCCAGAGGTGATGTTATGTGATGAACCTACCGGAGCATTAGATAGTGCAACAGGTATTGTTGTATTAAAAGCTTTAATGGCAGTCAATCAAAAGTATGGCACTACCTGCATTATTATTACGCATAATGCTTCCATCGCTGAGCTGGCGCATAGAGTTATTTATTTTGCTGATGGCAATGTGAGTCAAGTTAAAATTAATGAATCTAGAAAATCACCCGAAGCTATTAACTGGTAATAACGGACAGAGTGATGATTAGCGCTTTAAATCAAAAACTATTGAGAGATACCTGGAATATAAAAGGTCAGATGGTTGCTATTGTTTTGGTAATGGCTGCAGGGATCGCCGTATTTATTATTACATTTGGCGTATTAGATAGCCTTAAGCTGACTCGAGATACTTACTATGATCGTTATCAGTTTGCTGATGTATTTGCTTCTCTTAAACGAGCGCCAGAATCGGTAAAACAGCGTATTAATGAAATTGATGGGGTGTCTGTGGCAGAAAGTCGGGTAGTCTTTGGAGCTACTTTACAAATGCCAAAGATGAGTGAACCAGTGACAGGAAAAGTTATTTCGTTACCAGATAGTCATTCTCCTTTATTAAACCATTTATATCTTCGTTCAGGAAGAATGTTATACCCCAATGAAGAAAGTGCTATCTTGGCAGATGAAAGTTTTTTTAATGCCCATGAGTTAGAGTTAGGCGATAAGATATCCATCATTATGAATGGATATAGAAGAAACTTGAAAGTTGTTGGTGTTGTGCTTTCTCCTGAATATGTTTACAGCATGGCACCTGGTGCATTGATGCCCGATGGAAAACGCTTTGGCGTTTTTTGGATGAGCAGGCGCTCTCTAGAAGCTGCCGTTAATATGAAAGGTGCGTTTAATGATATCAGTTTAAAAGCTGATAGAAATGCCAATTTAGAAAAAATAAAAGAACAAATTGATGACATTTTAAAGCCATATGGTGGTTTGATTTCTTACGCTCGAGATGAGCAAGTCTCTAATTTTTTTGTGGAGAACGAATTAAACCAATTGAACAGCATGGGGATTTTAGCTCCCATTATCTTTTTAAGTGTCGCAGCTTTTTTAATTAATGTTGTGATGTCTCGTCAAGTTGCGACTCAGCGTGAGCAAATTGGTATGTTAAAAGCTGTTGGTTACAGTGATATGGAAATTTCATTGCATTTCTTAAAAATGGTTTTAGTCATAACTGCTTTAGGTTCGTTAATTGGGCTATTACTTGGTGCATGGATGGGAGCTGGTATGACAAAAATGTATACAGAGTTTTTTCATTTCCCAATACTTCAGTATAGTTTTTCTGTTGAAGTGATGATTTTCGCTGTTTTATTTTGTTTGTTGGCAGCAGTAATAGGGACGTTATTTGCTATCCGTAATGCGGTTAACTTACCTCCAGCAGAAGCGATGCGTCCAGAAAGCCCTACTGAGTTTAAGGAGACTTTTTTAGAACGATTGGGCGTGCATCAATACCTTTCATTTTTAAGCAGAATTGTGTTGAGACAAATTGAAAGAAGACCGGTAAGAGCTCTGTTTTCTGCAATAGGTATGGCGTTAGCTTTATCTATTTTAATATTTAGCTTTTTTATGGAAGATTCGATGAGTTATTTAATGGATGTTCAATATGATATGACACAAAGAGAGGATGTTAACTTTTCTTTTTCTGAAGCGAAACCAATTAAAGCGGTTGAAGAAATTAAAGCAATGCCCGGTGTATTAGCTGTTGAGCCCGTTAGAAATGTGTCAGCATACTTAAAGTTTAAACATTATAAAAAAAGAGGTTCAATTACAGGTTTAGTGCCTAACTCTGATTTATATCGGGTGATTGATGATCAGCTTAAGGCAGTACCAATGCCGCAAAAAGGTGCTGTGATTAATAAAAAACTAGCTGAAATATTACATATTAATATTGGTGATTTTTTAACCGTTGAAGTGCTCGAAGAGAAGCGGCCCGTTTTAAAAATTCCTGTCGTTGGTGTAACGCCTGAGTTTATTGGTATGGGTGTTTATATGAATTTTTATGAGTTAAATCATATTCTAGATTCACCACCTAAAATGACTGGTGCATCTGTAATGGTTGATCCTACTTATGCGGCTGTATTGTATAAAAAATTAAAACAGATCCCGGCAATTATGGGATTAAATATTGTGTCTGTTTTAAGAAAAATTTTTGAAGACACAATGGCCGAAAATTTACTTAAAATGGTATCTACTAATATTTTGTTTGCTAGCTTTATTAGCTTTGGAGTAATTTATAACACGGCTAGAATTGCTTTGTCAGAGCGTGGCAGAGAGTTAGCCAGTTTAAGAGTCTTGGGGTTAACGCGAAAAGAAGTTGCTTATATTTTATTTGGTGAGCTAGGTTTGATCACATTGGTTTCTTTGCCGTTAGGAATTTGGTTTGGAAATAGCTTGGCTTTTGGAATGACTGCTTCAATGGAAAGCGAGCTTTTTCGTATCCCTTTTCAAATTAATCATAGTACTTATGGTGGAGCTGCATTAATTACTTTAATGAGTGCAGTTTTATCTTTTTATTTGGTATGGCGTCAAGTTGATCAAATTGACTTGGTGAGTGCACAAAAAGGAGTCGAATAGTGACAGTAAAAACATTTAAGACGATATTAAAAATTGTGTTGTCATTAGCTTTTTTAATTTTATTGGTTTATGCATTTATTCCTGAACCACTAAAGGTAGATATGGTTAAGGTAGGCAAAGGTGATTTACTCGTGACTTTAGAAGGAGAAGGAAAAACTCGAATTCATGATATTTATACTGTATCAACACCAATTGATGGTCGTATTACTCGAATTGATAGTGAGCCTGGTGATATAGTGACAGCAGGAAAAACTATTATTGCAAATATGTATCCTGCTAACCCTCGTTTTTTAGATAAGCGTTCTGAAACACAAGCAAAAGCAGATGTTGACGGCGCTAAAGCGGCTCTTGCATTAGCCAATGCTAGAGTAAAACAAGCTAAAGCTCAGCTAGAATATGATCAAGCGGATTACAAACGTACTCAAGAGTTATTTAAAAAAAATAGTGTATCTAAAGCGACGCTTGAAAGAGCTGAACTTCGTTTAAAAACATTAAAAGCAGAGCTGGAAACCGCAGTATCTAACAAAGAAGTGATGCTTTCTCGTTTACAAGCTGCTAAGGCTAAACTATTACAGCCTGAAGAAGCTAAACTTGCTAGCCACTCTTCAGTGAATAATTTAGAAGACAACTGCCATATATGCATCCACTCTCCAGTAGACGGTCGTGTACTTCGAATACTTCATAAAAGTGAAAGTATTGTTCCAGTAGGTACTGCTTTAGTCGAAATTGGCAACCCTAGTGATTTAGAAATTAATATTGAAATGCTATCAACTAACGCTGTTAAAGTAAAAGCTGGGCATGAAGCGTTAATAAAACGCTGGGGAGGAAACCAGGAGATCCGAGCGCGCGTGAGAGTGGTGGAGCCTTCTGGTTTCACTAAAATATCAGCACTTGGTGTTGAAGAACAAAGAGTTAATGTAATTCTAGATTTTGTTGACCCTATTGAAAAGTGGGGGGCTCTTGGCGATGCTTTTAGAGTTGAGGCTGCGATTATCATTGAACGTGCTGAAAATGTCATTAAAGTCCCTTTATCTTCTTTATTTAGGCAAAATGAAGTTTGGTCTGTATTTAAAGTTGTTGAGGGTATTGCTGTATTGCAATCTGTTGAAGTTGGCAGAAGAAATGATCGCTTTGCAGAAATTGTTTCTGGTTTAAGTGTTGATGATATTATCATTACACATCCGAGTAATAATGTTAGTGAAGGCGTAAGTGTAGAAAAAAGATAATTGAGTCCATTATAGGTCAGTATTATAAATAAAGTTTATATTATGGGATGGCAGGATAAAAAATAATGAAAGATATTGTTTTAGAAACGGAGCGAATGTTTTTGCGTGCATTTACACTCAATGATGTGGATGCCCTATTTTTATTAGCGACTATACCTGAAATTATTCGTTATACAGGTAATCAACCGCTAAAATCTAAAGCTGAAGCTAAAATGTATTTACAAAAACATCCGCTTAACGATTATGAAGTTTATGGCTATGGCCGTTTCGCTTGTGTCTTTAAGGAAACCAATCAAGTTATTGGTTTTAGCGGTATTAAGTATTTAGATGACATTAATGAAAATGAGTTGGGTTATCGATTTCTTCCTGAGTATTGGGGGAAAGGTTTGGCCACGGAAGCGGCTATCAGCGTTATTCAATTTGCTAAAAAACAGTTAAAGTTAACACGCTTGGTTAGTGTGATACATCCTGATAATCAGGCTTCTAAAAATGTTGTGATGAAGCAAGGTTTTAAATATGAGAAAAGCTTACCTTTTGAACTTTTTAACGATGTAGAAGCTGAAATATATAGTCAATCGATTTAAATACAACTAAAAGCATTACGGATAGGTCTTATTGTAAACAGAATGTAAAATTTTTAAGTGAAAACTTTACTTTTTAATGTCTAATTTTATCCATGAGGTTAGCTTAAACTGGCCTTATTGTTCAGTTAAATGAAAAGGTAAAGTTTATGCTATTAGTTAAAAAACAGGTAAAAACAGAGCTATTCAAAGGTTCTAATTGTGTCGTTGCGGCGATTATTAGTAGTCTATTGTTTACAGGCTCTACCTGTGTTCAGGCTACAACAATTAATCAACAATTTATTGTTAAAAAAACAAGTGACCATGTTATCTCACCTAATAAACTTAATACGCAAGTGATCAGAAAACCACATTATCAACCAAAAATACAATTGGCTATTTTATTAGATACTAGTGGGAGTATGGAGGGGCTTATTGACCAGACTCGCAACCAAATCTGGCAGGTGGTTAATGAGTTTTCCACAGTTAAAAGACAAGGCGTTACACCTATTTTAGAAGTGGCTTTATTTGAATATGGCAATGATGGAAACCCTAAGAGTAATGGATTTGTTCGTAAACTAAATAATTTTACTCGTGAGTTAGATAAAGTTTCTGAAGGGTTGTTTTCATTATCTACAAATGGCGGAAGTGAATTTTGCGGAATGGCTATACAAGCTGCCGTTAATGGATTGCAGTGGAGTCAATCAGACAAAGATATTAAAACTATCTTTATTGCTGGCAATGAAGCTTTTACTCAGGGACCTGTTCATTATCAAGCCGCTATTAATTTGGCTAAACAGCAAGGCATTTCAGTTAATACTATTTTTGCAGGTAGCTATAAAGCGGGTATACAGACAGGGTGGCAGTCTGGCGCTTTACTTGCTGGTGGGGATTATATGAGTATTGATACTGAGCAAAAAGTATTTCATGTTGATGCTCCGCAAGACAAAAAAATTGCAGAATTAAATAACCAGCTAAATCAGACTTATATTCCTTATGGAAAGGCTGGTAATGCAAGTGTTGAACGTCAAATAAAACAAGATGAAACCAGTAATGGAATTTCTTCGGCTTTATTAGCTAAGCGTGTTAAGTCAAAGTCGTCTTCTTTTTATAAAAATAGTAGTTGGGACTTGGTTGATGCGCTAAGTGAAGGAAAAGTAAAAGAATCTGAATTAGGTGAAATACAAGATGGTAGTTTGCCTGAGCCGATGAAAAAAATGACCGTTAAAGAGCGTAAAAATTATGTCTTGAAAAAAGCAGAAGAACGAGAAAAGGTTAAGAAGGAAATTGCTTCGCTCAGTAAAAAAAGGGAACAGTATGTTGCGCAAAAGAAAGCTAAGCAAGTTGCAAATGCGCCAAGTATGAATGAAGCATTAACTAAAGCGATTAAAAAACAAGCTCAAGAAAAGGGTTATCAATTGAATAGTGAAAAGTAATTCTTTGCTCTTTTGTTTAGTATACTAACTCTCAATACTAATATATTATTGAGAGTTAGTGCCTATGAGGGAATGTTATAGGTTTATATTTAAACTACAAACATCATTTGAGCAGTTTATATTTCCATAAACAGAAATAGAGTCTTTGATTTCTAATGCAGTATCTTCATGATATAAAAAAATTGAGATAGATGCATTATCCCAAAAAACATTAGTATGTATTTGAGGAATGTCAGGAAGAGTAAGTGAATTTACACCTGAAGTATTAAGCCTCCAAAAATAAGTTTCATTATTGATTTTTTGCTGTATGTCAACTATAGCATTAGAAAACTGTTTATCATCTTCCAAATTCCAGCTTAAAGTTTTATCGGTAATATCAATTGAAATAAAAAAGCTTTGGTTGAGTTGATCGTCAAAAATACTAGGGGTTTCTGAGTGAGAAAAACTTTTATTAAAAAATAGAGTTTGGTTGTTTTTACGCAATACACTACTAATTAAGTATTGTTCAAAGTCAACCTTATTAGCCCAGTTCATCACATAATCATTTGCTCCTGCATAAAGAACATGGCTACCTAGCAACATTCTTCGGCCATTCTCGGCTACAGTATAAAGCCGCAAGTCCCCATCAGATTTTGCATAAAGCGAAAAAGAAAGTAGGTTAAAGTCAGTTTCAAGTATCGTGGGTTCTATAGTATCTCCATCACTATAATCAGCGCTATTATATATTTGATAAGATAAAAAGTTTTCATTTTCGTCTCGTCTAAAGTAAATTAAATCGTTTATTGAATTGCTACTAGATATGTCTAACATCGCACTGAAATTATCAGGTTCTGAGTAAGATGTTTTCCCTACTAAATTATTACAACTGTTTGATGTATAAAAGCCGGTAGAGTGAATATTTGAGTTTGGCTCTCTATGCCGTAGTTCAACTGTTTTACAATCGTCAAATTTAAATCTACTCGTTGGCGGGTATATCAAATGGTTTTGTGAAGAGTTAACTTTATATTGAGTAAACAGATTATATTGTGTTTCACCATACAGATTGGTTTTTGCGTATGCAGTATAAGAAATATTGTTAGTTGTTTTAGGTATTAGTGCCTGGTTATCAGTGATAGTTACCTCCGTTACATTTTCTCCATTATTATCATGCAAAAAAAGTTTTTCAACAGAGACTGAGGTTTTTTCTTGGCTTGAACTTTTTGCTGAAATGCTTACTTCTAGCATTTCGGGCATTGTTGTTACCGTAAAGTCAGTGATATATTGGCTGACTTGAACCTTACATGTTACGGTAGAATAATGTTCGGTTGATGATTGCATTTTAAAAGAAAGTGTGTCGCTATTATTCACTGTTGTTTGTGTCGTTTGATAGCTTGCTTGGTTTAAAGAGTAGCTACAGCCTTCTACTATTAGCGGTACGGCTTCATTAATGCCCTGTATTGTAATCGTGTTAGATACAATCTCGCTATCTAGCTCCGCCTCAAAGATTGCGTCTATTGAGAACGCATTCGGTGTCGTATCTGGCTGAGGGGGCGTTGGTGAGGTATTTGAACCTCCGCCACATGCGGTGATTAGTATTAATATTATTGATAAAAAACTTGTTTTTTTCATCGCTTTCTTTTTACCTGGCTATTTTATTGTATTAACTTGATAGCATCATAATGCTTTTATGGTGTTGGTGAAAAGTGAAAATATCTAAAATTGTGTATAATGCTTAAGTGATATGTAAGCATCTATGTAAAAATTTTGTTTGTTATTAGTTGGTTGGCTTTATTAATAATAAGCGAATTCTACCAATTGCTTTTTTGTGATCGTTATTTTGAAAGGTAGAGTTCATCAATATAAAACGTCGTTTCCTGCTGCGGGTTTTCCATAAATAAGCTGAATGAAGCAATAGTGTCTAATTGCATTTTTCTGTTTTTAGGTGCATTTTCAACTTCTTGTAATGGTTGTTTCATTAACGTCCATCCTGGTGCTATTGATAGGGTTTTATTAAACCGATCATCAAATTGGTAATTATGTTCTTGATCATAAATTTTAAGGATTAAATTGAATGTTTCTTGGGATGGGTTATAAATACTGAAGTTTATATTTTTGTAACCTTGCCAGTTTCTTATAAAATGGACTAACGAAATATTAGGGTATTCTGCTGGCGATAAGGCTACTTGCATAGAAAATTGGCCTTGCTGTTTTATTTTTTTTGATAAGGTTATAGTTGAGTGTGAATGATGCCATTGTTTGAGTTGTGTAACATTTTCAAAATTGGCTAAAACAGGAAAGTCTTGTTTCATTCTCAAATGTTCATTCAGTGCTAATATGAGTTGGTGTCCTCCTGAAATGCTTAAACCAATGATGATCGAAAAATAAAGCCAATTGATTCTAAGCGTATTTTTTTTATTTAAAAGTGAAAGTGTTAATCCTATATATCCTCCGAGTATGTCATTAATAATATCTTTAATTTCAAAGTTACGTCCAACAAGCAGTTGAATTACCTCTGTTATTAACCCAAATAAAACACAAAATATAAAAGTGAGTCCTATTTTTTGCCAAGTTTTATAGTTAACAACATAAACGGTATGGCTCAGGATGTAAATAACCCCAGCAAATAGAATAAGATGACCTGTTTCCCATAGTTCTTGGTAAACCTGACTAGATTGATTGGGTGGGCTATTGGTAAACAGTAGTCCAAATAATAAGCTGATAGGGAGGTAGAGCCATTTTTTATTTATTTTAGTCAATGCTTATTATCTTCAGTTAGTGGCGCTTGATTTTCAGGTAAGTTATAAGGAATTAATATTGAATTCAATCGATATTGAAAAAAAATTTGCGCATGCGCCACAGCCATATACCAATATACCCAGGTAAAGCATATAAAACATTTAGCCCTAAGCCGAGGCTTAAACAGTAAAATAACCATTGGTTGGAAAAATCACTCGTGAAAATTAATGCGACCAAGAAAAAGAATGCGCCCACTGTGCCGATAACCAACTTCTTTAACTGAGCCTTTGGAGTTAAAGCCATTTGTTTTAATTTGGTTGTAACTGATGACATTGAGTGTTTGGTGTTGATTAAGGTATTTCTTATTATATAGCTAAATCACTATCAATTGGCATAGAGAAAAGTCAGGGATTTTTGTCACTATTAAGGCGCCTGGCGCAGTGCATAGCCGCTCTATGGACAAGTCAGACAACGAAAAGAGCGGCAAAAATAACGGCTTTTATTGTGACAATTTATAGTGATTTAGTTATAAGTAAATGGATGCCTATAAAAAAGATTGAGAAAGAGGGTGATAATGCTGGTTTATCCTATTTTGAAAAGCCTCACTGTTATTGATGAGGCTTTGTTAATTGGTTTGATGAGAGAGACTAGTAGTAAGGATTTTCTCCTAGCTGATGCTCAGTCACATCTTTTACTCCTTTAACTTCAGGGATCTTTTCAAGCAGTGTTTTTTCTATACCATCTTTTAAAGTTACATCGGCCATACCGCAACCTTGGCAGCCACCACCAAATTGAAGCACAACAATTCCGTCCTCGGTAAACTCGGCCAATGATACTTGCCCACCATGACTGGCTAGCTGAGGATTGATTTCTGATTCAAGCAAATAACGAATTCTATCGATGGTTGGTGCATCATCGGCTACTTTGCGTGCTTTGGCATTGGGAGCTTTTAAGGTTAGCTGCCCACCCATATCATCGGTCTGATAATCAATTTCTGCTTCTTCCAGGTATGGAATGCTTTCTTCATCCACATAGGCGTTGAATTGGTCAAACTCTAGTTTTAGATCGTCTTTTTCAACTGCATCGGGGGGACAATAAGAAACTCCGCATTCAGCGTGCGGTGTACCTGGATTGACAACGAAAACTCGAATTCCCGTACCTTCTTCTTGAGAAGATAATAACTTATTAAAATGTTCCTGACCTGCCGGAGTGATATTGATCATTATTAACTACAACTCTATTCGATATATATGAGTATTTTAACAGATTTTTAACCAGATAAACCCACTTAGTTTATAAGGTAATAACATTACTTAGATATAGTGAGTGATAGTGCTGTTTTTAGAAGGAAATTTTTCGGGGACTATAGCAATATATTGAGGATGTCATGAGTTGTTAGGGGACTATAGACTTTAATGAACAGTAACAAATGTTCTATTTGTTATTGATTTGCATACGGATTTTCCCTATTCTCGGGCTTGACCCAATATTATAAATACAATTCGTCTTCAAATATGTTGCTACAGCCTTCAGAGCATAAAGCTATATCAGCTAATGTTGGAGCATGTGTAAAACATTAGAAATAAAGTAAACTGATTATTAGGGACCATCAAATCTTATGATGTCAAAAAGCATTAAAGCAATTTTAATTGGAGTAGTGACTGCTATTTCCAATTTATCTATTGCAACAGAGTTGTCATATTATCTACCAGAAGCCCGGCAATATAAGTCATCGATAGCGAAACCTGAAGAGGTGTTGCACTATCAGGTGGGAGATTGGCATGTTCGTCCTGAGCAGATTTACCAATATTACAGCTTGTTAGCTGCTCAATCTGATCGCGTTAAAATAGAAGTAACAGGGTACACCCATGAAAAACGCCCTCTAATATTGGCCTATATATCATCTCCTGAGAATATTAGGAGCCTTGAAGAAATACGACAGAAACACCTATCTAAAAATCAGCATAAAGATATTCCTGTTATCACATGGATGGGATACAGTGTGCATGGCAATGAAGCAAGCGGTAGTAACGCTTCCTTATTATTGGCTTACCATTATGCTGCTGCTAAAGATGCTAAAACACTCGCTCAATTGGATAAACAGGTTATTATTGTTGATCCAATGCTCAACCCAGATGGCTTGGCACGGTTTGCCCATTGGGTAAATACCTATCAAAGTGATACTGCTAATACTGATCCAAAGGATCGAGAGCATCACGAAGAGTGGCCAAGAGGAAGAACAAACCATTATTGGTTCGATTTAAATCGTGACTGGTTATTGTTACAGCACCCTGAATCACAGGCCCGAGTTGAGCAGTTTCATCGTTGGCGACCACATATACTGACAGATTTTCATGAAATGGGCACCAATAGCTCCTATTTTTTTCAACCAGGAGTTCACTCTCGACAAAACCCTCTGACTTCACAAGCAAATTATAAAATGACGGCAACTATTGGTGAACATCATGCAAAAGCATTAGATAATATTGGCAGTTTATATTATACCAAAGAAAACTTTGATGATTTTTATTATGGTAAAGGGTCTACTTACCCGGATGCTCATGGTTCCGTTGGTATTCTTTTTGAGCAAGCGAGTGCTAGAGGTCATGTACAAGACTCAAACTTTGGTGAGCTTAGTTTCCCATTTGCCATACGTAACCATTTAACCACGTCTTTTTCTACTATTGATGCTGCACAAGCTAATTATAAAGCGCTAAAAAAAATGCGTCTTGACTTTACTAAAGAAACTCAGAAGCTAGCTAAAGCGGATAAAAGTCGCGGTGTAGTGTTTTCTTCTCAAGATCCTTATCGTATTAGCGAGCTACAAAGAATATTAAAAGGACACCAGATTAAATTTTATCCATTAGCGAAAAAAGTAACGATAGATAAAAAAACGTTTGATAAAAATACTGGTTTTATTATTCCCTTGCAACAGCCTCAGTACCGTTTAATTACCTCTATGTTTGAGTCGCGAAAATCATTTAAAGATACTATATTTTACGATGTATCTGCTTGGAATTTTGCACTCGCATTTGATTTAAACTTTGCGTTTGTTGATCGTTCTGATTTTAGCCAGTCATTACTAGGAAAAAAGGTACAAACGATTAATACAACATTACCATCTAGTGATAAAGTTATTGCACTGGCTTTTGATTGGTCTAACTTCGCAAGCGCAAGGTTATTGAGTGAAATGCAGCGTTATGGTTTGAGAGTACAAAGTTTAACTAAACCTACCCGTCTGAAAGGAGAGCAAACTGCTAAAAAACTGAGCTTGGGGAGTATTATTTTACCGTTAAATAATCAAAATATTTCTCGACAAGCAATCTATAAATGGCTTGCTCCCCAGTTGCAGCGTTTGAAAATAGAACCAATTTCAATTACAAGTGGTCTAGCTCTTGAAGGAGTAGACTTGGGAAGCCCTAGTGTTCCTGTATTAAAAGCGGTTAAGCCTTTGTTGATTATTGGTGATGGGGTTTCTAGCTACGATGCTGGTGAAGTTTGGCATTTTCTCGATCAAAGATTAGCACAACCTGTTACCCGGATAACAACTCAGCAATTAACTCGGTTATCATTAAATCAATATACTCATTTGATTTTACCTAATGGCAACTATCGGTTGGGTAAGCCTGTAACGAATAAAATCAAAGATTGGTTAGAAAAAGGAGGAGTGTTATTAGCTCACTCTGGTGGCGCTAAATGGGTGTTAGAACAAGGTTGGTCATCGAGTCATATGAAGGCCTTTGAGCAAACTCACGATACCCGAGCTAAATATGCCGATAAATCAAAGATAGATGCTAAGCATTATGTTGGTGGTGCTATTGGTATGGCTGAAATCGATACGACTCATCCATTAGGTTTTGGTTTGGATGATAACAAGATTGCGGTGTTTAAAAGAGGGCAGCAAGTCTTTTCTGAACCAGAAGAGCCATTTGTTTCTATCGCGCGCTTCACCAAGCAACCTCATGTTGCAGGCTATATGTCGGACTTAGTGAACCAACATATTGCTGACCAAACAAGTATTTTGGTACAAAGTGTTGGGAGAGGGAAAGTCATTTTATTTTCAGACAACCCTTTATTTAGAGGGTTTTGGTTAGGTACTAGTCGAGTTTTTGCTAATGCACTATACTTTTCTGATTTAATTCGAGCACCACAAAAAACAACAAAAAAAGCGGTGTCACATAAGAAAAAGGCTAATGGAGCATAAGTGAAACAATTATACCAATTTAAGCAAAACCAAGTATTAGCCACGCCAACGATAGAAAGTGAGCGAATTTATTTGAGACCTTGCATACCAAGTGATTTTGCGGCTATGTATGCTTATCGTAGTGATCCTGAGAATAGCCGTTATATTTGCGTGCCCGATACTGAAGAGAGGGTCAAACAAGTGGTAACTGAGCATTGTGAGCCTTGGAAATTAGAAGAGCAGAGGTGGAATGGGTTGATTCTTTGTGAAAAGAGCCAGTCTGAAGCTTTAGGTGAGTTTGTCTTTAGAGTTGAAGATTGGGCGCATCAGAGAGCAGAAATTGGTTATCGGTTAAGCCCAGGTTCAACTGGAAAAGGTTATTGTACAGAGGCAGTTAAGCTTTTAGTAGGCTATATTTTTAATAATATAGGTTTTCATAAAGTTGTTGCAAAGTGTGATCCTCGTAATATTGCTTCTTTTAAAGTGATGGAAAAAGTAGGTATGGTAAAAGAAGCATATTTTAAAGAGCATTTTTTAATTGGTGAAGACTGGACCGATCAATTAGATTATGGGGTATTACGAAGTGACTGGAAATATTGATTTTTAGTTTTTAATAGATGTTTGTGTGATTTTCTTGATTTCACTGTGAAAACAATTTTATATTATCTAATAATATTAGTTGGTTCGTTTTTTATGTGTCGTGAAATTAATAAGTTGTACCAACAATAATAATTTATAAGGAACAAATCATGAATAAATTGTTAGTTATCCTTTGGGGTATGTTTATTTGCTCTTTTAGTAGTGTGCATGCCAAAACCTTGGTCGACCTAGAGCAACTTTACGATCTTGATAGAGGGTTTGTAAACATTATTTATGATAAAAAAGAGGATAAAATTTACCTGAAAATAGATAATTTAGGTCAAGATTTTATTTATCAAACCAGCTTGCCTAATGGTATTGGTTCAAATGATATAGGGTTGGATCGTGGCCAGTTAGGTAATACTCGACTAGCTGTTTTTGAAAAAGTTGGCAACAAAGTTTTTTTAAAGCAAAAGCCAACCTTTTTTCGGGCAGAGACTAAAAACAAAAAAGAAGCGCTAGCAGTAGAAGAAGCCTTTGCTTCTTCTATTTTGTGGGGGTTTAAGGTCGTTGATAGCGGAAAAAACTGGGTTTTAGTTGATGCTAGTGACTTTATATTACAAGACATCCATGCCGTTGGTCGCCTTCTTGAAAGAAAAAAGCAAGGTGTTGGTTTTAAAGTTGATAAGTCTCGTTCAGCGATTTATATGCCAAGAACAACAAGTTTTCCTGATAATACTGAACTAGAAGCGACCATTACATTAGTTGGTAAAAAGCCAGGAGTCCATCTTCGAAAGACTGTGCCTGATCCACATGCGATTACCTTAAAAATGCACCACAGTTTTGTGAGATTACCGGATAGAGGCTACAAACCAAGGATTTTTCACCCTAAAAGTGGTTACAGAGCTGTCGAATACCGAGACTATGCACAACCTATTGGTGATGGCATTGCTAAACGATATATTGCTCGCCACCGATTAGAAAAGAAAAAGCCCAAAGCCAACATAAGTGAAGCTGTTAAACCTATTATTTATTATCTGGATCCTGGTGTTCCAGAGCCTGTTAAGTCTGCGCTAATTGAAGGGGCAATGTGGTGGAATCAAGCGTTTGAAGCTATTGGTTATAAAGATGCTTTTCAAGTGAAGATGTTACCTTCTTACGCTGATCCAATGGATGTTAGATATAATGTTATTCAATGGGTGCATCGTTCAACGCGTGGTTGGTCATATGGTAGTTCTGTTACTGATCCGCGTACAGGTGAGATTATTAAAGGGCATGTGACACTGGGCTCGCTAAGAGTTCGTCAGGATTATTTAATTGCTCAGGGTATGATGGCGCCATTTGCACAAGATGAAGAAGACGAAGCTCTAATGAATTTAGCATTAGCACGTATTCGTCAACTATCTGCACATGAAGTCGGACACACCATTGGAATCAAACACAATTTTGCATCAAGTGGGTATGGGCGAGAGTCAGTTATGGATTATCCTCATCCTCAATTCACCTTAAATGGAAATAAGATAGGAGCGCCTAATGCTTATGCTGTTGGCATGGGAAAATGGGATAAAGCTGTAATTGCTTATGGTTATCAAGAATTTGAGCCAGAAGAAGAGGTGGCAGCATTAAAGCAAATTATTGCAAAAAGTGATAAAGAGGGTTTACTATTTATTTCTGATGCCGATGCTAGAAGTCCCGGTAGTCCGCATGCCCAAGCTAGTTTATGGGATAATGGTTCAGACGCTGTGGCTGAGCTTGAAAATATGTATCAACTACGCTCAACTGCTTTGACAAACTTTGGCGCTAAGAGTTTAAAGCGTGATCGTCCGTGGTCTGATTTGCAGGAAATTTTGGTCCCGGTTTATTATTTTCATCGTTATCAAATTGCTGCAGCATCAAAATGGTTAGGTGGCTATGAATATGATTATGCTGTTAAGCGTAATAATCAGCCTGCTCAACAAAAATCAGTTTCAGGCGAAAGACAAGTGCTGGCGTTAAATACGATGTTAAAGTCATTGGAGCCTGAATTTTTAGTATTACGTCCAGAACTGGTTAACATGCTTTTACCTAAGGCTGCAGGTTATTACCGCACACGTGAGTCGGTGAGCAGTGACACGGGTCCAGTGTTTGATCAGATCAAATTAGCCACAGGTTCTGCGCAACATACCTTAGGTCTTATCTTTCACCCCCAAAGGTTAGCCAGATTAATACAGCAAAATGCTGTTGATCAGACCGTTCCTTCAATTGATTCGATCGCTACTGACATACACCAGAAAGTTATTGAGCAAAACTACGATGGTATTCAAGCGAGTATACACCAGTCTGTAGTTGACTTGGTTTATTCTAATTATTTAAATTTGGTCCATGATAAAAGCGTGCCCGCACAAGTTAGGATGCAAGTTTTTGGTGTGTTGTTGAAAGAAAAAGATTATTTATTTAGAAAGTTAACAACCGTCAGAAAGACCTCTAGTTACTATGGTTTTTATGCTTATCAATCTAAGCGTTTAGAAGAGCTTTCTGTCGAAGATAAAGAAAAGTTAATTGACTTACCTAAAATGCCGCCTGGCTCCCCAATATAATGCTCGTTTGGGTTGGTAGGGTTGCACAAAGTAGCCTTACCAAGAGTGGCTGTCGGTTAAAATAGAGTAAAAACGCTATATAGAGTACCAAGCGGCCTTGTTGCTAAATATTGACTATGTATTGCTTATGGCAAAGCTGGCTGGCTATAACTAGTGGGTATATGAGCGCTTATGTTGATTGGTTTCCCAGCTACCAAATGCTAGATCTCTAGCTTCTTCCTTCGTTTTTGTTTGTTTTTCATCTCCATTAAAAGCAACTAGTTGGCTGCCTTCTGGCGCGTTTTCTACTTTAACATTGACTAGTTTTTGCTTTTTGGTTGTCATTTTTACTCTCCTTTAATTATGTGGGTAGTAATTTAACCTCAACTCTGGATAAGGAAATTCAAAATAATTAATAGAATCATTTTTCTTATCCAGAGCTGAGGTTAATTTAGTTCGCTAATTCTGATTTTGCTGGCGGAGATTAGTATAGTGTGAAATTAATCACAATTAATAGCCATCTATAAATAAAAATTATGATTAGTTAGGAGAATATTTTAGAAAAATGAAAAAATGATGAACGAATTCAAAAATAAACTTAAGTTTTAGGCCTGTTTTAACAACATCATTAACCTGAATTTGAGATACTGTATTTTATTGAATCTATTTATTGTCCATGTTTTCTAAAAATTCTAGACTTCTTAAGCCGTACCAAGAAAATTTTTCACCATCAATTAAAGCGCATGCAAAACCTAAGTCTATCATCTCTTTTTTATAACGTTGAAAAGGAAAGGGCTCACTAGAAAATAATAAAAGTGTGTCTTGCCTGGATAGTTGTTCTAATTTGATAACTGGGTATTTATCATCATGCTGTTTTCTGTTATTAGCCAGTCCGCAATAGTCCAACATAGATTGTATAAAAGTGTTATTACCAATAGCCATCCAAGGTTCTTTCCAGATAATATATTCAAAATTGACTTGCTCTTTTGGTTTTTTCCACCAATCGATAATGCCTGGTATATTATTTAAACTTATTTTAGTACTTGGGGAGTGAGTAATTACTTCCCAACGTTTTGCTATCTGCATAAGCTTTGAGTTTTGAATGTGCTTTGCAAGCCTGAATAATTCTGGCGCTACATCACTAATATTAGTAATGTGCAGAGCAAAATAATTAAAGGGGCAAGTATCTGCCATTTGTTTGGTGTTTTCTTCTTTATCTAAGATGACTAAATCAGGTTTTAATGATTTGGATTTTGACCAGTCAATATCTTTAGTTCCACCTATTTTGGGGATATTTTCTATTTGAGGTTGAGGGTGAATACAAAAACGAGACCGACCGACCAGGTCGACCTTACAACTTAATAGGGTTTCTGTTATTGAGGGGACTAGGCTGATAATTTTCATAGAGTGATTTATTTTTAATAAAAGGCTGTCTGGTATAACTCAAATAAGTCATTTCTAAACTTATTCGCAAAAATATAACAAATTGAGAAGCACGAGGTGTTCAAATAATAAACTTTCTTCTTTAGAATACGCGGCCTTTCATATCTGGTGAATAATTAACCAACTGTATAGAGGTTCTTTTATTTAAAGATATGCATTTGAACTGGTTGTACTATTAATTGAAACAGATTTTAACATTAGGCGAATATATATGGGAAATAGGTTATCCAAGCTGGCGACTAAAACAGGTGATGATGGTACGACAGGTATTGGAGGAAATCAAAGATTAGATAAGGATTCTGCAAGGATAGAAGCAATTGGAACAATAGATGAATTGAACTCTGCTATTGGTATGGTTCTTTCGCAGCCAATCGATCAGGCAATAACTGAAGTACTGGCTGATATTCAGCATCGATTGTTTGATTTGGGAGGTGAGTTAGCTATGCCTGGTTATCAATTAGTTGAAGATAAACACCTCAACCAGTTAGATATTTGGTTAGAACAATTTAACCAGCAGCTCCCTCCTTTAAAAGAATTTGTGCTACCTAAAGGTAGTTTAGCCACCGCTAGCTGCCACATGGCACGAACAATTTGTCGACGGGCTGAACGTAGAGTTGTGACCTTAGCAAAAAGTGATGAAATAAATCAATTAGGGAAAATCTATTTGAACCGATTGTCAGATTTATTATTTGTATTTTGTCGTTTGCTCGCCCGAATGGACAGTCAGAAGGAAGAAATGTGGCAGTCAAAAAGAATGGAAAACCATGACTAACTTAGTGAAAAAGACAGATACTTCCCAGTGTTTTGATATTCAAATTGATTTTGATAAAAAGTATGCCTACTTATCTTTTTTTGGCACAGTCTGTTTAAAAGAGTTGGTTGATAGTTTTTCTTCATTAATTCGTCATCCAAAATTTGAAAAAAATATGGCTAGTTGTTTTGATTTTACTCACTCAATTGTTGAGTTAACATTAAACCAAACTGAAATTTTTTACCACTTTGTGAATGGACTACGTGAAACCAGAGGAAATAGTTATCGCTTGGCTGCGGTTTGTGGAGATGAAATGACAAAAATGCTAGTTCAATTTTATCGACTCTATTTGTCACGATCAGAGGTTGACATACAAATTTTTGAACAAAAAGTAACAGCAAAGAATTGGTTAGAGCAATGTGAGTATTAATCAAGTTAATTTGCAGTAACATTTTTAAATTGAACGGTATATGTGAATTGATCTCACATTTAGAGTAACTAATCATTAATTTGACTGATTAAACTTGCTATTTTAGAAGTTTTAGAAAACACTTAAAGATAACTGTCGGACAACTTGTTGTTATAGGCACGTTATGTCAAGTGAGCTACAGAAAGGTTCTGATTATTTGGTCGAGCTTCATTTCAATCGAAGTGGAGGCTTCATTGATGTCATACTTGATGGTGGAATTACCCTCGCAGTCCTAAATGATACTTTTGAGCGCCTTTTGAAACATGCTCGTTTCGAATTTGATATGAATGCTTGTTATGATTTTACTAGGGCTTACCCTGATTTAGGAATGTCCGATATAGGTAAACATGCTTCTTTTGTCTCAAAAAATCAATACCGACGTGGAACACACTATAAATTGGCTTTGGTGTCTAATGACACTTTAGGCACTGCATTACTATCAATTTATAAGTCTTTAATTTCTCATACCCCTATCGATGTTGAAGTGTTTGTAAAAAAAACTCAAGCAATTCAATGGTTAATAGAAGATAGTTAATTACTTACTTAATCTAAATTGAAAACAACCCACTGAATATAAATAAGCTAACTCAATGAAGTGGGTTATTTTTCTTTTATATTTCAATCAATTAAACAGGTGATTTTTGAGCACTTGTTTAATCATTTATCCCGTGTTCAGGTATTTAGTATTCGTCTGAATGATGCTGTGGTATAATCCGCGCCAATTTTCGGTGCGTATTACGCTTAAAAGGGAACGCAGTTAAATTCTGCGGCTGTACCCGCAACTGTAAATAGAGATGAAACAATAATCCACTGATCGTTGCTATTAATAGCTTCATATTGATATAAGCCAATTTAATCAAGCTGATTGGGAAGGAAGTTTCATAAAAGACTCTATAAGCCAGGAGACCTGCCGAGGTAATTGATATTTTAGCTATTCGAGCGGGTTACTCGTTGGTGCAGTGAAAGTTTTTCTGACACTTCTCCTTGTCTTGTTTCTGCTTGATTGTTTGATTTAACTAGTCAGGGTAATTGAGTGACTCAATCGGTTGATAAAATTGATACTTTATTGGAAGTCGAGCAACTTTGCTGGCATGTCAAAGATAAAGCCATTCTTGAGCAAATCTCATTTTCTATTTCACAAGGCGAGTTTGTCGGCATAATTGGGCCTAACGGGGCTGGCAAGTCATCTTTACTCCGCTGCCTTTATGGTAAATATAAACCAACCAGTGGGCAGGTGATGTTTGCCCAGCAAAAGCTCCAAACTTATTCTCGGCGTGACTTGGCACAAAAAATAGCCGTGGTTTTACAAGAGCCCCCAACACGCTTTGAGTTAAGTGTAATTGATGTTATCAAAATGGGGTTAACACCAAATAAGTCGTTACTCGCTTTTGATACTCAAGATGATTTTTTGGCAATAGAAAGTGCCGCAAAAAAAGTTGATCTCTCTGACAAATTAACACAAATGTTTAATTCACTATCGGGGGGAGAAAAACAAAGAGCTATGATTGCTAGGGCAATCTTACAATCTCCTGAATTATTGATTATGGACGAGCCAACTAACCATCTTGATATAAAGCATCAAGTTGAAGTGTTGGAGTTAGCTCGTGATATGGGAATTAGCGTTATTGTTAGCATTCATGATCTTAATTTAGCAACAGCTTATTGCGACCGATTAATTTTAATGGATAAAGGAAAAATTATTGCGCTAGGAGAGCCTGAGCAAGTAATAACAGAAGAGTGTTTGCGTCAAGTATTTGGAATAGAAGCATGTGTTGATACACACCCCTTTAATCAAAAGTTAAGGATAACTTTTTCGGTTGGAGGGCATATATAAATGTCGAGTGAAATACACTGTCAATACTCTCAAATAAATACAAAAGAAAGTGCATCAAAGTTTGTAATATTGATGGTGGCAGCTGTAGCTGTATTATTGCTAACAATGATTGTTGCGCTGGGTATGGGGAGTGCTGGTTTACCTGTTAGCGAAGTTTTTTATAGTGTGTTTGGTTGTCATTATTGGCAATGTGAAGTTGATCCTATTAGCCAACAAATTGTTTGGCAAATTCGTTTACCAAGAATATTGATGGCTCTGCTCACTGGAGCTGGGCTTTCAGTAACCGGGGCGATCTTACAATCTGTGACTCGCAATCCATTAGCTGATCCTTATTTGTTTGGTATTTCAGCTGGCGCATCTCTCGGTGCCGTTATTGTAATGGCGGTTATTTCTACGGCTACTATTTCAATTACTATGGGGGCATTAGTTGGTGGAATATTTTCTGTAATATTAATGTTGATTTTGGCTGGAAGAGCCTCTGTTAATGTGGAAAGTTTATTATTATCCGGAGTTGCCGTCTCCTTTATGCTTAGTGCTTTTACCAGCTTGATTTTATATTATTCTGAACCAGAAACTGCGGCGACTTTATTGTTTTGGATGATGGGAAGTTTTGCCAATAGCCAATGGGGAGAAATTTGGTTTCCTGCTAGTATTTTAATTATTGGTGTCGCTTTATTTTTTCTCTATAGACGTTGGTTAATTGCGATTCAAACCGGAGATGAAAGTGCTTTAACTTTAGGTATTCCTGTCAATCAACTTCGTTTATTTATGTTAATTGTATGTGCAATTATTACTGCGGTATTGGTCGCACATGTTGGAGGAATAGGCTTTGTTGGTTTAATGATTCCTCATATATCCCGCTTTATTATCGGCTCGCAAATTCATCGAGTTTTATTAATGTCTTTAGTACTTGGCGGCACTTTTATGGTCTGGGTTGATGTTATTGCGCATTCTGTTTTAAAGCATCAGGTACTACCGATTGGTATTGTGACATCTGCGGTTGGTAGTTTTTTCTTTTTTATTATCTTAAAAAATAGAAGTCGAATAGCTCAGCAGTGAGGAGTAGTTTTTATGTTTGAAATGACAGCATTAGATTTAACTAATCAAGTAATGATTCAAAATATTATAGACAACAAAACTAAGCCTCGAGGTGCATTAGGTATTTTGGAAAAGCTAGCTAAACAGTTGGCTTTAATTACCGGTTCTGAAAAAATTAATTTAAATCGACCAACGATGCTTGTTTTTGCGGGTGATCATGGCATTGCAGAAGAAGGAATTAGTATAGCTCCCTCTGAAGTGACTCAACAGATGGTTATCAATTTTCTTAATGGTGGTGCAGCAATTAATTGTTTTTGCCAAGTGAATGAAATTAATTTAGAAGTTATTGATGCTGGAATGTTAGTTCCTGTTAGTCACCCTGCGCTGACTATTTTGTCATTGGGGCGCGGAACCAATAATTTTGTTAATTCTCCCGCTATGACTATTGAGTCAGTTAATAAAGGTATTTTACTAGGGGCTGAAGTGGTATACCAACATGTTAACAGTGGTTCTAATGTTTATGGATTTGGTGAAATGGGGATTGGTAATACATCATCTGCTGCGGCACTAATGAGTGCGATAACCGGCATTCCTGCTGAAGAATGTGTTGGGCGAGGGACTGGCGTGACTGATGAGGTTTATCAGAAAAAGGTTAGCTTAATTAAAAAAGCTTTAAATAAACATCGGCAATCGCTGAGAGATGTAAAGCAAATACTAGCGGCATTAGGTGGTTTTGAAATTGTTCAAATGGTGGGTGGGATGTTAGCCGCTGCTGAATGTCAGTGTGTTATTTTAGTTGATGGTTTTATCTCCTCAGTAGCTGCGCTTGCAGCTTGTCAAATTGAGCCTCAAGCAAAAGAATATATGGTTTTTTGTCATCAATCAGAAGAGCAAGGACATTGTCAATTATTAGCGTTTATGCAAGTTAAACCATTGCTAAATTTAGACTTGCGTTTAGGTGAGGGAACAGGGGCTGCTTTAGCATTTCCATTATTGAAAGCCGCTGAGTCTTTTTACAATGATATGGCTAGCTTTGAAAGTGCTGGAGTTGATAGCGTATGACTCTAGTAAAAAAGGAGTTAAATTTATTTTTTATTGCACTAGGTTTTCTCACTCGAATTCCGATACCTGCATCTGTTGATTTTGAACAGTCGAAGTTAAACCATGCAAGTCGATATTTTCCTTTGGTTGGTTGGGGAATTGGACTGATTTGTGGCTTTGTTTATTGGTTTTTCTCGTTACATTTTCCAGTGACCATCGCTATTTTGTTATCAATGTTAGTGAGTGTTTTAATAACAGGTTGTTTTCACGAAGATGGTTTAGCTGATACATGTGATGGTTTGGGTGGCGGCTGGAGTGCACAGCAAAAGCTTTCAATTATGAAAGATTCCAGAATTGGAACCTATGGTTCGATTTCAATTTGGTTTGTGTTAACTTTTAAGTTTGTGCTTCTATCACATTTAGATAATGTTTTACTAGCGTTAGTTGTTGCACATCCCATTAGTCGAAGTGTTGCTACATCACTTATTTATTTTTTACCCTATGTTTCTGAAGATGCAAAGGCTAAAGTTAAGCCTTTAGCAGAAACAACTTCAAAAAATGATTGGCTTATTAGTTTATTTATTGGCTTGGCCGCTTTATTTTTAGTTTTACATGTTTTTGTCAGTTTAGTTGTGACTTTATTACTGAGCTATTTCGTTATTCGCTTTGTTCTGTTGAAGCAAATAAAAGGTTTTACAGGTGATACATTAGGTGCAACTCAACAGTTAATAGAATTGATAGTTTACTTTGTATTAATAGCTGGATGATATTAATGATTTATTTAGTTTTAGGTGGTGCGCGATCAGGTAAGAGTGGCTTTGCTGAAAAATTAGCAAGCGAACAGTCAAATAACATTACTTATGTGGCAACTGCTACCGCGGGTGATAATGAAATGCGTGAGCGCATTAAATATCATCAAGACTCTAGACCACAAGATTGGTTGTTAATCGAAGAGCCATTTAATTTATCAAAAGTTGTTAATGAAAATAATTTTCCCGATAAAACATTAATTATTGAGTGTATGACTCTTTGGCTAAGTAATTGGTTGTGCACTAACGATACACAAGGTTGGCATAATGAGCGGGAGGCTTTTATCAATACCTTATCAAAAACAAAGGCTAATGTAGTGATAGTATCGAATGAAGTTGGTAGCGGTGTTATACCGATAGGTGAGTTAAGTCGTGATTTTGTTGATCGAGCCGGTTGGCTTAACCAAGAGTTAGCTAATTTAGCAGATAAGGCAATATTAGTTGTCGCAGGTTGTGCAATTAACCTTAAATCTAATAATCTATCATCGGAAATTTAAAATTAGTATGAACACTGAAGTTTATTTTATTCGTCATGGTGAACCAATGCTTCAAAAAGCATTATTAGGTAGCACTGACTCACCACTTAGTCAGTATGGCTGGCAGCAATTACAAACTAGTTTTAATAACTTGTGTAAAGTAGAACAACTGATTTCAAGCCCTCTAAGTCGGTGCGCTAGTTTTGCTCAGCAGTTTTCTGTAGAAAATGAATTGCCTCTAGATATTGTTGAAGATTGGAAAGAGTGCGATTTTGGCGAATGGGATGGAGAGAGTTATCAAGCTCTTTATCAAAAGTTTCCTGATTTAGTCGAAAAATATTTTAATGAACCTGGAAAATACACACCTCCAGGTGGAGAGGCTTTAGATAAGTTTTGTCTGCGTGTAGAACACGCCTTAAACAATTTACTAGAGCAATACCAAGGAAAGCGACTAGTCGTGATAACACATGCAGGCGTCATTAGAACTTTGATTGCATGGTGTTTAAAGATGAACTACTCAGAAGGATTGCAATTTAGACGGTTTGCTTTAGATTATGCCAGTATCACCCATTTTTCATTTTTTCATGGTGAAAAAATATTTCCGCAAATTATTTCTTTAAACCAGTCTGCCCATTTAGCTTCAATTGAAGTTCTAAAAGATAAAGATAATTGTCAACTCAATCATGTTTCTGGTGCGAAAGCATGATGAGAAGTAGCGATTCTATTCAGGGTAGTTTAATGATTCAGGGAACGACCTCTGATGCAGGTAAGAGTATTTGTGTAGCGGGACTTTGTAGAGTATTAACGCGCCGAGGTCTTTCGGTTGCTCCTTTTAAACCACAAAATATGGCTTTAAACAGTGCTGTAACAGCTGGCGGTGGAGAAATAGGACGAGCTCAAGCATTACAAGCGGTTGCTTGTGGGTTAGAACTTTCAACTGATTTTAATCCCGTTTTGCTTAAACCAAGTAGTGATATGCGTTCTCAAGTTATTATTCATGGACAGGCTGTTAGCCATTTAGATGCTATTAGTTTTGGCAATATTAAGACTATGGCTTTTGAAAAAGTATTAGAGTCGTATCAACGACTAAAACAAAAATACGATGTTGTATTAGTTGAAGGAGCTGGCAGTCCGGCAGAAATTAATTTAAGAAAAAATGATATTGCCAACATGGGATTTGCTGAAGCGGTAGATTGTCCGGTTGTATTAATTAGTGATATTGATCGCGGAGGTGTTTTTGCCCATTTAACGGGTACAGTTCATTTATTGGCTAAAAGCGAACAAGAGCGTATTAAAGGATTTATTATTAATAAATTTCGGGGGCGTATTGAGCTATTGCAAAGTGGTTTAGACTGGTTGGAGTCATACTCACAAAAAAGGCTTTATGGTGTTTTACCGTATTTAAAGTCATTAAAGCTTGATGCGGAAGATGCAATTGTTCCAGAAGAAGAAAGTAAAGATTCTTTATTGAATATAAAAATTCCGGTATTACCAAGAATCAGCAATCATACTGATTTTGAACCATTAAAATGGCATCCCAAAATTAAATTGGAGTTTGTGCCTGCGGGTAATTCTTTATCGGGAGCTGATTTAATTATTTTGCCTGGTAGCAAAAGTGTTAGAGATGACTTAACTTTTTTAATTGAACAAGGCTGGAAAAAAGAAATAGAAAGGCATTTACGCTATGGTGGAAAATTATTAGGGATCTGCGGTGGCTTTCAAATGTTAGGTAAAGTTATTCATGATCCATTAGGGATTGAAAGCTGTGCAGGATCAACAGAAGGACTCAGTCTATTAGATTTTGAAACTCATTTAAAAGACAATAAACGTTTAAAGCAAGTAGAAGGTTCCTTTAATTTGGCGGAAAAAAAGTCATTAGTGAGTGGCTATGAAATTCATTGTGGTGTATCTCAAGGTCCTGCATTGAATCAATACTTTGCGAAAATTATTGATAGTGAAAATAGACACTCTTTCGATGGTGCAATTTCAAGTGATGAACAAATTATTGGTACTTATTTACACGGCTTATTTGAAACTGATGAAAGTTTAGAAAATATTCTTTATTGGGTAACTGGTCAGTCTATACAGTGTCAAAATTGGAATGATGTTAGAGAAAGTGAGCTTAACCGGTTAGCAGATGAATTTGAAACACATTTAGATATAGAAGGGATTATTGATGTGATAAACCTTCGTTCAAATCAACTACTTTAAGAGAGAAAAATATGAATGAACAAGAAAGGCATAAGAAAAAGGCGCAGAAACAAAAAGAAAAAGTTGATGCAAGTGTTGCTAAAGCACAAATAGAAAGAGGGATTGTTTTAGTAATTACTGGTAATGGTAAAGGTAAGTCAACTTCTGGTTTTGGAACGGTAACTCGTTGTATTGGGCACGGATATAAAGCGGCTGTTGTTCAGTTTATAAAAGGTAAGTGGGATTGTGGAGAAAGAAACTTATTAGAACAGAACGGAGTTCCATTTGCTGTCATGGGAACTGGATTTACTTGGGATACACAAGATCGTGCTGCAGATATTGCTGCTGCAACAGAAGTTTGGCAAGAAGGTAAAAAGTTTTTAGCTGATCCACAATATCATGTAGTTTTATTAGATGAAATGACATACATGCTAGGTTATGACTATTTAGACAAGCAAGAAGTACTAGATGCAATTAAAAATCGACCTGAAAACCAGTCGGTTATTATTACAGGGAGAGGTGCGATTAGAGAGTTACGTGATATGGCTGATACCGTCAGCGAAATAAAAGATGAAAAACATGCATTTAAAGCGGGCATTAAAGCAAGGCAAGGAGTCGATTGGTAATGTATTTGAGGGGCATTTTATTTTTTTTATTGTTAATGTTTTCAGTTTCAGCTGGAGCCAATACGAGTAAAAAAATTGAGCGAATAATTGCGCTTTCTCCTCACTCAGTGGAAATGCTGTTTGCAATGGGGGCCGGTGATAAGATTGTTGGTACTGTTGAATATGCTGACTATCCTGAAGCAGCATTAAAAATTCCACGTATTGGCAGTTATACCGGCTTACAGATTGAAAAAGTGGTTGCACTTAAACCCGATTTAATTGTTTCTTGGGATAGCGGCAATAAGTTGGCCGATTTAAAAAAGTTGAAATCTTTAGGGCTAAATATTTTTAGTACACAACCAAAAGATATTCAAGGTATCTCTGATGATTTGGAAAAATTAGGGCAACTAATTGGCCATGAAGTTCAAGCTAAAGAAGTCTCTGCCAGCATTGCTCATGAGCATCAGCTGATTAAACAGCAATACAAAAATAAAAAGAAAGTTAAAGTGTTTTATCAATTGTGGCACGATCCACTGAGAACAATTGGTGCAAGTAGCTGGATTGAATCGTTAATTAATGATTGTAATGGAAATAACTTATTTAATGATGCTGATTCTCCTTATCCAGTCGTTTCATTTGAAACTGTACTTAAACGCAACCCTGAAATCATTATTATTCCACATCATTCTGGAAGTATTGGCGCAAAAACTGAAATTTGGAATAACTGGTCGGTAATTAATGCCGTTCAAAATAAGCAGATGCCAATAATAAACGGTGATCTATTGCATCGTTTTGGTCCACGAGCTGTTTTGGGATTAAAAGCGCTTTGTCAAGCCATTGATAAAGCTCGATAAAGTAACTGAAGTAATGGCTTTTTAAAGCCGCATGGATGTTTTGGAAAATCAAGAGGTTTAGTTTGTGACTAATCTTTATTGGAAAACCAGTGTGATTCTGGTGCTGCCCCCGCAACGGTAAGACAAAATATTTTGTTTAAGCCCGGTACAAGCTTGATTTTATTTTTTTGGGGATTTCCCCTGTTGTTAATAACGCGGAGGGCGTTATTTTATTAAAGGTAAATGTAGAAATGAAAAATAAATATGTTATGCAATCTGCACTATTGGTGTTTGCATTTTCAGGAAATTTTAGTGTCGTAGCTAATGATAGCGGTTTTGACGATAAAGTTGTTGTTGTTACCGCAAACCGTATTCAGCAAGATATTAATGATACATTGGCTGATGTTGAAGTAATCGAACGTCAAGATATTGAAAAAATACAACCTCAATCTTTAACTGATTTACTTGTTAATATTTCAGGAATAGATTTTGTTCAAAAAGGTGGGCATGCACAAGATACTTCTATTTTTGTTCGTGGAGCTAACTCTAATCAAGTCTTGGTACTTATTGATGGTGTTAGAGTTGGTTCTGCAACATTAGGACAAAAATCTATTTCAGATATTTCTACTGCTCAAATCGAAAGGGTTGAAATTGTGAAAGGGCCAAGAGCAGCTCTTTGGGGGAGTGATGCTATTGGTGGAGTCATTCAAGTTTTTACCCGTCGTTACTTATCTGGTGAAAGTCGTGTCGGAGTAATGATTGGTAGTAATAATACTAGTGAGGTTGATGCCGCTATTGGTTTTGGTGATGAACAATTAAACTCTACTATTACTTATAGTCGAAAAAGATCGGATGGTTTTGATGTGCGCATCGATGATGAGTTAGATGATGATGGTTATCAAAATGATAGCCTTGCCATTAAAGGAAGTTATCAATTAAATAGTAGTAACTTGTTTGATTGGGTGTTACAGGGTGATAAAGGTGAAAGTGAATTTGATACCCGTTATGGTGGTAATGTAGCTAATTATAATAATCACTTTTGGAACCTTCGTTATATTCACGCTACTGAAAATTGGACTAATCAAGTGGCATTAAAAAAGAGTCGTGATTATACCTATTCAGTTGGTAATGCGATTGATCGTGAAAATGCTGATGCCTTTGAAACCAGAAGAGAGCAGTATACTTATTTAACTCAAGCAACTTTTTCAGAAGAAGTTTCAGTAACTGGTGGTGTTGAGTGGATTATTGATGATATTGATAGAACAACTAGTGACTATGCAGAAACACGAAGAGAGTCAAAAAGTGCTCAAATTGGAGTGAATTATATTGGTAATGTTATTCTTGCTGATTTAGCTATTCGCTATGATGATGTGCAAAGAGTCAATAATGAAACAAGTGTTAACTTGGGGGTTGGTTACCGTTTAGCTGAAGAACAATTAATCAGTCTTAATTATTCAGAAGGATTTAAGGCGCCGACATTTAACGATCTTTATTATCCTTATGGAGGAAATCCAGAACTTGTATTTGAGTTATCTGAAAATATAGAGCTTTTATATAAAGGAAAAATTGGCGTTGGTCGACTCTCTTTAAGTGTTTATGATTCTGAAGTTGAAAATTTAATCCAATGGGTGCCTGATTCTAATGGTGTTTGGGCTCCACAAAATGTAGGAGAAGCTAAAATTCAAGGAGCTGATTTAACTTATTCAATCAGGCATGATAGCTATACACACAAACTAACAGCCAGTTATACCTCTGCAGAAGATGCAGCAACTGGACAACAATTGATTCGTCGGGCTAAAAATCAGTATGGTTATGAACTGGGTTTTGTTGGCGACAGCTTCGATGGATTTGTTCAGTTGCAGCATGTAGGCAAAAGACCTGACAATGACTTCCAAACATACTCAAGAATTATGTTAGATAGTTATATGCGTGTCAATTTAGGAGTCGGTTATCAATTTGACTCTAATTGGAAGTTTCAATTGAAAGTGAATGATGCATTTGATGAAGCGCCAATTCAAGTATCAGGATATCACCCGATTGAAAGAGAATACTATTTCACTGTTAGTTATCAATACTAATAGGACTAACTGTCAGAGTTCACTGCGATTGAACTCTGACAAGTGAGGCGATGAAAATGAATGATTCTTTACTGACCTATTTTTATCTTGCTCGTCATGGTGAAACTGAGTGGAATAAACTACGCCGTTTACAAGGTCAACTAGATAGTGCTTTGACTGCTAACGGCATTGATCAAGCGGCTTTATTGGGGCGAAATTTACTGGGTAAAAATATTCAAAAAATTATATCTTCACCGCTTAAAAGAGCTCAACATACAGCAGAAATCTGTCAACAAATGCTTTTAGTTGATTTGGAGTTAGATAGTCGTTTTGTCGAACGTGACTTCGGTCTTTGGCAATCGGCCTACTTTGATGATATTTCAGTTGAAGATGATTTTGAAAAAATTTTTTTTCAGGTTAATCATATATCACCACCCAAAGGAGAAAGTGGTATTGCATGCGCTAATCGGATTAAAAATGGATTAGTTGCTATTGCTGAGCAAACTAGTGAAACCAATCTATTAGTGGTTACTCATGGCGATGCGATACGTTGTTTACTGGCCACGTTATCAAAACAAAGTGAGTGTGATGCCTATAGTCAATATGGCAATGGGCGAATTTTTCTTGTGAAATTTTGCCACCGCACTCAACAATTATTAGTTGATTGACAATAAAAGGAAGTTTATCTGTTGAGTCATTTAGGATTAATTAGTTGCATCCTCTTATCGGCCGTTGTACTCGATCAACTTTTAGGAGAAACGTCAAGGTTTCATCCATTAGTTGGTTTTGGTAAGGCTTCTACATGGCTAGAATCTAAACTTAATCGAGTTAGGTATTCATCTTTCAGTCTTAAGTTAATAGGGATAGCTGCATGGTTTGTATTAATTATTCCTATTGCTTGGCTTTACACTTTTTTTTACCAGCCGACATCTGTTTATTATTTGATTGATGCATTGATTGTTTATTTAGCCATAGGACAAAAAAGTTTAAGGTTACATGCATTGGCTGTTTATGAGCCACTTAAAAATAACGATATCCCCAAAGCTCGTCAAGCTATTCAAATGATAGTCAGTCGACAGACAAGTCATTTAACTAAAGCAGAAATCAGTCGTGCAACGGTAGAATCTGTTTTAGAAAACGGACATGATGCTGTTGTTGCAACATTGTTTTGGTATTTTATTGGAGGAGCGCCAGCTGTCATTGTTCATCGATTAGCCAATACTTTGGATGCTATGTGGGGATATAAAAACAATCGCTTTCTAAATTTTGGTTGGTTTGCAGCCAAGGCTGATGATTGGTTAGGCTGGCCATCGGCTAAGTTAACGGGTTTATTATTTATCTTGAGTCAACCTGCTGGGTGGTTAAACATTAAGCATTTACTGATTAATGCATATCGCCAAAGTCAACATTATAAAAGCTTAAATGGTGGGTGGGTAATGTCAGCGGGTGCAAGTAGTTTAAAAATAATGCTCGGGGGAAGAGCTTGCTATCATGGGGAAGTGATTAACTCCGCTTCTTTAGGTGAAGGAAGAGAGCCTACTGTTAACGATATTAAACGTGCGATCAATTTAGTGACTAAAGCCAGTTTGCTATTCATTGCTATTTTGTTTGTCGTTGGTATAGCTTTGTAAAAAGTTATTCGGACAACTGTAGGAAGGAGATTATTTTAATGACATTAACTCATGGAGGTCAATTAAATCAAGTGGCCAAAGAACGTGGTCTTTCCGTTGATGGGTGGTTAGATTTATCAACGGGAATTAGCCCATTTAGTTATCCAATACCGACAATTCCAGATGATATATGGCGCAGTTTACCTCAACAAACCGAGCCTTTATTACGTGTTGCTAAATTATATTATCATGCTAATCATTTGATGGTAACTAATGGTTCTCAAAGTATTATTCAGGCATTACCCAGAGTATGGAAAATGCAGGTTAGGGATACCAAACAAACAAAAGTATTTGTTCCCCTGGTTGGTTATAAAGAGCACCAAAAAGCATGGCAAGATGCTGGGTTTGAAGTAATCCAATATCATAAGCTACCTGCTTTAGAAAATTTACCAAAAAATTCAATAGTCATTGTGATTAACCCTAATAACCCTACAGGAAAACTGATTGATAATGAGCAATTAAAAAAGTTGCATCAACATTTATTAAGAACGGAAGGCTGGCTGATTATTGACGAAGCCTTTATGGATGTTAGAGCGCAAAGTGATTGGTTTAATGGGGATATAGAGTTGGGGCATTGCATTGTATTACGATCAATCGGTAAGTTTTTTGGTTTGGCTGGAATTAGAGTTGGTTTTGCCATTGCTTCAGCAGAAATTTTAAAGTTATGTGAGCAACTATTGGGCGTGTGGCAAGTCAATGGACCTGCTCTTTACCTTTGCGAACGTGCTTTAGCGGATAGGCAGTGGCAAACTTCTCAGAGGTCTTTATTAGCGTCCCATGCACAACGTTTGAGAGAAATATTAAGCGATCATTTTGTTCAGAGCAATATTGGAGGGAGCGACTTATTTGTGACGATTAAAACATCTTATGCGCCTGAATATTTTGATTGGTTTTGCCATAATAAAATTTATGTACGTTTGTGTGACGAATGCGATGCTTTACGCTTTGGTATACCTGATAACTCTGGGTTACAGAGATTAGAGTCTTTATTTTTAAGTTCAGAATATCAACATTTTTGTGAGAGTTTCAAATGACTTTTTTTAAAGCTACTGAGTTAGAGCAGTTAGGGCTGAATTTACAGGCTATTGCTAATTTATCCCAATTACCTGAGGACATATTATCTAAGCTGGAGGATTGTTGTTCTGACATCGATAAGTATTCTCAATTACTGATTATAGGGCATGGCGGAAATAGAATGTGGCAAGCTTTCGGTGAGTCTGAAAAGGAGCCTTTGAATCCTATTGATAATTTTTCTTTGAATCATGTTACGGCATATCTTGATAAACAAAGCGGTGTTGAAAGCTACCAGGCTATTTACCCAGGGGGGCAGTTTTTTGGTTTGCAACAGTTAGGAAAAATACTTGGCTGGCATCATGATTCGCCTTTTAGAGTTGGTATTAACTCACAATGGGGAAGCTGGTTTGCTTACCGTGTTGTTATGTTGACAAAAAGTAAGTATCAGCCTACTGCTGTTCAACGAACAGAGTCCCCTTGTTTACAATGTAATCAGCGCCCTTGTGTTAATGCTTGTCCGGCCAATGCTTTATCTGAAAATGATTTTGCTCTATCTGATTGTTTGAGTTACCGAGAATCGGCAAATTCTTCATGTCGTGATAAATGTCTTGCTCGTATGGCTTGTCCGGTAGGAAAGCAACATCAATATTCTATAGAACAAATTAATTACCATTATTCACAATCAATGAATATCATTGAATCTAAAGTGATTGATTAAGTCATTATAAAAATTCTCTCTTGAGCTTTTCAAAAAACAACTGAAAGGCTATGATACACTTAGTTTAAAGCATATCAAAAGAGAACAATCATGCCTAAGGCAAGTGAATTAAAGCGAGGAGTTGCCGTTGAATATAACGGTAAAATGCTTTTAGTTAAGCAGGTTGACGTACACAGCCCCAGTGCCCGAGGTGCAGCTACCCTGTATAAGACCCGGTTTATTGATATATCAACCAATGGAAAAGTGGAGCATACTTTTAAGGGAGATGATATGTTGAATCAAGTCGATTTAGGGCGGCATCCTGTCAGTTTTTCCTATATTGACGGAGATGATTATATTTTTATGGATAACGAAGATTTCAGTCAATATATTTTTAAATTAGCTGATATTCAAGAAGAAATGTTATTTATTAACGAGTCTACTCAAGGGTTAGTTGTATTAACCGTTGATGGAAATACTGTTGGTTTAGAATTGCCGCAATCAGTAGAAATGGAAATTGATGAAACGGATCCTTCTATTAAGGGGGCATCGGCTTCTGCTCGTACCAAGCCTGCTCGTTTTGTCACTGGTTTAACCATTCAAGTACCTGAATATATTTCTCAGGGAGAAAAAGTTAAAATAAATACAACCGATAAAAAATTTATGGGAAGAGCGGACTAATTAATGAATCTAGCTAATGGTAGGACACCTTTTTTTCAATCTCTGGATACTATATCCGTAGCGTCAAGTGATTTTAGTATCTTAAATACAACGAAAGAATTTAAGGAAAAACTGCTGGCGCTTATTAAAAGCGCAAGAAAGCGAATTTATATTACTGCCTTATATTTGCAAGATGATAATGCAGGCCGAGAAATTTTGCATGCTATTTATCAAGCAAAACAAGATAACCCTGGTTTAGATGTAAAGATCTTTGTTGACTTTCTCCGTGCACAAAGAGGGCTTATGGGGCATAAGAAAAGTATTGGTAATGTCCGGTTATATCGTGAATGTGCAGAAACATATGAGCATCAAATTGAAATATTAGGTGTACCAGTTAAAAGCAAAGAAGTATTTGGTGTATTTCATGTCAAAGGTTTTGTGTTTGATGATGTTCTGCTGTATAGCGGCGCGAGTCTTAATGAGGTTTATTTACACCACGCTGATCGTTATCGTTATGATCGTTATCATCAAATAAAAAACCAAGCATTATGTGATAGTTTTGTCGATTTTTTGCAAACACAGGTTGCTCAAAGTGATGCTGTACATCCTTTAACGGTGGAAAATATACCAGATAGAAAAAAGCTATTATCTGCAATTAAAAAGTTCAAGAAGATTTTACGCAGCAGCCATTATTTGTTTAAAACCACTCATTCTGAGCTCCATAATACAGAAGTTGCAATGACGCCTTTATTAGGTTTTGGCCGGAGAAAAAATTTACTTAATAAAGTGATTTTTGAGCTTGTTAAAAATACTCAGAAACATATCATTATTTATACGCCATATTTCAATCTGCCTAATAACATTAACCGTGCAATTCGAGGGTTACTTAGAAGAGGCAAAGTAGTCGATATTATTGTTGGTGATAAAACGGCTAATGATTTTTATATTCATGATCAAAAAGTATTTAATAAAATAGGTATTGTTCCTTATGTATATGAAACTAATTTACGTAAGTTTACTAAAAGAAATCAACGGTATATTGATAAAGGGTTATTAAATCTTCGATTATGGCTAGATGATGGTAATACTTTTCATCTAAAAGGTATTAGCTCAGATGAAACCTCGCACTTAATAACGGGTCATAATATTAACCCTAGAGCGTGTAAATTAGATTTAGAAAATGGTATCTTAATTCAAGATCCAAATAGATTACTACAAAATAAATTTCATCAAGAATATGAAAATATACTTACTCACACAACTCGTATTGAGCATTTTGAACAAATTGAAGATGTCAATGATTACCCAGATGAGCCTAAAAGGTTAATGCGCTCCGTTAAACGAGCTAAACTCGATAGTATTTTGAATCGACTGCTTTAAATATAAAAACAAGATAACAACCTAAGCTGAAAGGCAATCTTATCAGAGTTTGATAAACTCATTGAGCTTGCTCAATAAATCTTAGGCAATTGTAATTACTTAAGAAGCAAATAATACAAATAATGTTATCCAATATCCCATTAAAATAAAACTGCTAATAACAAAAATGTAGAAACGAGCTCTAAAGTGATTGTTCGTGCAGTGCACAAAGCTATGAATATAGCGTAAGATAACATAAGCCCAAGCAAAATAAATTAAAACATAGTGCTGAATGTTAAGAACTAATGTCAGCATAATACCAGAGTAAAAAAGAATAGGGACTTCAAATAAGTTAATCAAATTACGTGCAGTCTGTCTGATTTTATCGGGTTCTCTACCATCTTGATAAAGCCTATAAAAAGCTAAGTCTAGTTCTCTTTTTTTGAGGGCTATTCTTCGTCTTACCGCTAGAGTTAATAATACGGTGAATGTTAGAAATACCATCGCAAATAGGGATAGAACGAGTTGTGTTTGAATAAAGCTCATAATGCTAACTTCCTAATTAATGTTTATTTTATAATTATTCCACTAAAATTTGCTTCTGAAGTAGAAGCTGGATAAATACTATCGTTTTTTCCGCTGAGGTAAAGAGCTAGAAATGACACTTTATTGATTAGATATTGCCAAATAGTTAACCTGATTGATTCTAGTAAACCATCGATAATGGTTGATTAAATTTGAAAAAGGTAACTATCCAATTAAAAGGAACTATTTTATATTGTACAATTTCTAAAATTAAGGAAGCTCAAAGGGGGGAAGGGAACACTCAAAAAGAAGAGTGCTTCATACACAATCTTTTATAATCTAAGTTGCGGCCATTTCCATAGTAGTGATAAAATCAAGCTGTATTGTTGGATTCTGACAACGAAGAATGAAAGGTACTCAAGCATGTCACACGACGATGAATTTTCAGAATGCACTTTTAATAGTCCTCCACCTCTACCAAGCAAAAAAGAATCAAATGTAGATTTTGACTTTAGACCTACTGACGATATAGCTATTGACGATATTTGCAGCCTTAAATCTTGGCTAGAGATAATTACTAAGCAAGGCGGAGTTTGTTTGGAAGATGTTGATATCACTTTAAATTTTTTCGGTGAAGATGATGATACCTATTTACTCATTCATCGTTACACTGGCAAAAATAAAGCCGATGTTTACTTCTTTAAAACTGAAGATAGAAGAAACCCTCTTAACTCATTAATTCAATGGCTCGGCTGTATTAATTATAGCTTGCATGAGTTATTAGAACTTCTTGATAATTCTCATTATCAATATACTGAAATGGGGGATGAGATAAGGTATTTTGGCATGATTATTACAAAGACACAGCAGGAACATCGTGAGTGAAACCCTCAATAATTATTAAAAAGAAAAAGCTTAATAAAAACAGAAAAAAAGTTAGCAACGCTCAAATCGCTGCCGCAGCTGTGAGAGGAACCCAAGATCTCTTAAAATCAAGTGACAAAAAAAACAATGTAGGTATCGAGGAGTATACCGAGTGGGAGTAAGAATATTTACGCATGAAAGGTTAAAAATAACTACACAACCAGAAGAATTACAAGTATTGATAGATGATTTCAGAAATTATAAAGTATCTGGCTCTACTAATGGTATTTTTGGTTCTGATGTGCCTTATGATAGACCCAGTTCAGTGAAGTTTGCAGAGTTAATGCACGTACATGTTAGAGATAAGAACTCGAATCCGCGCTTATGGGATAATATTCACGTTGCTCAATCAAGGAGAGTAAGTAACAGCGCTTTAGTCTATGTTTCTGGTTCTATAGATAAGGACACATACCTCCTAATAGCATTCTTTTATTTAAACGCTCATGAGATGGCAAGAAAGATGACTTTTATGTGTGAGTTAGCAGAAATTGCGGAACGCTTTAGAGAGAGGTTTTAAAACTTTATTCATAGGATATTATTGAAAGTACTTTTCTTGACCGTTTCTTAAAGAGTAGGCGTATAATAGTGAAAGAGCAGCATAAAACGACTAGGTAATGTACGACAGCCTTAAAATAAATAAATACTTACAATTTCCACGCTACAGAAAAACTTATAACCTATAAACTAACTTTTGTTATTTATTGAGAGGTATTTGAGCGTGTTAAATACCATAATCAATTACTAAAGTTAAATTTTATATAGGATTCATCAATGAAATTATTTAAGCCGACAGTATTATCTTTAGCATTAAGTTTTGCATTAACTGGCTGTCAGACTTCTAACATAAATTCTTTAAAAGAAGAAGTAATCAATCCCAATGAAGTTATCAAAAGTCAGTCAGATCAAAGAGATTACCGCTATATTCAATTAAAAAATGGTTTGAAAGTATTAATGATATCAGATCCTACTTCTGAGAAATCAGCGGCTGCTATGGATATTTCTGCTGGGGCCTTTCATGCCCCCAAAGATCGGGCTGGATTGCTACATTTTCTTGAACATATGCTTTTTTTAGGCACTGAAAAATATCCATCGGCGGGGGAATATAACGAGTTTTTAAAGAAAAATGGCGGATCTTCAAATGCATACACATCTCTGGAGGATACTAACTATTTCTTCAATGTGAAAAATGACGCATTTAATGAAGCCCTAGATCGTTTTGCCCAGTTTTTTATTGCGCCTACAATGGACCCAAAATATGTTGATAGAGAAAAGAATGCTGTTGACTCTGAATACTCTTTAAAAATAAAAGATGATGCACGTCGAATTAGGGAGGCAAGTCGTCAGGCTATTAATCCTGAACATCCTTATAGTATGTTTAGTGTCGGTAATTTAGCTACATTAGCTGATCGCGGTGATGATAAAGTCTATGATGCATTAATTAAAGCTTATAAACGCCACTACTCTGCAAATCGAATGGCGCTTGTCTTATTAAGTAATCAGTCTTTAGCCAACATGGAAGCGATGGTGATTGAAAAATTTAGCGCAGTTAAAAATAATGGGTTAGATAAACCTCAATTAGTCACTGAGTTGTTAACTAAAAAAGAACTTGAAACACGTGTACATATTGAACCGTTAAGGGAAATGCGAACATTGGAAATGGTATTTCCTATTATAGATACTCAACAATTTTCAAAGCAAAAGCCAACACGTTTGATTACTCATTTGTTAGCACATGAAGGAGAGGGTTCATTATATCAACGACTCAATCAAAAAGGCTTAATTGAGTCATTAAGTGCTTATGTCAATAATGCCGATGCATTAGATTCTTTTTCGATTGAGATGGAGTTAACAAAAAAAGGGTTAAAGCAAGTTAATCAAATTACAGAAGACGTTTTTGCATATATCGATCTCATTAAAAAGAAAGGTGTAACAGAAGAGTATTATAATGAACTTAAAAATATAGCGGCATTAAATTTCACCTTTCAAGAAAAGTCAAATCCTATGTCGACAGTTTATCAGTTGGCTCCTGTATTACAGAATACACCCGCTAATAACTTACTCAATATTAATTATACTTATGAAAAATTTAATGCTGATTTAATACAAAAGTATTTATCAGAGTTAACGCCAAATAATATGCAACAAACAATTGTTGCTCCGGGTTTATCGACCAATAAAAATGAACCTTTATATGATGTTAATTATTCAGTTAATAAAATATCAAAACAGTTAATCAATCAGTGGAGCAAGGTAAAAGCACACCCGGATATGAAGCTGCCAGCTCTAAATCCTTTTATTGCTGAAGACATAAAACTCAAAGAGTCAGATGAAAAAGAGAAACCAGAATTATTAGTGAATAAGGCTGGAATTCAGCTGTGGCATTATTTAGATACAAGCTTTAGCATGCCAAAGTCGAGTGTTATTGTGAGACTTGAATCGCCTGTTATTAAACAAAGCGCTAAAAATCGAGCGATGACTGAGTTAGCTAGTAAGGTGATTGAAGATAATTTAAGCGCTTATGGTTATGATGCAAAACTTGCAGGCCTAAGTTATCAGTTATTTGAGTCAGAAAAGGGGATAGGTTATGTGGTTAATGGTTATAGTGATAAACAAGCAGAGTTAATTGCTACCATTAATAAAACGATTACAAAGTTTGATGTGAGTGAAGGTAAGTTTGAGTTACTTAAAGCAAGCTTGTTAAAAGATTTGAAAAATGCCGCCTTTTCTCGACCGATTGGTCAGGTCTTTGGGCGAATGGAGCGTGAATTTGGTAGTGACTCTTTTTCAAGTTCTTTACTGGCGAGTGAATTAACGGCTGTTGATTTAAAACAATTAAAACAGTTTATGCAAACTATGTTGTCAGAAGTAGCGTTAAAAGTGTTAGTACATGGTAATACGGATCAACAAGAAGCTATGGCACTAAGTAACAAGCTATACCAAAGTTTCTTATCTTCAGCAAAAACGGGTGCAGGATATCAAACAAAATTACGACAGCTAAACGACGGTACTCAAGAAGTTGTAGAAATGCAAATAGAACATGATGACTCAGCAATAGTAATTACTTACCCTCTAGATGTTACATTGAATAGTTATTTACGTACTCGCATGATAGGACAAGTGCTTAGTGCAGCATTTTTTAATGATATTCGTACGACACAACAATTAGGTTACACTGTTGGTGCTTTTGGAAGTGAAATTGATGATATGCCAACGCTTAATTTTTATATTCAATCATCAAAAGTTGGCCCAAAAGAATTAGAAAGGCGTATTGATCAATTTATTAAAAAGGAATTTAATTCAGTGAAAGAAATGACAGATGAAAATTTTGCACAACATAAAGCTGGCTTGCTCACTAATATTAAGCGCAAAGATAAAAACTTAGGAGAGCGTACAATGCGTTTATGGGGAGAATTAATGGATGGTTTTAGCGACTTTGATAAACGTGAACAGTTAGCAAAAGGAATTTCAGATATGACTAAGCAAGACTTAATTGATGCATATCAAAAAATTCTAATTGGGCCTAAAAAGAAACGTTTGATCGTTAGAAATTTTGGTAAAGCTCATTTAGATAAAGACTACAAAGCCGCATTAAAAGATAAGTCGATCTGTCGTGATGATCAGTGTTGGCATGCTCAATAACTAATTGGCTTTATTTTATTGGTATTAAAAGCCCTCTATTTAAGGGGGCTTTTTTGAGTGAGTAAGTCAAGTGTTAATCCGTTAAATGTAACAATCTCTCCTCCAAACTCTTGACTAAATTGGGTTGCATTATTTACATTCAAAAAACTGGCTAAAGTATTCCCCATAGAGCCTTGCTTTTTTGAGTGAATAACATAAAAGGCATCTCTAGCAGAAATTAGCTGAGCGTCACTAGGTTTATCCCAGTGAGTGTTAGCCATGTCGTGAACATAAAGTTCTTGAATATTGGTTTGATTTTCTGGTTGTAAATACCAAAAAATTAACTCTGTTGTTGAACAGAATTTCTTTACTTGTTGATTTCTTGTATCAAAAGCTTGACCTTTAGGTCCTGAAAATTTTGTAATGATCATTCCACATACATGACATTCGTCTGACTTTTCAAAAGCAATAGGTTTTTGAGCTGTGCTACCAGGTTGTTCTGAATTACAGGCTGATAATAGAGAAATGGCCAAAATAAAAAATAGATGTTTTTTCATTTATATACTCTCAAGTTAGTTTTCTGTTCAAATAGGACGCTTTAATAATCGGTAATAGGCTAGTAATAAAGGCGCTATTATCCAGATAAACAAGCTGAAAAATAAAAAGCTTAATGAGAAAGATTGGTTGTTAGTGATACTTAGTAATCCTGTCCCATTTGTTTCAAAGCTTGCTAGATTGATTAAGCGAAAAATATCAGTTGGGTTTAGCAATAACAAGTAAGGAAAAATATCGGCATGGATTTGGCCTTTGGTTGCTACTAGTGTACCCAGTAACCCCATATCGTAAATTAAAACGAAGAAAAACCAAATAATCAGAGATAGTCCTGCTGCCTTTGATTTTTCAGTTACCCAACTGCTGATAAAGTAAGCTATACAGATAAAAACGATACCAAGAAAAATCGCTGAGAATATAAATAATGCAAAGGCATTGACTAATTGATAATCATCAATATTTTCAGCGGTCAATAAAATGAACAAACAGGCTGAACCAAAGCCTATTATTGTGGCAACACTCAAAATAGAGGCATGGCCTAGTAGTTTTCCTAATAATAACTCTGCTTTTGTTAGAGGGTATGTTAAAAGTAATAATAACGTACCGTCTTCATCTTCTCCTACGATAGCATTATAAGAGAGTAGTAAAGCGATTAAGGGGAGTAGAAAAACATTTAAACTGGATAAGCTCGTAATTGTATTGGCTATTGAACTAAATCCTATACTACCGACAGAGGCAGAACCGAACCAGGTAATCCCAATGGCAAGTAGTGAAAAAACTACCGTTGTTGCAACTAGCCATCGATTGCGTAATCCATCTTTAAATTCTTTTTGAGCTATGGCAAAAATGGCATTCATTGGTTTGTCTCTGAACGTTGGTTAGTTTCGTTTAAATTGGTTTGTTTTGATTTTTTTGGGAAATTAATAATTTCATGATCTTTTTCAATAAAATGACGATATAGTTGTTCTAGATCGGGGGGGAGAGTATCGATATTTTTTAATCCTGGTTGTTCCACTAAACACTTTATTGTTTCTAGCTTTTCTGATCTAGGCAATGTGATTTTATATTGACCGTTATTAATTAATTGAATATCTTGTTTTAAATCTTTTGATAAATTTTCTATATCAAAACATCCGCTAAAAATAATTTGGGTATTAAGTTTTGCTTCATTTCTAAGTGTTTCAATTGAGCCATAAGCTTTCAGTTGGCCTTGTGATAATATGGCTGCTTTATCAATATGTTTTTCTACGCCTGGTAAAATATGTGAGCACAAAATAATAGAGCAGCCTTTTTGACGAAGTTCTTCAATAACAGAGTAAAATTCTTGTGTTGCAATAGGATCTAGTCCAACAGTGGGTTCATCAAGTAATAATAAAGAGGGTTGAGTAAGCAATGCTTGAGCTAAACCTAGTCGCTGTTTCATGCCCTTTGAGTAGTTTTTTACTTTTCTGTGACTTGCCTCATATAAACCAACTTGCTTCAAAATGTTTTCACAACTTTGGCGGGATACTTTTTTTAATTTACCTAAAAACTGAATAGTTTCTAACCCTGTTAGTTGTGGATAAAAAGAGACATTTTCCGGAAGAAAGCCGAGTTGATAGCGGTGGTGGCTAAAATTATTGCTACAGGGATCTTGCTCAAAAACAGTTACTTTTCCAGACGAAGGAGCGAGCAGACCTAAAATCATTTTCATAATCGTTGTTTTGCCTGCGCCATTATGTCCAAATAAACCGAGTACTTCTCCCTGAGAGAGGATTAGATCGACACCTTTAAGAATCGATAAATCTGCAAACTGTTTTTTGACACTCTCAAGTTTAACAAGACTCATTATTTATCCTAGTGTTATATCAGTTATGAACATTGGAATCAGCAACCTTTATTTTGAATGCTTCTGATGTTGATAATTTTGATTAAAGTCATTATTCATTAAAGGAAAACTATCTTTTATGCCTGGTGATTTTAATACTGGAAATTCTTTTTGTGCCCAACGTAAAGTTTGTATTGCTGGGCTATTGATTAATACATTAGCACTTGGGTACTTCCAAAGGAGCTTATCAATACTGTCATTGGGTTCAAATGGCTCATCGCCAATACCATTGGCATCACTATCCCAGCCTTGATAATCGCTCCAGAAATTGCCGCTTTGATTAAAAGACCATTCGACTTCTCGATTGGAAACGTACTTGACCTGCCGTTGATTGCGAATAAAATAATTATTATAGATTTTGTTACCTTCACTTCCGGCGGTTAAATGAATAGCTATATCACTTTGAGTCAGTAAGTTATTTTTGATTTCATTAAATGGTGCGTTATACATAAATAGCGCTTTACCTTCTGCACCTTTAATAAACTGTTTTGTATTTTGATTTTGTTGTTGACGTGTAGAGATTACTTTATTGCCGCTAATAGTTGATTCGACAATATAGTTCATTAATATGCCATAGTTAGTGTCATTTTCAGAAATATTATTAATAACGGTTAAGTATTTCGACTGCATCAATGCATATCCGGTGCGAGTATGATGAGTGCGGTTAGCTTCTATTCGATTGGAATAGGAGTACATATAATGAATGCCGTAACGTAGATGATGTAAATGATTTCCTATTAATTGGTTATGATTGCTCGTGTCTATGTAAATACCATCACGTGTATTGACTACTTCATTATTTTTTATTAATGCTTTGGTTACGTTAAACAGATGAATTCCGTTTCCTCTATCTTGTGAACGAATTTCAGGATTACCTTCGATAAAGTTATTGAGAATTGTTACCTTGGCCGCAGAGTCAATCCATATGCCAAAAGTATCTCCTTTGAATTGATTGTTTGTAATGCTGAGGTTGGTTGCTGTTTTTTCAGCAAATATACCTGCATTCATTGTTGTTAAATTATTACCCCAATTGGTGATAAAGCAGTTATTAATACTCACATCAGGGGCTTTGATGCGTAAGGTATCTTTGATATGTTTTCCATTAAGAATAGCCCCTTCGGTACACATCAAGGAAAGTGGTTTAGTAATAATAAAGTTGCCCTCATAGACTCCAGAGCTAAGTTGAAGTTGGTCGCCATCGCTTGCTTTTAATAATACTGTTTGTAAATTGTCACTGGGCGTTACTTTTAGTAATCGACCATAACAATTAAATGCTAACAAAACTGATAAGAAGATTATGGCAAATATTATTTTTTTCAATTGATTAACTCATCTTTAAAAATATTATCACCGCTTATATCAAATACTGAAATAAGCGGTGGCTAACGTTTTTTAGGCTTTCTTAACTAGCATTCTACCGCGCATTTCCATATGCAATGCATGGCAGAACCAATGGCAATAAAACCAGAATACACCGGGTTTGTCTGCATCAAATGTGATTGAAGAGGTTTGTTGTGGACCTATTTCCATACTGATACCATGTTGATTAACTGCAAAACCGTGAGTGACATCTTCAACTTGATCAAGGTTAGTGACAATGACTGTAACTTTGTCACCTTGTTTTACAGAAAACTCACTCATACCAAAATTAGGCGCAATAGAAGTCATATAAACACGTACACTTTTGCCATCACGTACCACTTTATTATCTGATTCTAACGTGACTCCGTCTTTCTTGGCTTGAGCTACTGTTGCCGCAAAAATAGGATCGTCTCTTGTCCAAAGTTTTTTGGGTTTTACTTTGCTACGGTGAACAATCATACAATCATGCGGTTCAGCGAAAGTGGGGCCATCATGCACCAATTTCATCTCTTTACCTGAAATATCAATTAGTTGATCATTTTCTGCGCGTAAAGGGCCTGTTGGTAAAAACCGATCTTTAGAGAATTTGCATAAAGAGATTAAATATTTTCCATCAGCATCACGAGTTTCTCCCATTGTTGTGTGGTTATGCCCAGGCTGATAGTGAACATCAAGTTTTTGCTTAATATAGTTAACCTTTTCTCCTTTATAAGCCCTTATTGCATCTTTAACACTCCATTTGGCAATTTGGCTATCAATAAATAAGGTGGTGTATGCATTACCTCTATTATCAAAAGCAGTATGTAATGGTCCTAAACCTAATTCAGGCTCACCAACGACGGTATCACGCTCTTTGATTTTTCCTGCAAATAGTGCAGGTAGTTTATTAATAGCAATAATAGTTACTGTTGGAGACAGTTTTCCATTGGCAACAAAGTATTCACCATCTGGTGAAGTATTAATTCCGTGTGGGCTTTTAGGAACAGGAATATAGCGCGTATATTGACTGTTGGCTTTTTTACGTCCATCAACAACTGGCACTTTAGAGTCACCAATCGTTGTATATTTGCCTGCTTTTACTGCTTTTTCTATCGCATGTATATCAAATACAACTAACCAGTCTCGCTCATTGCGCATTGATTCGGCTAAAGTTACGCCTTCTTCTGAGTTGTAGCAAGTTGAAGCGGCGAAACGACCTGTGTAATCTGCATCGGTATTATCAAGATTTCCGTCAACAATGACTTGGAAAGCCATTTCCATTTTTTCTGCGTCTATGACGTTAAACATTGTGAAGTATTTGCTCGGATCATTTAAATCTCGACCATCATTAGGTTGAGGTATTCTAAATTCGCCATTACAAAATACGTATTTTGTGTGTGGAACTTTTTGTACTCTTAGTCCGTGTATTGCTTGTACGTTAGGAATGCTAAGCATCTTATCTGTTTTCATGACATCACAGCGGATACGAGCAACACGTGTGTTAATTTTGTCGTTAATAAAGACGTATTTTCCATCATAGCGTCCGTCTTTCATACTCATATGCGGATGATGGGCGTCACCACAAAGAACATCTGCACTATCACCTTTTATCCTTTTACTTTCATCGGTTAGTCCCCAGCCTGTCGCAGAGTCAATATTAAAAACAGGAATTCTCATGAGCTCACGCATTGATGGAATACCAAGTATACGTACTTCTCCTGAGTGTCCACCGCTCCAGAAACCATAATATTCATCAAGCTCACCTGGCCCAATATTATGATGGGCATTATTACGAGCTTTTTCTGCGGCTTGCGCAAACTCTGCCGGAGTCATAATGCCCGAAATACCAATGCCTGCAATTCCCGCTGCGCTAACCGCTGATGCGCCTAAAAAACCGCGGCGGCTTAGGTTTTTGGGTTCTTTATTTTCAACTGTTTTGTTTTCATCGCTCATGTTTATCTCCCGTTTTTACTAATTTATTTCAACCTTAATATTTGAGTTGATATTTTGGGTTGTAATTTATGTTGATTACTTTTTTTCATTTCAATTAGTGATTAGTTGTTTAGTTGGTTTAATTCTATTTGTGTAATTTCAATTAGCTCCGCTTCACTATGCCGTTGGCTGAGCTTTCGTTTCGCTTTTTTACCTTTCTTTTTCGCTAAGACCAAAGGTGGACATCTATTCTCGTTGTTGTAAGTGACTTGACAATCTAGACAGTGGTGGCATTCATTGGCATTAATTGTGCCATCAGGATGAATGGCTTGAATTTCACATTCTTTGGCGCAAAGTTGACAAGGGTCACCACATTCTGGACGACGTTTTAACCAATCAAATAGCCTGAGCTTGGTTGGAATAGCTAATGCTGCGCCGAGTGGGCATATATATCGGCAGTAAACTTTTCGAGTAAAAATTGAAATAAAAAGAAGTATTGCTGCATATAGAACAAACCACCACTCACGCTGAAAAAATAATAATATAGATGTTTTAAAAGGTTCAATTTCTGCCAGTCTTTCAGCGTTTGACATAGATTCTAAAGACACGCCAAATAAGGCAAGTAAAATTAAATATTTTATGGCCCACAGTTTTTCATGGATACGGAAAGGTAATTCAAATTGTTTAATTTTTAATTTTCGAGCTGCTTCGTTAATTAACTCTTGAAGAGCGCCAAAAGGGCAGAGCCATCCACAAAATATTCCTCGACCCCATAATAAAATAGTAGCAGCAGTAAATGCCCAGATAATAAAAATCATGGGATCCATTAAAAATAACTCCCAACTAAATTCATGAAATAAAGCCTGAGTGAAAGTCAGTACATTAACAATTGATAGTTGTCCTAAGCCGTACCACCCAATGAAAAAAACGGTGTAAAGCAGATAAATACGGCGTAAGTTATGTAAAAAACGTGGATATTGGACTAACCAGTCTTGTAAAAAAATGACAGTCATCAGCAATAATAAACTGGTAATTAGTACTCCGAGTTGAAATGATTTCTCTGACCAGATGGAAACCCATAAAGGTTTAGGTTTTGCTGCTTCGATTGCATCGGCTGAAGGGCGAACAATATAACTTTCTGGTGTTTGATAGTCGCCGGAAAAACTAACAAAAGTACTTTCAATTGGCCCTATTTGACGTCTGACTAAAAGATTTAATTGCCAGTTTAACCCTGGATCAAACTGGAAGTGCTCTCTGATAATAAAGATAGCCATTTCGGTAAAGTCTGGATATCCGGCAGGATAAATATCACTTAGTCGATAATAATCTAAATCTCTAAAATTGATGTCAGCCCCTTTTTGGGTCAGGCTAATACGATCAAAAATTCCACCACGAACAAAACCATTGCCTTTAAATGAGTAGCTACCATTAGCCATCAGTGCAATGGCGTGTTCGCCTGTTTTTAATTCGCTCATTAACCATTGATATTCACTTTCACCCAACAAATTTTTACCGACACTTGGTGGATTTAAGTAGGTATAGCTAATATCAATAAAAGTATCTTGTTGTTCTGCTTGGGTTGCGATATTGACTTGACTGGCATTGGTTTTTTCAAATGCTTTATCAACGTCTAAACGGGTAAGTTTTAATCGACGAATGCTACCGTCACCCGTTAAAGTGATCCAATCTTTACGATTAAATAAGTCGGCTTTAACTTTAGATGGCGGCAATTTTTCTTCTGCCGATGCCTCTATTAAGCCTAATGTTATAGCGACTTTTCGTGAAGCACGTAATAGGGTTTCATTAACCACAATAACTGTCACTGTTGCACCTGTTACTGCATCAATATTGACTTCTTCAGGGTTGATATTAGTGCTTACTCTAATTTTATCGGTCACTCGATGTCCTTTATATTGCATGGCAAAGTCATTGAGTTTTTGTTCGGGAATACCAACCAGAAGAATCGGTTCATGGTGTTCTAGTACCCATGCGTATTTGAACTCTCCTTGTGTATCTATTGCAACGACAAGATTAACGGGTTTACCTGAGTAGGCGGGGATATTAACTTGTGAGCTAGTTTCAAAAACATAGCCGATAGTTTTTTGTGCGGATATAACTGGCCAAGTACTCGTTGCATTGTCATAATCTCCAAAACTGGCATTGTTACCAAAACTTTGTTGAATTTTACTTTGAATATCCTTAGTAAATTTAAGGTTAAAAGTTTCTGAGGTAGAATAAACCAGCGGGGGTAAAAGCATGAGCAGCGAAAGCAAGAATAGGCTCACAATGCGACAGTGCGTAGGCATAGTTATCCTTATAAATAATTGCTGTGCGACAATTTGTCGCATCCTGTTGCTAATCTTCGTCTATCGCATCTCATAGGGTGTTGATCTGAGTCAAAAGTCGCAGTTATTCGGGCTTTGTGTTATAAAATGACTATTACTCTTTGATCGATAAATGGAAAGTAAATTGCTCACTGAGTAACCAATTTTATAACGATGGCAGATAATAATGAATAATGAGCTTCAATCTCACCAGTCTTCTACTTTATTAGTAACTTTAGCCTCTTTGGTAATTGTGATTGCGGGTTTAAAAGTTGCTGCCCCATTACTTGCTCAATTTTTGATGGCATTATTTATTGCCGTTGTTTGTACGCCATCTATCCGTTGGATGGAAACAAAAAAAATACCTCGCAGTTTAGCAATTATTATTGTTTTATTATTAATACTAGCTTTTGTTTATTTAGTGGTTGCCTTGGTAGGAGACTCCATACAATCGTTCAGTAACAACAAAGATATGTATGTACAACAATTTGATGCACAGTTACGCGCATTAACTGATTGGATGGTTTCTGTTGGTTTACCTGCTGAAAGTGTTGAAGTGGCTACGCTAATGGAAAAGGCTGATGTAATGTCTTTAATTACACGCGTAGTGGGTGGTTTAGGTGTTATTTTTGGTGATTTTTTTGTTATATTTTTAAGTGTCATTTTTATTTTGGCAGAAACCACTAGTTTTCCAAGTAAGTTTGAAAAAGCCTTTTCAAATAGCCAAGATAAAATGGTTCACGTTAACAATGTGCTTGGAAAAATTAGACATTATTTAGCGATTAAAACGGCGGCTAGTTTATTAACTGGGGCGTTAGTATCTGCATTATTATTTGTTATTGGTGTCGACTATCCTTTTTTATGGGGAATGCTAACATTTTTACTCAATTATATCCCTAATATAGGTTCAATTATCGCTGCTATTCCTGCTTTAATTTTGGCTTTAATTCAGTTAGGACCTATCGCTATGTTATGGACCGCAGTCAGCTTTTTTGCTGTTAATAATTTAGTTGGTAACTACTTAGAGCCTAAGTTTATGGGCAAAATGTTAGGGCTTTCTACCTTTGTTGTATTTATGTCGTTAATATTTTGGGGATGGATTTTTGGTTCGGTTGGTATGTTTCTTTCTGTACCTTTAACTATGACGATAAAGATAGCACTAGAAACGAATGATAAAAGCCGCTGGTTAGGTATTATGCTGGGACCGGATGAATAAAAAAGCGAGGTTTTAATCTCGCCTTATGAGTTCAATTGAGTTTATATATTATTATCTGCTAGTTAAAGCGGTTAGTTTTTAGTTAGTTTTTTTATGCTTGTGACTAAATCCCATGTGGTAACGGCTGCAATAATATACAGTGAATAAGTCACTACCTTATTTAAAATATCAGGTATGTTTTTTTTGCTCAACTCACTATTTAATTGTTCACCAAATATAATGTATTGCTCAAAGTTGCTGATTTGGTACAGTATGAAAAAAGTAGCTAAACAGGTTAACAGGTTAATACTTAGTGTTATTTTGTTCCACCCTGCAATAAAAAGTTTGTGTAAACCAACTAGTATACTAATTCCTGCAAGTAAATTAACACTCCATAATACTTGTGACCATTCGATACTAAAAACAACATGATAGTCAATGTTTTTGTTAGAGAGAGTGGTTGGCCATTGCAACATATCATTCCACCAGGCAATAAAAATTAATGTAACTAAAATTTCAAAAGTAGTTTCTAACCGACTGATAGATAATTTAGGATGAGTATCTTTTATATCCTTGGGAGACCAGGCATAAATTTCATCTAGGTTTGTGTTATATTTCTGCATCAGATAAAAAATTAACGTAACTGTTGCAAAGACCCATAATGCTGTATCAATAAAAACCCAGACAAAGGATATTGTGTTAAGTACATAGTGTTCACTAGAAACAATTGTTGGAATATTGATTAGTAACTTTACGATTAAAGTGATGATAAGTGCTATTTTTAGAGATTTTTTATAGGCTGGAAAATAGTCTTGATTAACTAAATTTTGATTAGGTAAATAAGCAGAAGCTATTCGCATAGGATGGCCTATTTTTAGCAATAGTTCTTCTTGTTCTTTTTCATTCAAGTCTCTGCCGAGCTTTTCGGTTTGCTCGTCGATTTGCGCATAAATCGAGGCTTCTAACTCATTACGAACGTCACTTTTTAGTTCTTCTGGTAAATAGCTTTCTAAGCTATTTAAATAATTGTTGATCATTTTCATGTGGTACTCCAATCTACTATTAATCAGTTTGTATGTTTGACAAAAACTTACACAGTTGGTTAACTGAGGATCTCATTCAGGGTTTTTTCTACCTGATTCCATTCCATGGTTAACTTTTTTAGTGTTGATTGACCAATTTCAGATAATTTATAAAAACGTTTTTTACGATTATTTTCTTCACGCCATTCGCTAACCAGTAACTCCTGTTTTTCTAGTCTTCGGACTAATGGATAAAGTGTTCCTTCGTCTATTTCTAATCCTTTTGTTGATAAGTTTTTTCGCAAGGAATAGCCATAATGCTCATCACGAAGCTCAGCTAAAACTGCTAAAATTAAAACCCCTCGTCTCAATTCAAGTTTTAACTTTTGATAATGTTCACTATCTGTCATGCATCACCTTTACTGTATGCCGTATAGTATTTTTATACTGTATGGCAAATAGTATGTATGATCAAGTAATATTTGCTCTTAGTACGATAGTTTTTTATTAAAAATTAAAAAGTCATTTAATATCAAATAGATAAATTTAACGAATATTGTAAAAACATCGACTGTTACAATTGTACAAACTCAAAAATGTTATGTAGCTGTAAACTAGAACGCAAGTCAGGCAGAGGGGAAGCTGAGTATGAGGCGGCAGCATAAAAAACAGCAGTATACCAAAACAAGTGCATTTATTATTCAACGGGTTAAAGGCGCATTTCGTGATGTGTTTGATAATCCTGTCGGTCGACCAGCTAAAAAAGTGTTAGTTGCAGTAGCTGGTGTTTTAATTACATTATTAGGAATTCTTTTAATTATTTTGCCTGGTCCTGCATTTTTATTAATTCCTGTGGGCTTGGCCATTTTAGCTACAGAATATACTTTTGCTCGTAAATGGTTAAGAAAGTTTCAGCATTGGATGACTATTTACGCCAAAAAAGCCGATGCGTTTATTGAGCGTAGAAGAGCAAAACCTTAAGTAATCAATTTTTATAAAATCCACCACTTTTTCATTAAAAGAGCTGAGATAGGGTTAGGCTCTTTTAATTTTTTCCTCGTTATTCAATCTACAGTTAATAACCTAAAGCTTACATTGTCATACAAAGATCAGACATTTTTAGTGATTACATTATTTCTTTAAGGTGTAAGATAAATGGACTAATTGATATAAAAGGTCTATTTGAGTGGTGCTAGCTGAACGATTAAAACAACTCCTTGCAGATGTTTTACAAATTGAAACTGATTATATATGTCACGATACATTATTGTTAGGACATTTACCTGAGTTTGACTCAATGGCTGTAATGAGAGTGATATTAGAGTTAGAAAGTACTTTCTCTTTTTTGATTGATGATGATGAAATTGCGGCTGAAAATTTTGAAAGCTTTGCAAGCTTATTGACTTTTGTTCAAGATAAAAAATTATTTGAGTTAACAGAGAATTAATTTGAAAAAAGTAGCCATTAAAAATTTATTTAATGCATTTATTCAATGTTTTATTAGACTGATTAATAAATTATCTCCTCGCAAACGACAAAGCATCATATTTGGTTTAGCTAAGGCTGCACTAAATGTAGCGCATAATACTCGTGGGAGAGCTATTAATAATATCCAAAAAGCAATGCCTTTTTTAGCAGCGCAAGAAGCTCATGATTTGGCAATTAGTTCATACCAGAATATTGCATATGGCGTTTTGGAAACCTTCTGGTTAAATCAGTTAGAAATAAAAGTTGAGTGTAATTTGAGTACCAGTCAACTACTTAATTCTGGAAAAGGACTAGTGATTGCCACCTTGCATATGAGTTGTTATGAGGTTGTTCCTCTTGCAGTTCAACAATTAACTGGGCGTTCAACGACATTATCAAAAATTCCTGAGTTTTTCCCCGATGCAAAAAAACTTTATGAAAATGTCGGTATTCAGTGCATTGACAAAAATGGAAAAAACACTTTGTTTGAACTTGTTAAATCGGCTCAAAACAATCGCATAGTGTGTGTACATGCCGATCATTATGCAAAAGATCTTGAGATAAATTTTTTTAATCAAAAGACAAAAGCACCCAGTGGTATAGGTTTAATTTCTTCGTTGGCTAAAGTACCTGTTTTGATTGGTTATGCAACACGGAATAATGATGGTTCTTATTCTGTTATTTTTGAAACCATAAAAAATGAGCCTGTTGATAAAAATATTCATGCTATTGAACAGCTTATGGCAAAAGTTTATCAGTCTTTTGAGAGGGTTATTTTGCAGTACCCAGAACAATGGTACTGGTCTTATAACCGATGGCGTTAGAAAAAGGTTTTGCCAAATATGAATTATTTATGTGGTAATGAAAATCAACAAGTTGTTAAGCGTTTATATACTTACTTCTCTTCCTATAAAATGGCTCTGTTGATTGTTTTTTTTGCATTAATTGTTTTTAGTATTGTTGATGCTGGAATGGTTTATTTTATTAAACCTTTAATTGATGATGGTTTAACTAAATCAAATCGAAATATGCTAGTAATAGGCGGTTTTTTAATTATTGGTATATTTATGCTCAGAGGGACCGCCAATTTTGTTTCCAGTTATATGGTAAAATGGATTAGTTTTAGAGTTATTCAGCAGATTCGACAAGAAGTTTATAATCACTTGTTGTTTTTACCTCGAGCTTTTTATGATAATAATCCGTCTGGTAAGTTGATTTCAAAAATAACCTACGATGTTGAACAAGTCGCTAATGCAACATCAAATGCAGTCATCACTTTAATACGTGAGTCGTTGATTATTATCGTTCTCATTGTAATGATGATTTATTCTAGCTGGCAATTATCGTTAATTTTTTTATCCATTGGACCTTTAATTTGCTTTATTATATATCGTGTTGCTATTCACTTTAGAGAAAAAAGTAGAATTCTTCAGGACTCTATGGGAGCGATTACACAACATTCTGAACAGTTAATTAAAGGACATAAAGATATACTTGCATTTACGACCCAAGAATATGAGCAGTATCGCTTTTATAAAGTGAATAATAATAATCGTAGACAGTCAATGAAACTGGTTTTAGTTTCAAGTGCTTCTAATCCTGTTATTCAGTTAATTGCTTCTTTTGCTATGGCTGCTGTACTTTGGTTGGCAAGTCTTCCTAGTGTTGTTGATAACATCACTGCAGGTGCTTTTACCCTAACATTGGTTGCAATGGGATCATTATTAAGGCCTTTAAAACAGCTTTCAAAAGTTAATGAAAAATTACAAATAGGCTTAGCTGCTGCAACCAGTCTATTTAATTTACTTGACGAAACAACTGAAGTTGATACAGGTGTTTATTCAGCTCAACAGATGGCAGGTTCTATTGAGATTAAAAATTTATCTTTTTCTCATTTCAATTCATCCATGCCTGTTTTGCATAATATTTCACTTAACATTGCGGCAGGTGAGAGCGTTGCTTTTGTTGGAGAGTCTGGTAGTGGTAAGTCAACTTTGGCTAACTTATTATTACGTTTTTACCAAGCACCTGAAAAAAGCATATTTATTGATAATAGGCCAATTGAAGATTGGTCATTATTTTCTTTGAGAAAACAATTTGCTTATGTCTCTCAAAATATCAGTTTATTTGATGATTCAATTGCTGCCAATATTGCTTATGGTAATGTAAATAGCTATAACTTGGATAAAATTAATCAAGCGATAGAGTTTGCACATTTGCAAAAATTAGTTGATGATTTACCTGATGGTTTAAATGCTTTAATTGGAGAAAATGGCTGTCGGCTATCGGGTGGGCAGTGTCAAAGAATTGCAATTGCTAGAGCTATTTATCGAAATGCACCTATTATTGTAATGGATGAAGCAACTTCGGCACTTGATAATCAATCTGAAAGTGAAATAAAATCTGCAATTAAGAATCTAATGGGGAATAAAACCGTTATAATGATTGCTCATAGATTGTCGACAATAGAAAATGTTGATCGAATTTTTGTTTTTGATAGTGGAAGAGTTGTAGAGCAAGGAAGTCATGATGAGTTAATCAATTATCAAGGTATATATAAACGTCTTTATGAACAACAATCTTCAAGAACTGTTGTAATCTAGCAAAAGTACGATAGAGTTAATCGGTATTTAATCTTAAATATCATTCAGTTTAACTTTTTCTTATAGCTAGCTCTCTTTAAAGTAATGATAATAATATAAATTATTTTTGGAGGTTATTATGCTAAAAAAAACTGTAGGCTTACTTCTTATTTTTTATTCAATAAATGTATCAGCTCAGTCAGTTACGATTAGGGCTCAAGATGGTTTTCGTTTAGCTGCAAATTACTTTTCTGCCACAAAGCAATCAAGTAAAGGTGTGCTTATGCTGCATCAATGTAATGCGAATAAGGCAATGTACTCTAAGTTAGGACAGTCTTTATCAGCCGAAGGTATTCATGCTTTAGCGATAGACTTTAGAGGTTATGGTGAAAGTGTTAATGATGAGTTTTCTCGTGAAATTATACGTAAAAAATCAGCTAACAATGATGAGTCACGTAAGCGTTTTAGAAAAATAGTTGATCAATATTGGCAAGATGATGTTATTGCGGCTTATCAATATTTACAGAAAAAAACGGGTGGAAATAATATATCCTTTATTGGTGCTAGTTGTGGAGGCGTTCAATCAATACTGCTTGCTAAAAAGCATCCTCCACAAAGCTTTATTTTCTTTTCATCAGGAATGAGAGATAATATTATTAAACAATTTAAAGAGTTAAGTCATATACCCGCTCTCATTATTGCTTCGGTCGGTGATGAGTATACTTTTAAATCTTCGAATGAAATATTTTTGAAAGCTAAAAGTAAAAGTACTCGCTTGCTTTCCTATAAAGGAAGTGGTCATGGCGTGCCTTTATTTAAACAAGATCCTCAACTTAAAAATACAATGGTTGCGTGGTTTAAGCAAAACTCAAAGTAGTTTTTAAGCCCCCAGTATAAAAAAGCAGAGCTAGGTTTATACCTAGTTCTGCTTAATTTTTAGCAAGTAGTAATTGGTTCAAAGTGTGCGGTAAAGTGTCTTAGCATTGGGGGTTCCCAGCTTATTTTTAACCCTTTGAGTCGATGTTTATTGGCATTTACCTCTGCTAAACATTCAATACAATAGTCTATATGACTTTGGGTATAAACTCGCCGTGGAATAGCCATTCGAACCAAGTCCATAGTTGCTGCTTTTTCACTACCGTCTGCTTGTCTGCCAAACATGACCGTGCCTATTTCGCAGGTGCGGATTCCGCCTAATCGATACATTTCAATTGCTAATGATTGACCTGGGTATTGTTGAGGAGCTATGTGAGGTAACATGGCTCTGGCGTCAATGTAAACAGCATGGCCCCCAACTGGTTTCATAATAGGAATACCTATCTTTTCTAATGCATTACCAAGATAAGCAGTTGAAGTGATTCGATAGCTTAAATAGTCTTCTTCAACGACTTCTTCAAGCCCAATAGCCATTGCATCTAAATCACGACCAGATAAACCTCCATAAGTAGGAAAACCTTCAGTTAAGATTAAAACATTACGTGCTTGCATTGCTAACTCATCATCATTGATAGCCAGCCAGCCGCCCATATTAACTAAGGCATCTTTTTTAGCACTCATTGTCATTCCATCTGCATAACTGAATATTTCTTGGACAATTTCTTTGGGAGATTTATCTGCATAACCTGGTTCCCTTAGCTTTATAAAATAGGCATTTTCAGCAAAACGACAGGCGTCTAATATCAAAGGTTTATTGAACTCTTCACAAAGTGCTTTAGTTGCCTTGATATTAGCCATAGAAACCGGTTGTCCACCGCCAGAATTATTGGTGATCGTTAACATGACTAAAGGAATATCATCTCCTCTAGTTTGCAACAATTCACGCAGTCTATCCAGATCCATGTCTCCTTTAAAAGGCAGATCTGACTGTGGATCAAGTCCTTCTTTTTTTACTAAGTCGAGTGCTTCTGTTGTGGTCGCTTCAATATTGGCACGCGTTGTATCAAAGTGAGTATTGTTTGGAATAATTTTTCCTTTTCCTCCAACAATAGAAAACAATATTTTTTCCGCCGCTCTGCCTTGATGCGTTGGAATAATATGTTTAAAGGGGGCAAGCTCCCTTAAAGCGGCTTCAAACCGGTAAAATGAAGGCGATCCTGCATAGCTTTCATCACCCATTTGTATACCTGCCCACTGTCTAGTACTCATTGCTGAAGTCCCAGAATCCGTCAAAAAATCAATTAATACGTCATCGGATTTTAACGAGAACAGATTGTATTTTGCAGCTTTTAGGTAAGCCTGGCGCTCCGCTTCGGTGGTCATTCGTAAAGGTTCAACCGATTTTATGCGGAAAGGTTCAATGATAGTTTGCATCATTTTTCCTCAGATTGTCGCTACTCTTCTGAAGCAAAGAGTAACTTATGTTATTGCAAAGAATTATCGCATATTTACAAGTAAATGGAATTGATTAGTGTCATAAAAGGGGAAAAAATAGTTGAAATGTTAACTAAATTGATAGTTTTGAAGCAGAAATAAAGTTAACCGTTTCAAGAAAAATCAATGGCTTAGCAGAGTTGGTAAGCCATTTTTAGGGAGGTAGTTTAGTTATTGCAAATTAAGCTTACATATTACGTCGGTATTGCCCACCAACTTGGTATAAAGCTTGGGATATTTGACCTAATGAGCAATGCTTTGTGGCTTCCATTAATACTTCAAAGATATTTTGGTTGTTCAAAGCCGCATCTTGTATGGCTTTTGTTTGTTGGATGATATCTTCACGATAATTTTTATGCAGCCTTTCTAGCATTTCAATTTGGTAAACTCTTTCTTCTTTAGTTGAACGAATGACCTCACTAGGAACGACCGTTGGAGAACCTTCTGATGATAAGAAAGTGTTAACCCCAATAATCGGGTATTCACCAGTGTGCTTTAACATTTCATAGTGCATCGATTCTTCTTGGATTTTAGAGCGTTGATACATGGTTTCCATCGCACCTAAAACACCGCCACGTTCACTAATCCGTTCAAACTCAAGAAGTACTGCTTCTTCAACCAAATCCGTTAGTTCTTCGATAATGAATGAACCTTGTAATGGATTCTGGTTTTTATTTAAACCCAATTCTCGATTAATAATCAATTGAATAGCCATAGCACGACGAACAGAAGCTTCTGTTGGTGTGGTGATGGCCTCATCATAAGCATTAGTATGTAGAGAATTACAATTATCATAAATCGCATATAATGCCTGTAATGTCGTACGAATATCATTAAAGTCGATTTCTTGTGCATGAAGAGAGCGGCCTGAAGTTTGGATATGATATTTAAGCATTTGCGCGCGCGAATTGGCTTTGTATTTCAGCTTCATGGCTTTAGCCCAAATTCTTCTTGCCACTCGGCCTATGACTGCATATTCAGGATCTACGCCATTGGAGAAAAAGAAACTTAAGTTAGGAGCAAACTGATTGATATCCATGCCTCTTGCAAGGTAGTACTCAACAAAAGTAAAGCCGTTAGCTAAGGTGAAGGCTAATTGAGAAATTGGATTAGCTCCGGCTTCTGCAATATGATATCCAGAGATAGATACTGAGTAGAAGTTACGTACATTTTTTTCAATAAAATATTCTTGAACGTCACCCATTAAGCGTAATGCAAATTCGGTAGAAAAAATGCATGTATTTTGTGCTTGATCTTCTTTTAAAATATCAGCTTGAACAGTGCCTCGTACTTTTTGAATGGTTTCATATTTTATTTTTTGATAGATTTCTTGCGGTAATACTTGATCGCCTGAAACGCCTAATAACATTAAACCAAGTCCATCGTTACCTTCAGGAATTTCACCTTGGTAAGTAGGCACTGGTAAATCATTTTTGGCATAAATATCAGTAATTTTTTGTCTGACTTCTTTTTCTAGCCCATTCTCTTTGATATAAACTTCACTCTCTTGATCAATAGCCGCATTCATAAAAAAGCCAACAAGAATTGGGGCAGGGCCATTAATTGTCATAGATACCGAAGTGGTTGGTTTGGTTAAACGAAAACCAGAATAAAGTTTTTTGGCGTCATCTAAGCAACAAATTGAAACCCCTGAGTTACCTATTTTACCGTAGATATCAGGCCGATAGTCAGGGTCATCTCCGTATAATGTTACTGAGTCGAAAGCGGTAGATAGTCTAGCTGCTGGCATTCCCTTGGAAACGTAATGAAAACGGCGGTTAGTTCTCTCTGGGCCCCCTTCACCAGCAAACATTCTTGTTGGATCTTCTCCTTCTCGTTTAAAAGGAAAAACACCTGCGGTATAAGGAAATTGGCCAGGATAGTTTTCTTGCAATTTCCATTTTAAGCGATCTGCCCAGCCAGAATAAGTGGGCACTGATATTTTAGGAATTGATTGGTTAGATAAAGATTTTGTATGAGTTTCAACTTCAATTGATTTATCTCTAACCTGATAAACAAAAATATCATTCTTGTATTGCTGAGTTTCTTTATCCCAATTATCTAAAAGTTTGCTATTTTCGCGATCAAACTTGAGCTCTGTTTGTTCTAATAGCTCTTTAACAGAGTTTTTCAATTCATTATTTTCTTCAATTAAAGAAAGCGTTTCACTAATACTTTGTACTTTTTGTGCATAAGTTGCTTGCTCATTTACCCACTGATCATAGTTACGATTATTTTCTGCAATTTCCGCTAGATAGCGAGTTCGTTTAGGGGGAATAATATAAACTTTTTCTGACATAGTGTCTGAAGAAGTAAAGCTGGTTTGCAAGTTAAGCTTTGTTGTGTTGTTAATCAAAGTCATTAAATTGCGGTAAAGCTCGTTCGTACCTGGATCGTTAAATTGGCTGGCGATTGTGCCATAAACGGGCATCGTTTCAGTGGCCTCTTCAAAGCGTTGATGATTTCGCTGAAATTGTTTTTGTACATCTCTTAATGCATCTAAAGCGCCTCTTTTATCAAACTTGTTGATCGCAATAATATCGGCGAAATCAAGCATGTCAATTTTTTCTAATTGAGTTGCTGCGCCATATTCAGGAGTCATAACATACATGGAAACATTAGAATGCTCTTCAATTTCAGTATCTGATTGACCGATACCTGAGGTTTCTAAAATCACCAAGTCAAAGCCTGAAGCTTTAACAACATCAACTGCTTTTTGAATGTGTGGAGATAGTGCTAAATTTGATTGACGAGTTGCTAAAGAACGCATGTAAACGCGCTCATTGCTAATTGCGTTCATCCTTATTCTGTCACCTAATAGCGCGCCACCTGTTTTTCTTTTGGATGGATCGACAGAAATAATAGCGATATTTTTATCATCGAAGTCAAGTAAAAAACGACGAACTAACTCGTCGACTAAAGACGACTTACCCGCTCCACCAGTGCCTGTGATTCCGAGTACTGGGGTTTTTGATTGGTTAGCTGCTGATTGAACTTTTTCTAAAATAGATTGATGTTGTTCAGGAAAATTTTCAGCAGCAGAAATCAGTTGGCCAATTTCTTTATGTTGTAAAGTATTAGGGATTATTTCTGGTGCATTATTACCTGTGGCAAAATCTGATTTTTTTATTAAGTCGTTAATCATTCCTTGTAGACCTAATTCACGTCCATCATCTGGTGAATAAACACGAGCAACTCCATGAGCATGAAGCTCTTCAATTTCTTCTGGCAAAATAACACCACCGCCTCCAGCGAAGACTTTAATATGGCCACAGCCACGCTCTTCGAGTAGATCAACCATATACTTTAAGTATTCAACATGACCTCCTTGATAAGATGTCATGGCTATCGCTTGAACATCTTCTTGAATTGCACAGTCAACGACTTCTAAAACACTTCTATTGTGTCCTAAATGTATGACTTCACAACCACTCGCTTGAATGATTCGGCGCATAATATTAATGGCTGCGTCATGTCCATCAAACAGTGAAGCGGCAGTTACAACTCTAATTTTATGAGTTGGTTGATAGGGTTGCTGATTTTGTTGAGACATTGTATACCTGCTAAATTCTTCGAAGTTCCTAATCGAGTCTAAAATCCAATCAGTTTATTTGGATAATGTTTCGAACAATAAAATATTTCGGTAAGTAAACCTGTTTACTTCGTCCGGTTTGTGAGGCGCGGATTATAGCAAAAAATGGCTTTTGGGGCGATATAAGGCCTTATTATTTGTTGGTTTACAGGCTTTGTGGTGATTGGGAATAGGTTCGGTGTTGGTTACTTATTTCACTATTGATAGGCTATATTCTTTCTACTAGCTTGTTCCGTAACGTCAATAGAGTTTTTTTTCGAGTCTAGGAATGATGACATATTTTTGAGATAAGCTGTTGTGAATCAATTATTTTATGGTTTGTTTATAGTAAATTGGTTATTTATTCCTATTAACCATAAATGAGATATTTATATGACACAGAATACTCGGCAGTTTGCGCCTATTGCACAAGGTCTTTTTTTGGCCAATATTACCTTATTGCCAATTATTTCGTTTGTGATTTTATTGTTTCTTTATTGGAAAAAGCGATATGTAGTCGATCCGGTTTCTCGCTTACACTTTCGCCAAGCTATTTTAGCCAGCATTGTTTCTGGGATATTGTTATTAATTGTAAGTGGGTTGATATTATTTTTAGGTGGGCTAAGTTCGCCTTATACCTGGATGGTTGTTTTAATCTATTTTGTTAGTATTCACTCTGCACTTATTTTATACGCTGTTTTTGCTTTTATTAAAGCGTTAGCGGAAGAAAAATATGTTTATCCGCTGTTTGGTCGGTTGTGGTGTTGATAGGTGAGTTAAATGTAAAATGAAGCTTTTCTCTGTTTTAATAAATAGTATATTTGAGTATGTTGGTTGTTATCGCTTGGCTCACGAATAAATCATTTTTACAAAAAGTTTATGTATTAAAAAAGGCGCTGTTTGAACAGCGCCTTTTTAGCTAGTAATTAGCTATCACTCTTTATTTTTTAAGAATATCCATTGCTGGAGTATTTACATCTGTTGGGAAGGGTTTTGTTTTTAATTCAGGAATAGGCGAGTCTTTCATTTTTTTCTTTAAATATTTTATCGCTGTTTCAAGTTGTGCATCTTCGCCTTTGAAGGTTGCATGAGGTAGATTATCAACTTCGATCGTTGGTTCTACACCATAACCTTCAACAATCCAGCGGCCGTCCATTGCATATTGAGGAAACTCTGCAACACGGGCAATCCCATTATCGGTTAATCTATTCATTCCTCTAAGCCAAACACCCGCACCAGCTGTTTGCTTGCCAATGACTGGGGCTAAGTTTAGAGCTTTAACTCCGGCTGTAAAAGTTTCCCCATCTGAATAAGTGAATTCATCTGCTAATACCACTAAGTGTCCACGGAAAGTTTGTTGCATGTTGGTATATGGGCGTCCAATTGGCGAATGCCAGAAAGCCCAGGCTTTGCGCAGTAATTTCTCAATAATCCAACTGTCGATATTACCACCTCGGTTTCTTCTTACATCAATGATTAATCCATTTTTTTGATAGTTGGCATAAAACTCTCTGGCAAAACTAGCAATGTCACTTGAACCCATTGCGTAGAGATGTAAATAACCAATATCATTTGATGCTTTTTCTACTTTGTTACGATTGCCATTAACCCAGCTATTGTAACGGAGTCTAAAGTCTTGTCTTGAACCAGCTGGAGTAACAACCGTTTTGATTGTTTTTTTACCACGTTTAAGGCTAAGTAGAACTTGTTTACCTGCTTGGTTTCTTAACAGTGAATTAACTTTGGCAATTGTTGGTGTTGCAATACTATTAATTGACAAAATAATATCTTTTTCTTGAGCATCCACGCCTGGCTTTCTTAGTGGAGGTGCCATTGAAGGCAGTTCTGCTTCGTGAATATAAATATCATCAATAGCAACACCTTTTTTGGTTTGTACTAATGTTGCGCCAAGATAAGATGGTTTTGCCGCATTTGAATCACTTGGGTAATCGCCGCCTCTTACTTGTGAGTGGAGCGCATTTAATTCTCCCATCATTTGCGCCAATATGTCATTGAGTTCATAACGATCGGTCAATTTGTTGAGTAAAGGTTCATATTTTTCTTTAACTTTTTCCCAATCTAAACCTCGCATATTTGCATCATATAGGGAGTCTCGGTGCATTAACCAAGCGTCATGGAATATTTGTTTCCATTCTTCTTTTGGATTAAATGCTAGTTGCCAATCTTTGCTAATAACTTTTGAGTTTTTGGTGTCTTTAGGAAATTTATCTCCAGCTCCAACAATAAACATATTGGCATTATTCCCTCCTTGTTTACGAACAAATAGGCTTTTTCCATCATCAGACATTTCATAATAAGTCACACCAGATGCAAAAGTATTTATTTTTGTCGATGGTTTGATTTTGATTGATTTAATGCTTGGAGTTGAACCTGGTTCGGTTACATTATCTTGCACAAATAAATGGCTGTCATTGACAGTCAAGTTGTAATAGTTACCTGAAGAAACGGGTACTTGCCATAATCGATCTTTTAATCCTTTCCAGTCAACCGTATTACCCTTTTCTTTTTCATCATCAGACTCATCTTCTTTCTTTTTATCTTTCTTGCCCTCGGTTAATTCTGTTGGCGGTTGGAAAGGAAATTTTGCATCAGCTTTTAAAGCGTAGGCAAAAATTTGGTTACGACGATCAAAAGCCGGCCCTAAATTTCTGTCACCCCAAGGTGAAGGTGGTGTTGCTTGAAAGTGTCTTGCTGAAAGAAAATATAACCAATTGCCATCTGGGCTAAAAGCAGGCGAGTGCGAGTTATATTTATCACTGGTTAACATTACTGTTTTACCATTATCGAGAGAGTAGAGTTGAATACGGCTTCGTTCATTATCTTGGTGATCACGAGTGACCGCAATTAATTTACTATCAGATGACCAGACAACATTTTGAAATGGACTCAGTCCGCTATTAGCAGTGAGTATTTTTTGATTTTTTCCACTTTTTAAGTTGAGCAACCAGAGGTTACCGCTTTTATCATCATGTGCTATCCATTTTCCATTAGGAGATAGATAAATATTCCAACGAAAGATTTTTCCATCTTTGGTTAATTGCTTTGATTTTTGTGAGCCATCTGCTGCAAACTTCCAAATTTCTAATTCGCCACTAGCATCATTGATCGCATAAACCCACTTTCCATCATGGCTTAATAGTGCCCTACGGGTACGTGATTCAGGATTAGTTGCAACTTCGACTAAGCGAGTCTTATCAATTCCTGCTACGGCTACTTTTCCTCTGGCTGTAACAACCACTTTTTTAAAGTCTCCAGCCATCCGAGACGAAGTTAAATATTTAAGTGGTTGGTTAAGCCAACGTTCACGCAGATAGGGATAATCGGATGTTAAGCTGATTGGTACTATGCGACTTTTTTTTGTTTTTAAGTTAAGTACTTTTAGATCGGCCCCTAACTGATAAATGATTTGGTCGTTATTGATTTTAGCTGAGCGTATAGGCCATTCTTTATATTGAGTAACTTGAGTAATATTTGAACCGTCTAAAGACATCGACCAAATATTTTCATTACCACTGGCATCACTAATAAAATATAACTTGTTATCGTGTATCATTGGTGTTCTAACAGAACCGATATGATTTTTAGTCAGGGCTTTTGCTTCTTTATTTGAACCGAGTTTGAATCGCCACATTTCACCTTTAGCACCACCACGATATACTTTGGTATTGTCTCCAGAAAACTGCATACCGTACTGGATAAAATAAATATAATCCCCTTTTTTATCTATAGTACCTTCAATAGCATCTGCTAATGGAATTGATTTAGCAATTAAGTTTTTAGGGTTTACATGGCGCAATGTCCAGTTTCCGGTCGGACCTACTCGGTTGTTAGTGCTGTATAGTACCTCTCCTTTTGTTGTCCAGCCATGAACTCTAACAGAACTATTTTCAAAACTGATCCTTTTAGGAATTCCACCAGTAGAGGAAATAACATAAACCTCAGTACTTCCTTCGTAATTGGCAGCATAGGCAACTTGTTTACCATCTGGTGAAATAGCAGCTTGTTTTTCTTCGGCGGGGTGAGTTGTTAATCTTTTGGCTTTGCCCGATTGCAAGTTAGATAGCCATAGATCACCTTCGGCAGTAAAAACAATAGTATTATCTTTGATGTCCGGGGAGCGGTAATAACCAGTTGATGCAGAAAGAGTACCGCTTAATCCGCAAATCAATGGTAAAAGTAAACGAAGTTTCATTTATTTTTTCCTTTAAATTGGTTTATTTGTTAGCAACAGAGCCTATCGAATAATTTTATTTTCTTGGTAGCTATTTGTTAGACTGGATTTTCAAGTGAATAAGAATACTATAGCTCTAAATTAATTGGTATGCTGGAGAAGATTGAAAAAAATTAAAATTGTTTCTTTTTGTAACTATTTAAGCAGGTTTTTGGGGTTAAGTGTAGGCTGAATTATTTGATAATGAGAATCACCTATTGCATTATTTGAGGTGCTTATGAGTGTTATTTGAGGGCTTACGAACCGTTGTTTATGCTATTGTAGTCGTTTTTAACACTATAAAAACAGTGGTTTTTTATGAGTCGTTGAATTACTAATCAATGTTTTTTCCACCACAGGATAAAAGTAATTAACAGTTGATTCTGTTTTATGATTTCTAATCTCAAACTCGCTTAGGCGATAATAGCTTATTCTTTTCTGTTATAAATAAATTAATTTTCTACAAAGTTGCTTCTGGTTGAAATTGTAATTTAATGACGCAGGTAAGTTAATTGCCGATTAATGCATCAATATGAGCAACGACACTGCGTCCTAGTGCGTTGAGTGAATAGCCTCCTTCTAGGAGCGATACAATACGACCTTCACAGTGAGTGTCGGCAAATTGTTTTAATTGTTTAGTAACCCAACGGTAATCTTCCTCGTGCAAATTTACTTGCGACATATCATCTTCTGTATGAGCATCAAAACCTGCTGAAATAAATAACATGTCTGGTTTAAATAAAGAGAGTTGGTGTAACCATTGCTCAGCCACTATTTTCTTGAATTCAACTCCTGAAGCATTAGCGGGAAGTGGTGAGTTTATTATGTTAGACGAAGTTGGTTCTGTGCCTGAATAGGGGTAAAACGGATGTTGAAAGCTGGAGCATAATAGAACCTGAGGGTTATTTTTGAAAATATTCTCTGTTCCATTTCCATGATGAACATCAAAGTCAAGGATAGCCACTTTTTTTAATGAATATTGTTTTAGTGCATAGGCGGCGGCAATTGCGATATTATTAAAAATGCAAAAGCCCATTGCTTTATTTTTGGTTGCATGATGTCCTGGTGGACGTGTTGCGCAGAAAACAGCAGATAGTTTTTTTTGCATGACTAAATCAACGGCTTGTACTGCGGCTCCTGCGGCATACAAAGCTGCTGGAAGTGTTTGTGGCGTCATTAAAGTGTCTTCATCTAAGCGATAGGTTTCATTTTTTGGCGCATTAGTAAAGATAAAGTCAATGTAAGCCTGTTCATGTACTAAAGAAAGGTATTGGGGATTTAAAGAAATAGCATCGAACTGACGAACTGCAAATTCTAACCCTGAACTGATGAGTTGATCTTGTATTGCTAAAAGTCGTCGGGGGGACTCAGGGTGATGCTCGCCCATATCGTGAAGTAAACATTGTTGATGACTAATTATTCCAACGGTCATTGAGTGAACCTTGATAACTTTATAATGAGTGTAAACTCTTGCGAGATTAACTAGTTTAAATCTAATGACAAATGAACTTCATTAATACTATCGCTTAATTGGCGAGTAAATCCTTGATGTTCAAATACTGCCAGCATCGGTTTATTGCTCCCTCGAACATAGGCAACCATTTTACGGATTTTACGGATTCTAGCAATATTTATCATTTCTTTTAGTAGAGTTGTTGCCATTCCTTTACCACGTTTACTTTCTTTAATCACAAAAGCAACTTCACAACAGTTTTCCTTTTTGATGTAATAATACCGTCCAACAGCTTGTATATATTCTCCTTGTTGAGCTTTTTCTGTGAAGCACAAAGCTAAATCTTGGTGCTGGTTTACGCTAACCAGATTACAAGATTTTTCTCGATTCATTTGAGTAATGTAATGATTATAACGTGAGATTAATGTTTCTTTATTATGAGAATAAAAAAACTCCTGTAGCTTTCTCTCGTCGGCTGGATAAAGAGGTCTCAGCGTATATTTAATATCATCAAAGCGGAATATTTTAAACTCTACCGAGCCTAGTTCTGGTACAGAGGTTGGGGTTTTTTCTTGATACTCCGGAACCCAATAATGCGCACGGACTTCATTTAACAGTTGCTCTCTAAATTTAGGGTGGGCGACTCTGATTAATTCAAGCGCTCTTTCTCTGATACTTTTACCTCGCAAATAAGCAATCCCATATTCAGTTACCACATAATGTACATGTCCACGAGAAGTGACCACTCCACCACCTTCGGTAAGATGAGGAACAATCTTGGAAATTTTTCCATCTTTAGTTGTTGAGGGAAGGGTAATAATTGGTTTTCCACCTTTGCTTAAAGATGCTCCGCGAATAAAATCCACTTGTCCGCCAATACCACTAAAAAATTGATAGCCTATAGAATCAGCAACAACCTGTCCTGTCAAATCAATTTCGATAGCGCTATTAATTGAAATCATATTATCGTTACGTGCAATATTCACGGGTGAGTTAACATGTTCAGAAGGATAAAACTCAACATGTGGGTTACTATTAACAAAATCGTAAAGGCGTTGAGTCCCCATACAGAAAGTTGTAATGGTTTTACCTTTATGGAAAGTTTTTTTACGATTATTAATCACGCCTTTTAGCATTAAGTCAATGATGCCATCAGAAATCATTTCGCTGTGAATACCCAAATTTTTATGATGTCCCAGGTATCTTAAAACTGCATCTGGTATTTTTCCTATACCTAACTGTAAAGTCGCGCCATTTTCTACCAACATTGCTACATATTGTCCTATCTGTTCTGTCACTTGATCGAGTTCTGGCGGCGCAAGCTTAGGAAGAGGGGCTTCTGCTTCAATATAAGCGTGTATTTGTTTCATATGTATAAAGCTATGCCCATTAGTTCTTGGCATTAGTGGATTGATTTGGGCGACTACATATTTTGCAGAGCTAACCGCCGCAGATACAACATCGACGCTAACTCCTAATGAACAGTAGCCATATTCATCAGGAGGACTGACCATAATCAGTGCTACATCTAAAGGGAGAATGTTCTCTTTAAATAGTTTAGGTACTTCAGAAAGAAAGCATGGAGTGTAATCGGCTCGTCCTTCTGCAATTGCTTCTCGAACATTTTTGCCGCCAATAAATAGTGTATTAACTTTGAATAAACCTTTATGTTGAGGTGAAGCCCAGACGTTATTGGATAAGGTTAATATATGAACAACTTCGATATCATGAAAATTTTCGCTGTGATTGATTAAGTTCTCTATTAGCTGGTTAGGGACGGCTGCATTAGAGCCTATAAATATACGGTTACCCGATTTTAAAATTTCATTCCAGCAAATGCTTTTTCTATCTTGACTATTGGTTAACATAATTGTTTTTCAAAAGAACTAAATTTATATTCTATTATGATATATTTTTAATGTTAAAGCTTTATGTTGATGTTTAAGGTTATTGATTAAAATCAACTAAAGTCCACATAGTGGATAAGCTAAGTTGTGGGAGACATAGATTGTTGATAGCTTTTGATAAAGGCAAGTAAATCTTCTTTAGGCAAAGGCTTTGAAAAGAGAAATCCTTGGCCGTAACGACAACTAAGGTTTTTGGTAAGATTGACTTGGCTTTCTGTTTCAATTCCCTCAACCACAATGTTCATACCTAAATTTGAAGCAAGAAATACGATCGATTCTATTAATGTTATATTACTGTGATTTTTAGATGATGACTGTATAAATGATTTGTCTAACTTGATCAAATCAAACGGAAATTGGTGAAGGTAACTTAAAGATGAGTAGCCTGTACCAAAGTCATCAAGTAATACTTTCATACCTATGGATTTTAATTCCTGAACAAATTGAGTAGCGGCTTTAAAGTCTTCAACCAGAATACTTTCTGTGATTTCTGCATTGAGTTTGCTTGGCTCAATATTATATTTAGCTAGTTGCTTTCTAATATATCCGTCAAGTGTTCGAGAAAGTATTTGAATCGCTGAAATATTAATATTGACATAAAGTGAAGATAACTCAGGTGTTTGAGAAAACTCACTAAGTGCAATGCATGCCATATCCACTATCGATTCGCCTAGTTCTTGAATTATACCTGTTTCTTCTGCTATATGAATAAAATCTGTTGGTGGAATAAAACCTTTTATTGGATGTTTCCATCTGAGTAGGGCTTCAGTACCAACTACGCTGCTGTCTGCAAAATCTATAATTGGCTGATAGTAAAGAATAATTTGTTCAGTTCCAATTGCAGCCCTTAAATCTTGTTCTAACTGTAAACGCTGAGAGACTATTTTTTTGATATTGGCATCAAATAAGCAATAACGATTTTTTCCATCGTTTTTCGCTTGATACATTGCAGAGTCTGCATCCCCAATAACCTGAACAGCATCATCGGTTCCTATTTTTGCCATTCTTACGCCAATACTTGCGCTAGTAATTAAAGAGTGTTGTTCTACTACAACCGGTTTTCTTAATTGATTAAGAACTCTTTCAGCTAATCTTACTGTAACTATTTCTGTATCTACTTGAAACATTAAAATACAAAATTCATCACCGCCTAAACGGACCACAATATCATCATTTCTCATACATGAAAGAAGTCTTTTTGATACTTCAATCAAAAATAAGTCTCCGACATGATGTCCAAGACTATCATTGATTATTTTGAAACGATCAAGATCTAAAAATAATAAAGCAATATCATTCTCACGGTTAGATGGCGTGCCATTGAGTACTAGTTTTAATTGCTCTACAAGGTATCTACGGTTTGGTAGCTGAGTGAGGGCATCATGCAGAGACTCATGCTCAAGTTGTTTCTCTATTTTTCTTCGCTTTATAATAGTTTTTTCTAAAACAGAAGTTCTTTCTTTGACCCGTTTTTCCAAATATTCATGGGCTTTTTGTAAGGCTTCTGCATCTTCTTTCCTTAAAATTGCGGAGGATATTTGTGTTGCAATAGTTTTAAGAACAGATAAGTCTTTTTCATCATAAATATAATCGGTGTCATAACTTTGAACTACGAAGACGCCATAGGTTTTATTTTGATCTTTGAGTGGTACACCCAACCACGAAACTGCTTTTGTACCAACCGTTTCACGACTTAAATTAACTTTTTGATTAATTAATATTGGCTTGCCTTTTTTTAGCACTTGAAAGGTTAGGCTTGGGGTAATATTTTGATTATTAAAATCAATTCTTATTGACGCTGGAGGTTGATCATATTGATCGGCAAAATAAGGGAAATCGAGTTGTGTTTTATCTTCGGAGAGAATTGCAATAAAAGCATTTTCAGCGTACATTAATTCAGAGATAGAGTGATGTACTCCTTTAAACAAATCATTTAGGCTAGTTGAAGTGCTAACCAGGTCGGTTATTTCAAAAAGTGCTTTTTGAATCTTTTCACTATTTCTTCGAACATGCACTTCTGCTGCTAATTGAGTATTAATTTGATTAAGTTCTTCGGTTCTTTCTAATACTCTTTTTTCGAGTTCCTGATTGGCTTGTTTTAATTGAAAATGAGCGAGCTTTAATGCTTCAGAGTCTTGTTTTCTACTTAAGCTCGTTGCAATATGTTGTGAAACATAGACCAAGAGATTTTCATCTCTTTCTGTGTAGCGATAACCTTTTTCATAGCTTTGTACTACTAATGCTCCGATGACTCCGCGGTTTTGTATGAGAGGAACACCAACCCAATCCTCGGGAACTTTTCCTCTTCCCGCAAAACTTAGGAACTGTTCTTTATTCAAGTGTTGCATTTGTCCCGTCGTTAATACTTCCATAGTTGGACTTCCCTCATACTTCGAAATTGGAATCTTTACTTTCTCATCGACATCGCCAGTTTTGTCATCTTCATCTTCAAAATAAGGAATGCTAATGCAATTTTCCTCAGCATGAAGCAAGGTAATATAGAGATTTTTTGCTTCGGTTAGCTCCCGTACAATCAGGTGAAGTTGAGAGAAAAAGTCATCTAGATCATCAGTCGAATTGGTCACGTCAACTATTTTGAATAATGCACTTTGCACTTTTTTAGTTTCCGCAAAATGTCTTGCCTGTGCGACAAGCTTCGCATTCTCAGTGGTGAGTCGCTTTAGCTCTTGGCTCAGTTCTTGATAGCTTTTGTCAGGATTATTATTCAATCTTATAGTAAACAAGGATTGTTCTTTAATCTTTATAGTATATACGCATATTTCCAAAACCCCCCAATATTCCGCAGAGCAGTTTAAAAAAATCAATTAAATCATTGTGATAGTACTATTTGTTCGCGTTTATAGTTATTTAACCATCTATTTTTACTGTATTATCACTAAAAATAGATGACATTTATTCTAATATATCTAAAAATTTGTTTGTTTTTAGGGCTTTTTCGAGTAACAATGGGTTTTTAGCAACCCTTTTAGGGAGAAATTTCGTGTCACAAATAGATGGTATCGTGCAAGAGCCGCAATTCTTGCGTTCACAAGTTGTTGCTCAGCAGACGAGTAATATACATCAATTAAAATCTAAACTGAAAGTACCTGTCTCAAATCTTTTTTATTTTCGTTTACTGCATTACTTCTTTTCTACTTATCGTTATTGTTATTTTAAATAACAACCTGTTGCCTTATTTATTCAATATTTATTCCTGAAAAGGAATTGTATTTATTTCAATAAATTATCTTAGTCGAATAATTCGACTGTGCTTTTTAATAAGAGATTAAAGTTATGTCAAACAAGCGTTCAAGTAGTAACACTGCTTTAAAAAAAATTAATAATATTAATATAAAATCAGAAAGCGTTATCATTACGCCTGATAATATTAAGAAAGATTATCCTCTACCACAAAAATCTATTGATTTTGTTGCACAATCTAGAGATACGATTGCCAATATTTTATCCGGTAAAGATAATCGAAAGCTCGCTTTGGTCGGGCCTTGTTCGATACATGATATTCACTCTGCTAAAGAATATGCCTTAAAACTAAAAAAATTGAGTCATGAACTGGTCGATGAGTTGTTTATTGTTATGCGAGTTTATTTTGAAAAACCACGCACAACGGTTGGTTGGAAAGGCATGATCAATGATCCTCATTTAAATAATAGTTTTGATATTGAGTCGGGGTTGATTTTAGCCAGGGAACTACTACTGTGGTTGGCTGAATTAGAAATGCCAGTTGGTACAGAAGTATTGGATCCTATTTCTCCACAATATTTATCTGAGTTAGTGAGTTGGGCTGCAATTGGTGCTAGAACGAGTGAATCTCAAACTCATCGTGAAATGGCCAGTGGTCTTTCAATGCCTATTGGTTTTAAAAATGGTACCGATGGCTCTGCCTCAGCTGCAATTAACGCGATGAAAGCTGCAGCCAGCGGTCATAGTTTTATGGGAATTAACCAACAAGGCCAAGTCACTTTGTTAGAAACTAAGGGAAATGCTCATGGTCATGTGATATTGAGAGGGGGGGTCGAGCCGAATTATGAAGCCCATCACGTTGCAGATTTTGAGGCTAAACTGAGAAAGGCCGGATTAAGTTCACAAATAATGATTGACTGTAGTCATGGCAACTCAAATAAAGATCATCGAAGACAGCCTATGGTTTTAGACAATGTGACCCAACAAATTGTTGCTGGAAACGAGTCAATCATTGGCTTTATGTTAGAAAGCCATTTGTATGAAGGTAATCAGAAAATAACTAACGATAAAGAAGAGTTAGAATATGGTGTTTCTATTACCGATGCCTGTATTGACTGGCCGACCACTGAAGCTTGTTTAATCAATTGTGCCAATCAGTTACGTGAAAGAGATAAATAATTACAAAGCAAAGCATTCGTAATAGTGTTACTTTTTAAGTGGTTTAGGTGAAATAAAAACTTTATTTTTATGATTGGTAAGCGTTATTATCAATCATAAATCATTTGTATTCAGTTTACTTCATTCAGGTTAAAAAGGTAACGCTAATCATGAAGGTATTTGCCCATCGAGGTGCTAGTGGACACGAGCCTGAAAATACATTATTAGCTATTCAGGCTGCACTAGATATGCGAGTTGATGCAATTGAGATTGATATTCACATGATTGAGGGGGAGTTAGTTGTTATTCATGATAGACGATTAGAAAAAACAACCAATGGTTATGGAAGAATTAGTGATAAGGCATTTGCTGAAATACGTCTACTAGACGCTGGTAAAGGGCAAAAAATTCCCACCTTATGGGAAGTATTACAACTGGTTTCTGCACAGTGCGAATTAAATATTGAGCTTAAATCAGAGAGGACTGTTGGCCCCGTTATTCAATTACTGAAACGAGCAATTTCTGAACTTGATTTTTTACAGTCTCAATTTTTATTATCCTCTTTTAATCATCACTTATTAAATGAAATAAGAACTCAACATACTGGATGGAAAATAGGAGCTTTAACTGCTAGCAGACCAATAAATTATGCTTACTTTGCTCAGATGCTTGGTGCTTATAGTGTCCATATCGATGTCGATTTTGTGGATCAGGCTTTTATCGATGATGCACATAAGCGAGGTCTTAAAGTTTTTGTTTATACTGTCGATCATGAAGAAGATATAGCCGATTTACACCAAATGAAAGTAGACGGAATTTTTACGAACTTCCCAACTCGTTCAATGGTTAGAATTGCTCACCTTGCATCTGCTGTTATAAAGTGAGCAATAATTACTGGTGTTTAACTGGATTGAGCGGTTGCTAATTTTTGTAGTAAAACTTCAGTATCCAGCCAACCAATGCAGCCGTCAGTAATACTTTGACCGTAGACTTCAGCTTGGCCATTAATTAATTTTTGATTACCTTCTTCGATAAAACTTTCAACCATCACGCCAAATATATTGGATTCACCTTTTTTGATTTGTTGGCAAATATCATCACAAACATCCAATTGTCTCTTAAATTTTTTACTACTATTAGCGTGACTAAAATCAATCATTACCTTAGGAGATAAGTTGGCTTTTTTTAATTGTTGACTAACAAAGTTAACGTTTTCTTTATCATAATTGGGTTCTTTACCTCCACGTAAAATAATATGGCAGTCAGAGTTACCTGCTGTTTGTACTATGGCTGAATGGCCATACTTAGTGACGGATAAAAAATGGTGGGGTGAGCTTGCAGCTCCTATTGCATCAATCGCTATTTTTATATTCCCATCAGTGCCATTTTTAAAGCCTACAGGACAGGATAGTCCTGATGCAAGTTCTCTATGAACTTGGGATTCGGTCGTACGAGCACCAATTGCCCCCCAACTCATCAAGTCTGCAATATATTGCGGGGTAATCATATCAAGATATTCACCGGCGGTAGGTAAACCCATTTGGTTAATTTCTAACAGTAATTTTCTCGCTACTTTTAAGCCATCATTAATTTTAAAGCTATTATCTAAGTTAGGATCATTAATTAATCCTTTCCACCCAACCGTTGTGCGTGGTTTTTCAAAATAAACCCGCATAACTATTTCGAGTTGTGATTGGTATTTTTCTCTTAGTGGAAGTAATTTTTTTGCATAGTCAATGGCCGCTGTGGGATCATGAATTGAACAAGGGCCTATTATCACTAAAAGCCTAGGATCTTCCCCTCTTAAAATTTGTTGAATTTTTTGGCGGCCATTTAAGACCGTTTTTATTGCTACTTGATCGGCAGGATACTTTTCTAGTAGTGCAACCGGAGGTAAAAGCTCTTTAATTTTATCGATGCGCACATCGTCTGTTTCGTAATGCATACTCTCAATTTAATCCGCTAGTTGTATAAATTTATTATCATAGATTATTGGTAAAGCGACCGATGAAAGCAACGTCTTAAAGTCTTAGTAACTATAAGTTATAAAAAAATATTTTATTTGTCATCTATATGGTTGAGATTTCAAGTGTTTTTTTGCGAATTAAACTGTATAGGTGAATTTGCCAATAATGTATGTCATTTCTATAAAGAGAAAAATAGAGTGACACATTTTAAAATGATAGGGCGCGGAGATTTTTATATAAATAGGTAGGCTGATTTTTTGTGGAATATTACCATTTAGTCATTTTTATGTGTTTGTGAGTTCTTTCTCCTTATTAATAAAGTAAAAAAAATTGGCATAAATAATTTTTTATTAATAAAAAAACTGAGTTAAATGTTTTTAATAAATATTTTTTTGAAATATTTAACTTATCTAAAATTCACCGTTTTACAGATGCTTTTTTTGATGTTTTTTACTCATTGTAAAGCACAGTTTAATTTGATATTTATCGAACGGCTTATCATTACTTACCTAATTTTTCTGAACGAAAAATATTTATTTTGTGTTTACTTAAATTAAGCACATGATTTGAGGTATGCCTGTTTGAAAGCGTTGTCAATTTAAATTTATAGGGGGTATTATGTTGAAATTAAAGTACCAGGCTTTATTGGTATTGATATTTCTTTTTTCATCATTGGTGTTAGCAAAGCCTGTTCCGAAAGCGAACGACATTGCACCAAAAGATTTAAGTGTAATTAATGAAGAAAGAATAATTTATTGGTTAATCAAAAGAGGAGAGTTATCTGCAACGGCTACCGAAACAGAAAAAAGAGAGGCGATAGAAAAATATATTGGTGATAGAAGTAATCCACCGATATCAATTGAAGAAATTGAGAAAGAAGTACTCGCACGTAATAATTCTATAAAATACACCAAACAATTACGAATTCAACAGTCTAATCTATTGCAAAGTAAAGCGGCTGTTGATCCAATTACCAAAAGAGTAAAAGTACTGGCTATTGCAATTGATTTTCCAGACTTGCCGTACGATGCTAATCGCCTGACACCAGGTGATACAAAGATGTATTACGAAGATTACGATATAGAGCATTACCAACAGCTTATGTTTGCAGATAAAAGCTATAGCGGACCTGCTGGTCAGGCTTTGCAGTCAGCTCGAAATTATTACACAGAAGAGTCTGGTGGAAGCTTTTCATTTGAAGGAAAAGTCTACGGATGGGTGACGGCAGATAATAATGCCGCTTATTATGGCGCAAAAGCCAACGGTGCCAATGATCAGAATCCAAGAGAGCTAATTCGTGAAGCGCTGGCTAAAGCTGTTGCTCAATATAATATCAATCTGGCTGACTATGATTTGGATGACCGTTGGGATTTAGATGGTGATGGTAATATTAATGAGCCTGATGGATACATTGATCATATTATGATCTTTCATTCAAGTATGGGAGAAGATGCGGGGGGTGGTGTTTTAGGCTCTGATGCAATTTGGTCACATAAATGGGTTGTTTCACCTTATTATGATATTCCAGGGACTTATTTTGAAGAGGGAGACAGGGCCTATCGTCCCTGGGGCTATACTATCGTGCCGATAGATGCGGCAATTGGTGTGGTGAGTCATGAGTTTGGTCATGATTTGGGTCTGAAAGATGAATATGACACAAATAAAAATATTCCAGGTTCCCCTGTCGGTTACTGGTCAATTATGGCCAGTGGTAGCTGGACTGGTGCTATTCCTGGCTCAGAACCTGTCACCTTTGGCGCAATGGCGCGATCAAGTTTACAAAACTGGTATGGCGGTAACTGGGCAAATGAAGCGTTTGTGACGCTGCAAGATCTAAAAGAAGGGAAAACCTATGATTTAGTGGAAGCGGTGAATCATGACAGTGGGATCAACCAAATCAAAGTTGAAGTGCCTAAGTCGATCTTGTTTCGCAATGCGCCTTTTAGCGGAGATTATCAATACCATTCGGGAGCCGCTGATTCATTAAATAATAGTGCCAGCTTTAACCTGGTTATTCCAGAGGGGCACTCGCATGAGCTTTTAATGAAAGCATTTTGGGAGATTGAAGCCGATTGGGATTACGCTCAAATATTGGTGAATGGTGAAGCGATTGCTGGTAATTTAACCAAAGATCGTAATCCGTTGATTGATAGTTATCCTGAGCTGACAGAGTATGATATTCAGCATTATTTAACTGGAGAGTCGGGGCGTTGGCTTGACTTGGTGTTTGACTTATCAACTTATGCAGGCCAAACAGTTGAAATAAAAATTACCTATTACACCGATGCAAATACGACCCATAATGGATTATTTATTGACGATATTCAGCTATTGTCTGATGGTGTTAGCCAATATTTTGATGATGCTGAGGTCGAAGGCAAGATAACATTAAACGGGTATCTAAGAACAGAAGTGATTGAACAGCTTGGTAACCAAGAGTATTACTATATTCAGCTAAGAAGTCATAATGGTAATGATAGTGCTTTACCGTTGCGCTCTTACGATAAAGGGATCTTAATGTGGTTTTCTGATACGGGACTGAATAATAACCAGTCTAGCGTTCATCCTGGTCGGGGCTTTGCCAGTGTGATTGATGCTGATCAGAATTTAATTGAGAATGATGTTTATGGCATTTGGTGGACTCGTAATCAAATTCGAGATGCGGCCTTTAGCTTATATCCACAAAGACCTAAAGCAGCAGATAATCATTTAGATCCCATTCCTTTATTTGATGACACCAGGGACTATTCAACGCCAGAACAACCTGAATCGGGTGTTTCTTTACCGATACATGGTTTGAGCATGGAGATTTTACATCAGGCAGGCGATAGTTCAACCGCTCAAATATTATTGACTCATTCCGAGTTAGCACTGACACCACGTTTTAATTTCAGTATGGCAGAGTGGAAGGTTGATTTTGCTAACACTTCATACGGTGGAGCTGGTTGGTTAACTTATGAATGGGATTTTGGTGATGGTACTGCTTCAAATTTAAAGTCACCTAGTCATACTTTTAAAATTGGTGGTGAACATCTTGTTCGATTAACTGTAACCGATCAAAATGGCGATACTGCGACTCTAGAATCCAAGCTGGTATTAGAAGGTCCATCATTTACTTTCGAGAAAAATGATCTGACAGTGATGTTCACTAATACTTCAACAGCCATTGTTGGTGAAGCTTATTATCATTGGGATTTTGGTGATGGCCAAGGAACCTCTAATGAAGAATTGCCAGTATATACTTATGCCGATGAAGGTAGTTATATTGTTAAGCTAACGGTAACCGATGATTCTGGCTCGAAGACGGCCGAAACAGTTGTCACAGTAACAAAGCCTCCTCTTGCTGCGTTTACTTATGTAATAAAAGGTTTAACAGTGAAGTTTATTAATCAATCTAAGTATGGTGCAGGTAACTTAACTTATCATTGGGATTTTGGTGAACGAGTAAAACATAAAAAGAAAAAAGGTAAAAAGAAGCGTCGTAAAAATGCAACGAGCAATGATATATCACCGACACATACTTATCGCGATGATGAATCATATCAAGTGATATTAACCGTGAAGGATCAAGAAGGTAGAACGGATAAAACTTATTTATGGGTTAACCTTGATGACGATGATGACGATGAAAATGATGACTAGTTGAAACTAGTCATTAGTAAAAAAGCCAGCGAGTTTTCGCTGGCCTTTAGGTTTTAGCTATTTGTGCATTGACCACAACACATATTTTCAGAATGAATACTTTGCATATTTGTTTCTCCTGTATACTCAGGTAAACCTTTATCGGTTATTCGATAATCGTTTACTTTAGATGAGTTGAAATAAAGACCTTTGATGATTTGCCAGGTAACAGCAAGCGCACCAATAATAAATACAACATCACCAATTGTTCTAAACCAGCGTAGGAACTGTAGCAAACCTGTTTGCATAAAACTTTCACTACGCGCATACCAGAGCCCTTCTTGAGCACTCGCTACAAATTGAATAATGCCGATAGGCAGTAAGCTAGTAAATAACATAAGGGCGAGACCTGTATTCAGCCACCAAAAAGCAACTTTCATGAGTTTTTCATCGAAGATCAAAGCTGGACGAATATACCTTAATACGAGCAAACAAAAACCTAAAGCTAAGAAACCGTAAACACCAAATAATGCGCCATGTGCATGAGTTGGAGCAGTGTTTAAACCTTGCACATAATAAAGTGAAATGGGAGGGTTGATCATAAACCCTAAAACACCTGCGCCTAGCATATTCCAAAATGCAACGGCCACAAAAAATAAGAAAGGCCATTTGAGTTTTTGTGTCCATTCTGTTTTGTCTTTAAGCCTCCAATGTTCCCATGCTTCAAAACCTAAAATAATTAATGGAACGACTTCAAGCGCGCTAAATGTTGCGCCAACAGCCATTACTGGGGTTGTTGTTCCAGAAAAATAAATATGATGGAATGTACCTGGAACCCCTCCTAATAAAAATAAAGCGGCAGAGGCTAGTGAAGCAATAGTTGCAATACGTTTTGAAACAAGTCCCATGGTTGAAAAAATAAAAGCTAATGCTACAGTAGCAAAAACTTCAAAGAAACCTTCTACCCACAGATGAACAATCCACCAACGCCAATACTCCATAATTGAAATATGTGTTCGCTCTCCGTAGGCAAAGGCTGCACCATAAAATAGCCCCATAGCAACAACTGAAGCAGTAAATAATACTAATAAGTTTTTATCGCCGGGTTGACGTAATGCAGGAATAATAGCGCGTAACATCAGTGCCAGCCAAAGCACTATGCCTATAAATTTACCGATTTGCCAAAGTCTGCCTAAATCGACGTATTCATACCCTTGATGACCTAACCAAAAATTCCATTCAGGAGGCATTATTTGTGCGATGGCGAGAAAATTACCGACAAATGAGCCTATAACAACAATAACTAATGCCCAAAATAAAATATTAACACCGGCTTTTTGATACCTAGGATCTTCACCGCCATTAATGATCGGCGCTAAAAATAACCCTGCTGCAAGAAAGCCTGTGGCAATCCAGAAAAGAGCAGCTTGTATATGCCAGGTTCTGACTAAACTATATGGGAACCATTGGCTGGTGTTAATTCCGTAAAAACTTTGTCCTTCAACAGTATAATGAGCAGTAAAACCACCAAGAAAAACTTGAAAGCTAAATAATGAAACAACTAATAAAAGATATTTTCCTAGTGCTTTTTGAGAAGGTGTTAAATGAAAATTGAGGATCGGATCAGACGGTGGTGCTTTAATTTCTGATTCTTGCTGCTTACTCGCAAATGCGAATCCCCAAATTAAGCCGCCAATACCTGCAAGTAGTAAGACAATACTGATAACCGACCAAACAATATTTTCGGTGGTAGGTACGTTATCAATAAGTGGTTCGTGCGGCCAATTATTTGTATAGGTTGCTCCACCTGGTATTCGTTCAGTTGATGCTGACCAGGCTGTCCAGAAGAAAAACTCTGTTAAGCGCATACGTCTTTTCAGATCAGGTAAAGTCACTTCTTTCATTGCATAGTTGCTACGTGTTGATTGAAGCGATTTGTCACCCCCAAATAAGCGCAAGTAATAATCTGCAGTGAGTTGTATTGCTTGAATACGTTTTTCAGACAGATGCAATGTTTGGGTTTCGGCATTAAAGGAGTTGGTTCGATAGCTTTTTTTTAGCAGAAAATCTAGCTGGTTTTGTTGGACATCTGAGAGCTGTTGGTAAGATAAGTTAAACGTTTCTTGCGCAGATAATTCTAGCCAGTGTAAGAGTTCGCGGTGTAGCCAATCGGCACTCCAGTCTGGCGCTTGGTAGGCACCGTGTCCCCAAATAGAGCCTAATTGCATTCCGCCAATTGATTGCCAAGCAGTTTGACCATCTAAAATACTTTCTTTAGTCATGATTACTTTTCCATTAGGATCAATGACTTTGGCTGGAATTGGAGGGGCTTCTCGGTAGATTTCTTGGCCATAAAATCCAAGTAAACTAAAAGTAACAGCAATTATACTAATCAGGAGCCACCAGAGTTTTGTATAGTTAGTCATAATACATTTCCAAGTAGAGTCGGGTTTTATATCTCAAAGGTTATTATTTCAAAATGCTATATTTCCCATTGATGAAATAGATAGGGTTAGCAATTATTTAAATCAAATAAAGATGCATTTTAAATGAATCTTTATTTAAAGATGTATAATAAATACATGTTTAATCGAGATCAAGCTTTATTGCCTTGTGATGGGGTATAATTATTAGGCATGCTTATGTTAGTTTTAGTTTTTAATCAGGAAAGTATTTGATGAATGTTACTCGGTACACAGACTATTCTTTACGAGTTTTAATGTATTTAGGCATTAATGAAGGAAGATTAGTTACCATTAAAGAAATCGCAGAAAGTTATGATATTTCTAAAAATCACTTAATGAAAATTGTGCAAGAATTAAATGCCAAGAAATATATTATTGCTGTTCGAGGTAAAAATGGTGGCTTAAAATTAAATGGTGAACCTTGTAGCATTAATATTGGATTATTAATTAGAGATATTGAACAAGAACTATCTTTAGTTGAATGCTTTTCCAATAAAAATACCTGTGCGATTACACCAGCTTGTCAATTGAAATCTATTTTTTCAGAAGCGTTAGATAGTTTTCTTAGCACATTAGAGCAATATACTTTAGCTGATTTGCTACCACCAAAAACAAAAGTTAAATTAGGTGAAATACTGAATGTTAGAATGTTAAATTAATTATTCATTAGTACTAAAAAGTAAACTTAGAATAATTAACATATGCTGAAAAAACACCGTATTTTTTAGCCCTGTTATTGAAATAATTGTTAGGCGTTATGAAATTTATTTTTTAATAAATTTGTCACAATGTTTTTATCTTTGTTGGTAAATAAGTAATTACTAATCTAGTTCTCGTTTATTCTCTCAAAATATCTCAGTTGTTAACAAGGCTCATTGTCAGATAGCTATATAATACCGCCTGTCGTTTTCTCTGCTTTTTGTACATCAGAGCGTTTTAAATGACTTTTCCAAACTAACACCAAATACTAAACCGATGCATTATTAGCATCTATTTTTACCTTTGCCAGTAATCGCTCTGAGCAAAGTTTTGAATTTAGAACTAAAGGAGCAGCTTAATGAAATATTTAATAAAATTTAATAAGTTCATTTTTTTTATAACAATAACAACATTGGTTTCTACAAACAGTTTTGCCTCGAATACATTGGGAATATTTAATTCAAAAAATAAAATTGACCTACAGAAAAGTGCTTGGCCTGGTTCTGTTCTGGGTTACATCTGGAATGATAAAAATGGTGATGGACAATTTAATCTGCGTGAGCATGGTTTAAAAAATGTTGTGGTTTATATTGATGCTAATGACAATGGCCTGCGAGATCCTGATGAAGTTTCAACTAAGACAAATAGTTTAGGCGTATATATATTTCGCAACCTTCCTGCTGGGGATTATATCATCAGACAAGAAATGACTTTTGGTTGGCGTAATACTGCTGGTGGTGAAGGTGAAAAAGTGTTGCCAATGGTGGTTAATCAACAAAGTGAATCTAACCCTAGTATTATTGGTGGAGATGAAACAGTTATTGGTGAGTATCCATTTATGGTGGCCGTTGGTGCTTTAACTTCGCAAGGCTTTAGACAGTTTTGTGGTGGTGTTTTAGTGACTGATCGTTGGGTTGCGACCGCAGCACATTGTTCAGTTGGAGCAATGCCTGAACAAGTTGCCATTTTAGCTGGGACTAACAATTTAGAAGATGGTAGTGGTCAAGTATTTAATATTAAGGAAATTTATTTGCACCCAGAATATGAAAGTGTTGGTGCGGGTTATGATATTGCATTATGGGAGCTCGCAGAACCAATTGCTTTACGTGAAAGTGGTTTGCAGTCTGTTGGAATGCTGTCCACAGAAAATGCTGATTTGGCCAAAGTTGATGCATTAGCTACTGCGGTTGGTTGGGGAACCAGCAATTTGGATAGCAATTTATTACAAGATGTGCATTTGCCTGTTTCTGATGAAAAAGCCTGTGCAGAAGTTTATTCAAATTCTACTAACTTTGAGACTCAAATTTGTGGGGCTGCGCCAGAAGGTGGAATTGATGCTTGTCAGGGAGATAGTGGTGGTCCTCTTTTAGTCAGAGATTTTAAAGCTAAAAAATGGAAATTAGCTGGTATTACTAGCTACGGTAATGGATGTGCTTTGCCTGGCAATCCTGGTGTATGGGCGAGAGTATCTGTTTTATCTGATTGGGCTAAAAAGATTGCCGTTGAACAATCCCGAGTACATAGAATCACAATAGGTGATCACGGTATTTATTTTGCTGCTTTTGGTAATGTGAAAACTCAATTTGAACCCCATAAGCGTATTAAACCCCGCTGGCAATTAGTCAACTCATTAGTCAATAATGATCCTTTGACAGGGATGATTTTTGATTATCGAATTATTGATGAATCAAAGCGACCACGAACATATACTTGTGAAGCCGATGCAGATGGTCTTGGACCATTGAGTCCTATTGTTTCTGATTGTACTGTTGGTTCAAATCAGAGTGTATTACCTGCTTTAGATGACGGAGTTTTTATTTCTGACTTAACTGCAAAACGTGGTGAAACAAACTTCTCAAGAAATTCAACTATAATTGTAGGAACTCCTACGCAGACCACTGTTAGTGGTGAACTTGCTGTTGGTGATGCTGTTGATCCTGACTTCAATGATGCGGCTTATTATATCGACTACTTCGATATTAAACAGTTGAGTAATGAGAAAGCAGTAGCCATTAGAATTAAGTCTGACGATTTTAATATATTTGCTGGTTTATATGATCGCAATGTAAGAGAAGCTAATGGTGGCGGTGGTGTTCTTGGTTTTTTTGCGGCTCCTGCTCCGGGAGAAAATGCAGAGTTTGTTTTCTTTCCTGATCCTAATGTGAATTATTTAATTGGAGTTTCTAGTTTTATTAATGAAGCGGTAGGTAATTATACCGTGACTATCGTGAACGATGGTGAAGCAGAGCCGACAGTGCTAACTTTACCCAAAGGTACAATTAATAGAACTTATCGTAAGTTGCCAGAAATTAAAGCAATTCTTCCTAAACCATATTAGTTATTGGCAAGATCGTTCTCTCTCCTCACTCATTTTTAAAGAAATGAGTGAGGCTAATCATTATTAATGATGTGTAATTCTCTTTTAAACATTTAAGTTCACCAAACAAGTCGGCTTTGGCCACTTCATTATCAGTCACACCGTTACTTTTTTCTTTATCAACCAAGCATAAAGGGTACTTGTTTTAATACTTAGCTCTCGGGCGACTTGAGCTGTTGATTTTTCTGATGAAATGATTTTTTTTACTGCGTTTTACTTAAGTTTTTTGCTATATTCTTGTGTAGTTTTTTGTCACTACACTTCTCTCAATTTCTAATCGATAGTTTATATGATATTGAATTTTTAGATTAGTGTGGCCAGATAGGCCAGTCTTAACTTAAAAGTCGGTATATTTGAAGTTATATTCAATTCTAGAAACAATAAACTTTAACTTTGGGTGCTTATATGAAAAAAATGCTAATCGTATTAATTGTACTTTTATCGTCAAACTATGTTTACTCAAAGGCAAAGAAAGCTATAGATGCTGAAGTTGATAAAAGCTATGTTCCAAAAATTAAATTTAAACAGTCAAAAAATAATAAAACTATTTTAGTCGATAGATTTCATAACACTATTTATAAACAGGAGACAGGAAGCATTGGTGCCGATACGCTCCTTTATTTAGCGGGTAAAGATGGGTTTACCGTAAAATATTTAGAGCAAGCGTTTAATTCTAATAATTTAAAAGGTGATATACTCTTCTTGCATGGACTGCCACATCAAGAGATGAAAACGACTAATGGTTCTACATATTTTGTCAGTCCTTTATCAAACACCGAATTAACTGCGCTCATTGAATGGATTTCATCGGGAGGAGGCTTATATCTATCATTGAGTCATCACCCAAACGGAAGTGGTGCAAAACCGCTACTTAATGCACTTGATGTTAACTTTCGAGATGGATACATTTTTCATCCCAGCCAACCGAGTTTTATTTCAGAAGAAGATCGTTGCTCTCATTTTTTTGAGGTGAGTCAGCAAAACAATATGTTGAATATGTCACATCCTATCTTTTCTATGGGAGAGGAGATAAAAAATATTCATTACTTATGTGGTGCAGCCATATTCAGAAATCCTGAAGATAATATTATTCAGTTTCCAAAAGGAACACAAAACTTCAACCGTAATGATATCTTGTTAGAATCATCAGATATCTATGCAGGAATGATAGGATTTAATTTTGGTAAAGGGAAGGTCGTGATAACAGGAGATCAAGGAATGTTTCGTGATTTTATCTTTACGTTTGATACAAAGGAAAAAGTGCATGTCACTATAACTTCTCCAGATAACGACAACGATAAGCTTTTTATCAATATGATAAGGTGGTTGGGAAATACCAGACTCGAAAAAGAGTCGGTCGACTAACCTAAAATACTACCTGAGTGTTAACCCAAAAGTGCAGGAAGAATATATTGTTCGACTAGTTTAAAAGGTGAGTTGTAAAGGTCGTTCTCGTAATTGTGAGCAGTAAATGCGACAACTAAATCGAATTGCGGAATAATAATAATAAATTGCCCACCGTGGCCTCGAGTCGAGTAGAATGGGATCGCTATCTCATTTTTATTGAACTCGCCTAACCACCATTGAAAACCATAACCATTAGTATACTCTAATTCAATGTCTGCACTTTTAGCTAAAGAACGTTCAACCCACTCACTACTGATAATGGGAATACCGTTCCAATATCCATTATCTAAATAAAGTTGGCCAAACTTTGCCATATCTCTAGTTAATAAGAATAAACCACTACCTGTGTTAGCTAAGCCTGTTGGAGTCATATGCCAGTCAGCATTGTTAATTTGTAATGGATTGAATAGGTATTGTTGGGCAAAGTCTTTCAGTGGTAGGCCTGTTGAGCGTTCAATAATTGAACCGAGTGCAATAGAGGCTACCGTATTATATGTGTAAGTAGTTCCTGGTTGATGCGCTATAGGTAAGTCAAGTAGTGCCTTAATAAAATCGGTATTATTTTCAGTAAGGGCCGTTAAACTGTTTCTAGGATCACCAAAAGGAAAGCTCCATTCGTCCCATTTTAGGCCTAATTGCATTGTAAGTACGTCTTCTAAGGTGATGTTTTCTTTTTGTATATCCCAATTTTCATAATGTCCATAATCAAAAAAATTATAAAGTGGGGCAGATATATCGGGAATAAAACCTTGCTCATGGGCAATACCAACCAGGGCAGAGACAACACTTTTACTGGTAGAATGCATCACATGACGTTCTAGTTTGGAGTTTCCTACCCAATTATCATATTGGCTCAACTCATTGCGTAAATCTTCATGAAGGAGCAAAGTGTTATTCCTAACGATAGATACTGAGTCTATACCTGGATGAGTTCCATCATTCAGTTTTTGTACCATTAAGGTTATTTTTTGCTCATCTATCTGGTGATCTAGCAGGTGACCTATTCGCCATCCATCTCCTTTAGTTTCAGGCATTTTGTACTGGTATTCCTGAGGTTCGCTTTGTTGAGGGATACTTTCTGTTGAGCATGCAGACAGGACCACTGTGAGTATGGACAAAACGAAGAATATTCGAAATTGATGAATGGTCATGTTTACTGGCTAAATATCGCTATAATAAATTAATCGAATCAATCGCTCAAAATACCAAGTATGCAGGGGTGCTTTCAAGCTATTTTATTCATAATTGTGTATTAGGTTGCTAATAATTATTAGTTTTTCAATAGGCTGCCATAATTTTATGTCAGTGTTAACTAACTTAAAAGCATTAAGTTATTCCTCGCGACAAAGGTATTAGAAGTTGATAGAAAAGCGCACACCGCTAAAAACTTCGGATTCAGCTTCCCAATACCTGCTATCAATTTCTCTTAAACGAGAAAATGCCTCAATGCTTAAAGGACCGGCGTTGATACCTGCACCTATACCCACATACATATCTACATTATCTTCATAGTGGTCGTGGTAATCATCATCGTATCTTAGGTCATAGAACATAATTTCGGCAAGATCAATGCCCACTTCTCCGTAGAGCGATAGTTTAGAAAAATAGCCAAATTTTATTGCAGCTTCCCAGCTAACAAAATCTTCTAGATAACCATCGGTGCTGGTTACTTCGGCATAATTGAGAGAAGTACTCAGTTGGGCACCAAAATGAGTAAAATCATCTTTCAATAAAACACTAGCCCCAACACCTGAAATATAATCTCGGCCATTAGATTCATAGGACGCAAACAGTGAGGCTCCATGGTCTTCAACTGCTTTTAAAAGGTGAGGGTGAACAATGATTAATGTTAATGATAGAAGTTTAAATAATTGAGTTTTCATAAAGCGTTTATATTTCTATTCAGTGGATTCTATATTAATCATAAAGTCTGAAAACTGAATTTGGCCTGAATTATTGCAACTTGATTAAAAAACTCTCAGATAAGTACGTTTTTTAGGCAATAACTCAGTCGAAAATATTAGATGAGCAATAATTTGAACTGGTGAGTTGATGACAGAGCCGATAGAATAGTTCGATTATTTCTAGGGTAAAGTAACATTTGGGGTCATATATGCTGCAAGGCGTTTTAGATAAAATGCGAGCGGATTTAAAAGAAACAGTTGAGTATCGATTACCACTCGGTGATCAAGAGCTGCCTCTTAATCCGGTTATTGGTCAACATTTAAAATTAACATTTACAGGAAGTATTAATTGTCGCCATTGTGGTCGAGCAAGTAAAAAAAGTTTTTCTCAAGGTTACTGTTATCCTTGTATGAAGAGTTTAGCTCAATGCGATATGTGTATTATGAAGCCTGAAACTTGTCATTATCATCAGGGTACCTGCCGGGAACCTGAGTGGGGGGAGGCGAACTGTTTTGTACCTCATTATGTTTATTTATCAAATACCTCTGGCTTAAAAGTTGGCATTACTCGCCATACACAAATACCGACACGTTGGATCGATCAAGGTGCAACTCAAGCAATGACTATTTTTAAAGTGAACACTCGTCAACAGTCGGGATTTGTTGAAATGGCATTTAAAGAGCTCATTGCTGACAAAACTAACTGGCGAGCAATTTTAAAGGGCAATGCAGAGCCTAGAGATTTAAAAACAGATGCAAATGATTTAAAGTCAAAATTAAAACAAAACATAGATAATATTATTACCCAATTTGAGGGCGGAGAGATAGAGTCTCTAGATAGTGAGTTGGTTAATATAGATTATCCTGTCGAAGAGTTTCCAACTAAAATAGTTTCACATAATTTTGATAAAAAACCTGTTGTTGAAGGTACTCTGATGGGCATAAAAGGACAATATCTGATCTTTGACAGTGGTGTTATTAATGTTCGCAAGTTTACTTCTTATGAAGTAACTGTAGAGTATTAAGTGTGTTGATCATACTGTAGTCTTAAGCGAGCGAACCTCTGCCTGTATAAAGTAAAACAACAATGACAAATATAATAAATAGTATTAAACCAATAAAAAACTTTTTAAATTGACGGATTCTTTGGTTTTCTTCTGACATATTTTTAATCCTTATAATGGATATCGCTACTTTGCTTAAGTGAATGTAAGTGATTTTAATTATGCGAGCCCTGTCTCAGGTCAATGGGCAATGTAAAAGAGAAATGAAAAACACATTGAATAAAAAAGTCATTTACGCAATGAATTATTAATATGAAAAGTCTGTTGAGGTATAGTAATCAATATGTTCGGGACTTAGCGTGGGTTTTGTTATCGCCAGGTATTATGCAAACATCTGCTAGTGACAAGCCTAGTTTGAATTCTGCCAGACTGGTTGATCAATATTTTAAAGTGAAGGAAAGCTGGTTAGCTGAATTAGATAGAAAACCAGAACGACTAGTTAACTACCTGACAGATAAAAATTTGTTTATGTTAGGGACCTACTTTGAGGCGCTTTGGTCATTTTTTTTAAATCACTATCCCGACTATCATTTAGTAGGCAAAAATTGCCAAGTTATCGCAGACAAAGAAACACTTGGAGAGTTTGATTTTATTTATGGCAGTTTAGCTGACAAAGCTCACTATCATCTTGAAGTTGCTGTTAAATATTACTTGGGGGTTCCTGCGCTTAATAATGATTTCACGCATAATGAATCATCGGGTGAGACAACATTACTTAAACAGTGGATTGGACCCGCTACACGTGATCGATTAGATAAAAAATATAATAAATTGCTCACTCAACAGTCCCAACTATCACAGATGAAAGCTGGTATGAATGTATTGGCTGGTAAAGGCGTTACACAAGTTCAGGCACAAATATGTTTACTGGGTTATTTGTTTTACCCTTTGGATACTAAAATGAGGCCGCCAGTAGGGGCTCATTTAAATCATAATCAAGGTTTTTGGCTCAGAGAAGATGCGTTAGAAAAAATAACTGAGCCGGGTACGTTGTGGTCTATTCTAGCCAAACCGCATTGGCTTTCTCCGAATATTAAAAATGGTGAGTATTTGTTGCAGCCTAATGCATTACTGGCTTCAGTGAAAAATCACTTTGTTAACTCAACTCATCCTATTTTAATTAGTCTTTTTAAAGAAATACCATCAAAATATGCAACCAAGTATTCGAGCAACCAATTTTATTCGACCGAATTATTCTTCGTTGTCCCACCCAAATGGCCAGAAAAAAGCGCATAAATGCTCAATTCTTAATAGGTATTAGGCGGATCTGTTCATTTTCACTCTGAATTAGCTAAATTAAACGGTATCGGCACTGTTTCCGGGTAGAAATTAGGCTATAATTGCGCGTTTAATTTTAGCCACCCAGGAAAAAACATTGAGTAAAGCTTTTCAAGCCATAAAAGGAATGAATGATTGTTTACCTGAAATGTCGCCAATTTGGCAGCATTTAGAAGCATGTATACGTCAAGTTGTCTCTAGTTATGGCTATTCTGAAATACGAACACCTATTGTTGAGAATACTCAATTGTTTTGCCGTTCTATTGGTGAAGTAACCGATATTGTTGAAAAAGAAATGTATACCTTCGTTGATAAAGGCGAAGATAGCCTGACAATGCGGCCAGAAGGCACGGCCGCTTGTGTTAGGGCGGGTATTCAAAATGGCCTTTTATACAATCAACAGCAGCGGCTCTGGTATATGGGGCCTATGTTTCGACGAGAAAAACCACAGAAAGGTCGATATCGTCAGTTTCATCAATTTGGTGCAGAATCCTTTGGTTTTAATGGGCCAGACATAGATGCTGAATTGATCGCGTTAACTGCCAGACTATGGAAGACACTTGGTTTTGCCGATGATGTTGAGCTACAACTTAATTCCTTAGGCAGTAATCAGGCACGAGAAGCTTATAAAGCTCTGCTGGTTGAATATTTTACAGAAAATTTTGAATTATTAGATGAAGATAGCCAGCGCCGCTTAAAGTCAAACCCATTGAGGATTCTGGACAGCAAAAATCCTGCGCTTAAAGAGTTAATAAGCGCTGCCCCCAAGTTGACTGAACATTTAGATGAAGAATCTAAACGCCACTTTACATTACTATGTGAAAAATTGGAGCAGTTAGATATTGCATATGTGATTAACCCAACATTAGTCCGTGGCCTAGATTATTATAATCGAACGGTTTTTGAGTGGGTGACTAGTAGTTTGGGGGCTCAAGGCACTATTTGTGCTGGTGGACGGTATGATGGCCTTGTCGAACAGCTAGGAGGTCAGGCAACACCAGGTTGCGGTTTTGCAATGGGGTTAGAGAGAATTATTCTATTGTTAGAACAGCAATCTGATTTATCTGCAAAACTTTCTTTGCCCGTTGATGTCTACATTTGCACTTTAGGTGAAACTGCTGAGGCCGCTGGAGGCGTTTATATTGAAAAATTACGCGATTCCTATCCTTTAATTAAGTTTCAACAACACTGCGGTGGCGGTAACTTTAAAAAACAGCTAAAAAAAGCGGATAAATCTTCAGCTAAAATCGCTTTGATTTTGGGTGACGATGAAATTAAAAACCAAGCAGTTGGTATTAAGTTTTTAAGAGAAGATAAACAGCAGATAACGCTGTCTCAAAGCGATTTGATTGAACAATTATCACAAATATTGTGAGTACTTTAATAAACGAGTAATGAGTTCAACGCTAGTACGAATTAAAAATAATTAATTTTGGGAGTTTCATGTGAGTTACGATACAGAAGAACAACAAGTAGAAAAATTAAAAGAGTGGTGGAGTGAAAATGGCACTCCGCTAATTATTGGAGCCGTTATCGGTTTAGCTGGCTTTGCCGGCTGGAAGTATTGGACTGAAAAAGAAGTAGCACATCAAGCTGCGGCTTCTGATCTTTATATGAAAGTGACTGAAGTGCTTAAGTCAGAAGATAAAACGGGTTTGGCTGAAAGTGCAAAAGCAGTTAAAAGTCAGTACCCTAAAACCAGTTACGCTATCCTATCTTCATTTCAGTTGGCTAAATTGGCTGTAGATGCTAATGAGTTAAGTAAGGCGGCTGCGGAATTAACGTGGATTATTGATAACCATCCCGATAATGAGTTAACACCAGTAGCTAAGATTCGACTAGCAAGAATCTTTATTCAGCAGGATAAAGCGGCAGATGCTCTTCCTTTAGTGAAAGTTGATAAAGAGTCTGGTTATAGTGCTTTAGCAAGTTTGGTTGAAGGAGATGCTTTATTAGCGTTAGATAAAAAAGACCAAGCGCTCGCGGCATATAAAATAGCAATGGCAGATGTTGATATGGTGGCAAAACATCCAAGTTTGCAATTTAAAATTGATCAGCTGAGTGCTTCAGAAGGTATCAGCATTGCAAGCTCATCGATTACTTCAGAAAAAGAAGACTCTAATAAGGCGACTGAAACACCTGCTGAAGAAAAAGCCGTTGCTGAAAAAAACAGCGAAGAAACAGCGATTAAAGAAAAGCCTGCGTCTGAAGAGCAATCAACTGAGGAAAATAAATAATGCGTCCGTTGTGGTGGGCTTTATTCGTAGTCTTTTTAATGCTCTCTGGCTGTAGTGATGACGTTGATATTTATGAGCCAGATCCTTTAGTTGATTTGGATAACCAGTTTGAAACAGGTGTTCTTTGGGAAACAGATCTAGGAGATGGCACATTTGATAAAACCGTCAAAATCTCTCCTGTTTATGCTTACGATAAAATATTTGCTGCTGACGGCTCTGGTGTGGTTGCCGCGATTAATCCAGATAATGGAGATATCATTTGGCGGGTTGAGCTAAACGTTGCCATTGGTGGTGGCCCAGCGGTAGCGAGCAATGTTGTTGCATTAGGTACACAGCAGGGTGAAGTCATTGTTTTAGATGTAAAAGATGGTAGTGAAAAATGGCGCAAGCCAGTTTCTAGTGAGGTGATTGCTAGTCCTGCTGTCGGTGATGGTTATGTGGTTGTCAGGAGTGTTGATGACAAGCTAACGGCTTTTGATGTTGTTACAGGCGAACAAAAGTGGATTACCGATCAATCTATGCCAAGCTTGACGCTGAGAGGAGACTCTGCCCCTGTTATCGTTGGTGGAGGAGTTATCTCTGGGTTTTCTAATGGTAAACTAGGCGTTTTTCTTTTAGACAACGGCAGAGTTGCTTGGGATAGAACCATTACCGCTCCTGTTGGTAGTTCAGAAATACAAAAGTTAGTTGATGTTGATATTAAGCCTTTAGTTTCTGGCAGTAATGTTTTTGTGGCGGCCTATAACGGCAATTTAGCTAATATTGAAGCGAGTAATGGTCAAATTATCTGGCAAAGAGAGTTGTCGACCTATCAAGAAATTTCATTATCAGAGTTATTGCTATTAGTGACCCATGAAAATAGTTATGTGAGTGCTGTCAATCGAAGCAACGGAGTGATGTTATGGACGCAAAAGGCGCTACATAGACGCCAGTTATCTGCGCCGGTAGCACTTGGTGATTCTATCGTTGTTGCTGATTTTGAAGGTTATATACACTGGCTATCGAGAAAAGATGGCACTATGCAAAGCAGAAAACATATTGATTCTGATGGAATAAGTGCAGTTCCATTAGTTATTGAAAATAAAGTCATTTTGTTGGGGCACAGTGGTACGCTCTACGCGGTAACAAAAGAATAGGTTTTTAGATGCTTCCTGTAATTGCCCTGGTAGGGCGCCCCAATGTTGGTAAATCAACACTGTTTAATCGATTTACCCGTACCAGGGATGCCTTAGTTGCTGACTTGCCTGGGCTAACGCGTGATCGCCAATATGGACATGCAACTTTTAGTGAAAAGCCGTTCATTATTATTGATACTGGTGGTATTACTGGAGGAGAAGTTGGAGTCGATGGCTTGATGGCTGAACAATCTATGCAAGCCGTTAGAGAAGCTGATATTACCTTGTTTATTGTTAGTGCTCGTGAAGGACTAACGCCAACTGATGAATCTATCGCACAACAACTTCGTGCTGAAAATAAAGAGATTCATTTAGTTGTGAATAAAATCGATGGTCTCGATCAAAATACCCTACTCGCTGACTTTTACTCCCTTGGTTTTCAATCTGTTTCAGCCATTGCTGCGGCTCATGGACGCGGTGTGGGTAAGCTCATTGAAACCATTATTCTGCCTGCATCTAATACCTTATCAACAGAAAAAAATGAAGAAACGACAACAGAAGTTGATGGTGTAGAACAAGGTCCTAAACTAGCCATTATAGGTCGGCCTAATGTAGGGAAATCAACGCTTGTCAACCGAATGCTTGGTGAAGATCGGGTTGTTGTGTTTGATATGCCCGGAACAACAAGAGATTCCATTTATATTGAAATGGAACGACGGGATAAAAAATATACGTTAATTGATACCGCTGGTGTCAGAAAACGGGGTAAAGTGCATGAGGCGGTTGAAAAGTTTTCGGTATTAAAAACTTTGCAAGCGATTAATGATGCAAATGTTGTCATTATGATATTTGATGCCAGAGAAGGCATCACAGAACAAGATTTAAACTTGCTTGGTTTTGCGATTGATGCAGGGCGCTCTTTGGTGCTTGGTATTAACAAATGGGATAACTTGCCTGAAGAAAAACGAATTGATGTGAAAGAAGCCATTAATCGCCGTCTTTATTTTGCTGATTTTGCTCGAATAAAATTCATTTCTGCTATGCATGGAACCAATGTTGGGCATTTATGGGATGCTGTCGATGAAGCTTATGCTAGTGCAAGAGTTCAAATGAGCGCATCTAAATTAACCCGTATTCTTGAAATGACTGTTGCTAAGCATCAGCCGCCCACTGGTGGACGTTTTAAAATTAAATTGAGATATGCACATCCTGGTGGACATAACCCGCCGAGAATTGTTATTCACGGTAATCAAACAAAATCACTGCCTAACTCTTACTTACGTTACTTAGAAAAAAGTTTTAGAGAAGCATTAAAAATAGTTGGTACACCGATTAAATTTGAGTTAAAAGAAAGTAAAAACCCGTATGAAGGTCGTAAGAAAAAAGTGACTGAAGAATTATTAGAAAAAGCGAGACGAAATCGCAAAAAAATTAAAAAGTTTTCAAATAAAAAATAATTAATAAAACCTCAGAAGCTTTTTAAGCTTGTTCTATTAATAAAGTATCCACTTCTCTTTTATGAGTAAAATCTAACAATGCTGCAAAACCTTGACTGGTATTTTAGTGGCCATCATCTGATAGATAGAGAAAGCTGAAAATATTCTATTATTCATTGCTTACCCTGTCTTTTAGATAAAAACTATTCTTCTTAAGTAAAATAGGTAAGGTCACTCATCTGTTTAACAACAGGCGCAGTTAGCGTATGACACGAAAAGCCTCTTGTATTTATACACTATTAGCATGGAGAAAAGTAAATAATACTAAGTTACTCGTTAATTAGTATTAATATATTTGCTTTAGCTATACCTTTATTCTTTTTTGTGTATTCATAAAATAGATAAGTCAGTTATTTGACTTTTAAACTTTGAGTAGGCAAAGTAAGCCTTCTTTAAGGGCTCTATAGAGAAGAATAATGAAACAAATAAACATCCTTCTTGCTTCTCGACTAATGTTGGCTTCAACTTTAACTGTTGTTTCAGCATTTGGTTTGGTTGCTTGTCAAGATAATCAAACACATTCAAAAGCAGAAGAAAAAAATAATAAACCTGTTGTGCAGGTACAGACGTCGGTTGAAAAGAAAAAACAATTGGATGCTAAAGAATTAGCAAAAAAATATATTATTACTGATACTCATATTGATGTTCCAATGCGATTAAGTAGCCGCTATGAAGATGTTGCTCACTCAACCGAACATGGCGAATTTGACTATCCACGGGCAGTTGAAGGTGGCTTAGATGCACCATTTATGTCAATTTATATCCCGGCTAATTTACAAAAAAAAGCAGGGGCTAGCTATCAATTAGCTAACGAGTTGATTGATATGGTAGAAGAGTTGATTACGAAAAACCCTAAAAAATATGCTAAAGCTTATACTTCGACTGACGTAGAGAATAATTTTGCCAAAGGTTTAATATCATTACCTATGGGAATGGAGAATGGTAGTCCAATTGAAGGAAAAATCGAAAATCTTCAACATTTCTATAATAGAGGTATTCGTTATATTACGCTTGCTCACTCCAAAGCAAATCATATTTCAGACTCATCTTATGATAAAGAAAGACCTGCAAAAGGGTTAACTGACTTTGGCAAGAAATTAGTGCTCGAAATGAACAAAATAGGCATGATGGTCGATATTTCACATGTATCTGATGATGCTTTTTATCAGGTAATGGAAATCAGCCAAGTGCCTGTTATTGCATCTCATTCATCCGCAAGACATTTTACGCCTGGTTTTGAGCGAAATATGAGTGACGATATGATCAAGCTATTAGCTAAAAAAGGTGGGGTAATACAAATTAATTTTGGCTCTACTTTTGTGTCGCAATCATCAATTGAAAATTATGATAAATACAAAGCTGCTCGTGAAATCTTTATGGCAGAAAATAACCTCGAAAGAAATAGTGATGAAGTAAAAGCTTTTGCTAAGCAATATCGAGAAAAAACACCATTTCAATACGCTAAATTGAATGATGTCTTAGATCACTATGATCATGTTATTAAACTTACTGGTATTGATCATGTTGGTATTGGTTCTGATTATGATGGTGTTGGTGACAGTTTACCTGAAGGGCTTAAAGACGTTGCAACCTACCCTAACTTAATTCAAGGGTTTATTGATAGGGGATATAGCGAAAAAGATATTGCCAAGATTTTATCTGGGAATCTAATGCGTGTTTGGAAGCAGACAGAAGCTTATGCCGCAAAACATCAATTAACAAATTAATAGAGATTCTTCCAACATAGACGGCGCATTTGCGCCGTTTTTTCTATCTATTACCTGTATCTTAATTTTTTATGACGTTTATTTTTTTGAATTAGCTTGTCTGTGATTTAAGGCTTTAGTAATAGGGTTAAAACTTTTATCAGGTGATCAAGTTCTTCTTTAGTGCTTATTAATACTTTTTTTGAAACCAATGGATTTATCAAGTCAGATTTAATATAAATTCATGCTAGTCGTTATAATGTTTATGCTGACACTTTTATTGATAGCAACTCATTCTGAACGGTACTTTTTAATTAACTCTGATATGGATCACCAACCCCAGTGTCTAGGTATTTTTGAAGGCTATTGAGAAAAAAGTGATCCCATCCTGCTTCGCAAAATTCAAAGCAATCTTATGTTGGGGTCAAGCCTTCATGAAGCAAAGTAATACGAGTATATTTTCCAACAGTTTCAATATTAAAATGAAGAAAAGAATCTAACCACTCTGTTTTAGATGCGTTAGGTTTATCTAGAAGTATATGATGTGCTTCTACACATAGGAGCTTAACCGTTTTTCAGGAATAAGTTTTTTAGCTTCAAATATCCAATAGGACTCTTGCGGTGGAAATCTGAAAGTTATTTTATCACCTGGTTTATTAAAAGCACCTTTATATGGTGTCTACCACTGTGAATATTTGTTAGTAATTGCTTGATAAGCTTTATTCAAAGTTGTATTCACCACAATACTCTTCTGATAATTTTCAGTATTCATTTTAAAATATCCTTATTATTGATTCCAGTGATGTGGCAGAGTTTTATTGATATTGGGAAGCGCACTGACACGATCTTTCCAAGCAGATAGTTTAGGGTAGCGTTCGGCTAGTCGAACAAATCCCGCAGCACGCATGATGTCCGGTTTTTGTTCGATTCCTCGTTGGAGCAAACATATCTCTGGAAAAATAATGGCTTCAACTGCACTGGTTTTTTTCCAATAAAAAAAGAGTTAATATCTAATTGTTGTTCCACATAGGCGCATTCTGAGTGTAAGTTATCACTTGCTTGCCGAAAAGCTATCATTTCTGGTGTGCTTTCTTTTGTGAGAGTTAAATTCCCAAAGAATATCGGCTTTAGAAGCTGGCTCATATAATTACGCAAATAATCACACGACTCCATTGTTAGTTGCCATATGTGTTTGGCTTCTTCATTGGTTTGGCCAAATAAGGGCTTGTCTGGATATTGCCGATCAAGCCACGCTAATATCGCAATAGAATCATGAATGATGAGTCCATTATGTTCGATTACTGGGACCATGCCTCATGGGTTTATTTTAAGGAAAGCTGGTGCCCTATGTTCGTTTGTTGATCCTTGTAAATATTGAACATCATATTCAATTTCCTTTAAAGCTAATCCCACAAGAACACGCCAGCCCCTAGGCACCCCACTTATAGTGTAAACCTTGATTGCCATTTGTTTTGCCTTTGTTTAAGTATTAGTTGACAACATATTTGCTTGGTTTAATTTTACAAGTAGGCAGTTTTATTATATATAGTATCAAAAATGATACTAAGGAATTAAAAAGTGACTGAAAATAAAAAAGACAATACAGGCAAATTTGAATCCTGTCCAATGCCAGATATTGCCAAGCTTATAGGAGGAAAATGGAAGTTGATAATTTTGCAAATTTTAATTTTTCAAGGAATAAAACACTTTAACGAATTGCGCCGATTAGTTGATGGTATTACTCAAACAATGTTAACCAATCAGCTTAGAACGTTAGAAAAAGATGGCCTTATTCATCGTAAAGTTTATGCGGAGGTTCCCCTCCTGAGTTGAATATACCGCAACACAAAAAGCGATAGATTTAACCGATATGTTTAAAGCAATGCATAACTGGTGGTTGCAATATAAAAAATAAATGATGCTAACTAAAAATATTTTGGCCTTCTGACCAAATCTATAGTGTTTGAATATCGTGCTTTATTTAATGTAGAGCGGTTTTACAAATAATTTACAATAGATTATGTTTGAACGATTTATAATAAAATTTATCAGTTTATCTAAAAATCTTTTAAAGGATTATAATAATGAGAAAACTACTTGTTCTAATATTCATGATACCATCATTAGTTTATTCAAATGATGAGTCATTGATAATATTTCCTGAACTTAAAAAATCTGTCAATGCCTTTACCGAAGATAATATGATACCTTGGCATAAAAAAAATAATGGTGAAATTTCTCTTGAAGCAGTATTTAGTCACTATACTCCATTGATGCAATATACTAAAGGTGACTACAGTTATAAGCTATACAAGATATTTTTTCATAATATTAAAGTTAAAAAGGGAGTATTTAATGATAAGAGACTCAACTTCTTTATATTATCTAAGTTTCCAACAAAAGAGTCTGGTATATATTATAGAGTGCTATGGCCTTTCTCACAAAAGCATCTTAACTTAAATTTTGAAATAGATAAGGTGGAAGAGAGTTATAAAATTATTTCTATGTCAAGGTAAATTTTTAAGGCTATTAATAGTGAACATAAATAAAATTACTAATGGTTCATAACTAGCATTAATAATCATGAACTCTTCACGTTAAGCCCATGTTTTTGCCGCTTTTTAGTTATAAGCTTGATGTGTTGAGGTTAATAATATTCTGAATGAGGATACACTGCGATGAGATTGCAAATGATAAAAGTCTGTTTTATAGCTGGTTTACTGTTATTTTCTCAAATGAGTTATGGTTTACCTTTATGGTGTAAAAAAGCTAGTTTATCGGTTGAGAAATTGATTTGCTCTGATAATGAATTGGCGAAATTGGATGATAAATTAAATAAGATATACTCTGGATTAAGATTTGAGCTGATTGGTGATAATAAGCATAGTCTTGTTCAGGTTGAACAAAGAGCTTGGCTTGAGAAAAGAAATAATAAAATATGTGACAAAAATTGTTTGATATTAATGTATCAAACGCGTATTGATGAGTTGGCTCCATTGTTTGAAACGCTTAAAAAGACATCTTGTGATCGTCCCAAAGGTGCAAGCCACTTATCTAGTTGTGAATGGGAAAAGAAAAAACATACTGATAAACAGTTAGAAGTGGTATTTCAAAATTATCTGAGAGAAATTAAAAGTTACTCAGATAAACATACTATGCATTACTATACTGATATAGAAAAATACTTAGTAGCTAAAGAAGCAACATTTTCAGCCTGGAAGAAATTTCGTGATATGAAGTGTGCTGAAATAACTGCTGGGACGACAGCAAAAAATGCTAAGTCAGGCCAGAGAAGTTGTTTAACTAATCTCAATAAAAAACGTATTCAATATTATACTGATATAGAAGTTGAAGGTGAATTTTATTGAGCTATTAATTAATATGTTAATAATCATTGCGAAAATATTCAAATTTTATGAGAAAGGTTGAAAATGATAAAAATATATTCAATAACAGGCCTATTGTTATTTTCTCAAATGAGTTATGGTTTGCCTTTATGGTGTAAAAAAGCTAGTTTATCGGTTGAGAAATTGATTTGCTCTGATAATGAATTGGCGAAATTGGATGATAAATTAAATAAGATATACTCTGGATTAAGATTTGAACTGATTGGTGATAAGAAGCATAGTCTTGTTCAGGTTGAACAAAGAGCTTGGCTTGAGAAAAGAAATAATAAAATATGTGACAAAAATTGTTTGATATTAATGTATCAAACGCGTATTGATGAGTTGGCTCCATTGTTCGCTGAGCTCAAAAAAACATCATGTGATCGCCCTAAGACTACTAATCATCTATCTGACTGTGAGTGGAATAAGCTGAAGCGTACTAATTTGCGGCTAGAAACAGTGTTTCAAAATTACCTGGAAAAAGTTGAAAGTTATGGAACAAAATATTCTTCTACTTATATTGTCTTACCTGATTTTATAGCAGCCAAAAAAGAAACATTTACAGCTTGGAAAAAATTTCGTGATAAGAAATGTTATGAAGTGGTCGCCGGCTCGACGGCTGCTAATGGAAGCAGTGTTATTAACAAAAACGTTTGTTTGAGTTATCTTAATCAGCAACGTATTAAATATTACACTGAAATAGATATTGGTAAGGAATTAAAACGATGAAGTTAACTATAAGCTATATGAAAAAGCTAATTTCAGTGATAATACTTACTGCTGCGTTCATAGCTGTGGCAGATCAAATAACTCCTTCAGCTACTTTGGTCGAGGCAGTTAGAGCGGCTCATAGTAATAATGAAGCTAAGTTTTTAAATATTATTAATATGAAGTCTATCGCTGGTTCACCATGCCACCCTTATACTAAAAAAGAACTCATCGATTTATTTAAAAAAATTAAAGTAGATGAAATTAAGTTTTCAGATTTAAATGATGAACCAATGTTGATTTATATGGTTGAGCCGATGAATATCTTATTTGAGGCTGCGGAAATTAAAAAGTCAGAAGAAAACCCAAGAGATACGACTTATCGAATTATTAATGTTTGCCCATAAAACATAAGATAAAAGTACCAATTAGTTAGCTAGAGGCCGTTTTATGTGCATCTTTTCTTTTTGTATAGCTAAAGAACTCATATATTAAAGGTAAATGATGAAGGGGGCTCTTGTTTTTAGCACTATTTCTTGCTGTTATGATAAGTTTTTATTCTCTAGCTGAAAGCTATTAACCCAAGGCTAGTAATTTTTTCATTTGTTAAAGCGGTACAGAAAAATGATGTTGAATTTCTTCAAAAATATGTTGACTTTAATCAGGTAAAAAAATCATCGAAACATGGTTGCACGCTTGAATATGTTAAGGCGCTATTTAAAGATATTGAAGAGCAACAGATAATGTTTTTAGAAATTTTATATGAAAAAAACACAAGGATTATTAAAGTTAAAATGATTAAAACTTTGTCATTGAGTTTTGAGTTAAGACACCAAAACACTGTGGATAGAAAGGATGATTTTTATCGTATTATTGGAGTCTATTCATGTTAGCTAAATTAAATACGTATTGGTGAAAAAAGAGATGTTAAATATGAAAGAGTTTTTTAGCGACATTGTTAAGCTAGCCTTATTTTTTTTCTTATTGGGAGATGTTAACGAAGTTTTAGCTTACAAAATTCAAGATTTCCCCTTAAATCAACGTCTTGCTGAGCCTGTGGATGTATATGTTGGAAAAGTAATAATAAATGAAAATGGCATCCAAGTTAAAGTTAAGGATGTTTTAAAGGGAGCTAATAATATCCTTGGCAAAACAGTTAGATTCAAACATACCAAATATCAGTTGTTTTCCCGTAAACGGTTAACGAACTCGAATAATACCTTACTCATTGTGCCTAGAGATAGTAATAAAAATACAAAATTAGCTAAAGATAAAAGGGTAATATTTATTCAGCGACCTGTCTTAAGAGTTTATCAGAATGATGAGGCTGTTGAGGCTGCAAATATAATACTTGGAATACAGAGCGAAAAGTTGAATGAAACACGGACACTTGAAAAATTATTTGAAAATTCTCTGACCTATTCGAACTTCTATTTGGGAGAATATTTCGTCTCTGAACTAAAGCATATGCGTAGAAGAGAAAATTTCAGTATGCTAATTAGGGCTTTTGATAAAGCTGAACAGAAAATGAAAATAGAACTTATTCAACTATTGAAATATATTCGAGATGAAAGAGCTGTGCCTGTATTAATAAGTTCCCTTGAATCTAAGTCTGTTAGAGTTAGAAATGAAGCGGCAAATGTACTTTATTGGCGTTTCTTTTCTTTGCCGGAAGTTTCTAAGGCTATTAGTCAACTAAAAAAAACAGAAGGTTTGGAATGGCTTATAGAAAAAAATCAGTATGGTGCAGGTTATAAAAAACCAACTAAATGGCAAAGGACACTAAATGCTTTCAACGATAAAGGAGACTTAAATATACTCAGTGAATTTGCCTTAGATGAAGCTAACTATTTGAGCTGGCGTCTCCAAGCATATCAGTTGTACTCCAACCATATTGTTTCAAAGGATAATAGTGATTTTTGTAAGCGCTGGAGCTTGAGCCTATCAAAAAAAATGAATGAAGGAAACTACCTTTCCAATACAGAAATAATAGAAAAATTAAGAGAAGTTTATTTATGTGAGCATATTGAGCTTTATACCCATGCTATATTAGGCGAGCCTAAGTTTAGCATGGAGAAGGCGCTTATTCAGAGTATCTTTGCAATAAAAGATCTTAATGATAAAAGAAACTTTGGTATTACTAAATTGTTGGTTGATGATTTAAGGAAACAAAGTTCTCAATTTAAAATACACTATAGACTTTCCACTCTGTTTTGGCTTGAAGAATGTGGTTCGTTAGTTGCTATTAGAACCCAATTAAACAAATCCGTTTTACGTTATTGGGATGAATACTTCAATCTATTCTGTCCCAAGACTAAACAGATTAATAATACTAAGCTAGAAAACTTACTTATCAGTAATTTACCAAAAAGTAATACCTTTTTACTTAGAATGATTATAACAAGAATTGAAGAGTTAATGCCTGTATCTGGAGAAGCATTCATACTAAGTAATTTAGCGCAAGCAATAAGCTACAAATACATAACGATCAAAGCTTTAGCTAAAATCAAGGGAGGTAAAACGGTAAATAGGATATTAGAATTAATGGAAAGTAAAAATATCGAAACTCGACGTTTTGCTACAGATGCCATAACTGCAATATTAAAAAAGGAATCATTACCCTACCTAAGAAAGTCAATCAAAAGTAGCGAATATGGGCATTCTTTAGATGCGTTTTCAGGTATTGGCAAATATGGAGAGAAAAGCGATATCGCTTTACTTCACCCATATTGTTATTTCTGGAAGAGAAAACTCGAAGATACCTATTTTCCCTGTTTAGCATTTGATGAATTGAAGAGACGTTATAAGATGGATTGATTTCAATAACAACAAAACTTAACTAGCTATACCATGAGAGTATAAAGAGATTTATTTATTTTTATTATGATATTTGAGAACTTAAATTAGCATTTTTATATGATATATTTTAAAGAGATATTTTTTATTTTATAAAGAATCAAGTTTCTGAGCCGCCCATTTTTTGTCCTCAGACATAGCTTCAAGATGATTATTAGCGCTCATTGATGAATTGGAAGTGAGTTGCAACTCAGTGTAAATAGCAAAGTGATCAGAACCAAAATAAGGTAAACGTTGAATACGATTTAAAGTAAAGTGTTTACTATGAAACAAATGATCTAATGGCCAGCGCATAAAAAAATATTCAGCGTGAAAAGTATTAAACAATCCCCTGCCTACTCTAGGATCAAGTAGTCCACTGAGTTTTCTGAACAGCCGTGTGGTTTCAGACCAGGCCACATCATTTAAATCTCCTGTAACTATCACTGGTAATTGATGATTGGCAGACTCTTTTGCAACTAATATTAACTCTACATCTCTTTCTATTGATGACTCATTTTCAGTTGGGCTAGGGGGCGCTGGATGTAGAAAGAAAGCAGTAATTTTTTTTCCATTTGGTAATTTTATTATAGCTGTTATTGAAGGAATATCACTTTCTACTCGAAAGCTAATTTTTCCATCTTCTAGTGGAAGCTTTGAGTAAACATGCATTCCATAAAGATTATCTTGCGGACATTTTATGCTATATGGGTAAGTGTTAGTTAGTGTGTCGAGTTGTTTTTCCCACCATTTATCTGATTCCAATGTAACAAAAATATCGGGGGCTTTATCAAGTATTATTTTTTTTAAACATTCAAAAGAGCGATTGTGCATTAATACATTGGCAGTGATTAAACTAATCGATTGAGTACGTTGATACTTATCTGTTTTTTTCACTTCTTTAGGGTGGAGTTTAGTATAAGGGACTATCCACCAGCTTTGGTAACCAAGCATTAAAAATGTCAGGCTTAAAATAAACCAGCTGATAGTTTCAGCCAAATCAAGAAAAGTAATTTGGCATAATAGTAATGCTATTAAGCCTGTGACAAATTGAAGTCTTGGAAAGTCAAAAATACGTACCCACCAATATTCACTGCGGGATAATGGTATTAAAGAGAAAATCAAGAATATAATAGTAATTGTTATTAATATTACAAGCATCAGTCATTTTTGTTAAATTAACTTTAAATTGATATTAACATGCCTAGCGTTTTTCTAAAGCAATTATCTAATCAATCAAATCATTAAAGTAACCGATTAACTCATATTTTTACTCAAAAAGACATACTTTATTTTGATCTAAATCTCTGATATAAGCAGAATATCGACCAGAGCGAACTTCAGGCTCTCCTTCACTCGTACCGCCAATTTCTAAAGCTTTTGTGTATAAGCGAGTGACTTCTTCTTTTGAACCTACATTTAAACCAAGCATAGTTCCATTGCCGTTGGTTGCTTGGTTGCCATCAAAAGGTTCTGCAATACCAAACATAAATTCTTCGTTTGCCCATACTGTCATGCGTCCTTCAGAATGGACTTTATTAACGCCAGTATTTTCAAATAACAAATCATAGAATTGAATAGCTTTTTGCATATGATTTGTTCCAAAAACAAAATAATTCATTTTCATTTTTATTTCTCTCAAATAAAGTTAAAGGTAAACATGTCCTAATTGTTATGTTGTATAATATGATCTATCCACTTGTTGTGTGCTGAAATACGGCATAATACTGCAATATCACTATAAACTCCGCCAACAAACGTTTTTAAATCTCTTCGAAAATCACGAAAGCATTGTATACCAATTAAGTATTCTTCTCCGTTTTTATTGATTACAGTTGGGTTTCCGCTATTTAATTATTTATAAAAACACGGTCAAAATTTTCTGTATACCTGTATTGATATATAAAAATTTAAAGTACACTATAGTTCAAAAAAGAAAAGCAAATATTGCGAGTTGAACAGTGTCTTTTTCTATAGAAAAAAATAGCCAACATATTTATCTTTCCTTTAAATATAAGAAATTATGTTTAAGCTCTGCAGCATTCAATGGTGGACTTAAAGAGTGCTCTGGATTTCTTAATCTTCATGTTGATGGTTCTCCGATGCCTTACTTATCTCCTTCTGTGACATTGAGTGAATATTGTAAACAATATAATTGGTCGGAAAATACAGTGGGTATGATGACTGCTGCTAGTATGAATTCATTTCGACACAGTCACTCAACATGGTGCGAAGCGAATCAAAATAAGTCTTTGGATATTTGGGTTACCTGCGGATTAAGTAATGCAAGAAGAGCGGGGGATTTAAGTGATTACCGAATGGAGGAAAAAACTTATACTCCCGGAACAATCAATATTACAGTCAGTTTTTCGACCCGTCTTACTGTAGCCTGTATGGTTGAAGCAATTGGGATGATTAGTGAAGCAAAGTCGGCTGCAATGCAAAATTTAAATATCAAAAGTCAACTCAGCGAAAATATTGCTACAGGGACAGGAACTGACTCAACAGCTGTCTTTTGTTCAACACATGGTCAAGCGGAACCTTATTGTGGAAAGCATACGAAACTCGGTGAAGAGTTAGCAAAAGGTGTGATTAATACGATTGAGCGTTCAGTTACACGAGAGCCTTAATTGCGTTTGTGTTGAACTGTATCGTGCCTATTTTGACCATGTTTATTGTTGTTATTCCTATAAATTTTGTGGGGATAAAATGATTTATCAATGTTTATAGTGTGAGTTATTTACATTGTGATATGCATCACTATTTTATCAATCTGCTTCATTTAGAATCGCTATCACTGTTTAACTGGTTAAACCACTTAGTTAGTTATTGTTTATCGATTATTAAATAATAAAAGGAAAAGTAACTAGCTATAGAGCTACTAGCCAGTCCATTAGTGAAACGTTTGCAAGTGCAAGGGTTTGAAATTAGCAAAAACAATATTAAAATTCAGTTTGTCGGTTTATACGACACCGTGGCTTCGGAAGGTTTAGCCCACTGGAACGATACCCATTCACTAAAGCTAGATGCCATTGGGCGATCTGAAGTGAAAAAAGTGATCCATTTGGTGGCTGTCGGTTGGTATCGGCCCGATCAAATTCGCATTGAAAGCCCGGCTGGTATGTGAGGGCTACGCCAAGGGCCAGTGCTTTACCGTCACGCCCTGATCAACATAAGTTAAAAGCCTATCGCAGTAATATTGGTTGTGATTATGATAAAATTCCGCTGCATATTATGGCCGATTTTGCGTGTAAAGAAGGTGTTGCTTTAAAAGCCGATCTTGAGCGGGATGAATGTATTCCATCTAATGTGATTGGTTTGCAGCAAGGTGAAACGATTATTCCTTTAACGCAAACGCATATTAAACAATATGTTTCTAGTATTGGTTTAGATAATCCTGATTCTTTTTATCAGGATTAAAAACTGATGATATTAAATATTGGTTATGACACCGACAGTTTTTATTTTAGTAACAACCAATAAAAATTTTTGTTAATGTTTAAGCCATTGGTCCGGTATAATCATCTAAGCGTAACCACTTAGTGGCAATCCATTTTTCGCCTGCTTGAACAGGACTACCACCATGAAAGGTTAACTCATCTAAAAAGCCAGATGGATTACTATAAGCAAAAAAGAGGGCACCACCTTTTCTAGGTAAAATATCTAAGCCAAGTCTAGGGAAAACCGTTGAGCCACCAGCTTTAACATTATTTAAATACATGATAATAGTCGCATAACGTTGTCCGCCCATGGCTAATACATTTTGATTGCCAGGATCTCTTGGATCAAAATAATCATAATGAGGTTTATACTCTGCGCCAACTGCGTAATTTAATGTTTGAATGGGTTCTCCTTGTGATACCGGACAGTGAACCAGCTCGCTGATCCGTTTTTCTATTTTTTTAATTAATTGGTTTTCGCCTCGTTTAAAGCATGCGCCGGAACTAGTACGCACATTACTTTGGTCATAAGTACCGCTGACACGATTAATGACGGTAGAAGGTGTTAAACGGGTTTTTGACAGTTCTATTATTTGATCACATTCTTGATGTGTTAATAAATTATCAAACATAACGATTTTAGGCTTATCTAAAGTCATTAATATTTCAACATGGTGTGAACCAGCATTTTGAGTAGTTGAAGTCGCTTTTTTTTGAAAGTTTTGTATATATTTTTCAACTACTTTGACGACTGATTTGTGATGGCCTGAGTTGGTAAGTTGACTGCCAATTTGTTCGGCTGATTGACCTTGAACCACTGAATCGTGTATCCAGCTTTGTAAATCGGTTGATAGATCTTTAAACTTCATGAGAAATCTCGTTTTATAATGTTGGTTTTCATGACTATAAAAAGTTAATTGATCAATAATCGTGCATAATGAGTGAGTTGTAAATCTTTTATAAAAATTAGAGCGTGTTATTAATATTTAAAAGTTGAAAATGTTACCTAGTCTAAAATATTGCTCATTTATCCGTTCACAATATTTCACTATAGCCTCTGTTTATTTAACCTGTGGGTGGGGGGACTCGTTTATTTTAAGCTAAATTGGATTAAGCTTCTTGTTAAAGATATGGAATAATAAGTAAGTAATTTTTATAGATGAAAATAGAGTCCTGAGTATTATATTTCAGGACTAAAGAAATATTTTTTATGATTAATTGTCTTTAATAATTGCCACTACTCGTCTATTTTTAGCTCTTGACTCTGGAGTGGTATTATTTATTAATGGTCTGCTTTCGCCATAGCCGATACCTTTCACTCGGTCGGCTGAAATTTTAAATCGATCCACTAATAAATTAACGACAGAGTTAGCGCGTTTGTTTGATAATGCTAAATTGAATTTCTCTGTACCTAAATCATCGGTATGTCCTTCAATCACAACTGTCGCTGTTTTTTGTTGTTTCAGGTAATTGGCAACGGTTTCTATTTTATGTAAAAAGCTTTTTTCAACAATATCTGAAGCAGTTTGAAATTCAATGTTTAATGATATTTTTTGAATCTCTGGACAACCAGTTAAATTAACGGCTGTACCAATGGGAGTATTAAAACAATAATCTAAATCATCGGTGATACCATCTTTATCTTGATCAATAATTTGTGCAGTTTGTTTTTTTATATTAGATGATTTTTCAGGTGTAGAAAGAGGTATGGAACGCTGAACTTTTTTAACTAACTTTACTTGACTTTGTGAGCTGGTTTTTTCTTTGGCAAATGGATACCAAACAATACCAAGACTCCAAAAGTCTGACTCTTCATGTATAAATTCATAACGTTTCCATTCTAATGAAAGATCCCAGCTTGTATTGATTTGATAACGTGTGCCAATGCCATAAAAAAGGTTCGCATCACTACTTTTATCATCTCCAACGCCTTGGTGAGCGTTAAATGTATTGTATTGACTGTCCCAATCAAAGTATCCGACTTTTGCAATTAACTTCCAGTTTTGGTTTAAATCAACATCACCAACTATTGAAAAAGTTAAACCTTCTCCAGATTCAGGATGAACATGCTCGATTGCATCGAATAAACTATCTAGTTGAGATTGTGTTGAGTTGACATAAATTTCAACTTCTCCAAGATCGGCATAGCCTAGTTCCAGAGCTAAAAAGTCAAATATTTCATAACCAATACCAAATTCCCAGCCATAACGTTCGTTATCAACTTTTGTCACTTGGCCTAAAATATTTTGGCTGTTAAGTTCTTGATTGAGTTCTTCAATAGATGAAGAACCTGGTGCATAACCAATGTTTCCTGAAATATACCAGTTGCCTCGTTCTATTGTTGACGTTGATTTTGATATATCGTTTTTTAATTCCAAATCTTGTGCATTGGTATCAATTGATTGTGCACTTAAACTTTGGGGCAACCCTAAAGTGAGCAACATTGAAGTAACGACAAGTTGCGACTGGGTAAGTCTCATTAAAATTTCTCCTGACTATTTATTTTTTAATTTTTTATGTTTTTGGTTGATGTTAATCAAAACCAATAATGTAAGCAGTAAACTCCAGTGAATTGAGCCACTACCACCACCACGAGTGACTACTTCTATTGCTTGCATTTTGTGTGCGCCACCTGTCGATTGAATTAAACCATTAACTTTTCCATCGCCATCATTAAGACCACCATCTGTAATTTTGAGTAAAACGCAATGACTACCACTGACTAATCCGTTGACATAAGCTTCATCACCAGGAGGAGGGCAGAAACCGGGAGAACCTTGTGCAGATAGCAATTCATCTCCCTTATAGGTATTAAAAAATTGCCATTGCCCATCAATAAATAGACGGTAAACCGCATCTTCTGGCAAGCCACTTCTTTGTGGTATAACAATAGATACTGGTTTATTGTTGTTATTAAGATGATTAACGGTAAAGTTAAAGTAACCACCTTGATTTTCAAGTTCATCGATAACTAACGATGACTGTTGTGCAAAATCAAACTCTGTTAATAGCACACCACCGTTGTAACTATTGAGTGAAAATAACCCGCGATTAATACAAACACCAGCTTCACCTTCGACGATGTATGAGTCGTTGACATTGGCTTCTTCTTTGGCAAAGTTACAAGCCATTGTTGATTGGTTACTGGTTTCTGACTCGGTAATTTTAATATCGAGTATGGTTTGATTGCTTAATTTAGGTGAACCATTATCGATCACCTTTAATGCAACTCGATAATTATCAAGTGGTAAGTTGCTTGGATCAAAAATAAATCGTGTATTGTCATCACTTAAATTGACCAATAGGTTGTTGCTTTCACTCCAGTCAAAATGATGTGTGTCATTGAGGTTGGCATCAAATACCTCGCTTGATATTTCAATTAAACCATTATTAATTAAGCCTTCTGTAATCGGCTCATTATTTTGCACGGCTTTGAGTGTGGCTTGTGGTTTAATATTGCCTTCTTTAATTGTGATTTCTAATAAGTATTTTTGACTCCTGTTCACTGAGTCAGCAATTTCAGCAATGATCGTTTCATCACCTTCAATGGTATTGTCAGCTAAAATGGTTAATGGTAACTCTACTTGAGTGCCTTGAGTTAAAGTCACTGTACCAGCTTGCCAGGTGTAATCAATTGAGCTTAATGCACTACCGCCTATAATGTTAAAGGGAATTTCAAGTGGGTATTCAGGAGACTCACCATTCAGATAAATTGAAACGGTAAACTCTCCACCTTCGGCTAAGCTTAAATCGGGTGAGAAAGAGATTAATGGACGCACATGGACTTGCTGAGTTTTTGATGTTGCATTGCCTGCGGCATCTTTGACTGTCCACTTAACTTCTGTTGTTCCTGGTTTAAAGCGCTCTGGTGCATTATTGGTTGCATTCTCACAACAGGCTACTTTTTCACTATTTACATAATCAAATGCTGTAGGTGTTTCTAGCTCAACTTGGGTAAATAATTCTGTTGCATTAACCCAAACATCATCGGGTATGTTAAGTTCTGGTCCATAGTCATCTAAATTAGGATCGGTTTGGTTATCATGCTCATCACTGTTGATAACACCATCACCATCAGTATCTATTTGTGCATCAGATGAATCATATGGATTTAGGTTATGCTCTTCTTCATAGGCATTACTCATTCCATCGCCATCAATGTCATCATCTTCGGTGTCAGCAATTCCGTCTTGATCGAGATCGGAAATGACACTAATAGAAAAAGGATTGAGGCATTGTGTTTTTGCACCATTATTAACACAAATAATAATGTCGTTATAAACACCAACATGATGATGATCAGGCGTTCCGGTTAGGCGTCCGTTAGTTGGGCTAAAAGTTGCCCAAGGCGGTAAATTTGTCACAGTAAAAGTCAATGTATTAACTGTGCTTGTAGTCGTGGTTGGAACAAACAAATAAGTTTTTTGCTCCAAGACACTGCTATTAGGTGAACCCGAAATACCAAGTTCAATAGGCGTGACAGTCACAGTAACTTGTGCATTAGCACTACCACCTTGGCCATCAATCACGGTGTAGCTAATTGTGTCGCTACCTGAATAGCCTGTGTTCGGTGTATAAGTCAGCGTGTTATCTGGATTGATGAGCAGGTTGCCATGAACTGCCGTTGCTGCACTAATTGATAAACTATCTCCATCAGGATCCGAATCGTTGGCTAATGGATTAATGTTAATGCTGTTATTTTCTTGAGTGGCTGCAGTGTCGTTAATTGCAATTGGAGAATCATTCACATTGACTACAGTAATGGCAAAAGTCGGTAAGGTATCGCTTAGTAAGCCATCAGAAACACTAATGCTAATATCGGGATAGTTTCCTACGTGACTATTATTAGGTGTACCTGTAACAGCTCCTGTTTTTGTATTAAAGCTTGCCCAAATTGGTAAGCTGCTCACACTATAAACGAGCTTATCATTTTCTGCGTCGGTTGTTGTCGGCACAAAGCTGTATGGTTTGTCTTGTGCGACGGAAGTAGCTGGTTTCCCGCTAATGACAGGCGCCTCATTTTGATTTTGGATGTTAATCGTTACAATCGCACTATTTATTTCGCTACCGTCATTGATTTGAATTGTTAACTGAGTTGATCTAGTATGAGTTTCATAGTCAAGATTTAAGGTTGAAGTAATTTCTCCAGTAGATGAATCAATGTCATAAAGGCCGCCGTCATTTCCGCCAGTAATAGACCAAGTTAAACTATTTGAGTTGGCATCGTTAGCAACAGGTGTTCCGACGCTGGCGTTGGCTCCGGTATTTTCGTTGATTGAAAATGTCTGGTTGTTTATTTCAGGCGGCGTGTTGGTTTTATTAACGGTGGCTGTGGTTGTGTAAGAAACCGCTTTACCATAAACAAAGGTATCTATGAATGTTTCGTTACCGATACCTCCGGCAGTAAAGTTGCCCCAAGTATGTCTGTGTGCTCCGTTAGCAGCAGTAGAAGAGAACACGCCATCAGGAAAGTTAGAGTTACCACTAATTAAATTGTCATTCCAGAAAACTTGAGTACCAATAACATTTGATTCATCAATAGCTTTTAGAATAGTTAAGCCATCATCATTTCCATCATTATTGCCGCCGCTTGTTTCTACATCTTGTGCAACAAAATGATACTCTCCAACTTTAATTTTTAGCTGTACGTTAAAAGTACCGCTTGAGGTAATAGTATTATAAAAATCTGTGCCATCCCAAGTCGCGGTTGTTTCGACGCCTGCCAACATTCTGCCAAATATAATTTTGTCGTAACCATTACCATAAATACCATCTTGGTTGAGATCGACAATGATTGAGTATGTGCCACTAGCATCGGCAGTAAATTTAAATTCACCACTATCTTCAATATTGTCACCATTGGGAGAAATGGTTGAATCATTACCATTGTTATCAGTAAAGGTGATTGCTTGATTCAAGGCCGGCGTTTCACTGGGTTCTGGAGCGGGATTAGCTCCTTTAGGATAATTTAAATAGACCGGATATCGAGCGGTGACACTATTACCTGATACTGAAGTACTAAAACCAGAGTTAGGTAAATCAACACCAATATCATTGGCAACAATATTAAACTCATTACCCGAAAAATCTTGTAAATCTAATTGCCAAACATAGTTACTGTTTGGGTAGCCGCCCGGAACTAGAATATAAAGTTTTGCTGTAGCGCTCGCGCTATCATCAAAGGAATGGGTAAAAATTCCCCAGTTGTAAGAAAACAAATTACCGGTATTGGCAGTTGGGTCGATACTGTCTGAGTCAGAATTAGCAAGAGAGACATCCCAGCGCCTAAATTCACTGCCTGCGGTTGCATCTAATGATATCGCATAAACACCAGCGTCAGTTGCTTGGTATTGCATCACATTTGCGCCTGCTTCTAACGGTGTCGCAGGCAAGTTACTGTTCATTGTGTTGGAACAGCTGATTTGTCCTTTAGGTGAACTTAAATTCGCAATAGCTGAACCTGAAGCTTCATAAAGTCCATCACTATTTAATGTCGTTTTATAAATAGTTGCAGCAACAGGATCGTTAACATCACCCGAATTAGAAGCGCCATTCGAACAAAGATTGATTCGAATGAAATCATTTGGGTTGTTGACGTGAACAAATAACTGGGTCGTTTTTGCCAGAGGTTGGTTGGCGGTTGCACCACCAAATTGGTGGGTTCCTTCTGCGTTAACAAAACTGGTTAACAAGGCCAAACTGGCGATACCGATATTATGAACGATGGCTTTATTTTTTTTCATTGTTGCTACGGTCCCTAGTAATGAGTTTCAATAATCACCTCTTTGAATATACTGTTTTTGATATATTTAAAGAGATGATTTGAGGCAAAAAAATCTGACGCATGTTAGAAAAATTACCTTAAAAAATCAAGGAGTTAGAATGCTTTTTTCTAAGTGATTATGAGAATAGTCAACAATCTGACGCTCTGTGTCATGAGTTGACATTATTTATAACTGAAAGTGACAATTTAGGACAAATGTTGAGCGATTTTTGAGAATGATGTGATAGAGAAAGGGGTGAAGTTTTTGATTTTTATTAATCTCTTTTTGCGATTTAAAGGGGATAGTTAATAGTATTTTTGGGGAGAGGGAACTTAGTCATCTTAAAGCTCCCTATTGATTATGGTTAGTATTTTAGTTGTTCTTCCAGAGAGTTCACCAATTGAGCTAATTGATAAGCGTAAAGTTCATATTTTTTGGCTATTTCAAGGTTGCCTTTTGCTGTATGTTCTGCTGTTTGCTGTTTCGATTCTACGAGTTTCTTTTTAATAGAAATAATCTCTTTCTCTATTGCTTCCCTATCTGCTGTCCTCGCGTTTTTAGAACCCATTATAAATTCCATTGTATAGGTCATTTCTTTTTGACCAATATTTGATTTAAACTCCCATTGCTTAAATGCTTTTTTGGCTGCGTAATCAAATACGTTTTTGGGTGTTGATTCTGTTATGACGATATCATATGGCGTGCCATCAGAATCTACATTGAACATGAACCTTACATATCCCTCAAGCTTTTTATTAACAGCTTTTCTTGGATATTGAGGGGCAATAATATTGGTTGGGGTTATTGGCTGGGCCGATTCTTTTGGAGATTGTGCGATAACACTGCTTGTTCCCCAGATGGCAACGATTGAAAATATTGCAGCTACCCAACTATGCCATTTTTTCTGACTAATATTTTTTAACATAACGATCCTCTCTTTGATTAATGATTGATAATTCCATTGACTGACTAAACTAGTTTTATGATTGCTACCTACTTCGCTGAGCAGGGCTTCACCATATTGTTTTTTGCTGATTGATAAATGATTGCTTTGTTGAGTGAGTTGAATAACGCCCAAATCACATGAAATTTCTTGATCGGCTTCTACATATCTATCTGCCCAGTGAATAATTGGATTAAACCAGAATAAACATCTGAACAAGTGACGCATTACGTTGATTCTATGATCTTGTCGCGATAAATGAAAAAGCTCGTGAATAATAATGAGTGATTGTTGCTGTTTAGAATGTTCAACAAAGTTTTTGGGTAGAATTAAATAGGATTTAAACAACCCAAAAACAGCAGGTACTTGAATTAAATTAGAGTGAACTATTTCTAATGACCGCAATTGATTAAGCGCAGCAGTTTCTGTTGTGATGTTTGCAACAGAATAGTCGGATGATGTAAATGACTTTTTTAGTTGTTGATAGCGGGTGATATAGATACCCAATGAAACAACAAACCCAACTAGCCAAAGACTCATCAGCATGCCTGTGAAACTGATATTTGAAGAAGGATCCAGCGGTTTTGTGTTTGGCAAAAATAGTTCTGCATCGGGAAAAAACACCATCACAGGGGAGCCGATATTGCTTTCTATAAAGTTAGTTGGAATGAACAAGAATAGAGGAATGATCATCCATAACTTATAGGCGACATTAGCATTGAGGTGGCGCAAGATAATTGGTCTTGCCGCTACAATCATTAATACTAGAAGTAACACACCTATGGCTTTATTGACAAAAAATTCAAACAATATCGTATTCATTATTTAGTCCCTTTATCATTTTCCAAATCGTCAATTAAAACTTTTAAATCTTTAATGTCTTCTGCTGAAAGTTTTTCTTTTTTGGTGAAAGCGGCAACCAATGAGCCCACATTCCCTTTGAAAACACGCTCAAGAAAACTTTCGCTCATATTTTCAATATAAACTTGTTCTTCTAATACCGGATAGTAGAGATATTCTCTGCCTTTCTTTTCATAGTTAATGGCGCCTTTTTTAAGTAATCGATTAATTAAGGTTTTAATGGTTTTATCTTGCCAATTCAAAGCGCTATCTATCTGATCGATAATGGCTTTGGCTGTTTGTGGGGATGATTGCCACAAAATATCCATAATGTATTTTTCAGAGTCACTGATCTGCATGGCATTTACCTTTCATTTATGCATTTGATTAACTTACTTAACATATGATTACGTAAGTAATCCTTAATAAGTATTACATATGTAATACTTGAGTGCAAGTTAGATATCAGTGTTTTTAGATAAATAAACCCTCGCGTTAGCGATTAGAAGAGGGGGGACATTGATTTTTTGCTTCAATCCACTTAGAAAAATACTGAGTACTTCTCATGCTGTGATGGCGTAGCATTGAGCCTGTAAAGTTATTCAGACGATGCTGTGTAAGGTTCTTTTCTATGGTTAATAATTTTTCAATCAAATTTTGACCGAGTATTGTTCCGTCATATCGTTCTTTGAGTAGTGGGCGTATATTTTGTTGGGCTTGATACCAAATGTCTTGATTACGATAAAGTGAAATAGCTGCTTGTGCGATTGATTCAGGAGTATCTTTAATAATACCGGGCCAATTGAGTTCTCCTGACATTCCTTCTGCACCCATACTGGTCGTGACATTCGGTGTGCCGACTTGCATCGCATCAATCAGCTTTCCTTTGATGCCAGCTCCAAACCTTAGTGGTGATAAACAGACTCTGGCATTAGCGATGACTTCAAGTGCATCTTCTGCCCAACCTTTAATTAAAAATCCCGTTTTAGGGTTATTCAGTGCAGTGGCTTTTTTGGGTGGATATGAGCCATAAATATGTAGTTCTGCTTCTGGCAATGTTTGTCGTATTAATGGCCAGATTGTTTGTAGATATAAAACCGAGTCCCAGTTTGGCGCATGCCGAAAATTTCCAATGGTAATAAAGTGTTGTCGACTAGAAAAGTCGTTCCAGGTTGTGGGTATTTTCTCAAGGTTGAGCATAAAGGGGAGATGATGAATTAAGTCAGAACTAATATTGAAAGTATTTTCAAGTAACTGTAATTCAAAGTCTGAAATAATCAGCGAAAGATCACTGCGTAAAATGGCGGCGATTTCTCTTTTGGCAAGTTCGCTTTGATAGAGATCGTTTATTTGCAGTTCGCGGTTTTCTTTATTAGCATTTTGCCTTGCACCGCGTAAACATTGTAAATCTTCAGTATCTAAAATGCGTACCGCATTGGGACAAGAGTTTTCGACTCGCCAACCAAATTGCTCTTCCATCATAAAGCGATCAAATAACACATAGTCAGGCATGAGATCTTTAGCAAACTGATCAAAGTTGGAATTGTTGAGCTCAATTGCCACACTTTCGATATTTTCTACGGCTAAATCAATCATATGATCGGTGTTTTGTGCAGGAGTTGAAAAGACCACGCGCCAATTTTGAGCTTTAAATAATCTAAGCAACGATAGCATGTGTGAACCTGCTGCCGAAGAGTTCGGCTCAGGCCACACATAACCAATGACTAATAAGGTTTTATTCATCAAGCTGATTTTTTTGTCACTTTTTTCGTTGCTTTTTTAGTGGCTTTTTTCTTCGGTGTTTCTTTATTTAAAATGTCTTTCAAAAATTGTCCAGTATAGGATTGTTTCACTTTAACCACATCTTCAGGTGTGCCCTGTGCAATAATTTGACCGCCCTTATTTCCACCTTCTGGCCCTAAGTCTATAATCCAGTCAGCGGTTTTTATCACATCAAGGTTGTGCTCAATCACTAAGATGGTATTGCCGTGATCTCTTAAGCGATGTAGCACCGCTAATAGTTGTTTAACATCATGAAAATGTAAACCTGTGGTTGGTTCGTCTAAAATATAAAGAGTTTTTCCGGTATCCCGTTTACTTAACTCTCGGGATAACTTTATTCGCTGTGCTTCTCCGCCAGATACCGTTGTTGCGGCTTGTCCTAATCGAATGTAAGAAAGCCCTACGTCAATCAGTGTTTGTAGCTTTCTTGATACTGCCGGAATTGCGTCAAAAAATTCCCGTGCATCTTCAACTGTCATGTCTAAAACTTCATGGATGTTTTTATCTTTGTAAGTTACTTCCAAAGTTTCGCGATTATAACGTTTGCCATGACAGACATCGCAAGGAACATAAATATCGGGTAAAAAGTGCATTTCAACTTTGATGACGCCGTCTCCTTGACAGGCTTCACAGCGTCCGCCTTTTACATTAAAACTAAAACGTCCTGGTTTATAACCTCTTGAGCGCGCTTCTTGAGTACCTGCAAATAACTCGCGAACGGGAGTGAAAATGCCAGTGTAGGTTGCTGGATTTGAACGAGGTGTTCGGCCAATAGGACTTTGATCAATATCAACCACCTTATCAAATAAGTCCATTCCCTGACATTCTTCATAAGGAGAAGCGGTTAAGGTTGATGCGTTATTGAGTTCGGTCGCTGCAATCGGGTAGAGGGTGTCATTGATTAAGGTTGATTTACCTGAACCGGAAACCCCTGTGACACAAGTAAAAATACCAACAGGTAGCTTGAGTTCAACACTCTGCAAATTGTTGCCTGTTGCGCCTGTCAAAACAAGGTGTTGGCCATCGATAGCCGGTTTTCTTTCACTGGGTATTTCAATGGATTGTTTTCCAGATAAATATTGGCCTGTTAATGATTTTTTATTGTTAAGAATATCTTTTAATTTTCCTTCGGCAACTATTTTTCCACCATGTACACCTGCGCCAGGTCCAATATCTAGAATATGATCGGCACTTTTTATAGCATCTTCGTCGTGCTCAACCACAATAACGGTATTACCTAAATCACGTAGATGGACGAGGGTTTTTAGAAGCCTTTCATTATCTCTTTGATGCAGGCCAATAGAGGGTTCATCAAGCACATACATAACTCCAACTAGCCCAGCGCCAATCTGGCTCGCTAATCGAATACGTTGTGCTTCTCCGCCAGATAAAGTATCGGCGCTTCTATCCATCGATAAATATTCGAGCCCAACGTTGACAAGAAATTCTAGTCTTGCACAAATTTCACGAAGAATTTTATCCGCAATTTTACCCCGTTTACCAGGCAGTTTAAGTTTACTGAAAAATGTATAAGCGTCTTCAATTGATAAAGCCGCTAAAGAAGGTAAATTATTTTTCTTAATAAAAACATGTCGAGCGCCTTCTCTTAGTCGACTTCCATGACAAGAAGGACAGGGTTGGGTAGCCATATATTTTTGCAACTCATCGCGAACCGCCATCGATTCGGTTTCTCGAAAGCGACGTTGCATATTAGGAATAACCCCTTCAAATTTATGATTTCGGGTCATGACATCACCACGATCATTAGCATAAGTAAATTCTATTTTTGTATTGCCGCTGCCAAATAAGATTGTGTTTTGATGTTTTTTAGATAATTTGCAATAAGGTGTTTCAACGTCAAATCCATAATGATCGGCTAATGAGTTAAGCATATGAAAATAATAAACGTTGCGTCTATCCCAACCTCTGATAGCGCCACCAGCGAGTGATATTTCTGGATTAACGATAATGCGTTCAGGATCAAAAAATTGATCAACACCGAGTCCATCACAAGTGCCACAAGCGCCGGCAGGATTGTTAAAAGAAAATAGTCGTGGCTCGAGCTCTGATAAGCTATGACCACATTCAGGACAGGCAAATTTAGCTGAAAAAAGCACTTCTTCTATTGGAGCTTTTTCATCCATTGGCGCTATGATGGCTAAGCCATCGGCAAGTTCTAGCGTAGTTTCAAAAGACTCAGCTAAGCGTTGTTTAAGATCCGATCTGACCTTAAAACGATCAACAATGACTTCAATCGTATGTTTTTTGTGAAGCTCTAATTTGGGGGGCTCACTGAGTTCATAAGTTTTACCATTAATTCTTGCGCGAATAAAACCTTTGGCTTGAAGCTCCTCAAATAATTGAACATGTTCACCTTTACGATTTCTAACCACTGGTGCTAGTAATAATAGTTTACTGCCTTCTGGAAGTGATAAAGTATGGTCAACCATTTGGCTCACGGTTTGAGCTTCTAGTTTCGTTTTATGTTCAGGGCAATAAGGCGTGCCAACGCGGGCAAATAATAACCTAAGGTAATCATAGATTTCTGTAATTGTTCCAACAGTAGAGCGGGGGTTATGAGAGGTTGATTTTTGTTCAATTGAAATGGCTGGTGATAGGCCTTCAATATGTTCAACATCTGGCTTTTCCATCAGTGAGAGAAATTGTCTGGCGTAGGCCGATAATGATTCAACGTAACGGCGTTGTCCTTCAGCATATAATGTATCAAAAGCGAGTGACGATTTTCCTGAACCAGAAAGCCCTGTAATAACAATTAACTTGTCTCTAGGCAGTGTGACATCAATGTTTTTTAAATTATGGGTTTTTGCACCGCGCACTTCTATATGATTCATGAGCTATCTAGTATAATATCCGCGTTAAAATGAACTGGGCATGATAACGCTTATTGATAGTTGAGAGCAAAGACTAGTTTTTGACAAAAGTAAGTAAATAATATTGAAGAGCTATAAATAATAAAATGAATAAACAAGCGGGGATGAATTCTACCGAAAAAAAAGCAGCAATCACTTTAAGTAGTGTGTTTGCCTTGCGTATGCTTGGCTTGTTTATGTTGCTACCAGTTTTCAGTTTGGCTGGTCAAAATTTAAACGGTTATACACCTGCATTAATTGGTTTGGCTATTGGCGCTTATGGGTTAACTCAGGCTATTTTCCAAATTCCTTTCGGCTGGTTATCTGATAAGTACGGTCGTAAACCAATTATTATTGGTGGTTTGATTTTGTTTGCCCTGGGCAGCGTTGTTGCTGCAATGAGTGATCATATTTATGGGGTGATTGCTGGACGCTTATTGCAAGGTTGTGGTGCGATTGCGAGTGCAATAATGGCCTTAGCTGCCGATCTGTCGAGAGATGAACAGCGAACTAAAATTATGGCCAGCATTGGTATGAGTATTGGCGCTGCTTTTGCTTTAGCGATGATTTTTGGTCCTGGTTTAACGAGTTGGCTTGGTTTAAAAGGTGTTTTTTGGGCTATAGCAGTATTGGCCGTTTTAGCCATGTTAGTGATCTACTTCTTAACGCCGACACCTGAAGGGCAATTTATTCAAAGAGATGCCATTGCCAGCAGTCATCAATTTATTGATATCTTCAAAGATGGTCAGTTAATGCGCCTGAACTTTGGGATTTTCACTTTACACTTTTTACTCACCGCATTCTTTGTGGCATTTCCAACGCGTTTAGCTAATTTGGGGATTGATTTAGCCCAGCATAGTTGGGTTTATTTAGCGACTATGGTAGGTGCAGTCATTGTGATGTTACCGATGATTATTGTAGCAGAGAAAAAACGCCAGCATGCCAGAGTGATGTTATTAGGCGTAGTACTGATTGCTGTTGTTCAGTTTGTTTTTGGTATGTATCAATTTTCTATTGGTTTGGTTGTATTAGCGATGGTGATTTATTTTGCTGGTTTTAACTTATTGGAAGCTTTGTTACCTTCAATGATATCTCGCATCGCACCGCTTTCTGGTAAAGGTACTGCATTGGGTGTTTATTCTACCTGTCAATTTTTAGGTGCTTTTTTGGGCGGACCTATCGCTGGTTTAATTATGCAGTATTACGGTATGGATGGTATTTATCTTTTGGGTTCTGCTTTAGCAATGGTGTGGGCGGTGTGGTTATTAGGTTTAAAAAATCCACCTGCGGTTAGTGCTTACACGCTGACAATGCCTGATGTTTCAAGTGATGCGTTTCCGTCGTTAATTGCCGAGATTAAAGCCATTGAAGGCGTTTCTGAAGCGGTTGCGTTACCGGAAGCGGGCGCAGTCTATTTAAAAGTAGATAAAAAGCAGCTTGATCCAAAAAGTTTGGAAAAATATAGTCGGCGTTAGTTGTTTGTTAATCTTAGGTTAACGAGCTTCTAATTTTTTGTAACGATTCTCTGTTTCACCAACGCCAATATCCGCTGAAAACTGACTTAAATTTAGAGAAACTCCTCTTGTTAAGAGCCACATTGAAATAGCCCATAAGATAAGAGCGCCGTATAGCTTGGGGTAAGCCAAAAGAGATAAATAACCATCAAATAAACCAGAAGATTTAAAAGGAAGAGGTAATAGTATTAAGATCGTTCCAGTGAAGACCAACACTCGCTCTTTTACCATTGAAGTCTCACAAACCGCTTTAAGCAATATCGCTATTGGAATAAGAGTAATAGAATAGGCATGAATTAAAGTGACAGGAACACAAGTAGGGATTAAAAGTATAAATGTCGCTAAGTGTAGCTCGATAGCTTTGGGGAATTTATGTGTTGCCAAAATGCTCAGAGATAAAAGCAATACGACCAAACCAACTGTCATTCCATGAGCCCAAGCTAGTGGAAGGGCAATAATCGGTTTAGTTTGAGTAACGGGGTGAGGCGAAAACATATGTTGAAACCAACTTTCTATAGTTTGATAAGCAGTAACAGACTTGTAGGGCGATTGCATTTTTTGCGCTGCACGCTCAAAATAAGCCTCCCACCCTTCGAAACCGATTAAGGGAAAGGTGGCGAGCAGGGTAATGGCAATGGTCAATACTGCTACCAATAATAACTTCCACCGTTTTTGAATCACAAAATATGGCCACAACATAGTACCTGCGGTTTTAAACATAAACAAAAAAGCGAGAATAAGACCTGCCTTATTTTCTCTTTTCCCAAGTACACAGTGGTATAACCAAATCAATCCTGCAGTGATGACCAAATAAGCTTGCCCTTGGTATAAGTTTGTTGTGACAGGTTGAGAAAGTAAAACCGCGGAATACCAGAGAGGACGCGCAATTTCACTCATTCTAGAAATAGAAGTTGTTTCTTTTATAATATAAATTAACAAAACTATGTTGATGATTAACCAGACCAGTCGAGCAGTGTTTTCACTGCCGAAACCTAATGGTAATAAAGCGATAGCCGTTGTCGGCAAGTTCGCATCAAATATAGTATTGTATCCTTCACGGTGCTTATTAACCTCTTTTCTAAACCATTCATCATCGTATATTTTAGATATATTTTCACCGTTCAGTATAAGATGAGCTGCAACATAATAACTATCAAAATCGGCGCCAGGCTGTTTTATACTTTTAGTCACTTGCCAGGAAAAGACGACAACAGAGCATATGAATATGCTCCACGAGAAAACTTTTCTAATGTTTACGTTTTTTGACATACTAGTCCCTTATTTATACTTTTATTGAAGTTACCAATGAAAAATTAACATCGTATTCTAAAAAGGTATTTCAACAGCAATTATTTTATTTAGAGCCAAATAAAGTTTATAGATGAATAAAATGTGGCAATTAGTAACACTCCAACCGTTAAAAATCCAGCAAACCAGCTTTGTTTATCGCTCACAGCGAATGATATTGGATCTTCGCCTATCTTCCCTCTGCCACACAGTAACCAAACTCTGGTTATCCAATAAGTCATAATGGGGCAAAGTAACCAAAGAAATTCGGGCGTGTGATAGTGAATTTTCACCTCAGGGCTATTGATATAAAAAGCTAAAACCAATATAGCCATGTAACCCGAAGATGTGCCAGACATTTTTAAGGCTGTGATATCCACAATATTATAAGCGCGTCCATCAATACTATTAGATTTTTGGAGTTCTAACGTTTGTAATTCACTTACTCTTTTAACAAGCGCTAAACTCACAAAAAGAAACATAGAAAAAGCGAGCAACCAAAATGAAATTTCCACATTAATTGCCACGGCGCCAGCAATAACTCGCAGTGTATATAATAGCGCAAGAACGATGATGTCTAAGGTTTGAATGCGCTTTAACCAGTAAGAATATAATAAAGTGATTAACAAGTATATGAGTAATACTGTAGCGAATTTATATGGCAAAATAGCAAAACTACTAAAACTAATTAAAAGAAGAAAAGGGATAAAAACAATACCCTTATAGATTGGAATGGTACCAGATGCAAACATTCTCATGCATTTTGTTTGATGGCCCCTATCTGTTTCGAGATCGAGTAAATCATTAATGATATACGCCGCAGACGCGCAAAACCCCATTGCGAGAAATGCAAAGATAGCATTGATTAATGCGCTCGTTTCATCAATTTTATGTGCTGTTAATAAGGGAACAAAAATTAGAAAGTTCTTGATCCATTGATGTACTCGTAGCGCTTTAAAGTATTCTTGCAGGTTATTTTTTTTACGTCGAAAAATAGTTTCTATTTCACTCATTTTTTTTGCCTGAATGAAAGTCGATTTTGATGGGGTAACTAGGATTGAGCGTCTTGACATCTTCCACACCGGAAGATCGCTACTGGAGTTTCCAGCATAATCGAAGCCATTTTTACCATATATTTTAACGAGTTTTTCAGCTTTATTTGTATTGGAACAATTGAATGACTCGGTACTAGCAAAAACATCGTCAAATATTCCAAGAAAGTCAGAGATCTCATTAGCGTATTTAATGTTACTTCCAGTAACCAAAACAAGCTTTCGCCCTTTTTGATTCTGTTCTGACAAATAGTTCAGGAATTCATGATGAAAAGGAAGCCTGTCGATTCGAATATCGACTTGCTGAGCCAACTTTGATTTAAACCAGGATTTTCCCTTAAGTAACCAAAAGGGTAACAAAAAAAGGTGCCACCACCGATGCTTGAGAAACAAAATTAGTGACTCAAATAGTAGATCTGTTTTAATTAATGTGCCGTCTAGATCAACACAAAGTGGAATAGATTTGCTTTTGCATGAGTTCATATTTTTATGGCTGATTAATTATAGTGTGCTCACTTTCTTTGTTTGTAACATCTTAATCGTTCGAAAGAGTAAGAAAGAAACAGTAAAGTAATTTTTGGGTTGCCTTAAACACGCCCTAGTACAAGATGGATAGTATCCTCTCAAACCGAATTATGCTACGCAAGTTATAATTGCTAGTCTCGTCAACTGTAGCATTAAGCAAAAGAGCAGCGGGGAGTAAAAAAAACAGAGATATTTTAATGATAAATTCAAAATGTAGATAAATCCCCAGATGTTTATAGAAAAATGAATTATCCCTAAAACAAAGCTCTACTACTGCCTCAATTAATATAGCTAAATCACTATCAATTGACACAATAAAAGCCGTTATTTTTGCCGCTCTTTTCGTTGTCTGACTTGTCCATAGAGCGGCTATGCACTGCGCCAGACGCCTTAATAGTGACAAAAATCCCTGACTTTTCTCTATGCCAATTGATAGTGATTTAGCTATAGAATAAACTGGTTTGTGTTGTTAAAGGTGGACAACTTAGCATTGATAATCATGTGAACACATGATGAAAGCTTTGGGCATCCTTGTGATGCATTGATTATTGATCAACACGGTCAATCAAAGGCGTATAAGCGAGTATGGCACCTTATAATCTAACAAAGGCTTTTGAAAGCTAACTGTCTAGTACTATTCAAATGTATCCTTTTATTGAATAATCAAAAAATATCGATGGCTTTGAATTGATCGATGTCATTAAATTATCAACCGAATAGTCAAGACTGTCCATTGGTGGATGCTTAGGATTATTAGTTTAGTATTGTATGAGAGTGGCATTTGAAAAGGTTGCCAGCTAGATTGGGCTAGCAACCTTGGTCGTCCATATTTATCTCTGTGGCTCTGGGCCGCCATCTGTAATGGACCAATTGAAACCTTCTACCAGATTGGTTCTGGTTGAAAGCGCAGTGCTTGGGTAAGTGCTGGCTCCGCCACTAAAGACTACATTGCTTTGTACACTTTGTGTGCCCCAACCATTTAATATTGCGCCATAGTTAGCAGTTGAGAGTTTGACACCACTGAACATGAGTGTCATATCAGTTACATTTGAAATGTTCCAGTTTCCAATATTTTGATCGAAAGTAGACGCTCTTTGGAACATACCTCTCATATCTGTCACTCTTGAAACATTCCAGCCACTAATATCTTGGTTGAATGCTAAAGCATCACCAAACATTCCGTTCATGCTAACTACTCGGGACACATCCCATGTACTTATATCTTGATTAAAAAGGCGAGCGCCTGCAAACATTGTCTCCATCCGAACTACACTTGAAACATCCCAGTTGCCAATTACTTGATTAAAAGCTGTGTTATTTTGAAACATGCCAATCATATTTGTTACTTTCGAGACATTCCAATTACTTATATCTTGATTAAAAGGAGTCCCTCTAAACATCCCTAGCATATTAGTTACTGAGGAGACATCCCAGTTACTAATAGCCGAATTAAAGTTAGGAGCGTTATCAAACATGTTTCCCATATCAGTGACTTTAGAGACATTCCAATTACCAATTGCTTGATTAAAAGCAGCAGCATTAGTAAACATAGTACTCATATCTGTCACATTTAAGACATTCCAATTGCCAATGGGTTGATCAAAAACAACTGTACCGAAAAACATACCACTCATATCTCGTACGTTTGAAACATCCCAAGTATTGATATTTTGATTAAAGGCGGCAGCGTTTTTAAACATATCAGCCATAATGGTTGCACTTGAGACATTCCAATTACCAATGGGTTGATTAAAAGCAGTAGCTCTTTCGAACATACCTGCCATAGTGCTGACGTTTAAGAGATTCCAGTTACCAATAGGTTGATCAAATGCCGTTGCGCCATTAAACATATTAGCAATGTTAGATACTGAGGAAACATTCCAGTTATCAAGCGGTTGATTAAATGTAGAAGCTTGGTTAAACATGCTTCTCATTATAGTAACTTTGGAAACATCCCAATTACCAATTGGTTGGTTAAAAGCCGAAGCTCCAGAAAACATGCCGGACATCCCTTCTACTAAGGAAACATCCCAGTTAGCGAGCGGCTGATTAAAAGCTGATGCTCCAGCAAACATATTACCCATTTCGGTAACTTTGGAAACATTCCAACCACCAATCGGTTGGTTAAACATTGAAGCGTTAAAAAACATGCCGAGCATATTAGTGACATTTGACACATCCCAATTACTAATATCTTGATTAAAAGTAGATGCGTTTAGAAACATATTACTCATATCGGTTACTAAAGATAAATCAGGTGTATCAGTTGCACTAATCGTAAAATTATTACAACCTCGGAATGCATATTTCATTGAACGCCACTGTCTGTTACTCCATTGGTCTACTGAAATTAATTTATCTGGATCATTCCCTGCTGCACCAAAATAAATTTGAGGAAAGTTACCATTGATTGTTACGGTATAAGTGCCGGCACTAGCGTAAGTGTGAGTGAAATCACCAGTCAAATTGTTGTTATTTGTACCATCTCCCCAGTCGACTTGATAGTTGTAAGCGAAATCGGGGTTTGTTGTTATTGTTATCTGATTATCGTTAGATGAGCCTGGATTATCTGTTTTCCACGTTGTAATAAAAGGGATTTGCGCATTGATTGTAATTCGAACTGATGCACTACCACTGCCTGATACATTCGTCGCGGTAATGGTATGTGTTGTGGCTGATTGCGCCGTGGTTGGGGTACCCGTAATTTCGCAAGTATTAGTATCAGCAGAAACAGCCACTTTTAAACCGGCAGGCAGCGTATCAGCTGTACAGCTCGTTAATGAGCCGCCGCCATTGTTAACAAAGCTTAATGTCGATATAGCATTACCAGTAGAGTAAGTCTGAGCTGTTGAGTCGTCTAAGTCTGGTGCAGCTATGCTTGAATTCACGGTTAGATTAATAACTGCACTACTGTTTCCGCTTGCGTTAGTAGCGGTTATCGTATGTAGTGTTGCCAATTGAGGGGTTGTTGGTGTGCCAGAAATTTCACAAGTCGTAGTATCTGTAGAGATTGTTATCTCTAATCCGGTGGGTAGTGTGTCTGCTGTACAACTTGTTAAGTCGCCTCCACCATTATTAGTAAAGCGTAAAGTGGAGATTGGGATGTTGGTGGTATAGACTCGACCATCTCCATTCTGTAAAGACGGTTGTGACAAAGCGAACCCACCATCAATAATTTCCCAGTTGAAGCCTTCGACTAAAGTATCTTTGGCACTTTGATTTGTTCTTGAGTAGCGACTATTGCCTGCATTAAAGATTACGTTATCCTGAACAGTTAAAGCACTCCAACCTACCAACAAGGCGTCATAGTTAGCAGTGGAAAGTGTCACGCCTGCAAACATATCTGTCATATTGGTGACATTAGAAATATTCCAATTCCCGATATTTTGATCAAAAGCAATGGCAATAGCTGAATTTGTTGCAGTTGGTTTAGTTGTAGCTGAGGAGGTGAGTACTGGTACAGAAGCCTTAAACATTTCTTGCATATTAGTGACTGCTGAAACATCCCAACTGCCTATGTCTTGATTGAAGCTTGAGGCCAGATCAAACATATTACTCATATTTGTTACAGCAGAAACATTCCAATTACCTAATGGTTGGTTAAAGCTTGATGCGCTTCGAAACATACTGCTCATATTAGTAACAGATGAGACATTCCAGTTGCTAATATCTTGATTAAAGTTAGCTGAATTTTCGAACATACCACTCATATTGGTAACAGATGACACATTCCACCCACCAATATCTTGATTAAAATCTGAGCTTGAAAACATGATGCTCATGTTAGTGACAGAAGAAACATCCCATCCACCGATGTCTTGATTAAAAGGGGTGCGTACAAACATTGCGCCCATATTCGTAGCCGCAGAGACATTCCACCCGCTAATGTCGCGGTTAAAGGAAGAGAACGCAAACATTGCGCCCATATCAGTCACAGAAGAAACATTCCAGCCACTAATGTCTTGATCAAAAGCACTGGCACTATGGAACATTGCATTCATATTAGTTACAGATGACACATCCCATCCGCTAATGTCTTGATTAAAGACCGAATTTCTTTCGAACATGCTACTCATATCAGTAACAGAGGAAACATCCCATGTGCTGACATCTAGATTAACGCTTGTATTGACAAACATTGCGCTCATGCTTGTAACTAAAGATAAATCAGGGATATCGGTCGCATTAACCACTAAGTTAGTACAATTAGCAAATGCTCTTTCCATTGATTGCCACTGGATATCCCCCCATTGTTCCACTGAAATTAACTTGTTTGCATCTCCTTCAGGATATTCATTAGCAAATTGACTGAGTCCGCCACTGATTTCAACAGTGTAAGTACCTGCGGCAGCATAAGTATGGCTGACGCTTCCTGTCACATTGCTATCAATTGAACCATCACCCCAATCGATTCGTGCAGTACCAGAGATAATAAAAGAGATAGTATCATCTGGACTGTAGCCTGGATTATCCGTTTTCCATTGAGTGATGAAAGGCTGCTGAGTAACAGTAATAGTGATTGTTGCACTACTATTTCCACTCATATTGGTCGCCGTAATCGTATGTGTGGTTGCTGATTGAGCTGTTGTTGGTGTTCCACTGATTTCACAGGTATTTGCATTCGCAGAAATCATAACCTGTAAGCCGGTAGGTAAAGTGTCTGCTGAACAACTTGTGAGTGAACCTCCACCATCATTGTTAAAGCTTAAAGCGGTAATAGGGCTATTAATGGTAAAGCTTTGGGTTGCTATGTTGGCTAAAGACGGTGGTGCTATTGCAGGGGGGGACTGAGTTACCGTTACTGTTAAGCTAATGAGTGTATCTAAGACATTTTCGCTATCGATAATTTGAATTTGTACCATGTAGCTATTTTCTGCCCCTGATACAAATTGAGTTGCTGTCGAAAAGCTGAGTTCTCCAGTTGTTTGGTTGATAGTGAACAGGTTAGAGTTTGAACCATTGGTTAAATTAAAGGTTGGATTAGCAACACTGGTTGTTGCTGTGTAGAATGTTTCCGTTGTATTTTCTTCAACACTGATAGAACTTTCAAGAACTAAGCGTGGTGACGTACTATCATCGACGCCTCCGGTTCCACAGCCTGTAACCTGGGCAAGGGCAATCGCAAAAAACAAAAAAATAGTATGGGATGATAAACGGGTAAATAAAGCTCGCATGATGATGACAGTTCCTTGTTCTATTTAAACAAATTTAGTGATTTAAATAGTGTTAATGATCTAACCAAATAAAAATTTCCTTATTCTAACATTTTAAACTAGTATTAAGAGGCGTAGTTGCGCGTTTAATATTAGTGTTATATTGGAAAATTGATCCTATAAAAGCGGATTACTGTATCAGTAAACGACATAATTTGTAAAATTATAAGTTACTGATTTACACTTTTTTACTCAATTTTTTTATTGATATACCTTTAAATTTTCTCACAAAACTAAAAAAATAAAGAGAATGTTCAGCATCTTAGCAACAGAGATTGAGGAGGCTACTTATCTTATTGGGTTTTACAAAAGCTGCTTTTTTTAAGGAAAATAAAAAAGGGAAATTTGTTATTGATTGAAAAGTTGGTTCGCTTAATTTAGAAAGTCGCCAGCTTTAAACTAATTGCTGGCAACTTTTATATTTTGGTGTTTATCGAACAGCGCTTGACGGAGGGATAAATACACCACCATCAGTAATAGTCCAGTTAAACGTTTCAGTTAAAGTATCTTTTGCTGACTGGCTTGAAGATGAGTAAGTACTATTGCCTGCGCTAAAGGTAACATTTCTATTAACCTCTTGAGTGCTCCAACCCAAGAGTAAAGCATCGTAATTAGCCGTTGATAGTGCAGATGAGAGAAACATATCACTCATCGTGTATGCCGATGTAATATTCCAGCCTCCAATATTTTGATCAAAAGCCGAACCTGCAAACATTCTGCTCATATTGCCCACACTAGAAACATCCCAGCCACTCAGGTCTTGGTTAAAATTGGTGGCCCCGTTGAACATAAAACTCATATTAGAAACTGAAGATACATCCCAATTATTGATTGGCTGATTAAAAGCTGTAGCGCCCCAAAACAAGCCTTCCATATCTGTGACGGTAGAAACATTCCAACTGTCAATCGGTTGATTAAAACTGGATGCGCCGGTAAACATAGTCGTTATATCGGTCAATGATGATAAATTCCAACTGCCGATAGGTTGATTAAACGTTGTGGCGATTTGAAACATACGGTGCATGGTTGTGACGTTAGAAACATCCCAGTTATCAATCGCTTGATTAAAAATAGTTGCGCCAGAAAACATCCAGGACATATCTGTAACAGAGGAAACATTCCATTGACTGATATTTTGATTAAAAGCAACGGCATTGGCAAAAATACCTTGCATGTTAGTAACCGATGAGACATCCCAGTTGCTGATATTTCCATTAAAGGCTGCTGCATCAGCAAATGTTGATCGCATATTGGTAACCGATGAGACATCCCAGTCGCTTAAGTCTTGATTAAATGTTGTTGCGTTAGAAAATGTGTTTTGCATATTAGTAACCGATGATACTTCCCATTGGCTGACATCTTGGTTGAAAGATGAAGCGCCTTCGAACATGTAGCTCATATCGGTAACATAAGTTAAGTCTGGAGTATCTATTGCATTGATAACCAGATTACTACAATTTTCAAATGCTCTATTCATAGAGCGCCATTGTCTATTTCCCCATTGTTCTACTGATAATAATTTTTGAGTATCACCCGCAGAGCGAAAATAAATTTGAGGGAAGTCACCACTAATTTCAATGTTGTAAGTGCCTGCTGCTGAATAAGTATGTGTAATATCGCCTGTTACATTGGTATCGGTTGAGCCATCGCCCCAATCGACTTGGTAGTTGTAAGTTGCACTGCTGTATGTACCTATTGTAATTTGGGTATCATTAGACGTACCTGGGTTATCGGTTTTCCAGCGAGTAATAAAAGGTACTTCGGTAATCGTTGTTATACTGATTGTTGCATTACTACTGCCATTATTATTAGTCGCGGTAATTATGTGAGTATTTTCTGAGGTGGCTGTTGGTGTTCCTGTAATTTCACAAGTATTTGTGTCGGTAGAAATAACGACTTGTAAACCCGCTGGTAATGTATCAGCGGAGCAATCGGTTAATGAGCCTCCGCCAGTATTAGAAAACTGATAAACGGGCATAGCGCTGTTGATGATATAAGTTTTTGGTGTTGAATCTGCTAATGCTGGTGGTGCTGTGCTGGCTACTACGACTATACTGACGCTGGCACTACCGTTACCTGCACTATTGGTTGCTGTAATCGTATGTGTGGTTTCTTGTTGAGCTGTGGTTGGAGTGCCTGTAATTTCACAAGTAGTACTGTCAGTTGAAACTGTGACTTGTAAACCAGCTGGTAATGTATCAGCGGAGCAATCGGTTAATGAACCGCCGCCATTATTCGCAAAACTTAAAGTTGGAATGACATTATCGACTGTATAGGTTTGTGGAGAAGCATCGGCTATGTTGGGTTGTGCCAAAGCTAGAGTAACAGTAATTAAAACGGTAGCACTACTGCTACCAATAGCATTGGTTGCGGTAACCGTATGTACTGCTTCCGATAGCTCTGTTGGTGTTCCACTAATTTCACAAGTATTACCATCACTGGAAATATTGATTTGTAAACCTGCGGGTAAATTATTGGCAGAACAATTCGTTAATAAACCGCCGCCATTATTAATAAAATTTAAAGGAGTAATTGGGCTATCAGTCGTGTAATTTTGTGACTGAGCATTCTCAAGTGATGGCGCAATTAATGAGGTGGTTATTGTGACAGTGACATTAATTAGCGTATCTAATAGAGCATCACTATTAGCTATTTGAATTTGGACTGTATAAGTATTGTTTCCGCTTGCATTATGTTGTGGTGGTGTTAAAAAAGCTAATTCACCGGTAGTTGCATTGATATTAAAAAGCGTTGAGTCTGAGCCATTTGCCAAACTAAAAGTTGGGTTATTAACGTCTGTTGTTGCTGTATATATTGTACCGGAAGTATTTTCTGCTGTGCTGATTTCAGCTTCTAAAATTAAACGCGGGGCAGGATCTTCGATAATGACTTCTTTATCGCCGCCACAAGCGGTGATTTGAGACAGTGCAATTGTAAATAATAAAAAAATAATATGAGAGTAGAAACGGGTATATAAAGCTCGCATGATGATGACAGTTCCTTGCTTCATTTAAACAACTTTTCAATTATTTAAATAGTGTTAATAGCCTAACTAGTAATGAAAGGTGGGTATTCTAACATACCAAACCAATGCAAAAGAAATCTTTATTGCATTCATTATTGATAAGGACTGTGATTGATAATGAAACCTCGTAATCTATTAATATTAAAGCCATAAGGTTTCTTTTATTTTCAAAAGGTTAATATTTTTAGCAGGGAACTTTGCCTGACTGATAGTTTGCAGGACTCTAATTTAGAGAGTTGGAATATTGTAGTGTCGTTATTGTCGTTATAGAAAATAAGCCGATCAATTTTTAATAATCCTGTATTGGCCATCACGCTTAATATAATTTATAATCGTCGGCTACTTAAGTTTCGATCATCTTATATCAGGACTTTAATACAACCAATTGGAATGGAATAACGTGAATACTACCTTTTATCAACTCATTCAGATAACGAAAAAAATGAAAAAATATTTTTTTGCATTCAACCTCTTTAGCTTTAGCTTACTGTTTATGCCATCAGTACAGGCTATTGATTTATTATTTAATGGCACCGACTCATCGGTATTACTTGCTGAGCCTGGTGGCGTTTATAGTAACACTTATAATGTGGTTGTTTCAGCTAAGCCAGAAACCAGTGACACTGATTTTTTTAATTCTAATTGTAGTATAAGCGGTCAATTGTTACTGAGCTCTACTACTGCTACTACGGATGATTATCAAATAGCCAGTGAATCATTTGTGATTAATACTACTCCGGCTGAGGCTTCTGCTGGACAAACCTTTACCAGTACTGACAATACTTTCACTGTTTTGGCAGATAGCTTGGAAGAAACTACAGAGGTAGTGACTATTGCAATGAGGGAGGTTTCTGTTGATTGTGGAAACTCTAGTACCGCGAGGATTAACAATACTCAATTATTGTATGTCAATATTTTAGATGCTTCGCAGGCCGAACTAAATAGTCGAGAAGCTTTAAATGAAGCTGGTCAAAGTACTTTAGTTTCTCAAGTTCAAGATATGAAAACCTTTGCTTTGTTATCTTCAACTACTCGTACTCGAGGTTTGATGAAACAAATTAACCGTTCTCGCCAGCGCACACAAACAATAGACACTTCTAATTTGAATTTATCACTCAATGGTGTGGCGTTAGATTGTAACTTATTACCTGCTCTTTGCAATTATGGTTTTAGTAGTAATGACGATTCAGGAGGAGCATCCGGTAATAATAATGTGAGCCCTTTAGGTTTCTTTGCCAATGGCTCAGTTGAATTGGGTGAGCGTAAAGGCGAAACCCATGGCAATATTGATTTTGACTCTAACTTTTTAAGTGTGGGTTTAGATTATCGAATTAATAATCAAGTGATTGTTGGAGCCGCAGTCAGCCGTGCAGCAACAGAGGCGGGAGCAAAAGATAAAACTTCCGCTACAGATTATGAGCAATTAGGTTTTTCTCTTTTTGGAAGTTATTACTTTGATAGTCAATACTATATCGATTTTATCGCTTCATTTGGCGATAGTGAATACGATTTACAACGTAAAGTAACGATAGGGCCAACTACAGGTTTAGCCTCAGGAGATACCGATGGTCAAGAAACAAATTTTGCATTAAGTACAGGCTATACTTTTAACTTTGATAATATGGAGCTCCGTTTGTCAGGGCTTTTGAATTACGCTGAAATCAGCGTTGATGGCTATCAAGAGCTAGCAACAGGTGCTATATCGGTTGCGACTGTCGATAAACTTGATTTAGAGAAATTTTTATCAAATATTGCGGCTGATTTTAGTTGGAATATCAACGCTTCGTTTGGGGTGATTATTCCTCAAGTGAGTTTAGGGTGGGAACATCATTATTCAAAGGATACCTTTGATGTTAATGGGGGACTTTCTGCGAATACAGGGACAAATAATTTCAACTATACCTCGCAGGTTCAAGATAATGATTATTTGACGTGGATGCTAGGTGTATCAACTATTTTGACTAATGGCTTATCTGCTTATGCAACCTTTGAGGGCTATGCTGGTCGGAGCGATCTAAAATCCAATACGGCATTTATTGGTGTTCGATTAGAGTTTTAGTTATTCTGTTGTCGCTTTTGTTAGCTAAGCTATTGAAATTACAATGGTAGTATTACTTTATTAGTGAATACTACCAATTGTTATCTAAGTCTTTATTCACCAGTTAAGTAAAAGCTGCTTGATCATGTCAGCTCAGAGAAATATAGTAGCAGTTAATCTAGATGGTTTGGTGAAAAAATGAGCTTTGCCAGCCAAAGTTAAATGTGAATGTTAGGAGTATCTTAATGGCCAGTCGCGGCATCAATAAAGTCATATTAGTAGGAAATTTAGGCCAGGATCCTGAAGTACGTTATACCCCAAGTGGTAGTGCTATCACCAGCTTGAGTCTTGCCACAAGTGAAAGCTGGAAAGACAAGAATACTGGTCAAATGCAAGAAAAAACAGAATGGCATCGAATCTCAATTTTTGGGAAGTTAGCTGAAATTGCAGGGGAGTACCTACGTAAAGGTTCTCAAATATACATTGAAGGGAAACTCCAAACTCGTAAATGGCAAGACAAACAAGGACAAGATCGCTATACCACAGAGGTCGTTGTTGATGGGTTTAGTGGAGTGATGCAAATGTTAGGCGGTCGTGCTGAAGGTGGAGCTGGTATGGGCGGAGGTCAACAGCGTCAAGCCGCACCACAACAGCAGCAACCTCAGCAGTCTTACGCACCACCACAGCAGCAGCAAGCGCCAGCGGGCGGAGGATTTGATGATTCGTTTGATGATGATATTCCCTTTTAGGCTGGAAGCTATATAAAATGTAAAAGTATCGTCTGAAAGCCGCTTAATATAGTGGCTTTCTTTGTTTTAGAGGGGGAGCTTTTCTAAGGAAGTCCAATTCATAAAGCTTTGTAAAAAGAGTAAAGAGCTTATTTAATCCTTTGTTTAAAGCGCTATTAACGTCGTTTAAAAATATGAAGATATCAACGGGAATCGAAAAAATATCGCTGTCAGCGGAAGATGCATCGCTTGGACCTTATCCATCTTTGGGTTTTGTTCCAATCTATGACGCCGAGCTATTAGCCTCTTTGGATAAGACATACAACTCGTTTTTGAACGGAGGGTTTAAAGGAATAGTTACGATTATGTGGTCAACTCATTGTTTTTCTTCTCTATGAGTAGCTCTGAACGTGATGCTTATATTTATTCTATTCCCGAAATAAAGAGAAACGAATACTCTATTCAAGTGCTTTTGGATATCATCATTCAAGGGTTTGCAGAAAATTTAATGTTTTTATGGTGCTGAAATTCGAACATACTTGATAGATTATATTAAGGCTCAAGACAACTTTTGTTGAGGAGCAATCAAATCCATAACAATCTTTTCAATTGGGAATCTATAATAATCATTATTGCAACGCCAACGAGAAATTGTGTTCAACAGCGAAAATAAACGTCGTTCTTTTTGCCCCCAAGAAAACCGATTATAAAATTTGAAGCGTTCAACTAACTTGTAGGTTTCGGGCCTTACCCAGGGGCCTTTAGAGCCGACAAAATCAAACTGGGCCCACTCTTTTAAATTTGAAGGCGGCGTATAATTTGTATGGTGTCCATCTATGTCTAAACTGGAACCTGGGTAGGGTTTATAATAAAAAATAGGTGTTTCAAAATCAGGACTCATATTCCTTAGCTGTTTAACCATATTGAGTGATAATTTAACATCCTCATCTGACTCTCCGGGAAAGCCAATAATAAAAGGAAAAATAGCCGCTATTTTATGTCTTATGCATTTTTCTGCGGTATTAAGAATTTGTTCAATCGTTACGTCTTTAGCGATACGTTTTAACATCTCAGGTGAGCCAGATTCAACGCCAACCATAACTCTTCTTAGCCCGGATTGTTTACATAATTTGAAATGCTCATCAGACAAGCGGGAGCCCTGATCACCGCGTAAAGTCGCAGCCCAGGTGAACTTAGTCCCCAGCCGCAATAAGTTTTCAGCAATAGATTCAGTACGCTTGCGATAAGTAAAAAACGTTTCATCCTGAAAATTGACATCGTCAAACTGGTACCTTTGCCACAGGCGGTGTAATTGTTCGCTCATTTTTTCAGGGCTTATCGCCGACCATTTTCGTTGATAAACAAAAGGATCTGCACAAAATGCGCAACGGAAAAAGCATCCGGTGGAAGATATATAATCGAGTTGACGTTTTTTCTTGAGCTTGAAATAGGATTCGACAGGAACAAGCTCATAATTAATTTCGGGAAAATCATCCATTGGCAGTAATGCTCTTGCTGGATTTCGCATCGCTAATCCAAGCTGTCGAAAAGCGATGCCTTCAACCCCTTCTAACCCCTGATTATTGCTAAGCCGCTCGACTATTTCTTGAAAGGTTTTTTCGCCTTGTCCCTGTACGCTGACATCAATACAAGTTTCTTCTAACGGACCTAGTGGGAAAAGAGAAGGGTGCCACCCTCCCCAAATAGTTGTTAAAGTCGGTATTTTAGATTTAACTGCACGTGTTACTTGTAATGCGTCAAGAATAGGGGCTCCTGTTAGCACTGTAACGCCAAAGCACAAAGCCCCCTCAATTTCCTTTAAAACTAGCGCAAGCGGATCTGGCTCTAGCCGAGCATCAATGATTTTTATTTCGTAACGCTCAGGATCTAATGTTGAGCCCAACGCCAGTAAAGACAGCGGAAGTGTATAAAAAACAGCCTGAGGGTTGTAAAGAACGATTTTTTTCTTTTTTATGTTCTTAGTCATAAATTTCAACTTCGTTGTTGAATATCAGAGTTTTAGAATAAAAGGATAGTCCACGAATATCACTCAGGTCAATGTGAAAAGGTGCAAAAGTCGCGATATGGATAAAGCGGGCTGGGTTCAATGTTGGACATTTGCAAACTCGAATATGATAACTAATATCTATATAAAGACACCTCATTCATGCGTGTATTCTGACAATAATTTATGCTTATCTCTTGCTCCAATGTTATTAATTTGTTTTCTTTTTAATCGCTATGTTTGTAACATACTGGCGTTTAAACTGTGTCGTTCGCTGGTCAAATTGAGTGATAATAACTTGCTGCTCAACGAAAAAATGAAAAATGGATACTGCACTAGAAGTCGATAAAATACTGAACAACTTGCTTAGGGGGTTAGCACACAATTCTGGTGAAGCAATTTACCAAAGTCACCGTGAGCTTTTTGAAATTGGTGAAATCGCTCTGCCAGCAATCGAAAAGCAGTTGATGTCTTATAAATGGAACGGAAATAAAGTCGGCGTTGAAATTAGTATTTTTACAGGTCTCTTAGGATTGATTCATGATATTGATGAAAAGAGAGCTAATGAAGTCAGTGCAAAAATTCGAGAAAAGGGATGTAGTAAAATTGTCGATGGCAGAATTGATTCGATCTTAAAGTTCACTTTGGATGAATTTAACTCTTTTCGAATTAGGAACGTCAATATCTATCAGTCAAAAGAATTAATTGATACCCAAAGAATAAAAAATAAAATAACAAAGTGGCTCTCTTTAGTTCCTGAAGAAGACCTTGAAGAGGTAGAGCGGCTTTATTTGATTCCTAAACAAAATGTTGATTACAGAGGGACCTACATGCCAATCCTCTGTAGCATAATGGTGGAATGGGATATTACTACTTCTCGATTTAACCCTTTCTCGTATTTCTTTTTATTGAACATAGAAACGACGCTGTATCATGAGATTGGCCACCATGTGCATAGGCATTCTTTTGGCCAAGATCCTGAACAGGAAAAAGAAGCGGATCAATATGCTGTAAAAATATTAGTGAAAAACCACCCAATATTAAAGCGAGTTGTGAAAGTTGTCAGACTCATACTTGGGAAACGTAATAAAAACAAAGGTGAGGGTTAAAAAGAAAGTGTATTTTGAATAGTTACTTCAAGCCAGCCCAAGCAAAAGATTATGTCTACGAAGTAATACAAATTTTTTATACCTGTCGCTATACAAAACACAAAATAGGATAACTGCCGTTTCCCCCATTTTGATAAATTTTATTTTTGATGTTTTATCATGGATTGACTTTTAAGGAGTGTTGGTTAGGCGATAATTTGACATATTGTGAATTTAGAGTGATAAGCTGGCTTACTTTTAAGAGTAGGATTATATTACCATGTCACTTAAGCTGTTGATTTATAAAGGATTAGCTAAATATTAGTAAAACATCAGTGTAAATATACAGCAAACCCCCGACTTTTTTGGTAGATATAGAGTGATGGTTGAGCCCTATTATGAGGTTGTATTAAATAGTAGTGGTTTTAATAAACTAATTTACATTTTGTTGAGAATTAAAAATATCTATGTCTTATACATTTAAAGCGTCACCTAAATTATTATTGTTAGCTTATTTATGCTTATATTTTTCATTATGCACTGCAAATGAATTTTCTCCACCCGCTAACTATAGTCCGCAAAAAGCTAGAGTGATGGGGGACGTTGCTAGTGTATTAGCGCTTCGTAATCCATATGGTGCAAGAAATGTTGTAGAGTCAGAACATTTTGCTTATTGGTATGATAATGAGTTTTTAGGTCAAGAAAACTTACTTCGTGAAGAACTCGATAGAATGGAATATTCTTGGCAAGTATTGATTGAAAACCATCAATTTTCTGCACCATTAGATCAATATAAATTAAATATTTACTTAGAAACTGCTGGTGGCCATGATGTGCCATTTAAAGGCTTTTCTGGTCAAGCATTAGTCGATGATGATGGCTATCCATTTATTATGATGAGCCGAGAAGTTTTAAATTATACAGGTGAGAATTCGTTATTACATTCAACCCATGAATTTTTTCATACAATTCAGTTTGCTTATGGTGAAATGTCTAATTATGGAGTGTATCGAGATAGAGCCACTTGGTTTATGGAAGCTAGCGCAGGTTGGGCTGCTAACATAGTTTGGGGGCAGTTAGAGTTAAATGAGCTTTTTGTTTGGTCATTGTCGCAAACACCAGATTTGTCGCTTGATTACGATGGACGTAAAGAACAAAGTAATGAAGACTATACACCTGCTAATGTTCATCATTATTCAATGGTTTTCTTCCTTGACTTCTTAGCGCAAAGTACAGCAACAGATATTATTCAAAAAGTATTAGAAAATATGGAAATGCAAGTTGCACAGGGAGAGTATCTCAATGCTTTAGCGACCATTAAAAAAATTGTTTCAGATGATTTTGGACTGGAGTTAGCTGATATTTTTACCGAGTATGCTGCTAAAAATATTCTGTGGGATTACCCTGAGGGTGACCTAATTATGCAAAAACAAACAAAGCAAGATATTAGTCAAATTAGCCGATATTTAGGTGACCATTATCAAGTGTTTAATCATTGGGTTTATCCTGGTGAAAGTTTACAACCAGGTAAACCGATGAGTTGGGGAGCCTCTTATTTGTATTTTGCAAATCAAGAACTTGAGCAAGTTGAGTTTAGTTTTCAATCTGAAGTTGATACTAGCTATCAATCAGAAATGGAATGGCGTTTAGTACTGGTGTTGCCAGGTTCTCCAATTCAGTATCAGTCAATTGAGGTTGTGGATAATAAGGTCGAATCATTGGTTATTAATTTGGCTAATAATAACGAGTTTTGGATTGCTATTGTACCTATAGGTCCAACTAATCATTTAAATCAGCGTTATGACTTTGCTTATCAATTTGCTAAAGTTGGCGAATCACAAGCTTATCAACCAGAACCTTTACCTGAGGTCGAAGCTTATTCATCAGGTGGTGGCGGAGCAGGAAGTAAAGCCTTATTATTATGTTTATTACTCATTTTGAGCCTTTTTAAATTTAGAAAGTTGTACTTATTTGTTTTTAAAATTTAATGTTACTACCTTGTTATTTGAAATAAAGACAATATATTGAATACTGTTTTTTCATTAAATATTTTTCAGTCGTTAGTAATATTTTTAAATGATAATTATCTAAATATAAGATCTTAATGTAAGACTGCTGAAGTTAAGCGATTAAATAATAAACATAGGAATAGTATAATGAGTAATTTGCAAAGCTACACACCGCCAAAAGTGTGGAAGTGGGAATCAAAGAATGGTGGTGAATGGGCCAATATTAATCGACCTATATCAGGCGCTACTCATGACAAAGTATTACCTGTTGGTAAACACCCTATCCAACTTTATTCACTAGCAACACCCAATGGGATTAAAGTGACCATAATGCTAGAAGAGTTACTTGCCCGTGGTTTTTCTGGTGCTGAATATGATGCACATTTAATCAAAATAAATGAAGGCCAGCAGTTTGGAAGCGGCTTTGTTGATATCAATCCTAATTCCAAAATTCCAGCTTTAGTTGATAATAGTACTGATACACCAATTAAAGTCTTTGAATCTGGTGCGATCTTATTGTATCTGGCTGAAAAGTTTAATGCATTTATTCCACAAGAACTTTCGAAAAAAACAGAATGCATGTCTTGGCTTTTTTGGCAAATGGGAAGTGCCCCTTATTTAGGTGGAGGTTTCGGGCATTTTTATAGTTATGCGCCTGAGAAAATAGAATATTGTATCGATCGGTTCACGATGGAAGTCAAACGTCAATTAGATGTGCTCGATAAACAGCTTGCTGATAAAAAGTTTATTTGTGGTGATGAGTACACTATTGCTGATATTGCTATTTGGTCCTGGTATGGCTCATTAGTGCTAAATAGGGTATATAATGCGGCAGAATTTTTGGAAGCTCACACTTATACTCATCTTATGAGATGGGCTAAAGCCGTTCTATCTCGACAGGCTGTTCAGCGAGGCATAAAAGTCAATCGAACTTGGGGAGAACCAGAAGAACAGCTACATGAGCGCCATAATGCCAGTGACTTTGAAACAAAAACACAAGATAAAATCTAGTATTTTTGCAGCAGCTTATACGGTAAAAATGTATTAAGCTGCTGGTTAATTTATTCGTTAAGCAATATACATTACAGAGAATATTTGGAAAGCACACCAACCTAAGGCTGCACCAGGCAATAAGTCTGCAACATAATGCTGTTTGGTATAGAGCGCACTTAATGCGATTAATACTGGAAATAACATTGGCCAAGCACCTAACCAAGGAGTGTTACTCATTAGGTGAAGAGCGGTTAAAGTCGCAACACTGACATGCATACTAGGAAAGCAATTGCTAGATTTATCAAATCGATGAACTAATTTGAGTAACCAAACCGAATAACGATCACCTTGTATGTTTTCTCGCCACGATACAGGGGTGGCTACTGGGTAAAAATAAAAAAATGCCATTTGCATAAAGAGCAAAATAAAGTAGCTCATCGCGGTATAATTAAAGGCGCGCATCCCATCAACTGAAAAAATAATAAGTATTATCACCGGATAGTAAAGGCCACTATAAACCCATGTCCACTTAGGCTTTAAGTGAAATTTCTTGTCAAGAAAAGTTTCTAAATTTTTGGGTTGGCGTTTAGCATGGTTTTGAGTTAAAAAATAAAATTGATAGACACCGACAATTAAAAATATGCACATTAAAATGTAAACTGCTAGATCCATTTTGCCCACCTTTTTCGAATGTTTATTGTTTAAATAGTGATGGAAAGAGTGGCAAAATGGAAAAGATAGGACAATATTTTGTTGATTAGTCGAGTATTTTGTTACTTGAGATAACTTTTATTAATACTTTTTATGAATGAACGCTGAGAACTAATTGTATTTTTATATGAGTATTGGTTTTTATATTCGATTAATGCTTTGAGTAAACGTTTTAATTGGAGGGAGTTAAAAACTTATTTGGTTCGATAAACCCAATATTAAAGTTTCGATAGCTACCTAAATCAAGAAAACTACGATTTTTTATTGTAGTAATTTGTTCTTTAATAGTGTGGCCATGAAAAATATGATCTATGCCACTAACGGTTTGCATTTTTTCTTCGTCAGCAATACTTGCTTTTGACCATAATAGAGTAAACAGAAGGGGGTTGTAAGAAAAGTGTTTATTAGGAAGCTCTTTTAGTTGAGAAGCAATATCACTCCAATCTGCAACTGCCGGAAGGTTTGCATGGACTAAACCAACTTTCTTATGATTGGTTATTGCTAGTTCGATAGCAATAGGTTGTTGAATCAGTGACTGATAAAAGTTTGCTAAGTCATTATCAGATAAATCTTGCGCCCACTCACCGCCCCATGAATACCATTGCTGTTTGGCTATATCATTGTTGCTTTCATAGGCATCGATTAACATGATTTCATGATTACCTAATATAGAGTAAAACCATGATTCTTCCAAGTAATCAAACGCGAGTATAGAATCTTCTCCTCGATCAATTAGGTCGCCCAAACAAAATAAGCGATCTAAATTTTTATCAAAACCACAGTCTTCTAGTTTTTCTTCTAATAAATAAAAATGGCCATGAATATCTGAACAAATAAAGTCTCTACCGTGTAAGTTTTGTGTGAAGGTTAAAAATTTACCCATAGATATATCTGAAAATTTAGCTGTTGAATAACTCGTTTTTGATTAAATTAAAGTAGCAAAGATTAGCTATAAAAGAAATAAATAGCAATAGCTAGCTGTTACATATATCTCTATCCAAAAACGATTAAGTATTACTGAACTACTTGAGTAATACACACAAATACACACTCTTGGGGGTTCTGTAACATTCTTTATGTTAACCAATTGCATTTTTTATTCTATGATTAATAAAATTATTAATTTATAAAGAGGTTACCTGGATGTCTGAAAGTAATAATACCAACGGAGAGGTCTCTTCGGCAGCCTCATCGAACAACTCTACCAAAACCAATGCTAATTTAGCGACTACAACTAAAAGCTTATCACCAATTACTGACTCTGAACGTTTTGGTGTCATGGATGCACTCAGAGGTTTTGCATTAATTGGTATTCTTATGATGAATATTGAATGGTTTAATCGCCCAACTGGTGAGTTAGGCCAGTTTGATCCTGCAATTAGTGGGGTTGATTATGCTGCTAGCTGGTTTGTAAAAGTTTTTATTGAAGGCAAAATTTATAAGCTATTTGCATTATTATTTGGAATGGGGTTTGCGGTAATGTTACTTAAAGCTCAACAAGCTCAAAGACCATTTAATGGTATGTTTATTCGCCGTATGTTAGCTTTGTTTGTCTTTGGTATGGCACATTTTATATTTCTTTGGGATGGTGATATTTTACATGATTATGCTATTGCTGGCCTTTTACTTTTAGGTTGGATAAGCCTTACCAAAACAAAGTTTCTACAGCGCTTTTCACAACCAGAATCTTTTCGAAACTTTGGCCTTACAGTACTTGCTTTGCCTATTGTGGTTTCAACTATAATTGGTTTTGGAATAGGGATGACTACAGATCGAATTGAGCTTGATAGACAATGGAGCGAACGTCAAGAAATTGTTAGTTTGGCTAATGAGTTAACTGAAAAGGCTAGGTTAAATTCAACTGCTAAAAAACCAGTAAGTGAATCAGAAAAGATAGAAAAAGATATTGGTAAAAGTGAAAGCTCTGAATCCCCCTCCAAAATAGTTGCTGAGAAACCATTAGAAGAAGGTAATAATGAGTCTATCAATAAAGGAGATGCTACAGCTAATAAGTCAGATATTGAAAAGGTTGAATCAACCGAAAATAAAGAAGCGGTAAAAGATGATGTGACTAAAGAAGAAGAGAAAGATATTGACTTAATGACAAGAGAGGAACGAATTAGTTATTTGGCCGAAAAACGTTCAGAGTCTAAAATTAAAAGAGAAGAAAAAAGTCATAAAGAAATTGCCGCGGTAACTGATTCTAATTACTTATCTGGAGTGGTTTGGCGTTCTCAAAAAGCTCTGCCTGCAATTGGAAGAGCCGTGATGTTTTCACTACTATTGCTTTTACCTATTTTTCTTCTAGGATATTGGCTAATTGCAAGTGGTGTTTTAAAAAATGCTAAAAACAACATGATATTATTCAAGTCGCTGGCTTGGCTTGGAATGATTTTTGGTTTTGGCATAACCGTTGCTTCTTTAACTATTCTTCAATACCCCGTCACAAAAGAAACAACAAATGTCAATATTGTTGCTAATATGATGTTTCAGTTTTCTCAAGTGATTGTTACTGCTGGTTATCTTGGTGTTGCTGTTTGTATGTATCAATCTGAAAGGTGGCGCTCTAGACTAGATCGCCTTGCTCCGCTTGGACGTATGGCATTAACCAACTATATTATGCATACGGTTATTTTAAGTACGTTATTTTATGGTTATGGTGCTGGCATGTTTGGACAAATATCAAGGGGCCCCCAACTGTTGGTTGCTATTGCCATTATTATTTTCCAATTAATACTTTCTAAATGGTGGCTTAATCATTATAAATTTGGTCCATTAGAGTGGTTTTGGCGTTGTTTAACGTATAAAAAAATTCAACCAATGAAGCTAGTAAAAGCCAATTAATATCGATAAAAAATAAAATCATTTAAATTAAGCCTATATTTACCATTTTAAATATAGGCTTTTTATACAGCAATATTGAACAGTTTCTATTGTGTTTTTTATTTTTATCCCCATTATTAGCTAGACCTCAATAACTTTGAGAGTAAGACTGTCTAAAGATAATCTTCTAAAGATACTATTGATGAAATGCTTATATAATAAAATATTTCTACTTTTCATACTGCCTCTCCTGTTGAGTTGGACTAATTTGAGTCATGCTGAAAACTATTTAAGTCCACCTATAGCGACTGTTAATAGTGAAGCCATTTTTGATGTAGAAAAATTAACATTGCAAGATGTCAATTCTATCGCTAGCTCGTTAACAATTAACAAACCTGCAAACGATGATATTAAGAGTAATAACTTTGATAGTAATGAAGTGAATGGTGGTGAGTCTGAAATATTAAATGACATTGAATTACTTTATGAGTCTCCCTCCATTTTATTAAAATTAAATCAATATTTTCCTGACGGATTACCATTTACATCAACGCTTTTAAATGCTGTTTTTTTTAGGAGCTATACTCAAACTAATCCCATCTACTATTATAAAAGTATTCAGGAACCTCCTTTTTTTATCTTTCAATCATTTGATGAGTTATTTTCTTTATTAGACGTAATACCTTGGTTTATGCAGCCAGTACAGTTTGTGAAAAACAGAGTGTCTGGCTGGAAAGAAGGCAGCTTTCTGTATACCGCTTGCATTACCTATTATTAATCTCTCTTCTACTTTGTTTAGCTAAATAAACGTCTTCGGATTAGCTGTTTTTTAGCGCTATCCATTTTTACTTTAATTAATTATGAATAAAACGATAAGTTTTATCTGTTTTTATTTTTAGATTAATTGTTGTTCAATTTTAGAGAGATTTTAAAATGAAAACTATTTCAAAGAATATGAGGTGTAAACCTCAGGCTCGCGTGGGTATTAAACAATATTCTTGCTGGCAATATCTGACTATCTTCACTGTATTAATATTTTTACTTATTAGTATGCTACCCAATATTTATAGAGAACAAATCGTTTTGCAGGTATCTAATAAGTATGAGCCAGCTCAAGTTGTTAGTGCAAAAAAAATAAAGAAAATTTTGTCTAAGGAAGGTTTTTCTGTTAACTCAATTAGTTCACAAGAAAATAGTAGTAATATCATTTTTGATACCGAAAGTGATATTGGAATAGCTGAAAAAATATTGATTGGAAAATTAGGTGATAGTTATACCGTTAAACAAATAATAAAAAATAAGATGCCACTGTGGCTTAAGCGTATTGGTGCAGAACCTATTAAATTGGGGCTTGATTTAAGTGGGGGAGTGCTATTTATATTAAGTGTTGATGTAGAGCGTGCTTTTTCTGAAAAAATACAACTCATTGAGCAAACAATAAAAAAGTCAATGAAAAGTAGTGGTGTTTACCATTCAAAAGTCAGTATTAATTCACAAAATCAAATAGTTATAAACTTACAATCAAAAAACAAGTTTAAACAGGTGGTTTTGGATATGCAGAAACAATTTCCAACATTGACGGTTCAATTCCTTAATAATAAAACAGCCTTGATTTTCTATTCTGATGCTGAAAAAGTGAAATATCATCAAGAAGTCATGTCACAAGTTTTAACAACAATGCGAGGGCGAATTGATGAGTTGGGTATTACAGAAGCGGTAACGCAGAGATTAGGTAAAAACAGAATTCGAATTGAGCTGCCTGGAGTTAAGGATCCTAAAGAAGCTAAAGCAACCATCGGTGCAACGGCAACACTTGACTTTTATCAATTACAAGCAAAAAGTAATAAAGCCTTTAAATTAACAAACGGAGAATCTGTTAATGTTGCTCCTATTCCTATTTTTTCTGGCGAACATATTATTAATGCTCAAGCTGGTCGCGATGAGATGGGGATTCCATTAGTCAACTTGGTACTAAATGATATTGGTGGCGAAAAAATGCTTAAGTTCTCGTCTGAAAATATCGGTAAACCTATGGCTAGCGTTTTTTCAGAGTATTATCAAAATGCTCAAGGACAGAGCGAAAAAGTCAGTCGAGTTATTAGTATTGCAACCATTCAGTCGCAGTTAAGCGCTCGATTTAGCATTACTAATCTTTCTAGTTTCCAAGAGGCAAAAAAATTAGCACTATTAATTAGAGCTGGTTCTTTAACTGTGCCAGTTACCATTGTAAAACAACGTACAATCAATGCAACTCTTGGTGATACAAATATTCAAAGTGGAATGTTGGCGCTAGCTTTAGGGATAGCGTTGACTTTATTATTTATGGTGATTTGGTATCGACGCTTAGGTTTAATTGCCAATTGCACCCTGCTTTTAAACTTATTATGTTTACTTGGCTTGATGTCGTTGCTTCCTGGGGTTGTACTAACGTTACCAGGAATTGCTGGTTTTGTATTAACTGTTGGTATGGCTGTTGATTCAAATGTACTGATTTTTGAGAGGATTAAAGAAGAAAAAAAGCGCGGTAGAAGTTTAGCGCTGTCTGTTGAATACGGATATCGAAATGCTTTTGCGACAATATTTGATGCAAATATAACAACATTAGTAACAGCAATAATTTTATACACTATTGGATATGGCGCTGTAAAAGGATTTGCTATTACTTTAGGTCTTGGTATTTTAACAAGTATGTTTACTGGAGTTTTTATTTCTCGTGTGTTAACTAACTTGTTTTATATTCGTTCTGTTTCAAAATCAAACTGCTCAGGAAGATCATGATGAATTTTTTATCTAAAAATATTTCATATTATCGTTACTCAGGTTTAGTTTTATCGCTTATTTTTATTGTCTTTTCTATGTATGCTTTCTTGGCTAAAGGGTTAAATTTAGGGGTTGATTTTACTGGTGGTTTTATTACAGAATTTTCGACGAGCCAAGCTGTTACTCAAAGTAAAGTACAGCTATTGCTAGAAAAAAATATTCATGGTCAATTTAAATTAACTTCAACTGGTGACTTGTCTAATTGGAGTGTCCGTCAACCAGATGTTAATGATGGGAGCACAAGCCAGTCATGGTTAGATGCTCTTAGTCAAGAACCATACTTTCTTAATAATCAAATTGTCATTAATGCCTTAGATTCCGATTACCTGGGATCTCAAGTTGGAAAAGAGCTGATAGAACAAGGTGGCCTTGCTATGCTAACAGCGCTGATTATTATAATGCTTTATCTGTCTGCACGCTTTGAGTGGCGTTTTGCCGTCGGTGCTATATTAGCGTTAATACACGATATTATTCTTGTATTAGGTCTTTTTGCATGGACAGGTTTAGAATTTAATTTAACGGTATTAGCGAGTTTATTGGCAATAATTGGTTATTCTCTAAATGATTCAATTATTGTGTCGGATCGTATTCGAGAGTTAATGAAAGAAAAAAGTAAAATGGATTTAAACAAGATTATTAACCTGGCAATCGCCTCTACTTTTAGTCGTACTTTAATTACTTCAGGTACGACACTTGCGACAATTATTTGTATCTGGTGGTTAGCTGGTTCTCCCCTAGAAGGATTTTCTGTTGCATTATTTTCAGGTGTTCTTGTTGGTACTTTCTCTTCAATTTGCATTTCAGCAACATTTCCTGAAGTGTCTGGACTAGATGCTCGGCATTACGAAATAAAAGATAGTTTAGATAAAGAGTTTTAATATTAACCAATTATAAGAAATCAAAGGGAGCTTGGGCTCTCTTTGATTTTTAGGGAGAAGGTTTATTTTGATATATTTACCAAATAATTGAGCGAATTGACGACTGTTCTAACTACTTGAATTTATTAGTTATATAGAAGACTTTAAGTTCTTGGTATTTGTTTCTAGTAAAAACTTTGTTCAAAGTTTGACGGGGTTCACTAGAATAAAGTCTCTTTTTTATTGTTTGCCTTCTATAATTGTCTGAGATGGATAGTTATTTTTATGAGTTCGGAGATTGGTTAGGTGTAATGCATGTCGGAAGGTTTACAGTCAAAAAATATCATGATTGTTGGTAAAAGCATGGTGGCTAGAATGATGATTCAAGATGGCATTATGTCCCACTATCCTGATTGGGAGTTTATCCAAGCTGCATCCATTGAAAAAGCTGCTGACTCATGCTGGGAAATGCAATTTGACTTTATAATAATTGATTCTGTTATATCAAATAATACGGATTTAGATACACTTTCTAATATTCTTAAAAAACAAAAAAGGGCGAAGGCAGCTATTATGGTTAAACAGCTACCTAATGAACTTATGTTAAAAATTAATCAGTTAAAATTATTTATGCTTGATAAACCTATTTATGGAGATGATCTGATTAACTTTATAGAAAGTTAATGAATTAACTTTTGATATTTGGTTTTTGTAGTTTTTTCAGTAGTTTCAACAACTCTTGTGAGTGTACCTTCGGTGTAACATCTTTTATATGGTAAGCGATTTTTCCTTGTGGGTTAACAATAAAGGTTTGTCGACTTGCATGCGGCCAAGGTAATAGGCGGTCAACTTTTAGCGCCTTACTGAGCTGAGCGTTGGTATCTGCAAGCAAAATAAAAGGCATATTATGTAATTCTGCAAATTCTTTGTGAGAGTCTACATCGTCATAACTCACTCCTATGATTTCTGTATTCAGCTTTTTAAACTGTTGATAATCTTCAGTGAATTTTTGTGCTTCTAATGTACACCCAGAGGTTTTGTCTTTAGGATAAAAATAAACAATTAGCCATTGGCCAATAAAATCATCGTTAGTTCTAACTTTACCCGTTTGATCTGATAGCTGAAATTGGGGTAGAGGTACACCTTCCCAACGATTAGAATTAGCGGAAATAGAAAAACTTGCTATTAAAAATATGATTATTAAGAATGATTTCACAGAATCTCTCCTTATTATTAAATTATGATGAGTCAATTGCTATGATACGGCTTTTATTGGTAGTAAACAAAGGACTTATTATCTCAATTTAAAATAAAAATAATGGTTAGATGTACTAAGCTTGGTATATGGGCTTGGTCTATCATTTTTGCTGGAGCAACTTGGGAGAGCGGGGTGGTTAAACATCAATTAAAGCAATTAATCATACTTCTTTTGATTTTAACTTCTACTTTTTTATGGATTATTAATTCTCTATTGGTTGATAAGGCTAGTCGACAAAATGCAGATTATCAATCACTTAAAGCTGCTACTATTTCTCGTATAAATCTACTGGTTATAAATTCTCAAATTTCTGAGCGACAAAATCTCGGTTGGTTATTACAGCAGCTAGACAATGAGCCCGAAATTAGTTATTGGCAACTTTTTAACACTCAAAATAAAATTTTAAGTGAAAAGTCTATTGGCGAGCCTGAAGGCTTTAGTCAAAACTTATATATACATGGAGATAAAGACAAAAGTGGTTTGTTTACTTTAAAACTCTATTTTAAACCCACTGACTTTCAAAGCCCCTTTTGGAGCTTTGAATTTATTTTATTAATAGGCTTATTTGTATCTAGTATTGTGATGACTGTCTATTTATTGTTTCGTTGGGTTTTTCAAGTTGAAAGTTTTGCTGCTTATCTGTTGTCGGATAGTAATAACTTGTCGAAAGCTAAATTTGAAAAAATATCTAATCCAATTAGTCGAGTTATTAACCAGTTAATCTTAAAGAATAGCTTGCTAAACAAAGATAAAGTTGAGTTGACCGAGCAAATCAGAAAAATATCTTATGTTGATGAGGTGACTGGTTTGGGGAACCAGTTGTTTTTTAAAGCTGAATTTCAAGTGCGCTTACATAATCATGAAGAAGATGAATCTGGACTTTTTATGATTATTAGTTTTCATGAGTCAGATTTACCTGAATCCATTGTTTTAACTGATAGCATGTTGAAAGCAATTGCTAATTTATTAAAAGGATTTAGCAAAACGATTTTAAATTCATTAGTTGCACGTTTACGAGACAATGACTTCGCGCTTTTGTTGCCTAACCAGTCAAGAGATAATACTGATAAAATTTGTAAAACTTTAATTTCCCAACTTGATAAAAGCTTGTTCGATACGACACCTATAAAAGATAGGTTTGTTGATATCGGTATATCTGCATATAAACAAGGTTTTGATTACTATAAAGTGGTAGCAGAAGCAGATATGGCTTTACGCAACTCTCAGCTACAAGGTGGAAATAACTGGTATATGTATGGCGAACCTTTAGCTGATAGTCAAGTTAGAGGGCATTTGCGCTGGCGTAATTTTTTAAGTGTTGTTCTTGAAAAAAGACAGTTGCAATTATTTGGTCAGCAAATTCATTTTTTTAATGACAATGAAATTATCTATCAAGAAGTGTTAGCCCGAATAGAAGATGGTAAAGAGGTTATTGCCGCTGACACTTTTTTACCAATGGCTCACGATTGTGGTTTAGCCACCGAGTTTGATAGACAAGTCGTTGATGGTGTAATTAAACATTGCCTATTTAATGAGTCTTCTATCAGTAGCCATTATTATTCAATCAATTTATTTATTTCTAGCTTATTGGATGAGTCTTTTGTTTCTTGGTTAATCACTAAATTATCAAGCTACCCTAAGCTTTCACAGCATATTATCTTTGAAATTAAAGAGTCGCATATCAATCAGTATTTAATCAATTTGCGCAAAGTGATGTCTAATGTGGTTGAGCTAGGGGCTAGCTGGTGTGTTGAACACTTTGGAGCGCCTGATGAAGATTTATCTTTTTTAGATATCTTACCAATAAAATCGGTAAAAATTGATCGACGTGTAATTTTTGATATCGACAAAAATAAAGAACAACAGCTTTTATTAAAGTCTTTAATGATTAATTTACAAAGTAAAAAAATTCAGGTGTTTGCCGAAGGGGTAGAAAAGTCTGGTGATGCAGAATATTTAAAAAAATCACGAATAGATGCGGCTCAAGGATTCTTTTTTAGCCAGCCCAAACGTATGAAAAATATAGAAAAACATCTAAAAGCTGTTTAATGATAAAACAGTTATTTTAAATAAAAATCCCAGTTGGCAGGAACAAACTGGGATTTTTGAAGGTTGTAAGTCTTAGAACTTTTGAACTAACCCGATACCGAAGATGCTATCTTCATCTTCATTAGCACCTTCTTCACTTAATGTTAGATAAGTAAAGAAGGTTGTTTTCTTTCCTAACTTGTGATCCCAGCCGATAGAAGTTTGAGAAGTGTATTTTATTTTAGAGCTAACACCAGCTTCCCATGCATCAGAATCAATCACTTGAAGTTTAAATGCATTATCGCCTGAAGAGTATTTTACGCTAGCCATTATTCCGTCACCATCAGTACCGTTATTATCGGTATCTTGGTACATTAAGCCAAATTGCCAAGCATCCATTTTGTATTGCGCCATAATACGTGTTGTATCAACGTTTTCGCCTTCAACATCAGAATCCATTGATAGGCCAAGGTTTAAGCCTCCGGTTTTATATTCTAGGGCAATCGAAGTAGCATCAGCTAAGCCATCATTACTGCCTGTATCTTCTCCAGGAAGTAAAGCTAACTTTGCTTTAAAACCGCCCATTTTAGGCGTAGAGTATTGGACGATGTTGCTCGCTCTGACTTCTGCATTGAAAGTGTGTTTGATATCACCTTGTAAGTCACCAAAAAGATCAATTTTCTTTTGTAATTTTTTAGTTGGTGTATCTGAACGTCCCCCTAAAATTTCACCAAAACCACCTCTTACACCAACAAACTGATTACGAGATTTAATATTTTTCTCTTTTGATTCATCGGCGATATCGACTTCCCATTCTAATTGATAGAAAGCTTCTAAATTACCAGCAGCTCCTTTACCTTTCACTCCAAAGCGAGACGCATTGCTGTTTACTTCCCACTGATCATCGCCGTTGTCCTCGTCAACTTTATCGAGTGTTAGCATTATTTTACCGTACACATCAACCCATTCATCTTCTGCGGCGACTGTACCAGTAGTTGCCATACATGCTAGCGCGATACTAGACAGTGCAAAGTTTCTTAATTTCATCGTTTATGTTGCTCCGAGTTTAGTTAGGTGTAAATTTACTTAAATATTTAATTTGAGAGGATTGTATGTAAGATTTTTGACATAAATATGACAAGCATAGTTTATATCTCAAAAAATACAGCTTTCTTTTAATTTATTAACCAACTTATATCGAAATAATAATTACTTTTTAAGAATTATAGTTTTTATAAGTACTTGGAATTAGGAGTAAAAATTGTTATCTCAAAATGCAAAGATTAGAGATTTTGTCACTGAAAACGATCCGATTATCAGGTTAATGTTTGATTTTTGACCAAATAAGATTAAAATTACTAAAATATCTCAGGAATTAAACGAGTGCATAGTTCGTCTATATAGGAATAGGTGAGTTTTGTGTTTTATCGTAACTTGAGAGTCACTCAAAGAAGAGGAACCTGTGATGGGTAAAGGAAAATCAAAAGATCTTAATTTTGCAGTTATTGATGGCGATAAGGCTTATGTTGGCCCTGAGCGCCGACAAGAGAGAAGACGTTCTCATCATAATGAGAGAATTGAAACTCTCTTAAAGAATTTTGGTTTAGATCGCCGCTTAAGAGTTGATAGACGAAGAAAAGACTCTTCTTGGCTCTTAACTTCACAAAAAGTTGTTAATCAATAACTCTAGATTTTCTGTCACTTAATAGTCATAATCGCCGATCTGATTTTTCTGGTCGGTTTTTATTATGAGGCTTTCAAGAGTATCTCATTTTTTTTCTGAGTTAAACACTTCTTTTATTCAACCCATTCCACTATCTATTGCTCAAGAAAAGTGCGTTTATCTTGATGTTAAAAGAGATGATTTATTACACCCTATCGTTTCGGGTAATAAATGGCGAAAATTAAAACATTTGCTCTTACATATAGAGTCTCTTGGAGTGAATAAAATAGCCGTAATGGGAGGGCCTTACTCTAATTTAGTGCATGCTCTAGCCTATATTGCTTATAGGTTAGATTGGTCTATCCAGTTATTTATTCGAGGATATTCAGAACAGGCGTTAACTCCTACGTTAATTGATGCCTCTCGATGGGGGGCTGAAATTATTTATGTTAACCGGATTGAGTATCGGCAAATGAGGAATAAACCTCCGACACTTGAAAACAATATTTTTTGGATAGAAGAAGGTGGTTTCCATCATTTAGCGCTAAAAGGAACGGCTGAAATTTTTATGGAAATATCATCTCCTTATGATTATGTTGTTATGGCGACCGCGACAGGGGCTACATTGGCTGGCCTGTCGGTTGGAGTGAAGAAAAAAAAATCTGACACAAAAATAATTGGCATCTCTATATTAAATAATGCAGCGCAAGTATCTATGGATATTAGTAACTTATTGAAAGCGGGTGAGCAGTTACCACAAATTATTAGTGGGTATGAATTTGGTGGATATGCTAAAAAAACGGCAGCATTAATTGACTTTATTCAACATTTTTCAAGTGACTACAATATTGAGTTGGAACCTATATATAGCGGTAAAGCTTTTTATGCCGTTAATGATTTAATTACGCACGACTATTTCCCGAGGGGCAGTAAAGTATTACTGATTCATTGTGGTGGTTTACAGGGTAATCGAATTATTAATTAAAATACTAATTCAACTACTTACTTCAACATATAAGCCCAATAGTCTAGTTGGAGTACTAAATCTTCATGTGGTTTACTTTCACTTTGCTGGTTTATCTTGGATAATTTTTCTAAGGTTGCATCTTTGATGCCTTGCATTTTTATTCTAATAAGAGCAATATCAGTTCGTTTTTTTAGCTCTTTTTTATCAATGATTTCACTTTGGCAATAAATCGTATCGTTGGCAAAAGTTGGATTTGTATGTTGTCCGCTGTTGATTGCAGCAAGCCAAATTGCATTTCCTAAGCCGTTGTAACTAATTGCTCGGCACAATGAAATGATATGTCCACCATAAACTAATCTTCGACCATGATTTTTAGTTTTCATCAGATGTTGGTTGAAATGTACTCTAGCATTATTTTGATATAGGTGAGTTGCTAGAGCATGATCTGATTGATTAATTGTGATCCCATCTTGATGAAAAATTCTATCTCCAACTTTTAGTGTGTTATAACTAAGTTGTCCGTGACTTAAATATTTTTCCCAATGAGTAAAGTTAGTATCAGAAGGAATAGAGAGCATTTCTGGGGTTAAGTATTGGCAATATTTGGGCACCGTATTTTGTTTTATATTTTGTGATTTTTCTTGTTTTTTTTCTACCATTACCCATCGTATCCAGCTAACGATCATTCGGCTATATTGGTTTACTGCTATCGAGCGAACATAAACAATTCCTCGTTTACCATCTGAAGTTTCTTTTAACCCGATTACTTCACTCGAAACAGAGAGCGTGTCCCCCGCAAAACAGGGGAATAAAAATTTAACTTCTGCATATCCCAGATTAGCAATGGCATTGAGTGAAATATCATTAACAGTTTTACCAAAAGCAATATGAAAAACCAGTAAATTATCAATAGGCATTGCAGCAAAACCACACTGTAAACTAACTGTTTCGGCACAATGAAGAGGAAAGCGACTACCTGTTAATGCTGTATAAAGCGTTGCATCGGCTTGGGTTATTGTGCGAGGTACACCATGCTGAAATACTTGGCCTAACTTGAAGTCTTCGAACAGATTACCTGTTGTTATTTCTAATTGTCTCATTTTTCTGGTCCGATTAATTCTGATTGCCCGACTTCGTATACCTGATTGTAGAGTGCAATTATTCTTCGTGCCCATAACTCAATTGAAGGCTCTATTAGGCGATTATCAATAACGGCCATACTACGACCTGCTTCGTGAGCGTCAGCAATGGCATCAATAATTTTTTTAGCTCGCTTAACATCTTCGCCCTTGGGGGTAAAAGCATCATTTGTATATGCCAGTTGTACTGGATGAATGACTGATTTTCCATCAAAGCCTAGATCACGCGCTTGACGACAAGAAAACTCGCAGGCTTCAATATTGGCTAAATCGAGGTGAGGACCATCAATAATACATTTATTATGGGCTCTAGCGGCTAATATTGTTAAAGATAAACTAGTGAGCAAACCTGAACGGTCTGGCGTTAAACTGATCTTTAAAGAGTTGGCCAAATCAGTAGTGCCTAAAATAATCGTTGTAAGTCGTTCACTTGATGCGCAAATTTCTTCACTGCGTAATACGCCTTTAGGACTTTCAATATTAATCATTATATCTAGCTGTTTTCCACCAGCTTCGTCTAATGTTGCAATCGCAGCTTTGAGTTGTCCTCCGCTATCAATATTGGGAAATAAAACTGCATCAATATCTAAATTGGCAACAGCACGAAGATCATCCATGCCCCAGTCAGAATCTAGTGAGTTGATACGTACAACTTTTTCAGAGTAACCAAATTGTGGATTTTCTAAGTTCTTGGTTAATAAAGAGCGCGCTTCATATTTGTATTTTGGAGGAACCGATTCTTGTAAATCAAATACAATTGTATCTGCTTCTAACTTTTTAGCTTTTTCTATATATTGAGTTTGATGAGCTGGCACATAAAGCACACTGCGGCGGGGACGATATTGAAAGCTCATTCGGTTTCTCCTTTAACGGTCGATACTTTTGCTTTTTTTGTTAGTTCTTGGATGAGTTTTTTTCGTAATACTTTGCCATTTTTTGTTCGAGGAAACTCTGTAAAAAAATAAACTAATTTGGGGGCTTTATATTTTGCCAAGTTGGCCTGACCAAATGAAATTAGTTGGTTAGAAATAGTTGTTGTATCAATTGTCTCAATATCATCTGATAAAATAACACAAATACTCACAAGGACTTTATTTTTTTCTACCTCTTCTCCAAGGGCGACACAATCAGCTACACCTGGATAGGTCTTTATTACCCTTTCTATTTCATGCGGAGAAACTCGGTAACCAAAAGTATTAATAATGTCGTCTTTTCTACCCAGAAACCAGATATAACCATTTTCATCAATACGTGCATAATCTCCGGTATAAAAATAACCATTGTGACGTGCTGATTGCGTTTCTTCTGGTAAGTTCCAATATTTTAAAAATAAACCAGGATCATTTTCTGGAATAGCTATCATACCTTCTTCGTTACAAGTGACAGGTTGGTTATTGGCATTAAGCAATTGAAGATTATGTCCTGGTTGGGGAAAGCCTGCTGAGCCCGGTTTTATTGCTTTATGTTTATGTTGAGAAATATAGTAAGAAAACTCAGACATGCCGATTGCTTCATAGACATCTAAATGAAAGCGTTCTCGCCACGCAAGTAGCATTTCATCAGAAAGGTGTTCTCCTGCGCTCATGCAGTGACGAAGCGACGGAATATCATGAGCAGAAAAAGATGTTTTTTGGATAATTTGACGATAAATAGTTGGCACACCAATGAATATTGTACATTCATGCTTTTTGATTAATTCTAACCAAGTTTTTGCATCATTAGGACCTTCATGAACAATTACCGTATGTCCGTGAAATAATGGATCCATGAGAGCTGAGCCTAAAACATATGTCCAGTTAAATTTACCTGAGTGCATGATTCGATCACCAGGTTGAAAGTCAAACCAATAGCGGCTAGCTGGTAGGCGTCCTATCAGTGAGCGATGCGCATGCAAAACACCTTTTGGATAACCTGTTGTTCCTGATGTGTAAACCAGATAAGCTGGATCGTCACTCTTACTCGTACAGTCATTGGTTGATGTAGACATCTGTGATAATGTTTGATTAAAATCAACAAGCTCTATTTCAGATTGAGTTGTATTTTTGGGCATGTCGCCTTTACCTACAAGGAAAACAGCTTTTAGTTGGGTTTGTTGATTAAGTATTGGCTGTATTTCTGGCCACATATTTTTATGAGCCACTAGAACTTTAGCTGAAGAGTCTTTGGCGAGATAAGCAACTTCAGAAGTGGCGAGCAAAGTTGAAGTAGGAACGGCAATCGCACCATGTCGAATACAACCAAAAAAACTGATAGGGTATTCAACAGCATTAGGTAAGCGAATTAAAACTCTATCGCCTTTTTGAATACTATGCTGATTGAGTAGGTTTGAAAATTGAATACTTTGTATTTCTAATGATTGATATGAAAGTTGTCGAATACCGAGTTGGCTATCTTCAACAATAAATGCAATTTTTTCTCCATCACCATTAATAACATGTTGAGTGACACATTGTTCTGTAATATTAAACTGTTCAGGTATATGCCAGCACCATTGCTCATTTTGTTGTTTCAAATAATCATCGAAATGAGAGTTCATCATTAAATTTTCCCGTAAGGCCAGTTTTCTCTTATGACGTGAATAGGTAGTTTTTTTAGCACATTCATAGCAAAGTTTTTATCTTCTTGGCTTAACGATTTTAATGCATAAGCTCGCAATAAAGTTTGTAATGCTTTACCAAACATAGGTGGGTCGAGCATTTCACCTTCAAACTTAATTGCACCTCCGAGAAGTGCATCTGCATCAATGGCTGCTTTTAAAATATTAACATTTCTTTGAATAACCAATGGTGATGGTGTAAAAGCAACTCGACATAAGTGAATATGGTAAGGATGAATAACTTGTTTGCCCGTTAACCCCATTTGTGCTTCAACCGTTGCGTGTCGGTTAACTACATGAGATTCGTGATCACCATGTAGATCTAACCATCGACGAACATCATGAGGTTCTATATTTTTTTCTGGCATTGGTGTTTCGTTAATTAAAACTTCTACTCCGCCAATAACGCCAGTTCCACTAATTCTCGCTTCAAGTAATAGGTTGCGTAGATAAGTTTTTAGTTCATCAATCCAGCCTTCAGGTGTCAAGTGAATAGCCATTGCTTTTGAGAAGTCATGAATGCCAAACACAACATGTTTTACAGTAGAAAACTGCATAAGTTCAGGAGCTATTTTTAAAGAGCGAGGATGTTCAATAATGGGTTGGATTTCAATGTTGGGATTCACTCCAACAAGCCATGCTGATAAATCTCTGATTTCTGCGGCGCCATACATTTCACCTGCTTTAGCTAGTGTAATAACATCAATGTGTTCAGCTACGTCCTGTATCATTAATAAGTCTTTTTCGTATTCATCTGTTCTAAAAGGATTAATACGAACCGCAATTTGAAAGTTTCGTTTTGGAAATAAAGGCAGTTCCTTTCGTAATAATTTACGGCTCATTTCTTTTTGTCGACAGCCATCTTCTAAGTCAAATAGTAAAGTATGTGCATGGCAATTATGCGCGTGTCGCCTTATTCTTTTAACGGCTTGCCCCATTGTTTCATATTGGCTTTCTGCTGGAGAATATTTTACTGGTGGGTAATAAAGTTGGATGCCTGGCCAAAAACCACCAAGAACATCTTCTTCATTAACTTGCTCTAAAAATTCGCTGTGGTAATTCATTTTATATAACCATTGAAAAGTAATCTGAATTCATATCACTAAAGTTCTTTGTGATGGCTTGTGAAGCTAATGATTTTTTTATAATACCTAATTGACCGTATATTACAAATAATTAAATTGAAAGCAAAGAGGACCTTTTTATGAAAAAAAACATTATGTCAAATATCCGTAAGGTCATATATGATAGCAGTATAGTAATTCTTTTTTTATTTACCAGTGAGTATTAAAATTAAAAACAGAAATAGCTTGTATTAAATTATTTTTGCTAACAAAATTAAACTTTTACTATATTGTTATGATTTAATATAGAAATCAATTATAGGAATTATAGGAGGTAATTATGACCGTTGCTGTACATCCGAATGACGCACTTTTTGATGCTGAAAAACCATTTCCCGTTATCCCAAGTTGCGAACATTTTGCAGGTAGTGAGAAACTCATTTTAAAAGCGTTAGAAATTCAAAATAAACTCGGGCCTGTTTTTGATATTACTTGTGATTGTGAAGATGGAGCCGCAGCAGGGCAAGAGACTGAGCATGCAAAAATGGTTGTAAAAGCGATTAACTCTAATGAAAACAAATTTAACATGATGGGAGTACGTATTCATGATTATAGCCATTCTCATTGGCAGGCCGATGTTGATATTTTAATACCTCAAATAGGTGACAAAGTTGCTTATATTACTTTACCTAAAGCAACAAAAGTTTCACAAATTGATGAAATGGTAAAATATATTCAAAATGTAGCTCAGCAACATGCGATTGAAAGAGTTATTCCTATACATGTTTTAATAGAAACGCACGGCGCATTAAAAGATGCTTGGGAAATAGCTAAAATAGACTGGATTCAAGTTTTAGATTTTGGCATGATGGACTTTGTTAGTGGCCATAATGGAGCTATTCCTGCTTCTTGTATGCGAAGTCCAGGCCAGTTTGAGCACCCATTACTGGTGAGGGCTAAGGCAGAGATGAGTGCAGCTGCTCTTGCGAATGGTGTTGTACCATCACATAATGTCACTTTAGATCTTAAAAGTATTGAGCAAACTCGAGATGATGCGGCTAGAGCAAGAAATGAGTTTGGCTTTTTAAGAATGTGGAGTATTTATCCTACACAAATTCAGGCAATTGTTGATGCGATGAAACCTGATTATTCGGAAGTCCAAGATGCTGAAGGTATCTTAATAGCTGCGCAAAAGTCAGATTGGGGGCCTATTCAATTTAAAGGTGAACTACATGATAGAGCGACTTATCGATATTTTTGGCAGCTTTTACAACGAGCTCACTTGAGTGGCATTCCATTATCTGATGATATAAAAAACGCTTTTTTCAATAACCAGAATTAAAAATAAATCATCATTAATAATACTTAACAGAATAACTTAATAGTAGAAGGTCAATAAATGAATAATAAAATACTAATCAGTCTCGTCATATCATTATTTTCCTTCTGCTCTACAGCAGATAACTTTTTAATTCATGCTGGAGCCTTATTAGATGTTAAAAATTTAAAGGTTAAAAAAAATTATTCAATTCGTATAAAAGGTGAAAAAGTCGTTGAAGTAAAGGCTGGTTATGATGTTCCTAATGACAATGAAATACTAGTTGATTTAAAAAATAAAACAGTGATGCCTGGTTTAATGGATATGCATGTGCATATTTCTGGTGAAATTAATAAAAAATCTTATGCCGAAAAGTTTTTTATGAATGATTCTGATGCAGCACTACGCGCGATTGTTTTTGCAAGAAAAACGCTTGACGCTGGCTTTACAACCGTTCGTGATTTAGGTGATTTTTTTCAAGGCGTTCCTGTTGCATTAAGAAAAGCAATTAAAAAGGGATATATTATAGGCCCAAGGATTTTTGCAGCTGGAAAAAGTATTGCAACAACTGGTGGGCATGCCGACCCCACCAACGGTCTTAGACTCAATTTAATGCAAGACCCAGGTCCGCTTAAAGGGGTAATTAATGGTCCTTATGAAGCCATTAAAGCTGTTCGTCAAAGGTATAAGGAAGGTTCTGATGTGATTAAGTTAACCGTTACTGGTGGTGTTTTAAGCTTAGCTAAAAATGGTTCTAATCCTCAGTTTACTGAAGAAGAATTAGCTGCTGTTGTTCAGGCGGCAAAAGATTATGAATTTGTTGTTGCTGTTCACGCACATGGTGCAGAAGGTATGAAGAGAGCGATTAAAGCTGGGGTTAACTCTGTTGAGCATGGCACTTATATGGATAAGGAAACGATGCGTTTAATGAAAAAGCATGGTACTTATTTTGTGCCAACAATTACTGCTGGAAAATGGGTTGCTGAGAAAGCCGCCATTGCTGATTATTATCCAGATGTTGTCCAGCCTAAAGCCGCGGCAATTGGTCCTAAAATACAGTCAACTTTTGCTAAGGCATATAAAGCGGGGGTTAAAATTGCCTTTGGAACTGATGCTGGTGTATTTCCTCACGGTTTGAATGGTCGAGAATTTGAATATATGGTTGAAGTAGGAATGCCGGCATTTGAAGCTATCCAATCGGCTACTTGGAATACCGCTAAACTGCTTCGAATAGAAGATAAGCTCGGAACAATTGATTCAGGAAAATTAGCTGACATTATTGCTGTTGATGGTGATCCTCTTAAAAATATGAAGTTAATGCAAAACGTATCTTTTGTGATGAAAAATGGCGATATTATAAAAAATAAATAAAGGTACTTAACATAGCTTTTAAATTGAATCACTAACTTTATTGGTTGTACTAAAAGCAGGGGGCTTCCTGCTTTACTCATTCTCAAGTATTCAAAAACTACTGGTCATTATAATTTAGTAAAAAATATAGGGTAATATTCACATTTTATTCATCAATACTTGCGGTTTTTACATCTATTTTTCCTGATAAAAAATAATTTAAATATGTTATTTTAATTTTTTGAAAAAAAACTTAAACAAAAAATTATAAAGTTATATACGAATAAAGTGTTTTTTATTTATATTTGGTTTTTATTTTCATGCAAATGTTTATTTTAATCGGTTATCAATAAATATTATTTTTTTATTTCGGTTATTGAAATAATATTTTTTTTCTGTGTGCGGCGCTTATTTTAGTGTTTTTGGGTGTTGTTTAAGTTACCAATTCATTGTGATATAAAATTATTAGCATTGAAGAGCCTTGTTCTAATGTTGTTGTTTTTTAGAGTTCTTTTGTGTTATTGCCGAGTTATTTTCGGTATTTAATAATTTGGAGGAGTTGATAGTTTATGAAAAATAAAATGATAAAAAATATATGTATTGGTATTGCAACCCTTACTACCACTATTAGTGCTTTTCAAGTTTTAGCTAAAGGTGAACCAAATGCTTTGCAACAGAGAGTTCATTCTATGCAAGCAAATGGTGTTTATTTTAAACCGTATCAGTTTTTTTCTAAAATTGAAAATGTTTCTGGTGCTGCTAAAGCGATGACAGCTGGTACTAATGATGCAAGTGTCGCTGGTGCAAAATTTTTTAGAATAGATAACCGAAATCTAAGATATTTACGCAATAATCCTGGTGAAGCAATTAGCATGATCATCCCTTTTAATGATTCTGCGTTAACTTCAGCATCAAAATCAATTAAAGTGAATTTGTTTCGTCGTGATATTTATTCAAAAGCCGCTAAGTTTTCTATGCGCGAAACTCAAAACGGTCCTATTCACGAAATCGACTCAAAAGAAATTGATTTAGGTGTGCATTATCAAGGCGTGATTGAAGGTGAAGAGGATTCAATTGTTGCATTAAGCTTTTTTAAAAACTCAATAGAAGGCCGAGTTCACTCTCACAAAGTTGGCGATTTAAATGTTGGGTTAATTAAAGATAAAAATGGTAAATTAAAAGCATCTGGTAATAAATTGGCAGGTTCTCATGTTATTTATCGAATTAATAGCTTGGAAAATAAAAAGCCTGAACATAAATGTGGTAGCGATATTAAGAATAGTTTGCCAAATTTTGATCATGCTTCACTAAAATCGAATGCATTAATGAGCGCTCAAGATGTTAATAGTTTACCTGAGCTAAAGTCAAAAGGTATTGTGCCTAGTGCCTTAAATGATTATTACTTTACTGTTTATACTGTTTTATCTGGTTATTTAGTAAGTGATGTGGGGGAATCTAACTTAAGTAGTTGGGTTGGCTCTGTACTAAATCAGGTTTCGGCAGTTTATAATGTCGATGGACTTTATTTGTATAGTGAAGGCTGGAGTTGGTACAAAAGTTCTCCTGTATATGACGGTCGTTTAGGAACCGATTTAATGAAGCAATTTGCTTATTATAACGGAGCGAATACAAAAACAAGTGATGTCGGTATGTTATTAACGTCTTCTAAAAGTTCTGCTAGTAATGGGTATGGTTTAGCACACAAGATTGGCGGTATCTGTAGTTATGATACAATTGATGGCTTAGCTTATTCTCCTGTGTGGAGTACATATAGTTACTTCCCAACTTATTCTTGGACTGTGGATGTGTACGCTCATGAAGCAGGCCACACTTTAGGTTCTGCCCATACGCATGCTTGTTCTTGGTGGGGAAATAACACTGCAATTGATAGTTGTGCAAATAGGACCGAAGGAAGTTGTGCTTTACCTGGATATCCTGCTAATGGACAAGGAACGGTGATGAGTTATTGTGCTAATAATGTTGGCAAAAACCCAGCATTAGGTTTTCATTCGCAAGTGGCAGCTCGGCTTAAGAGTTACGTGTTAGGTTGTGCTGATAGATAGTGTTTGAGTTTGGGTTAGTATAATGTTAAGACTTTGATGCAAAAAAGCCGAAGATTAAAGCCTTCGGCTTTTGTTATTTTAAAATTGAATCAAATAAATTAAATTTTATAGCTTACCGCTGATTCTAATAATTTATCTTTTGAGTCGCAATTTTTTATATCTGAATATTCAAATACATAAACTTTATCTTGATTTTTTGCACTATTCTTAAAAATAATAGTAACATATTCGTTATTATTTAAAGAGCGCAAAGTTGAACCATAGTCACATAAAGTTGAGATTATAATGTCTGATTTTCGTTTGGCGCTTTCTGTAAATTTTTTATCCCTTGTTTCTCTGTATTCGCGCATAGATTTTTTATAGTCCTCCATTTTTTTATTTAGTACATTCATTTTTTCTTCTAATTTTATGCGAGTTTTCTCTAGTTCTTTAGATTCACTTTTTGACTCGGAGTGCTCTCTTCTGGAACTTTCTCGCTCAAGAGATCTTATTTGGCGTTGTAATTCGCGAACTTCTTCTCTTTGTTCTAATTGCTTTTCTCTCATTTTTTCTAAAGCTTCCATTCGCTCTTGATAAGCTTCAAATTGTTCAGCTTCATTAAAATGAAATTCAGGTGCTTCGGGTGGTTCTGGTTTTTCTGGTGGAGATACTTCTGGAAAATCAGACAGTGCAGATCCTACTTCTGTCGCTATAGCTTCAACAAAGTGACCTATACCTTCTCCAAATTGTTCCCAATTATCAACAGAATTGAATGTATTCCGGCCAAAATTAAAAGTAAATACCATACCTTGTTTGGCTAAATACATTGCATCCGTTTTTTTTGAACCGAAAATTTTATTTCTACTACTATCAGCTTCAGATAATGAGGTTTCAAAAATCTTGCTCATTATTTTTAATTCTTTTTGAGTTCTTGCATATTCAGTATCTTTAGCAGATAAATGACCACTCATTATTGCTAACGCAGTGGTTACGGTGAGAACGGTTTTGCTAATACGACTAATATTCATTAGTTGTCTCCCTTTTTAAAGTTTGTAGACTGGATTAATTGGTTAATATACTGGTTGTTTTCAATCTGGTTTTCGGCCAGGTAGTTGAGATGCTTGTCAACTTTTTGTTGATCTTCATAGCGCTGAGTTTGAATGCCTGTGACTAAAAAGTTTAAGTCATCACGCCTTTCATTACGGGTTTTATCTAAAACTTCAGTCATTAATAATTTGTTAGCGAGTGTTTGTTTACTTGCTTCGGCAACAAAGCGAGCATCAAGTAGTACCGCTTGTTGTTTTTTATATTCCTTTAGTTTTTTTTCAACAATTTGATTGATTTGATGTTGTGAGGAGCTTTGCCCAAATGCTATTTGAAAGCCACTTTCACTACGGGTAAATTGAACTTGGAATACCACCATAAATATCGCGAGTGTAGAAGTTGCTAATGCAGTCCAATTTAACCAGCCGTTATGCTTATTGGCTCGGTGACCTGCGGCATATTTTGTTCTATGCCATGCTGGTACAGGTTGCTCTTGCCAAGCGTAAGCTGATTGGTGTAAAGCCAAAGCTTGCTGGTGAACCTCATAACAATTTTTACAATGATTTAATGAGCTTTCATACTCTTGACGTAATTGAGGAGATAGTTTTCCGTCAATATAGTCTAAAAGATGTTCAGTTACAATTTGATGATCACATAACATTTTGAATCTCCAATTGGCCCTTCATTTTTTGTAAGGCTGAATAAAGTCGTGTTTTGATAGTGCTTGTAGCAACTCCTGTTTGATGGCTAATTTCTTCAAATGTACAGTGTTGAAAAAATTTAAGCTCAATGACCAGGCGTTGCTCGTCTGAAAGTAAGGAGAGTAAATTTAATAGCTTTCGGTTTTCGGTATATTGAGCATATTCTGTTTCAGGTGAATGGGAGGAGTGAAAATCATCTTCTTGTACTTCTCCTGCTCTGTGTAATGGATTTCGACCACTGGAACGAAGAAAGTCTGTTGTTTTGTTTGCGGCGATGCGCATCATCCAGCTTTTAAATTTACCGTCTCCTCGGTAGGCTGGCAAATTCCGGTAAACCGCTAAAAAAACTTCTTGCATTAGGTCCATTGCATCGGAAACATTAAATGTCATTCTCAAGCAATAGTTATAGACAAGCCCTTCATAGCGTTTGACTAGTGTGACCCAACTAGATTGAGAGCCTGCCAACGCTTTTTCTATCAGTTTTTCGTCTTTTCTTAATATAAACATTATTTAACTTTAATAGCTCTCATTGGGTTTTATATTGTTTAGTGCTTATTGTCGCTACGATTCTGTAAATAGTTTGAATTATGTTGGAAATTAATCAATTTTACGATTTTAGATATGACATTTAATTATTATTTATTCGTATTGATGATTTTTTGTCTAAAAATAGTCAATAAGCTATTGAATAATAAGATGTTTATTTTTTAAGTAAATTCAAGTTGAAATTTATTCAAAATGATATCATTATGATATCTATGTGTTGTGTTGATAATAGGGGAAAAATATGATTTCAGAGAAAGAGATCAAAGCTCCAAATGGTATTTTAGTTGCTTTGATATTGTTGGTTGCACAGATATTAAGTGTACTTTTATTACTTGTTTTGATTAAAACAACTCCTGTTTTTGCTGCTTTAGGTGGATTGATATTTTTAACGGTTGTGGTTTGTTGGTTTGGTTTTTTTATGGTCAATCCTAAAGAAGGGAAGGTTTTACAGTTATTTGGCAAATATGTTGGGACAGTGCATGACTCTGGACTTCGCTGGGCAAATCCTTTGTATTCAAAATCAGCGGTTTCACTCAGAGTACGCAATTTTGAAAGTGGTAAACTAAAAGTTAATGATAAAAATGGGAACCCTATAGAAATTGCAGCTGTTATTGTATGGGGGGTAACAGATACTGCTGAAGCTGTTTTTCAAGTGGATGATTATGAAGATTTTGTCTCAATTCAAAGTGAGTCTGCGTTAAGAAATTTAGCAACTTGCTATGCATACGATGACCACGAAGGTGAAGAAATAGCACTTCGAAGTAGCCCTGTAGAAATATCTGAGGCGCTAAAAACGGAGGTTCAAGCAAGGCTTGAAAAAGCAGGCGTTCGAGTAATTGAGTCCAAAATTAGTCACTTAGCCTACGCGCCCGAAGTGGCTAATGCGATGCTTAGAAGGCAGCAAGCAATGGCTATTATATCTGCACGTAAGAAAGTGGTTGAAGGGGCTGTTGGTATGGTAGAAATGGCATTGCAGCATTTATCTGAACGTGAGATTGTTGAGTTAGATAGTGAACGAAAAGCGGCTATGGTCAGCAACTTGTTGGTCGTTTTATGTAGTGATGAGGCTGCACGGCCTGTTGTTAATGCGGGTAGTTTATATTAATCCAAGCGTGTAATATCCATATTTAGGTCGTTTTTATTTCTAAAACGGCCTTAATTTTATTTATTGGTAGGTACTAGCGAGTGGCAAAAAAGGCGTATCCTTTAAGAATTAACCCGGAAGTCCTCAATGCGATGCATCAATGGGCTGCAGATGACTTAAGAAGTCTGAACGCTCAGATTGAATATGTTTTAAGAGAGGCATTGCTAAAAAGTGGCCGGATAAAACCTAAAACGGTGATAGCAACGCAAGTTTCTCTCGATGACTAATTGTTTTTCGGAATAATCATATTCATTACTTTTAGATTACGTTTATTATTGTTTTATCAATTTTACCTCTTTTTATTATCTTTCTTTATTTTAGTATTAAATAAGCCTATAAATTTTGTCTTCTGGCTGATATCTTTCTGTCTACAAAATAATAATTGGCCTGATTTTTTTTGGCCAAAATAATTCAATTTTCATTACTTGGGGCTGAAATGCAAGAACCGATTACTTACTTAATTACCAATAGTGCTGTTGTTTTTGGAATACTGGCTGTGATTTTAGGGCTGGTTTTTTATACCCATCATAGCGATAACATCTATTGTAAACGTTTTTATAAATTTATACCGGCTGTGTTGGTGTGTTATTTTGTTCCATCCCTTCTACACTCATTCCATATTGTGCCTTATGATTATGCTTGCGTTGATGTTTTAAAGGGTGTAGTTGAAGCGGGAGAGAAAATTTTAGCTCAGTGTCAATCAGTAGCAGAACCAGAAAAAAAGAAAATAGCGGCTAGTGGTTCGCAGTTATATTATGTTGCTTCTCGGTTTTTACTACCAGCAAGCCTGGTATTGCTGACTTTAAGTATTGATTTTGCGAGGATTAAAGCACTCGGTCCAAAAGCAATAATATTATTTTTAACAGGAACATTAGGCATTGTAATTGGAGGGCCTATTGCTTTATTGGTGATGGCATGGGTTAATCCTGATGTAGTTGCAGGCGATGTGTGGAGAGGGATGACAACGGTTGCTGGTAGCTGGATTGGTGGTGGTGCTAATCAGGCTGCGATGAAGGAAGTCTATCAAGTTTCGGATAAATTGTTTTCTAGTATGATCGCTGTGGATGTGATTATTGCAAATACTTGGATGGCTGTTCTACTGTATATGGCTGGTCGTTCTAAAGAGCTCGATACAGTAAGTGGTGCTAATACTTCAGCTATTGAAGAATTAAAAGAGACGGTTGAAAAGTTCAATAAAAAACATGCAAGAATTCCAAGTTTACCAGATTTGATGTTAGTGCTGGCGGTTGCATTTGGCGCGACTGCTATTGGGCATTTAGTCGCTGATTGGTTGGCTCCTTTTATTGCCGATAACTGGCCACAGGCGGAGCGTTATTCTTTAACCAGTAAGTTCTTTTGGTTAATTGTGGTTGCAACAACTATAGGGTTAGTACTTTCAATGACCAGGCTCAGAACACTTGAAGCTGCTGGGGCATCTAAGGTGGGATCGGTGTTTATTTTTATATTGGTTGCTTGCATTGGTTTGCATATGGATATTACAGCTATCGTAGAGCGTCCTTGGTTATTTCTTGTTGGCGCCATCTGGATGCTTGTTCATGCATCATTAATGTTGCTTGTAGCTAAACTTATTAAGGCTCCTGTATTTTACATGGCTGTTGGGAGTCAGGCTAATGTTGGTGGCGCGGCTTCGGCGCCTATTGTTGCTGCTGCATTCCATCCGTCTTTAGCGCCAGTAGGGGCCTTGCTGGCTGTTTTAGGGTACGCGTTGGGAACATATGCGGCTTGGCTCTGTGGCCAAGTGTTGATGTTGGTTGCTGGCGTGTAGTTCGTTGCTGATATGCTGCTGGCTATCTAGGACTAAGAATAAATGTGGGTAAGTTGTTATAAATAGTCAATATTTTTGATTTAGATGGCTTTCTGTTCTAAAACTAAACTATGGGCCTTGCAATAAAGCTAAAATTACATAAATAAGTGAAATATCTGAAAAAAGATATTTTGAAACTTATCATTAGCCGTTATTATATACGAATTATTTGGTCTAAAAATTCAGGTTGTTTCAGTTTTAAGCAAGTTTGATTGGAACTGAAACATAACGGAAAGCTCTATTTATGCTTAAAATTCAGTTCGAGGATAAGAGAAAACCTGCAATGTGGTTGGTAGACTCAGTCCTTAAGTTAGGTTCTGATCCTAGTTGCGACATCGTTGTTGACGAATCAATGGTTGCTCCTTTTCATGCTGAGTTAGTTATTCAGCAAGGCGAAATTTTATTAAAAAATGTTAGTGGTAATCGAAGTGTATTTATTAATGAGATACCTGTTGTTAATGAGCAGGTATTAGATGCTTGGGATACTATTCGGTTAGGTTCAAGTGAACTAGAAATTATCGATCCACTTAAAGAGCGATCGGGTGAGAGAGGGCACAAACCTGAGCAAGCAACTATTGTACGTCCAGCTGTAAGCCCTTGGATGTTAAAAGGTGGTTCAACACCATTAGATGGTCAATATTTTTCTTTAGCTGATGGTAATATTATTGGACGTGAAAAAAACGCAGATATTACTGTTCCCTTAAGTTTCGTTTCTCGACAGCATGCAAAAATTGCACTCAGAAAAGATAAACTTTACATTGAAGATATGAACTCCTCCAATGGAACTTACGTGAATGGTGATCGAGTCATTAGTTGTGAATTACGTAATGGAGATGAGCTTAGGTTTGATGAGTTTATTTTTAATGTGATCGGTCCTGTTACAAAAATTGATAGTAAACCAAGAACAGTTGTTAGAGATAAAAAAACGAGTAAAAAGAAGCCTTCTGTACAGGCAAAAGCTAACACAACCCCAAAGAATCTTAATCAAAATGAAAAAGTTTTTTTACACGGAATTTCTGCTGATGTGCAAGGAAAGATCTATGAGATTACCAATGCTGAAAATCATATTTCAAGAATGTTAGGACATCACTTATCAACTAGCGAGAAGAGTGTATCTGCTCGTCATGTATATTTAATGGGAACCGATTTAGGTTGGGAAATTAAAAATAACGGTGCATCAGATGGGTTGTTGGTTAATGGAAAAATGCAATCTAGAGCTGTACTGCAAGATGGCGATGAAATTATAGTGGGCGGCACGTTACTCAAATTTCAAAGTGTTGGTGAGCAACCATTAAACTATAAAACACAACATCAACAGAAAAAAAATATGACAGGGTTGGTTGTTAGCGGAGTTATTGTGACTTTGTTATTAGCTGGGTTATATTTTTCTGGCATTTTTACAGGGTAAGTTAATCCTGTCTGTTCCTAGGCTTATTTTATAAAGTCTTTTGCTAATAGTCCTATGATACACAAAATAGCTAGTACTAAAGAAATGGCTAACCATTTTGTGTGGTCGGTTTTAGTTTGTTTAGATATTTTGTTGTTTAGAGTTTTAGGGGAGTCTTTTTTCCGTTTTTTTCCAATGTTTGAGCGAGGGCGTTTATTGACCTCTAAATTGGAAATTCTTTGTAATTCAACAAAAATTTCTTGTGCTGAGTTTGGGCGGTTTAGAGGATCTAGAGCAATCATTTTATCAATTAGTTTTTGAAGCCTAAAAGATACTTTTTGAGAGCTAGAGGGAAGTGTTTGATTGGGCGGAACCCCAAAAAGCATATGATGAAAAATAGCACCCATTGAATATATATCATATTGCTCACTAAAGCCCTGCTGACCGGGTGGTTGGTAAGCTTTTATTGCCTGGGGATTATCGTTACTACTATTGCTTTGTCCAAAGTCACACACTTTAGGGTTTTGTTTATCGTCAAACAAAATATTACTGGGTGATAAATTTTTGTGCAATATATTATTTTGGTGTGCATAATCGATTGCTGAGCATATTTTGCAAGCTTGTTTAAGAAATTCTGGCTCATATAAATCAACGATTAATTGATTGCTTAAACTACCGCCAGAAAGGTATTCAGTAATAATGGTTGCATTGTTATGTTTTTTTACCGCCGCAAAAATATTAATGATATTGGGATGTTTTAAGCTACTTAAAAGTTTAGCTTCTTTTAATCCCGATAGATCGCCAATGCTACGCCTGATGACGAGTAACTGTTTGTTGCTTTTTTTCTGAAATAAATAAACTCTTTTAGAAGTTGTTTGGCTAAGCACATCTAATAGGTTAAAGTTGCTGGCTAGATCTTTATTTTCATTTTGTAATGTTTGAATATTAGATTGGCCTAAATGGCTACCTTGAGAAATACGCAAAAGTTGATCTCTAACATGGGTTAAAGATTGGTATCTTTCAGTCGGTGATGGATGGCAACATTTTTGAATGAGTGCTTTTAATTCTGATGATATTTCTGTTGATTGACTGGTATTAGATTTAGGATTGAACAGGTTATTAAACAATACACCGAGTGAGAATATATCACTGGCTATGGTTGCTTTGCTATAGTCATCTTGCTGTTCAGGCGCAACATAACCTTTAGTGCCCATAATGGTTGTTGCTGTTGCCACTTGGCTATCCCCCTGGTTGACGAGGGCAATACCAAAATCAAGAATTTTAACATCGCCATGCTGATCGATAATAATATTAGATGGCTTAATATCCCTGTGTATCACACTGTTTTTATGGGCATATGCAAGTCCTTTACAAAGTTGCAGTGCAATATCCATTTTTTTATTAAAAGGCAGTTCGGCTTCATTTAAAACGGTAGATAAATCGAGCCCATTAATTTTTTCCATTACAAAGTAGGGCTGTAAGTCTTCTGTAATCCCTTTATCAATAACTTGAACAATATTAGGATGGTTTAATTGGGCAATAATTAATGATTCGTGTTCAAATAATTCTTTTGCTTCTTGATGAGCTATTAGTTTCTGGCTAAGGAACTTTATCGCAACGGAGCGGTTTAATGAAAGTTGGACCGCATCATAAATTTTGGCCATCCCGCCTGACGCAATTTCCTGATTTATTTTATATCCATCCAGGACTGGCAAATTCATAGGTGAAAAATTATTATTTTTTTAAAGACTTAGTTCTAGTTTAGTCTTAATTATATGATTTTGCCGGAATTTTGACTGAAATCGATATCGCTTTTATGTGCGAACTGTGCATAAAAGTGACATCTTATATATGAATGGATAGTAATGCATGTTGTTGTATTTAAAGCGCTATAAGTTTTTTTGAGGAAGAAAGTTTTCTGCAATCATGCAGCGAGCACTGCCACCGCCTATGTGTTCTATGGTTGGTATATGGCAACCGATAAGTTCACCGTGTTTTTCAAGACATTTCTTCTGTGAGTGAGTAAATCCTTTTAGTGCTGATTCAGACATAACAATTAGTGGTTGACCAAGAGTATTTTGTAGCTGGATGATGTTTCCACAGAAAGATTGACTCATTTGTTCGTTTGAAATAGGGATGAGATCATCAAAAGTGTCTTTTAATGTTTTTATTACATTTCTATTGGTTTCAGTTTGGTTGATTATATTCTTTGCTATCACCACAAAATGTTTTCCACAAGACATAGCAACATTGGTATGATAAATAGGAATCCCTTGCTGGCTAGCTGTATTAAACATGTGGGACTGATAACCATATTTTTGACAAAATGATAATAATAGTTTTTTCGAACATCTTTCTGATAGGGCTGCAAAAGCCTGCCCTGTTTGGTGATGAAAAACAAGGCTGCCAGTGCCTTCAAGTATTTCATTTGGTTGAGTATTTTCTCTGAGATCTATTGTCTGTTTGATTAAGTAGCCGTGCTCTTCTAATGATTGAGAAAGCTCATCAATTTGCACTTCAGCTTGACGGTTGAGAGTTTTCATTGGGTAAATAAAAAGCTTCCCATCTTGGCGAGTTGAAAACCAGTTATTGGGAAATACGGCATCTGGCAAAGTTATTTGAGTATGAGATTTTTTTAGTACAATGACCTCAATCCCCTTATCTTCCAACCGCTGGCGCATTTGGTTGAATTCATTCAAAGCGCTTAATTGAATTTGTTTATCACTGATATCAGTTGGTTTATGTTGAAACTCGTTATCGGTGCTTGTTTGTTCGTTATAGCCAAAATCTAATGGCTGAACCATAACAATTGAGTGAGTAAGGTGATTTTGGGTATAAGGTGTCATATATTAAAGTAGGGTTAATAAAATAATGGTTGTTATTATGCGCTTTTTTGAGTAAAAAAAAAGGCTTGCGTTAGCAAGCCTGATTAGTAATAAGCTGTGAAATATTAGGACCAAAAAAGGGGTAGGAGGTCACAGCATTCACTAATAAATTCTGTTGGGACAGAATAAAACAACTCTCAAAACAAGGTACAAAACACTGCTAACAATACTTAATGGTGGACCACACCAATTAACTGTACTAGTTAGCTTAATTTGCGCTAGCAAATAATATCTGCTTACTGGAAACGAGTTCTAATTAGTTTGATTAATCGGTCAAACTAACATTTGAAATCCATTATTAAACAAGCGGTTTAAATCAATTGGCTTTCAAACTTAAGTGTTTGCAGACACAGGATGAACTATACGTGGCCATTTGTTTGTTTTCAAACGATCATTTATAATGGTTCGCATTAGAAAAAATAATGTGAAGTAACTTCTAAGAGATAAACTTTATGATACGTAGGCTCCCACCGTTAAAAAGCCTTAGAGCTTTTGAAGCCGCAGCCAGACACTTGAGTTTTACAAGAGCTGCTGATGAGCTATTTGTGACTCAGGCTGCTGTGAGCCATCAAATAAAATCATTAGAAGATTTTTTGGGAGTGCAATTATTTGTTCGACGAAATCGTCAATTATTACTAACTGATGAGGGACAAAGTTATTGGCCAAAAATAAGAGATATTTTTGAAATATTGACAAATGCAACAGAAGAAATTAAAGCCCAAAGGGCTAGTGGTGAATTAACGGTTAGTGTTGTGCCTTCATTTGCGACTGTTTGGTTAGTTCCAAGGTTATCTAAATTCAAGCAAATTTACCCTGATATTGAAGTGCGGCTAAAAGCGAGTGATGAAATGGTTAATTTTGTTCGAGAAGATGTTGATGTCGCTATTTATTACGATAAAGGGGATTACCCTGGAATGCACTCTATTACTTTACTCAATGAAAAGTTGACTCCTTTATGTGCCCCCTCATTATTAGAAGGAGATAAACCACTAAAATCACCAGAAGATCTTAAATTGCATACTTTATTGCACGATGGTACTACTGATGATTGGAGACGTTGGTTAAAATTTGCAGGAGTGAAAGGGATCTCACTTAATCAAGGACCTGTATTTAGTCATACCGTCATGGTTCAACAAGCGGCTATTTATGGGCAAGGTATTGCTATGGGGCATTTGGTATTGTCTCAGTCTGATGTTATGGCAGGAAGGCTCATTCGCCCCTTTGGTTTAACGATGGAAAGTGATTACTCCTATGACATTGTTTGCCCTAAAGAGTCTTCAGAAAGGCCCAAAGTCAAAGCTTTTACCGATTGGTTGCTTGAAACTGTTCGTCTTGAGAGTGGTGGTTTATGTTAGGGCGTGTCATTTTATATTGTAATGAAATATATATTTTAGGAACTCTATTTTATGAACAAAATCTAACCTGGCACATTGAAACTTTTATGAGAGTAGCTTGATGGTAATGAAATTTTGGAAAACCAATAAAGGTTTTATTATTGGCATATTATTAATGCTGTTTTTTAGAAGCGCAATTGCTGATTGGTATAAAGTCCCTACTGGCTCAATGCAACCTAATATTTTAATTGGTGATAGAGTTTGGGTGAATAAGCTTGCATATGATGTAAAAGTTCCTTTTTCAAATATCAATCTTAGCCGAAATGCAGAACCTATCGTTGGTGATATTGTGGTTTTTCAGTCAGTAAAAGCGTCTGAAAGATTGATTAAAAGAGTAATAGGAGTACCCGGAGATAAGATCTCTATGGTTAATAATCGGTTGATAGTTAATGGACAACTCGTTCAGATTGATGAGTTTCAAAACAACCAAGTCATTGAACATTTTATTCATGATAATGAACAAGCAAGTTATTTTACTGAAAAACATCCTGGTTTATCTAAAGGGAATACAGGTGAGGGGAGCCATACCCATACACAGGGAATGGATAATAAAGGGTATGCTGTTCGATTACTTAAATATTTCAATAATCGACTTTCTACATTCAAAGAAATAGAAGTACCCCCGAATCATTATTGGGTTATGGGGGATAATAGGGATAATAGCGCAGATTCTAGAGTTATAGGGTTGATACCAAGGGAAGAGCTAATTGGCCGTGCAGAGAGAGTCGTTGTTTCTCTCGATAAAAATAACTATTATTTACCTAGAGAAGGGCGTTTTTGGGAAAAACTATAATTTCCCAAATGTGTTAGTCCTAAATCTGCTAGTGCTACTCCCCAAAACCTTGGGCAAATAGGTTTTTTAATGCGCTGAGTAGTTGTTCGGAGTCTGGTCCAACACTTGATATTTTAATCTGAGAGCCTTTTGGTGCGTTTAAAGTGAGTAACTTGATTAAACTATCGCCAGGGGCAACCCTATCTTTGTGAGTCAGTGTAGCGTCACTGGTGAATTTAACCACTTCTGCTACAATCCGTGCTGCTGCGCGTGCGTGCATTCCTTTTTGGTTAATCACCTCGCATACTGCTTCTACCATTAAAGCTTCTCCCTTTGGTTTATTTCATCTCTCTATGGCGTATCTGAGTATTAGGATAGAGGGATTTGAAGTTAGTTGCCAGTCTTTCTGCTATATACACAGAGCGGTGTTGTCCTCCGGTGCAGCCTATGGCGACAGTGAGATAGTTTCGGTTATCTTGTTCAAATCGCGGTATCCAGGTTTGCAAGAATATTTTAAGCTGCCAGTAAAATTCTTGTGCTGTGGGCTGGGCCTCTAAAAACTTTATAATTTGATTGTCCTTACCTGTATATGGCCTAAGAGACTCATCCCAATAAGGGTTAGGAAGACAACGGGCATCAAATACAAAGTCAGCATCGTTAGGAGCACCATTTTTAAAACCAAAAGATTCGAAAAGTAGACTGAGATGTGATGAGTTTTCGCCTAATACTCTTTTGACAATGACTTCGCATAACTCGTGTGGCGATTTAGAGGTTGTATCAATAACTAGCTGAGCATATCGGGTTACTGGCTCTAACCTAACTTTTTCTTGTTGGATCGCTTCTGATAGAGACAAGCCTTCTGAAGTCATTGGATGTCGACGTCTGGTTTCACTAAACCTTTTGAGAAGAGTTGCATCGTTAGCATCGATAAAAATAACATTGAATGTATGTTCTGATTTATCAATTTGTTCAATTAAGCGATCAAATTCTTCTACAGTGTGCGATATATTTCTCGCATCAACACCAATAGCAAGGCCTGGGTAGTGTTCGTCAATTTGGTCTAATAAGGCGGGGATCAGTTTTATTGGAATATTATCAACGCAATAAAACCCCTGATCTTCCAATGCTCTTAAAGCAACTGTTTTACCAGAACCAGAACGACCACTGACCATGATCCGCTTCATTTAGTATTTTTCCTTTTTAAGGCGTAGCAATCTAAGTGTTAGCTTAATATAAACATAATAACTTATTTTAGTGAATAGTTTCTGACGCTTTCGTTAAAATTTCAAGAAGTGCGTCACTACAGTGTGCGTGGCGAATTTGAGAAACAAAGGTCGGATCAGATAGTATTTTGGCTATTTCAGCGAGGCTTTTGAGTTGTTCGTTATCTGCTTGTTCAGGAACCATTATGGCGAATACAATATCAACAGGTTGGTTATCTGGGGCGTCATAATCGACTGGTTCATCGAGTAAAATGAAGACTGCAGTTGCTTTAGTGCAGGCTTTTACTCGTCCATGAGGAATTGCAATGCCGTGACCAAGTGCTGTAGAGCCCAATTTTTCTCTTGCAAAAAGGCTATCAAAGATATCTTCCGCTGGACAGTCGATTGATTCTGCTAGTATTTCACTGACTTTTTCAAGAATTTTTTTCTTGCTAGATAACTTCAGGCTACAAAAGGTCGCATCGGAGGAAAGTAATTGACTAATTTTCATTGGACGACTTAGTTTTAATATCAAGTAGAGCTGAGTGTTAACTGTATCACAATCAGCCCTAACTTTTTTAGTAAATTTTCATTAAATTATAGGTTACTAAGGTGATTAGTGACGAATCAATTTTTCTTTATGTTTGATTACTTGCCTATCTAGTTTATCAACTAAAGTATCAATTGCGGCATACATGTCTTCTGATTCACTATTGGCGAATATTTCACCACCATTCACGTTTAATTTTGCTTCTGCAATTTGGCGGAGTTTTTCTACTTGCAGTATCACATGAACATTATTGATATGGTCGAAATGACGCTCTATTTTTTCAAATTTTTCATGAACATAGTTTTTTAAAGAGTCAGTAATGTCTAAGTGATGGCCTGTTAAGTTTATTTGCATAGTAGTATTCCTTCTTTTGTTGATGGAAATATTAAGATATATCGTATGTTAAGATTACTAACATACGATAAAGTTCTTAATGCTTTAGATCAATTTTTTCCTCTCATTTGAAGGAGGAATTGACATTGCTTCGCGGTATTTGGCTACGGTTCTTCGAGCAACTTTAATTCCTTGATCTTTCAATAGGTTAGCCAGCTTACTATCGCTAAGCGGTTTGGCTTGGTTTTCTGCACTAATTAGTTTTTTCAATACTGCCCGTATTGCGGTTGATGAACATTCTCCGCCAGAAGTTGTACCAACATGACTAGAGAAAAAATATTTCAGTTCAAATATACCCCGAGGTGTACGCATATATTTTTGAGTTGTTACGCGAGATATTGTTGACTCATGCATTTCCACTTCTTCTGCAATATCGTTTAAAACCAGTGGTTTCATCGCTTCTTCGCCATATTCTAAAAAACCAACTTGTTTGGAAACAATACATGAGGCAACTTTAAGCAGCGTTTCGTTACGGCTTTGTAAGCTCTTGATGAACCATTTTGCTTCTTGCAAATTATTCTTAAGGTAAACATTGTCAGGGCTATTATCTGCACGTTTAATGAGAGAGGCATAGTCAGCGTTAATTTTTAATTTAGGTGTGCTGCCCCCATTAAGTTCCACAGCCCATACTCCGTTACTGTCTTTGGTGACAAATACATCTGGAGTGATATATTGGGCGGTGTTTTGGTTTATTTGGTTGCCTGGGCGTGGATCTAGTGATTGAATGAGTTCCACGGCATCTTTAAGTTGAGCTTCATTAATGCCCATTGCTCGTACAATTTGACGATAATTTCGACTTGAAAGATGATCAAACTGTTCTTTAATTACGGATTTGGCTAATTGTAGTGCAGGTGATTTTGTGTTCAATCGATTAAGCTGTACTAATAAACATTCTTGTAGGTTTCTAGTGGCAATACCAGCAGGTTCAAAGCTTTGTAGCAAATGAAGAACGGCTTCAACTTCTTCAAGTTCTACGCTCGTTTCAGGGTCATCAAATTCATCTTCAAACATCGTGACCACATCGTCAAGGTTTGCCTGCATATAACCTCGTTCATCAATCGCATCAATCAATATTGTTGCGATTGTTTTGTCGATATCTGACAAATTCATCATGTCTATTTGCCATTGCAATTGATCCCGGAGAGATTCGCTAGTTTCGCCCTGATATTCAAAATTATTGGCATCATCATTATGCGTTGTTGATGAAGGGCCCTGTGATACATACCCCCAGTCTTCCCACTGTGAATCAGTGACCATTTCTTCAGATAATTTTTCGTCGGTGAGCTTATCACGAGTATCTGTCTCTTCCACTCTTTCTTGTTTTGATTCGTTAGGGGTAGATTCAGCATTTTCTAGGTTGTCTGCTTGAGCGACTTCATCATTTTGCTCGGCATCTAATAATGGATTTGAATCAAGTGTTTGTTGAATTTCGCTTTGTAAGTCAAGATTTGATAATTGCAGCAATTTTATTGCCTGCTGCAATTGAGGCGTCATAGTAAGGGATTGACCAATTTTAAGTTGTAGCGATTGTTTCATTAATATTATTTTCCAGAGACTATTTTTGATGGCCTCTTATATTTTAACTATAGCGCTATTTAAACTTAATAGCGAAAAAAGAGTTTATTAAGTATATCTATTATAGGATTAATATGATGCTGTTTAGACTGAGATTCAAGTAGTAAATCATATAATTTTAAATTTTATTCTTAATCGATTAAAATTCAATCATTAGCAGGTTAAAATTTTTATGCTTAGCTAAAGTTTGAAGTTTTCACCTAAATAAACGGCTTTAACTTGCTGATTCGACAATATTTCTTCCGGTGAGCCTTGAGCTAAGAGCTTACCGGATTCGACAATATAGGCTTTCTCACAAACGTCAAGGGTTTCTCTGACATTATGATCAGTTATGAGCACTCCCAAACCTCTATCTCTCAGTTGTTGGATAATATTTTTTATTTCGCCAACAGAAATAGGATCAACACCAGCGAATGGTTCATCCAAGAGAATAAAGCGTGGCTCGTTAGCTAATGCTCTGGCTATTTCTACTCGACGTCTTTCTCCGCCAGATAAAGCCATTCCAAGGCTTTTTTGAATATGAGTAATTTGAAATTCTTCGAGCAATGCTATCATTTTTTGTTGGCGTTGTTGTTTCGATAGTGACGAATTCAGCTCTAAAATAGACATAATGTTTTGTTCAACAGTAAGCTTTCTAAAAACAGAAGCTTCTTGAGGTAAGTAGCCAATCCCCAAATTAGCCCTTTGATGCATGGCATGGTTTGTAATGTTGAGGTCATCCAAAAAAATATGCCCGCCATCAGCTTGAACTAAACCAACAATCATATAAAAGGAAGTTGTTTTTCCGGCGCCATTAGGGCCCAACAAGCCAACAATTTGACCGGTTTCTACCGTTAAAGAAACATCGGATACTACTTTTCGTTTTGAGTAGATTTTGGCTAAATGTTTTGCGACTAACTTGCTCATTTTTTATTCGTCTTTGATTGAATAATTTCTATTTGTTCGTTGGAAGTTTTGGGCATGTTTAAAATTCCAGTTTTGATATTATAAATAAGCTTTGCTGCTTTAATTGTTTCTTGTTGCCGTGACAAAAATACATTGCCTGTTAATTCCACTATTTCAGTTTTTTCATTGTAATCCAGTTTGTCTGCTTCAACTTTAACAGGTGGTTGATCTGTTTGATTAATATGTAAAGTTAGCGGTTTACCAGAAACGGTTAAATGGTAACCTGATAATTGGTTTAGGTATAATTCATCGCCAACAATATCGATAACATAGGCTTGTTCTACTTTTTTTAAACGGATATGTTCTTTTGCAAATATCAGTTTTTTTTTCAATTGGTAATTAATTTTATTTGCTGATAATTTATTTACCAAACTCGTATTATTAATTTGTTGGTGGAAACTAGCTGGTTGACCGATAATATCAAAAAATTTGAACTCGCCTTCGGCGGTTTTTTGTGCGGTTATTTTTTCACCATTAATTGTTATATTATCTTTCCTTATTTTTGCACGTCCGATGTATGTTGCTTTGCGGCTTGTAATATCCATTGTTGAGCTGTCGCTATTGATCTTCCAGCTTTTGTTTTCAGCTGATACTAGGCCTGCTACCGGTATTGTTAGTATTAAAGCGATTAGTAAGCGCTTTTTGTTAAGAGTCATTGGGTAAAACCTCGGTACTTACCTGTGCTTTCAGGTGAATCAAATCTTTATGAAAGTCTGCTTGCATTCCTGTTGCATGAGTTAAACTTCGGTTAGTTTTTATTTGTACTTTTTCATCGGTGAATGCTGATTTATTATTTAAATTAAGTGATAAACTTTGTGTTTGAATGAGTGTGTTGTTTGAATTAAAAGTTTCGGAAATTACAATATCTCCATCTAACACTAATTGATTGGCGTCGTGAGAATATTCACCTCGGTTTGAAAGTAATTGCCAGGTAGCCTTTTTCTCACTGGTAAAGGTAACTTTAGGTGAGGTTATAATAGACGAGTTTGTAGTTAAAAAGTGTTCCATTTTCTTTGCATTAACCTGGCTTAATAATTCTCCTTTTTCTGAAAACTGTTTAAGCTCAACATTTTGAAAGTAGTAGTCTGAAGGAGGAGTATTAAGCTCTTTTATTGATGCGGGGTTATCTTGTGGTTGCCAGTAGATAAATGCCAACAACAAAGTTAGACAAATAGGTATGGTAAGGCGTTTTATTTTTTTTATCATTGCAAGTATGTGCTACAAATTGCATCTAATTTTTTTTGTGCGTAAAGAATTAAGTCTGCCAATTCTCTAACGGCTCCTTCGCCACCTTTTAAAGATGTTACCCAATCAGCATGCTGTTGCACAAAATGATATCCATCCGCAACACAAATGCCTAAACCGGATAATTGCATTAGAGGTAAATCTGGTAAATCGTCTCCAATATGAGCTACTTGTGATGGCTTTAAAGTCAGTTGCTGAGTGATTTCATTGAAAGCTGAACGTTTGTCTGTATGGCCTTGGTAAACAATATCGATACCTAACTCTTTGGCTCTACGAGCAACTATTGCTGACTGGCGTCCGGTAATTATTGCAACTTGAATACCTGAGCGTTGCAGAAGTTTTATGCCTAACCCATCTTTAATATTAAAATTTTTAAACTCATCTTCTTGGTTAGAGAAATAAACTTTTCCATCACTAAGCACACCATCCACATCGCAAATAACAAGCTTAATTTGTTTGGCTTTTTCCAATATTTCTTTTGAATAGTTTTTTGTCATATCAGACCACACCTGCAATTAATAAATCGTGCATATTTAAAGCGCCAATAGGGTGTTGCTGTTGGTCAGTTATAATGAGCGCGTTAATGGCATTTTGTTGCATTATTTGTAGTGCTTCAGCTGCAAGTTTGTCGGCACCTATTGTTTTTCCACCTTGAGTCATGACTTTACTGATAGGGGTGTTTTTGAAATCGATTTCTTCCGCTAAAGTTCTTCGCAGGTCGCCGTCGGTAAAGATCCCACATAACTTACCATTTTTATCTGCCACACAAGTCATACCAAGGCGTTTCTCGGTTATTTCAAGTAGGGCATGATTGATTGAAGTTTCTTGAGATACGATAGGAATGTTAGGGGCTTTGTGCATAATGTCACTGACTTTTAAGAGTAATTTGCGTCCAAGGCTTCCACCTGGGTGCGATAATGCAAAGTCATTTTCTGTAAAGCCTCTGGCCTCTAATAATGCCACAGCTAAGGCATCTCCCATGACTAATGAGACAGTAGTCGAAGCCGTTGGTGCTAAATTCATAGGGCAAGCTTCTTTTTCAACAGAAGTATCTAAGTTGACATTAGCAAATTTAGCTAATGTTGAATCATTTCTGCCGGTCATACTAATAAGTGGAACGTTGATTCTTTTTATTACTGGTAGAAGGCTGATAACTTCGCTGGTTTCACCAGAATTAGATAGTGCTAATACAACATCTTTTGGGGTTATCATTCCTAAATCGCCGTGGCTTGCCTCGCCAGGGTGGACGAAAAAAGCTGGGCTACCTGTACTGGCTAGTGTTGCTGCTATTTTATTGCCAATATGCCCTGATTTCCCCATTCCAATAACAACAATTCGGCCTTGGCAATTTAATAATAAGTCACAAGCTTGTGCAAAATTGATATCAATTTTGTTTTTTAACTCAGAAACAGCTTGGTATTCAATTTCAATAACTTTTTGGCCATGTTCAATGAACTGTTTTAAATCTGACATATTAAACCTGAATTCGCTTAGCCATAACATATTGATAAATAGCGAGTATTTAAACTAGCTTTATGACTATTAGTATATGAGTAAGATTATATCGCTAAAAGAGTCCGTTTTTTACTCTTTTTTAGCCATGCGAAGCACTTAAAAATTGGTAAGCTTGATATCCAATAAATAATATAAGTAATATACTGCCTTCAAGTCGGTTGATTTTTCCGGGTTGTCCATTTCTTCCCCAGGCCATTGCGCAAACAGCAACAATGAGTCCAAACATAAAAGCATAATCAATCATCAATATTTCAGAAGGAACGTTGATTGTTGTTATGAGTGAAGGAACGCCTAATACAGCCAGTAAATTGAAAATGTTAGAACCAATAACATTACCTATCGCTAATTCATGTTCGCCTTTAAGTACGCCAGTAATTGAGGCGGCTAGCTCCGGTAAACTTGTTCCAACCGCTACAATCGTGACTCCAATGAGAAAGTCACTAACGCCAAATTGATGGGCTATTGCTGTAGCACCTGTAACCAATAGCTTTGAGCTTAGTTGTAGCAAAATAAGACCAACTATGACCCACAATATTGCTTTCCAATTGGGTAATTGTTCAGGAAGTTCTTCGATAAGCTCTTCAAACATAAGATCGTCTTTACTACGACTTTTTATCGCGGCACGAGTTAGCCAGGATATATAGGCTGCCAGGCTGATCAGTAAAATAAGTCCATCAGTATAATCAAGTTTTTGATCAACCATAACGACAAAAGCGAGTAGCATTACCCCAAATAATACTGGAATTTCTCGTTTTAGCATTTCAGAGCGAACTTTGAGTGGAATAACTATCGCTGCAATACCTAAGACCATACCAACGTTAGCAATATTAGAACCAATAGCATTACCGATTGCCAATCCTGGAGTGCCGCTTAGTGCTGCATTCAATGAAACAATCACTTCAGGAGCCGATGAGCCCATTGCAACAATTGTTAAACCAACAATAAGTGGAGAAATCCCAAAATTTCTGGCAATTGCTGCTGCACCATCGGTAAAGCGATCTGCACTCCAAACCAGAAGTGAGATGCCTGAAATAACCATTGCAAAGTAAAGTAGCATTTGTGTGAAATAAACCTAATAATTTCCAAAAAAACGTCGCTATAGATTTGATCTTGTTATTTAAAGGCCATCATAGCAAGTTTAAATTTGTTTCAATCCATTAAAATCTAACAGAAATCATACCATTCAGAGCCCAGGAAATTACTGCTCCAGCGTCAAAAGCGGGTCATTATACGTAAATCAACATGAAAAGTATTAATATTTTATTTTTGGTCATACAAAATTTTATTTCAACGGCTGCTTATACATTAGACAAATTTCGAGGTACAATCTGCGGTTATTCAAATAAATCCATTTTTTGAGCCGTAAAATGACAGAATTAGAAGTTAAAAATATGATTGAAGCTGGGCTAGATACAGAATCCGTTGAAGTGAGCGGTGATGGGTATCATTTTGAAGCCAAAGTTGTTTCTCAAGCGTTTGAAGGCAAAAGGCCTGTAGCAAGGCAGCAGTTGGTTTATGCAACTGTGCAAGCTGAGATATCTTCTGGTGAATTGCATGCCTTATCATTAAAAACGCTGACCCCAGCAGAAGCTAGTGCTTAAATCTGCTTTTAATTTTATACTTTTGGAGTCCTGATGGATAAATTACAAATCACCGGTGGTAACAGACTGGACGGCTGTATTCGTATATCGGGTGCAAAAAATGCGGCCTTACCTATTTTAATGTCCACTTTGTTGGCTGAAGGTACTACATCAATTGGTAATGTTCCTCATTTGAACGATGTAACCACCACTTTAGAGCTATTAGGAATTCTTGGGAATTCAATGACTCTAGATGAGAAAATGACAGTACAAGTTGATACGAGTACTATTCACTCATTTGCAGCCCCTTATGAACTAGTTAAAACAATGCGTGCGTCAATTTTGGTATTAGGGCCTTTATTAGCACGCTTTGGGCAAGCAGATGTTTCATTGCCTGGTGGTTGTGCCATTGGTTCTCGCCCAGTTGATTTACATATCAAAGGCATGCGGGCTATGGGAGCCGATATTGATGTCATTGATGGCTATGTGAGAGCCCGTGCACCACATGGATTAAAAGGTGCAAGAATCTTTATGGATACAGTGAGTGTAACGGGAACAGAAAACATTTTAATGGCGGCGACTTTAGCTAAAGGAACCAGTGTGATCGAGAACGCTGCTCGTGAGCCTGAAGTGGTTGATTTAGCTAATTGTCTTATCGCTATGGGAGCAAAAATAAAAGGAGCTGGAACAGATATTATTACTGTCGAAGGGGTTGATAAGTTACATGGATGCCAACATCAGGTATTGCCCGATAGAATTGAAACCGGAACTTATCTGGTTGCTGCTGCCATTACTGGTGGAAGAGTTAAGCTAAGGGATACTAATCCTGATATTTTAGAGTCTGTTATTTTAAAGCTAGAAGAAGCTGGAGCCGAGATAACCACAGGTAAAGACTGGATTGAGCTGGATATGAAAGGAAAAAGACCTAAAGCGGTTAATATTACAACAGCGCCTTATCCGGGGTTTCCAACAGATATGCAAGCGCAATTTACTGCAATGAATGTAGTTGCTGAAGGAACTGGAATTATCACAGAAACGATTTTTGAGAATCGCTTTATGCATGTAAGTGAAATGCAGAGAATGGGAGCTGATATTACCATTCAAGGAAACTCTGCTATATGTCGAGGGGTTGATAAAATAAGGGCAGCGCAAGTAATGGCAACGGATTTACGCGCTTCTGCTAGTTTGGTTTTAGCCGGGTTGGTGGCGGAAGGCGATACGTTAGTTGATCGGATATATCATATTGATCGTGGCTATGAATGTATTGAAGAAAAATTACAATTAATGAAGGCTTCTATTCGCCGAGTAGCATAACTTTTCACAATCGATATAAAAAATAATAGGGCGTATAGCCCTATTTTTATGTAAAGGGCTGTTCAATCATTGATTAATTTAAAGCGGTATTAATTTCTTCTTCTAATTGAACAACGATTTTCATTTTTTTGCCGGAATGGAAGCGTATAAGCTCAAATTCAACTGATTTGCCTATTGGTGTGTTATAAAACATTTTATAAAATTCTGATACGCCGTTAATTTCTTGTTTATCATAGCTAATGAGTAAATCTTTTGGCTTTATATCTGCGCGATGAGCTGGGCTACTAGGATCGATTTCAGTGACAAATATACCGCGACCTTGTTCAATATTGGGGAAGTATTTTTTATAGTCGTCATCTAGCAGTTCTGCTGCTGAAATACCTAGCCAGTTGCGTCTGGCGCGACCATACAAAATAATATCATTAACAATATGTTTGACTTTATCAATAGGGATTGCGTAGTTAACGCCTGTTTGTCCGCCCCCTTTTGAGTTGACTGAAGAGCGATTAATCCCAATAATTTCGCCACTTGAATTAATTAAAGGACCGCCTGAATTCCCATTATTGATTGCCGCATCGGTTTGAATTCTTGCATAAGGATCATGCATTACAGCACTGATTATTCCGAGCGATACTGACTGGTTTGAACCAAAAGGGCTACCAATCGCCATTACTAAATCACCAACACGCACTTCACTTGAGTTGGCTAGTTTTGCTGGTTTTAGATCCTGAATATCTGTTTTAAGGACTGCAATATCTGTTTTTATATCGTACCCGACTAAATCAGCATAGCGGCGTCTGCCATCCGATAAGTTAAAGCTGACATTTTTAGCATTAGCAATAACATGATAATTGGTAACTAAATAACCATTTTCTAAAATAATTCCAGAACCAAATCCAACCCCAACATCGAGTATTCTTACATTATCATCAGTTTGGTAGTTATCACGAATTCCTTTAGGTCGGTATGCATAAATACTAATCACTGAAGGATAGGCTTTTTGCACAGCTGAAGAAAATGAAAGGTTGTCAATTGTTAAAGGCTCTATTTTTTCTTCTGCTTCAGTGCTTTTTTTATGCTCCTGATAAAATTGCCAAGCAGCTTGTGCTGAATGCCAGTTAAATGACATTTTGCTTTCGGGCATAAAAAATAAGATAAAAAAACCAACAATTACCCCTAGTGTAATGGATTTACTCAAAAATTTTATAGTGTCCAAAATTTGCATGCTTAAGTTAGTGAGGTTATTGATCGGTTAGTTTTTATAGTTTGAAGGCATTAATGGTAATGCACTCGTTAGTAATCCTGCAAGCCAACTTTGAGTTATTTCTAATTTTGCCTAGCATACCGCTTCTTAAAACGTAAGTTAGCAAGCTGAGTGTAAGACTATTTAACCTTAGCTCTGGATAAGGAAATTCAAAATAATTAATAGAATTGTTTTTATTTTCAATGACTTAAAACTCAATTAAATTGAATGGCCGTTTTCACTTGAGCTCAGTGTGGCTATTTTTGTCGATATCAAGGCAAGTGACTGCCGTAATAGCGAGCTATTGCAAAGGTGCTTAACGCTGAAAGCCGCAAAAATAGATGCTCTGATGATTTTTCTTATCCAGAGCTGAGGTTATTTAGGCTTAAAAAGAGGCTTAAATAAAATAAGATGTTGACTTAACCTATTGAAAATAAAAGTGATTGACAATGTTGAGTGTTTTTTAATCATTGTTTTGACAATCATAGGTGGTTCACAAGCCGATAAAATAAAAGCTCTGATTGAGTCAGAGCTTTTATTCGTTTTAGAGAGGATAACTACTAGGGTTAAAATCCACCAAGAGGTATAGGTGCGCCATTTAAAAGAGCCTGTCCACTTTTAAAAGTGAAGTTAAAGGTTAGGTTATTATTATCGCGTACTAGAATTTTTTGCTGAATCATTTGCTCTATTTGCTGACTTAAGCCAAAACCTGTGAAAAAGGCTTCTGGCGCATGGCCTTTGGCTTGAGCATCAATAGCAAGCATCATCGACATTGGGTTGTTTGGATCGTAGACTTCTTGATCAAAAGCTAGCTCCAAATCACTATCAATTTCACCATCTTTAGTAATTACGCCGAGTTTGTTTATCTTAATGATAGGGTTTTTGGCTATTAGTTGAGGTAATAAGCCTTGAACTTTAGCCATTGACTGCATTGGATCAGCATTTTCTTGTGACTCTACTAGTGCTTGATTAATTTTTCTCAATACTTGAGTATCTAAATTTTCAAAAGAAAGATCATAAACGAGATCTTTAAATTCTTGCTGAAATGATTCTAATGTTTTCATATTGACAACAACTTTAATGTTGGCAATTTCTTTATTAACATCTGATTTAGCAAGTAAGTTTAAATTCTGTAAACTGAAGTTCTCGGCTGGGTTATTCGTATTTAGCGCTATTGATGTAATATTAGTATTAAAATCGCCTGCATAAATGGCATCAGGACTAAACATTTCGCCAATAACAAGCTGCTGATCAATGTCAAAAGTAACCTTGCCAAACTCAAAAGATTTTTCAGCCCCATCTTTTACTGACATTCCTTGCCATGTTGAATCACCTGCAATTCGGCCTGACATATCATATTCAAAACTTCCGGTTCCTTCTTTGACACTAATAACAGCGCCTTCTTTATTAATAGTAAAAGGCTTTAATGCTAGTTTAGTTTTAGTTGATAGGTCAAAATTAGTACGTGAGGTAATTGATATTGTATCTTTATTGAGTTCCTCTATTTTATCCAGTTCGCTTTGTAGTTCTTTTGGCAACTCAAAGTCGATAATTGCATCGACCAATCCAATACCGATACCATCGACTTTCCAAAGTAATGGACCATGTTGCATGTTCTGATTAACCGTTATATGAACAGGCTCTGGAGTATTACTAATATTGGAAGGTAGTTTTAGGGCAATAGTCATTTTGGCTGAAGAACTAAACCAACCTTTTTGGTAGTCTGTTATTTCAATTTGGTAAGAAGGGTTAACATTGGATTTTTTTATTTGATCTCTTAATATGGTTTCTACTTTCGAGCCTATAAAGTAAGGTGGTATAAGTAAGATTGCAGTGGCAATAATAAGGATTATTAGTTTTTTCATTTAATAAGTTCTCTGATTATTTGGATGAGTAAGCTACTGATTTTTTGGAGTTATTAAATAAAATAATCCCGTAATCTGCAACCGAGTCTAGCATAAGAAAACGTTACTGGACTAGAAAGATTCCATTTACAAGGGCATTTTTTAAAAATAAAAGCCCAATAAGGGCTTTGGTAAGAAATGACTTATGATTGAGTTTTTACATTATCACTGTTTAAACTATTATGGTTGATAACGCCATCAGCTTTTATCGCATAGTCTAGTGCTGGTTCTGCAGGGGGAGACTTATCTTCTTTGGCTGATTCAATATCAACCACTTTCGTTGAATCTATATTGTTATCTTTTGGTGATGTTTCTTGCTCCTGATTACGGTAATCGTGAGCATTATACAAACGGTTTGCATCAAACATGTTAGTTGAATCAGTATTGGTTTTATGTACAGGCAAAGGCTGACTTTCTAATGCTGATTCTTCATTATTTTTCGGTAATGATTGGAATGTTTGAGTTGAACAGAGTTGATTTGAACTAGTTGCAATATGATCATAAAGCGATTGATAACTATCAGAAACCTGGTTAAACAGGTTGGCCGTTTTTTCAAAGTGGCTTGTTACTTTATTTCTAAAAGCATCGAGCTCTTGCTGCTTTTCTTTTAGCTCTGATTCAATGCGGTTCTTTTCTTGGGCATTATTGGAAAAGTTTTTACCAAAATAAAAGCCTGCACCAGCGGCAACAATAATGGCGATTGAGATGAGAATGATTTCCATGAAAAGTCCTAATATAAAAAATATGTACAATTTAAATATATAACAGATACTGCATATAGTCGAATAGCTTTTTCACAATTTTGACTTAAATCATTAGTTGTTATCAATATGTCATATTTTGTCTTTGCTTCATTTAGAAGTCTGCCGCTAACTAATTGAAGGGAGTATTTTATTAAATTGGCAAATTTAAGAGTTAATGAGGAGGCCTTAATATTATTAAGGCAAAGTTGAATAATAACCTGAAATATTCAAAAGAAACGGTTATTGAAGAGTATTATTGTTTCTAGGTTCTAGAAAAATGGTTATTAATGGTTAACAAACATACTCTTATTTCGACAAAATAAAAATTTGAACTGGATGATGAGTGTTAAATCCGGTTAAAATACTACTCAAACAATCACATGTATGAATTAAGCGAATAATTATTATGATTGAAACTGACAGAATTATCAGTGCTTCAAGTCAGGGAACTGAAGAGCAAGTCGATCGAGCTATTCGTCCTAAAAAACTCGCTGATTATGTTGGTCAGCCTAAAGTTCGTGAACAGATGGATATTGCTTTTCAAGCTGCACGTAACCGCAACGATGCGCTTGATCATACGCTTATTTTTGGTCCTCCGGGTTTAGGAAAAACAACTTTAGCCAATATTATTGCTAATGAAATGTCTGTCAATATCCGTCATACATCGGGACCAGTGCTGGAAAAAGCAGGTGATCTGGCGGCATTATTAACTAATTTAGAAGAAAATGATGTTTTGTTTATTGATGAGATTCATCGGTTAAGTCCGATGGTTGAAGAAATTTTATATCCTGCAATGGAAGATTATCAACTGGATATTATGATTGGTGAAGGGCCTGCTGCTCGTTCAATTAAATTGGATTTACCACCTTTTACTTTAGTCGGAGCAACTACTAGAGCTGGTTTATTAACTTCTCCGTTACGCGATCGTTTTGGTATTGTTCAGCGACTAGAGTTCTATGATATTAAAGATTTAACTTCAATTGTTGAGCGTTCGGCTAATATCATTGGTTTACCCGTTGAGCATGAGGGGGCTAAAGAAATCGCTAAAAGATCTCGGGGGACACCAAGAATTGCTAATCGTTTATTACGGCGTGTTAGAGATTATGCTGAGGTAAAAGCTGATGGTAATGTTACTGGTGAAATTGCTGATTTAGCATTAAATTTACTCGACGTTGATAACCATGGGTTCGACAATATGGACCGAAAATTGATATTAGCAATTATTGAAAAATTTGATGGTGGCCCTGTAGGTTTAGATTCTTTAGCTGCGGCTATAAGTGAAGAACGAGATACCATTGATGACGTATTAGAGCCATTTTTAATCCAGCAAGGCTTTATCCATCGAACTCCACGGGGGAGGGTTGCGACTAAGCTTGCATACCAGCACTTTGGTCTCAAGCCCGTTAAAGGAGATCTGTTTGACTAGCTGTGACGTTAAACACTCCTTTCGTATTGTTTTATTGAATTGTTTTTAAATTCGATAAAAGATTGATAAAACCACGGTAAAACCCAACCCCATAATGAGTGTTAGTGGTATGCCCGCTCGCAAATAATCACTGAATTTATAGCCCCCGGCGCTATAAATTAATAAGTTGGTTTGATAGCCGATAGGAGTGGCATAACTCATATTCACACCAAATAATACCGCGAGTATAAAGGCTTCAGGTGCTGCGCCTAATTGTTGAGCTATATTAATGGCAACTGGAGTACCAATAACCGCAGCAGCGGTATTTGATACCATATTAGTGAGTAAGGCCATTAAAAATATTAACGCTGCGATAATTGCTATTGTTGGTAAACCTTGGGTCAACTCAACAAATTGCTGACCTAGAAAAACGTCGGCTTGAGTAATGATCATTGCTTTACCTAAGGCTAAACTAACAACGACAATCATAATAACAGAGGGGTTGAGCGCGCGACCGATTTCACGCCAGTTAATTGTATTGGTTAGCAGCATTAACCCTATACCAGCGAGAGCACTAATTGAAATGGGTAGCAGCTGGATGGCTGCGATCACCACCACCATGAACATAATCGCTAATGCAATAGGAGCTTTTGTTGATGAAGTGATATTGATAGTGTTGTTCAATAATAATAAACGGGTGCTGTCTTTTAACTGCTGGAGTTTCTCTTGGGTACCTTGTACCAGTAGTATATCTCCACGATGAAGGGCTATATCTGAAATAGAGCGTTTAATGTTGTCAGGTTTATTTAGTCGATGAAGTGCAAGAACCACTAACTCGTTTATTTCTGCAAAGCGTGTTTGTTTGAGTGTACGGTTATGTAAAAAAGAGCTTTCTGTAACAAGTATTTCAGCTAAAATTTGATCATCAGCTGCAAAAGGATTATCGCGAGAGATCGGATTTTTTCGGTCATTAATACTGTACAACTGTGCATTAAATAAGCGGCTATATTCTAATAGCTCTTCAGCAGTACCACTGATGAGTAACCCATCACCAGTTTTTAGCATAACTGTTGGCAGTGTAACTAATTGATTTTCTCCTCGTAGTATGCGATCAACTTTAATTTTATAATCCGTTTCTTTTAATAGTTCAGCCAATTTTTTTTGATTGATATGGCTATCTTCATCAACGGTGAGTACTGCTTTAAATATTCGAGTGTCCTGATGAGCAATCGATAGCTCTCGTTTGGGCAATAAGCTTGGAGCTATAAATAGTAGATAAAATAGCCCAATTCCTCCGACAATAATAACGGGTATAGCAAAATCAAACATTGCAAACTGATGATTACCCAGATCATTAGCGATAGAAACTACCAACAAGTTTGTTGATGTTCCTATCGTAGTCGCAGTTCCACCGATTAAGGTGGCTAGTCCCATAGGAAGTAAAATTTTTGATGGTGCTTGTTGACTGCTTTGGGCCACACCGATTAAAACTGGTAATAGCATGACGACTATCGGTGTATTGTTAAGAAAGCTGCTTAAAAAAGCACTGAATAGTAGTGTTAAACATAAACAGAGTTTAGGTTGGTTTGACCAATGTTTGGCCAATAGAGAGGTTAGTGGCTTGAGAGCACCACTTGTTTCGATACCTCGTCCGAGTATCATTAAAGCACAAATGGTAAATAGTGCTTCGTGTCCAAAACCAAGGAAAAAATCTACTGGCTCAAATGTAGAGCCATTTTTTTGTATAAATGGAAATAACTGAAAACCAAATGTTAGTGCAATCAAAATGAATAAGCTGGATGTTTCTAATCGCACTTTATCTTGAGCAAATAAAAATAAAGCAAAGATGATTAAGATGAGTGTGGCTATGGCATGTGGATTTAATAATTCTGTCATTTTATTTCATATCACAAATGCGGATAAGTAATTTAACTTGAGTCTTCATGGGGAGTATATTCACAAGCATAGATTTTTACTCTTTAATTAGTATTTTTATTTGAGATATAATTGGCGAAAAAATCAATTAGAACAATTTCTATTTTACATAAAATCTTGACCGTTTAGAACCGTTGAAACAGGGAGTTGATATTAATGTTTTGATTAACTCAAGCTGCAATATTTAATTGATTTAAGCTAATTGATTTTAATTTTAGTATAGTAACGAGCTATTAAAATAAGAAAAATCATCGGGTGTGGTTTAAAAAAAACTTTAATTTATCATAAGATATTTGAATTGATGCGATTTTGGATGATAACACGCTTATTAAATTGGGTTGAGAAATTATTTTAAGCGTCATGCGGTATAATTGAATCGCTTTTTTTTCGGTTGTAATTAACTGCTGTAAAAAATGTTTTTCTGAGTAATCAAGTAGACTGGATTTGGCCGCGTTGTACCAGCTGGTTGTTTCATTAACCGAGCTTTGTATAGTTATGTCTTGTTTGTTGAGTTTATGTTTGTTCGTAAGCATATAAAAATATATACGGTTAATAATCTCTCTCCTATCTTTTTCTATTTTTTTAAATGTATTACGTAATGTTTGAGAAGAAACTTGTTTGGCTGCTTGGTGATAAAACTCGCAGCTTTCTATTGTCATGGTGTAAATCTGATTCAACGAATTAGCATTATTGTGTGTATCACTTCGTTGAGGTTGACTGTGTTGTGACATTTCACTCGAACTCCTTTATTTTAGGTCGCTTGAATTAAGTCAACCCGTCGAAACGGGTTGATGTTGCTAAAGCAAAAGTTATTTTGCTGCAATACGGTTAGAAACGTTTAAATTGTTTTTGACTTTACTAACTTCAAAAGTATTTTTTGCGATTTGATAGACTAAATCGCGTTCTGCCTCACTTTTGACGTTACCATTTAAAGTAACGATTTTATTATTAGTGTTTACATCAATTTCTGTACTGTCAATTTCAGTGTTTAACAGTAATTTAGTTGATATTGCCGTTGTAATAGAAGCATCGGTGATATCATTGATAACACTATTTTTATGTTTACTTTTAGCTCTTGCATTCGATTTTGAAATGTTGAGGTGGTTTTCTACACCTTTAATCCCATCAATACTTTTGGCTAATTCAGTCATGAGATCTTTTTCAACCTCAGTATCAACTTTTCCTGTAATGACCGCTATACCATTTGTCACATCTGTTTCAATTTTTAATGGGTTAAGGTGTTTGTTTAATAAAACAACAGTATCTAGCTTTCCATCTAACCAAGCATCTTTAACCGCCGAATCAGAAACCTTATCACCTGCTATAGCTGGGAGTGATAATGAAGTGGCAACTATTACAGGAAGTAAAGATTTTTTTAAGCGAATATTCATTATTTTTCTCCTTTGTTGGTACTTATTTGGTACTAATCGTTATCAGTAAAAACCGATTTAAAATATGAGCATATCAATTTTAGTTCTTGCTCAGTAAAGTTAATACAATCAGCATGCCAACTTAAAAAAGCTTGGAATAAAGGCTATTTGCCCTAATATTAGTAAGCTGCAATTATTGGAAACTAGTTGACAAGTGATTTGTTGAAATGGTTATAGGAAGTTATTACAAAGTTTCTTGTTAAATTTACATAGATCAATTAGATTGTATTCTCATTAATCGGTTTATAGGAGCGGTTGACGTGAGTAAACCAAGTTTGTTACTGCATATACACGAGCAGGATTTAAAGTCTGAGCTTTTAAAAGATCAAACAATTTCTCAGTACGAAATTATTCAGACCCAAGCTGAACAATGTTGGATCGATTTGCAGAAAGGTAAAGGTTGTGATATCGCTATAGTGCAAGCTGACGATTTTAACTTCGATGATTACGGTAAGTTGATAGAAAGCCGTTTGTTACAACAAATCGATGTTATTTTTATAAGTAATGGCAAGCCTAATGAAGCAATTGACAATGCCATGTTAAGAGGCGTTTCATATCATTTAAGGTTACCGCTCGATTTCAGTATTGTTGATGATTTAATAGACGAATTATATCAAGAGAGTTTACAACGATACTCAGAAAAAGAAGAAATGGTAAAGAGTAGCCTAGACCAATTTGGTTTATTGGTTGGTTCTTCTCCTGTGATGAGGCGATTATATCGTGTTATTAGAAAAGCGGCTGATGCCAAAACTAATGTTTTTATTGTTGGAGAAAGTGGGGTCGGTAAAGAACTCGTTGCTAATACCATTCATTTAATGAGTCTGCGTTCTGAAAAGCCTTTTGTGGCTGTTAATTGTGGTGCTCTTAGCCCAGAGTTAATAGAAAGCGAACTCTTTGGTCATGTTAAAGGTGCATTCACCGGTGCCAATAAAGGCAGAATGGGGGTCTTTGAACAAGCAGAAAGTGGTACGCTATTTCTGGATGAAGTGACAGAAATGCCACTTGAGCATCAGGTTAAGCTACTGCGTGTTTTAGAGTCTAATGAATATAGGCCTGTCGGTAGCGAAGAAATCAAATATGCTAATGTCAGAGTCATTGCAGCGACCAATCGAGAGGCTTCTGAAGCAATTAAAAATGAGCTATTTCGTGAAGATCTCTATTTTCGATTAGCACACTTCCCTATACGAGTACCGCCACTGCGTGATCGCCAAAATGATATTGTTGGACTAGCTAAACATTTTCTTGCTTATCGAAACAACGAAGAAGAGATTGTGAAAGATATAAGTGTCGAGGCTTTGCAAAAAATTGCAGATTATGACTGGCCTGGTAATGTCAGAGAACTTAAACATGCAATTGAAAGAGCTTATATTCTAGCAGAAGATACCATTTTACCGGAAAACTTAATTTTAGATGATGAACTCTCTTCTTCGGAAAGCAGTGAAACAGTTCCAGCAGGAATTCCATTAGAAGAGATTGAACAAAAGGCCATTGAAAAAACATTAGAAGAATGCGGTGGCAATAAATCTGAAACAGCAGAAAAATTGGGTATTAGTGTCAAGACCTTATATAATAAATTAGAAAAGTATAATAGAACCGGATAAAAATAACTCTACATCTAAAGACCCACTTGTTTTTATTAACTAAGCGATATTGTAGACTAAGTTTTTGTTAACTACTCAGGATCTATTAACTTTTAACTCTGTTTATAACAGAATAGATTGGTTGTGCAAAACTACAGGTCAGGGTTTTCGATTAGTTTTCCTTTTTTTATTATCATTATTTCTTTTATTTCGAATGGTTTACCCCACTGTTGAATCGTCATAACATCCTCGTTGATATGACCTGAGAACTCAATAATAGCACCATCTTGTTTAAATTTTTTATCTAAATTAAGAGGTAGTAGTTTTTTTCCTTGATTTGTAACTATTCCGAAAAAGCCGCCTTCGTGAGAAAAGTGTTTAATCGTGCCTTTATAAGTGGGTGATTGAATCATGTTTTTTTTATCTATATTGTTCGTTGATTCTTCAGCTAAAGCGTTTTTGGGTTGAGAGGTATTTTGTTGGCATGATATTAATGACAGTATAGCAATGCTGTATGTTATGAATATATAATTTTTCATTATCGAATCCTGATTAATATATTTAATGTAAGCAGCACTTCTTAAATTTTTTACCACTACCACATGGACACAAATCATTACGGCCAACACTGCGATTAGCATTTTTTGAAGGTAATTGTGTTACTGGCTGCTCATCGGCTTGTTCACTGTGGGTTGAAAGATCTTTACCTAGCATACCCACTGCGGATATAAGTCCAGGGAATGACTTAAAGCATTCATCAATGTTAGGCAGTTGATTAAATAATACAGGCTCAGTTTCTGATAGTGCTTTTTCATCTATAAAGCGGGCTAAAATAACATTGAGCACAGATAAGCTTCTGGTTGCGTCAGTATCTTCATTGGGTAAGTGCTTTTGCCAAACTTGTGAAAGCCAAGTGTTGCCCGTTAAGTAACCACGGCAGAAATCTTTAAGTGCTTTGCTGGGTTTTGATGTTGCTGTAAGTGATATTTTTTTAGGTAGTTGAATTTTTTGGCCATGATCAAAAAGTGTCATACAGTCGTTCCACCAGCCAATTAAGTTCGAACTAAATGCTTTTACTTGATCTTTAGTTTCAAATTCTGGGGATTTGCCTGGTTCTTGCTTTAGCTTTTCCATCCACTCTACAGGAGGAATTGGTTCTGGACTTGTTGCAACAGCTGTTATCAGACCTAAACATTCATACAAGCCGTTAAAAGTATTACTTATTGCAGGATTATTAAAGCAGTCTTCTAGCTCTTTAGGGTTAAAATTTGACATTCAGTTCTCATCAGGTAAATATTGAAGCCGATTGTACAGGTTTTTTTGAAATTTGGCTCGTATTCGAACCGTTTATAAAGCTTTTAATAAACTATTATATGTCAATTTTGGTGGTTGTTAAATCAGTATGGCTTAGTCCTATCTTGCTGTTTTATAAGTAATTTCTAATATTGTGTATACATTTATGTCAAGCTAAGATAAATTAAAGTGAATTCGTTATATTCCGATTATAGTATAAAAATAAAACAATCAAACATCATTGCTATTTAAAGTGTATACCTAAATGAGGTTGAGTTACTTTTAGGGTACAAAATATCAACAATAAGTGAGAAAGAAAATGAATAAAAACTTATTTAAGGTTTTTGCCTTATGTGTCCTACTAATTAGCTCTTTTGGGACAGATGCAAAAAAAGAGATAATGACATTAAAGCAAACTGTTGAAACCAAGATGGTAGGAGCCAGTTCAATTTCACCAGATGGACGACATATTGCTTATACTCTGATTATACCTAGAGAAACCTACAAAGAAAAAGCGGGTAAATCTTATTCAGAATTACATGTAACAAATAAAAAAGGAAAATCTCGCCGTTTTATCACCGGAAAGGTCAATGTTTCATCTATTGCTTGGAGTCGCAGTGGAGACTATATCTACTATCTTGCTAAAAGAAATGATGATAAATTTACTTCAGTATATCGTATCGCTATTGATGGTGGTGAGTCGGAAAGGCTTGTTTCTATCAAATCAAGTGTGTCTGCTTTTTCCCTTAACTATAATGATACTAAGCTCGTTTATTTAGCAAAACCAGTTAAAGATAAAATAGATGAAAAATTAAAAGAAAAAGGTTTCAATGCAAAAGTTTATGAAGAAAGTTCAAAAAAGAATTTAGCCTTTGAAGTTGATTTGAACGATTTAGAAAAAGAGCATCGTCAAATAACAATTGATGATCATATTTTATCGATTGCATTTCATCCTACAAAAGATGAACTATTAATGCGAACTGCGCCTACATCATTGGTTGATGATGATTATACTGCTTCTCAATATAATATTTATAACTTAAAAGGAAAGCGGGTTAAACAGTTTAAAACAGAAGGCAAGCTGGGGCAGGCTCATTGGTCTAATGATGGTAAATATATTTCAATAACTGGTGCTGAAAATAAAAATGATCCTGCAGCAGGACGTTTGTTTATTGGTAATGTAAAAACAGGAAAAATATCAGAGCCAGTTAAAAACTATCAAGGTCATGTTAAAACACACACCTGGTTATCTGATTATGAGTTAGCTTTTTTAGGACATGTGGGAACTCAAAGTGAAGTTTCTATTGTTAATTTGGATAGCGGTTCTATTAAAAATAAAATAGCACCTGGTGATGTTGTTATTAAATCATTAACATCTGATAAATTGGGTAAGAAGCTGGCTGGAGTTGGAAGCTCAGATAAACACCCACGAGAAGTGTTTGACTTATCTACAGAGCAACCCAAGAAGCTCACTGATTCAAATCCTTGGTTAAAAAATATTAAAATGCCCAAACAAGAAACAATTACCTATGAAGCTCGTGATGGTGTTGAACTGCAAGGCGTGCTTGTTTATCCACTCAATTATAAAAAAGGTAATCGCTACCCATTAATTATGATGGTGCATGGTGGACCAGAAAGTCATGTCAGTGATGAGTGGTTAGATCGTTATTCTTATCCAATCAAACATGCTGCTGGTAATGGTTTTGCTGTCTTTCTACCCAACTATCGTGGCAGTACTGGGCGTGGTGTCGAATTTTCGAAAATGGGACAAGCTGATTATGCAGGCGCTGAGTTTAACGACTTAGTGGATGTGATCACTCATTTATCAAAAACAGGTTTGGTTGATGATAAGCGAGTAGGTATTACAGGTGGTTCTTATGGTGGCTACGCTTCTGCTTGGGCTGCAACTGCATTGAGCGAGCATTTTGCTGCGAGTGTTATGTTTGTTGGTATTTCTAATCAGCTATCTAAATTTGGAACAACTGATATCCCAAAAGAAATGTATAACGTTCATGCAAGAAATTACCCTTGGGATAAATGGCAGTGGATGTTAGAAAGAAGTCCTATTTATCATACTGACAAAGCAAAAACGCCAATATTAATTATGCATGGAGATAAAGATACACGAGTTCATCCAAGTCAATCTATGGAGCTTTATCGATATATCAAAACTAGAACAGATACGCCTGTAAGACTCGTTTTCTATCCGGGTGAGCCTCATGGTAACCGAAAGTCAGCTGCGCAATTAGATTATTCAATGCGTTTAATGCGCTGGATGGAGTTTTATCTTAAAGGTAAAAATAAGGGTAAAGATATTCCACCTTACGAGTTAAACCATAGAGAAAAATTAGAAAGTTTAAAAAAATAAATGATAAAGCCCTTTTATTAGGGCTTTTTTATGTAGCTATTTAATAAATCAAACTGAAACTTTTTAATTTTTAAAAGCAAAAAAAATATAAAATATTGACTAAAAGTGAGAAATAGCCAATGGCGTCTAATGTGAACAATCAATGGATAAAGCCTCGATGGTTAAGAGATTTATTTCGTTTTCTTCCTATCAAAAGTCAGTTTGTGCTTTCAGGTAATATTCGAGATATACAACTGAGAGAGGATAAAGATCACATAGGGTGGCATAAGCTGATTAATTTGCTCAAATTAGAGCTTTTAGATTATGGCTTTGAGCAAGTTCTTTATTATAACCCTGTGACTGGGTTTGATATTCCATTGTTTCTAGGAAGTGCAGAAGAGAAAGTTAAAATATTAACTGATTTAGGGATTCCGCAAGATCAGTCTTCATTATTATTTAATGTTGAAACTTTTGCTCAAGTTATGTCATCAATTGTTGAACATGATGGCCCGCCAGTTGCACTATTAATTGATTTTGCTGCTCAACTAGTTATGGTACCAGAACATTTAGTCAAAGCGGAACATAATGCATTTACTAAAGCGTTAGTTTTATCTGAATTAGCATCGCCTAGACCTTATGGAAAGCCCAGACGCCCATTTTATAATTCACTGATTTGGATTGTTAATAAAGAAGGTGATTTACCAGATTGGCTAACGATTGGTAATCCTAAAATCAGGCAAATCAGTATTAGTGTGCCTGATCGACAACAAAGACATCATCTTGCAAAAATATTATTGAGTAGTTTTTCACTAAAAGAACCCGAGCTAACAGAAACTTTGCAAACTTTTATGCAGGATACCGAAGGATTATTGTTATCAGATTTAACTGCAATTATTGATTTGGCTCGTTCAGAAAATGTATCGATTGATCAAATATCTGATGCAGTTAGAAGGTATAAAGTAGGAGTAACAGAAGATCCTTGGATGAAGATAGAGCGCCAACGAGTAAGCAATGGTGAAAATTATATAAAACAGAGAGTTAAGGGGCAAGATCATGCGGTTACTCACATTATGGATATTATTAAGCGAGCAATTACTGGCATTGGCAGCCTAAAACGCGGCGGTCGTCCTCGCGGTGTTGTTTTTCTGGCTGGACCTACAGGTGTTGGAAAAACAGAGCTGGCAAAAACAGTAACCAACTTATTATTTGGCGATGACAGTGCCTATATTCGTTTTGATATGTCTGAATTTAGTGCAGAGCATGCTGATCAAAGATTAATCGGCGCACCACCGGGATATGTTGGCTATGATGTAGGTGGTGAATTAACAAATGCAGTCCGTGAAAAACCTTTTAGTGTTGTACTATTTGATGAAATAGAAAAAGCTCATCCGAGAATACTCGATAAATTTCTTCAGGTTTTGGATGATGGTGTTTTAACAAGTGGAAGAGGAGAGCGAGTATATTTTTCAGAAACACTCATTATTTTTACTTCTAACTTAGGAATCTATAAAGCATTGCCGGATGGTTCTCGTCAATTAAATGCATCTCCAAGTGATCCTTATGAAAAGGTTGAGAGTCAAGTGGTCAGTGAAATTGAGCGATATTTCAAATTAGAAATTAATCGGCCTGAACTACTTAACCGAATGGGAGATAATATTATCGTTTTTGATTTTATCCGAGAAGAAGTCGGCAGTGAAATATTTGACTTAATGATTGATAATCATATGAGTGAAATAACTCAACAGTTATTGATTAATATTCAAATGAGAGAAAGCGCAAGGCTAGAGCTTAAACAATTATGTTTAAGTGATTTATCTAATGGTGGTAGAGGTATTAGAAATAAAATAGAAGCTCATTTTATTAATCCGCTGTCAAGAGAATTATTTGAAATCGAACCAAAAGCGAATGAGAAACTAATCATTCAAGAGGTGAATAGTAATAACATTAATACCTCAATGATCATTACTAAGCAGCAGTAAAGAATCATTGTTTATGAGCGACTTAATCTCCCTCTCACGTATACATTATCCTGTGACTACTTTAGGTCCAGGAAAACGCATTGGTATTTGGTTTCAAGGATGTTCTATTCAATGTAAAGGTTGTGTTTCTTTAGATACATGGCCAAAAAATATTGATCAAGTTCAATTAGAAATGATTTTTCAACAGATAGAAAAATGGTTGCCTTTTGCCGATGGAGTTACTATTTCTGGCGGAGAGCCATTTGATCAGGAAGATGCATTGTTAAAAATTTTACAATGGATAAAATCAAAGAAGAACATTTCAATATTAGTTTATAGTGGCTATTCCTTTGATGGATTAACTCAACCATTAAAAAATATGCAGTCATTAATTGATGTATTAATTTCAGAGCCTTATGAATGGCAACAAAGTCAAACAAAAGCCTTGCGTGGTAGTGATAATCAACAAATGCATTTATTAACCAAATTAGGTAAACAAGAATTTTCAATTTATGAGCAAGCAACAACAAGTAAAAAGTTAGATTCAATTTATCATGATGGTGAGTTGTGGATGACTGGAGTGATAGAGCAAAATGCATTAGATGAGCTAAAAAAGCATTTGAGTCTGCAAGGGCATCAGATAATCCACTCTAAAAGTAAAGCTAAAGTCAAAAGGGAAAGTTAGATGGAGCTAATTCGACTATGTCCTGATTGTGGCTGTGAACGTTCAATTAATGAAATTTACTGTCAAAATATTATTGATGATAGGCAACTGTGTAACTGGTCTTTAGTTGACGTGGCGCCTTCACCACGTCAAACAGAGGAGGTAACATCGTTAAATCATTCTCCTTCGACGAATTCAAACTTACCAATAAAAGAAACATCAAAACAAAATGGATTTCCACGGTGTACCAATGGACATCAGGCTAATGATGGCGATTTAATGTGTGGAGAGTGTGGCGCTGAAGTTATTGCAAACTTTCAACAAGAAAGTCGTTTTACAATGGCAGAACACACGATTGAATTAGTGGTTAAAAACTCGCTCCAAAATATAAAGGTTGATCGGTGGGAAGCAATAAACATTATTCAAACAACTAATGCTGCTAGAGAATGTTTTTCTGTTAAAGATTCATTAACTGGAAAATTAGGTTTTTTAAGTTTATATAAAGAAAACCATGAACCTGATATTGCAATTTATGATGTCTTACATAATACAAAACAAGTTCATATTCCCAAGTTACTCCAAATTGGTCGCTTACAGAATAGAGCATTTGAAATTTTTGAATGGATTACTGAAGGTACGTTAGAAAGCGCTGATCTAGTTATAGGCAACAGCACTGCAATGTTGCACACTATTGTATATGAATTAGCGACAGCATTGCACGATTTAGCCAATGTGGGGATCAGGTTAAGAAATCTGAGTCCAAGAACCATTTCTATTCGTCAGTTTGAACCTTTAGATTTGGTTATTACAGACTTTAGTTCTGCTCGCTTATCTGATTATGATTTAGATACTGTTGCTGTTCTTGAGCTCAATCGTTATTCAGCTCCAGAAACCATTGTTGGTGGTGTTAGTGTTGCCTCTGATTGGTGGAGTCTAGGTATGATCTTGATGGAGCTACTGACAGAAGGCCAGTGTTTTGCAGATATCAATGACAAAGCTTTTATGATTCATATTGTCACCAGAGGTGTTGTTTTACCCAATAACCTTGATGAGCGAACTCTTTTATTACTAAGAGGATTGTTAGCTAGAGATCCACTTCAACGCTGGCAATGGGAGCAAGTCAAAAGATGGTTAGATGGAGAAATTGTTGAAGCGCCTATAGACTCTTCATTAGCGCCTGGCTCAGTGACTGCTCATTCAATTACTTTGGGTAAAGACGATTACACAAACCCGTGTCTTTTTGCATTAACTGCAGCTGAAGAGAAAAACTGGTTATCAGGAATTAAATTGTTTGAATCTGGAGAAATTGCTACTTGGGTTCTACAGGCTTTTGGAGAATCACGTTTATTATCAAGAATACGTAAGCTTCAATCACTTCAGGAAATTGAGTTAGAGTGGCGTTTTGCATTAACTTTGATGCACCTTAATCAAGATTTACCCTTGACTTATAATGGACAAATTATTACACCTGCCTGGTTATTAGATAAACCTAAAAATGGTTATCGTTTAGTGACAGGAAAAGTACCACTTGAGTTAGAAGTGATGGAGAGAGACGCATGGTTAGTGCGTTTACATTATCGTGAAATTGAAATCAAAAAGCGGGCTAAATTATTAGAAATTGAGCTTGATGATGAACGCTACGTTATTAATATTCTAGTCACATCCAGAGCTAATTTAGAAGCACAAAGCGAAGCAACCAAAAAACAATTTCCAGCGTCAAATCATTCGGGGCTCGCTTTATTACTTGATAAGAAACGACTTAATGAACAAGATCTTATTTTATTGTTGAGCGCCGCTTTACATCAGTTTATACCTGTATCTGAATTAATTGAAGAGGCTGTTTCATTAGCAGAAAGGTACAACATAGAATGTGTTGATGCTGAGTTTGCACATCAATGGCTTCAACTTTCCAAGAGAGATATTTATGCGGCTGTTGATAAACGCATTCACGGATTTGCTCGATGTAACTTAGTTTATATTGATGGGTGGGCAGATAATTTTCGAATAGAAAGACGGATATCGCTGGTGAGAGCAATTGTTATATTAGGCGTGCCAGAGGCACAATGGATAGTACCTGATAAGCAACATTATGCTGAAAATATTTTAAAGTTTTTTGAAAAAAGAGTAACGAGTTCTGTATTACGTGGGCCTTTAGTAAGGCTGACTATTTCCAAAACATCCTCAAGAATTGATCTTACGGAACTCAATACTCGTTTAAAACCAGCAGAAGATTTGCTCAATCATATTTTAGAACGTACTGATGTAGCTATTACCGTTGATCCCAATTGTTTTCAACATGAACCTTATCGAGAGAGAAGAATTTGGCGTTTGATTAATGACGCCAACAACTATCGTCGAGATACCGGCATTGATAGTTTATACTTAGGATTTCCCTTTTTACTTTCTTCAGATGCCAGCAGACCTAATGCAAGACCTCGAATTATACCTGTTTTACTTTGGCCTGTGAGGCTAGAGTTTAAAATATCATCTCAAGGCGGCATCGCTTTGAGTTTTGATAAAGATCGGGAAGAAGTACGTTTAAATCCTGCGTTAGAAAGGATAGTCGGTGCAAGTGAAATTGAAAAATGGAAAAAATGTCGGCAACAATTGCTTGGACAACAAAATATCACAATCAATACTGTAATGGATATTTTTGGGGGGCTTATATCTCCACTTAACACTCAGTTAACCTCTCACCCTTCAGTTAATTATAAAATGGATGAAGAAACCAGAGAGTTAGAATGTTCTGCCGTTATTTTTAATGCTCGTTTCTCAGGCCAAGCTATTGCTGAAGATTTATACCAGTTACGCAGTAAACCGCTAACTAATACAGTATTGGAAACTTTACTAAAAATTACAGAGCCAGAAGAATTAGAGCGTAATTTTTCAGCTGGCTTTAATCATCATAAAGATTCTTTACATGAAAAAAATTCTGTGAATGAAAAAGAATCTTCGAATGAAAATAATCAATATACTCACTATGCTGTTGTGCCCTCTGATCCGTCGCAAGATAGTGCTGTTCAGCAAGCACGAAACCATCCAGGACTTGTAATCGAAGGCCCTCCTGGTACAGGAAAGAGTCAAACGATTGTTAATATTATTGCTGATTGTCTCGGCCGGGGTGAAAATGTCTTAGTGGTTTGCGAAAAGCAAGCGGCATTAAAGGTTGTTGAAAAACGTTTGAGAGCAGAAAACCTTGGCAATAGGTTGCTTAGTGTTACCAATATTAATCGGGATAGACAATCAATTATACGCACTATCAGAGAACAGTTAGACAATTTATCAAAACGCGATTTGAGTCAAATAGAGCAAATAGAAAATAGCCGAAATAACCTCGCGGGAGAAATTGAAAACTTAGAACGTCATTTCGACCAAAGGCATCAAGCCATGTATCAGTTAGATGACATTTCTGGGTTAACTTATCGACAACTAATTACTGAATTGATTCATCTAGAGAGTCATTCGAAGGATTTTGACTTAATCAAAATACCTTCGTTACAGAAAGTGCTAGCTGAAGAAAATGCTGAAACAGTGAATAAGATTTGTGATAACTGTATGTTGTTAGTGAATGATTGGTTGTTGTCAGGTTATGAATCTAGCAAGTTAGATATTTTTAAGCCTTTTTCAGTGGTGAAAAGTGAAGTAGATACATTAACTATTAAATTTAATCAACTTCGCAAATTGGAACGTCAACGCAAAACAATACTCGAGCGATATGCATCAGGATTTAATAATAATGATATTTATTTATGTCAATCATGGTTAGACCATAATAGTCAGATTTACAAAGGGTTATCTGATGTGCAAATTAAACGTATCAATTTGTGGTATAAAGTATTTGTTGATGGAGATAAAGAATCGTCTATTGTCAGTGAACTTTTGACGCGATTAAAAAAAGAAAATCAAAAACTGTCTCACTGTGACGTGATGCGTCATGATGATAAGTATTTTATTTGGAGCAGGGGACAGAGTGTTGCAGAGCTAAAGGACTGGTTGGCTGACTTTGAAATGCTTTTAGGTCAAAAGAGCTTTTTTCAAAAGTTAAATCCGTTATTCTGGCTTACTAAAAGCAAGGTCAATAAAGTATTGTTGTTAAGTCAAGAAAACTTATCAGATAACACGTTAGATAATTTGATTAATGTTTGTCAGCTGGAGATTAATCTTAAGCCAATTCGAAGAGCGATTAAAAAAACACTAAAAATATTACGAATAAAAAAAGTTCAAATTGATGATATGGACTTGTTAGAGTTGAAACATTTTATTAGTGATTTTATTGATGATTTTTCTCAGGTGCGAAAAACTATCAATGGGATAAAGCTCTGTCCATTAGCTGAGGAAGCAAAAAAATATTTAGTTTCCGGAAGTAGTGAGCGGTTTAATGAATTTTTTGTTAAGTTAGAAGGTGGACTAAAGAAACACAAAATCAAAGAAAAACAAACTCGATTTGTTGATTCTTTGTGTGAATGGATCGATTCTCAATGGTTAGATAATTATCGAAAAGTAATCAATGATAATAAGTTTATTCTCCCTATTATAGAGAAACTGATAGAACAATTACCTAATTTGCCTCACTTTCAAAAGTTCAGAAATTTGTCACAAGCATTATCTCCGGCCGCTTTTGATGCTTTGGCACAAGTCCGCTCACAGCAAGATTGGTTATTAAATATTGACTCAGATAAGCGAGCCTTTGCTTTAGCACAGTTAATTAAAAGAGAAGCAATGCTCGGTTGGAAAAATAGAATTGAAACCGATTCAATATCGCTACAACAAGAATCCAATGTTTTGCAGCAGCAGCTTCCCAAACTTGATAATGCTATTAATAAAATGGTCAAGCTTAACCGTTTATTATTGTCAGATAATTTTGACAGTCAGTGTTTAGGCTCAAAGAAGCAGTGGCGTGAAATTACTGGATTAAGAGGCGTCAGGTATAAAAAACTAAGAGAGTTTTTTGATTTGGGTACAGAAATAGGTTTAATGAGTATGAGACCTATCTGGCTTATGAGTCCCGATGTGGTGAGTCAAGTTTTGCCCTTAAAAGCAGGACTGTTTGATTTAGTGATTTTTGACGAAGCCTCGCAAATCATGGTTGATTCAGCAATTCCCTGTTTATATCGAGCTAAAAGAGTGGTGATTAGTGGTGATGAAAAGCAAATGCCGCCAACAAGTTTTTTCTCTAGTCGTATTGAGTCAGATGAAATCATTGATGGTGAGTTGGATGAAGATGCTTCAGAAGCGGAAGTTACTCAATATGAAGAAAGTTGGAACCGTCGAGAAATAAAAGACTGTCCTGACTTGCTTGTTTTAGGTAAAGCAGTATTACCTAGCCAAACATTACAAATTCACTATCGTTCTCAATATCGCGCTTTAATCGATTTTTCCAATTCTGCTTTTTATGCTCAACAGCTGTATATACCTGTTCATCGCTCAGAAAAGGAAGTGATTGAAAATAAACCCATTGAAGTTCACTCAGTGATGGGAATATATAATAACCAAAGTAATCAAAGTGAAGCAGAAAGAATAGTACAAATTTTGCAAGAATATTGGCGTGAACCTTATTTACAGAGACCAAGTATCGGCGTAGTGACGTTTAATAAAAAACAGGCCGAGTTATTAGAGGACGCATTACAATCTCACTCAGAAAACAACCCTGAATTCTACCAAGCTTATTTACAAGAGCAAGATAGAACGCAAGGGGAGGAAGATATGGGTTTTTTTGTCAAAAATGTTGAAAATGTGCAAGGTGATGAGCGTGATGTCATTTTATTTAGTACAACTTTTGGCAGGAATGAACAAGGCGCTTTTAGAAGGAATTTTGGTGCTTTAGGACATAGAGGTGGTGAACGTCGATTAAATGTTGCAATAACCAGAGCCCGTAAAAAAGTAATCATAGTGACTTCAATGCCAATAAAAGATGTTTCTGATATGTTATCTGCTGGCCGAAGCCCAACAAAACCAAGAGACTACTTGCAAGCCTATTTGGAATATTCAACCCATGTTTCTGATGATAAATTTTTAATGGCGAAACGCATTCGTGAACGATTTTTGAGTGCTTCAAATTCAAAAACTCATTTATCAACTTCAGAAGATGCTTTTATCTTATCCATTGAAGAGTATTTGATTGGTTTAGGATATCAACCTGTTAAAGCATCTAACAATAATGATATTTTTGGTATTGATTTAGCCATTGAAAACCCCACAACCAGCTTATATGGTTTTGGTATTATTTGTGATTCACCAAATGCTCCACTATTACAAGAAGCCAAGTACCGTGAAATTTGGCGTTATAACCTATTGACGAAATCTGTTCCAGTTCTTTACCGCTTATCTTCTAGAGACTGGTATCATAATATGAAATCAGAAAAGCAAAAAATAAAGTTAGCGATAGAGAAAGCTTTAAATTAGGAAAATACTATGAGCGGACCTAAAGTTGTCAAAATTGTGACCAAACAAGAAATGGAAGCCATATGCCGAGGACAAATAGCTGCTTATCAAAAAGCAGTTGAAGCGTTTAAAAAGTATGCAAAGAAACATGATTGTTTAACTAGTGATTTAGCGGATGAACTTAAATTAAGGTTAGAAAAGTTTAGCAATGTAGATATTAACCAGTATGAAAAATTAGAGAGAGATGTTTCATTACAAATTGATTTCTTGGATAGTGAACGAAGATGTATTGAAAGTCAGGTGGTTGCAAGAAAACTTAATAAGCAAAAAAAGATACAGACTCTTGGCTACATTAAACAACAATTAATTAATTCCTGTAAAGAAAGTCATATTGAGTTACCTGATATTTTAAAGAAAGGAAGTAATCTGCTTTTATATTCAGATGATGAAGTTGAAAACTTGAGCGAGCAGTTAAATGAGCTGTTTCACCAATTGAACATGCCTTCATTAACTAAAGAAACTAGCTTAACTGACATACAAAAGGAACTAGTCGAGCAATTAAAAGACAATTCTCAAACTCAAACTGTTAGTCAATGGTATAGTCAACAGCTATCGACTGAACAAGTTCAAAAGAGCCCTAAGACTGTTCGTTTGATGAAGGTGATTGCTGAATTAGACGCATTGGAATGCAACGATAATATTGTCAGTGATTTTATATCGCGTGCGAATGAAATGATGTTTCAGGAAAAGGAATCTTTATTCGATCTCAAGTTAGACTCGCTAGTGATTGAAATTGCCGATTTTGTCAAGGCGAAAAAACAGCTGGAAGAAAAAGTTCGCTTACTTAATGGTCTGTTTGAAGAAATAAAAGCATTTGACTTATTGCAATTTGAAGATGCTTTTGCCCAATTACGTCAAGAGTCATCTCAAGCAAATTTCGACAATATTGATAGTCTATTAGAGAAAGTCAATCAGTTGAAATCTGATGTGATTGAAAACTTTTCTGATATTCACCGAAGAAAAGTGCTTTTGGCTGGTTTAGCTGATTTAGGATATGAGATTAGTGAAAACTTAGAAACTGCTTGGGTTGAGGGAGGTAAACTTGTTCTCAAGCGACCAGGTAACGCTACCTATGGTATTGAGTTAATCGGACCTAAAGGTTTAGATAAGTTTCAAACTCGTATTGTTTCTAACCAAGATTCATCCTCTCGAACCAAGCAACAGGATAAAGAGGAAGAAGAGTCTTGGTGTGAGGGTTTTAGCGCATTAAAAGAACACCTGCTCGATGTTGGTAGTGAAATTGTTGTAGAAAAGGCTATTTCCCCCGGTGTGTCACCCATTAAGGAAACAGAGTTTGAAAATGATAAGTGGCAACATAAAAGCTTTCAGCGAAAAGATAGCAAGCAGGAAAAAAACAAGCGGTAGGTTTTCTATTTCCTGTATTTTCAATACCTTGTATTAGTTTTATAAAGTTAATACAAGAACAATGCAAAATATTTTTTCAAAGCTTGCTTACTTCTTATACAAACTAAGCTAAAATGCGCGCCTTTTTACAGGGGACAGAGCAATTCAGCTCTAAACCGTTCATTTGTTAATCAATTGGAAAATATATTGTGATTTCAACCGCTAACATCACTATGCAGTTTGGTGCAAAACCTTTATTCGAAAATATTTCGATAAAATTTGGCGAGGGCAATCGATATGGATTAATCGGTGCTAATGGTTGTGGTAAGTCAACCTTTATGAAGATTTTGTCAGACAAGCTTGAGCCTTCAGCCGGTCAGGTTATGGTCGATGTTAATGAACGAATTGGGGTATTAAGCCAAGATCAGTTTGCCTACGAAGAATACTCTGTCATAGATACCGTGATTATGGGCCACAAAGAGCTTTGGGAAATTAAGCAGGAGCGAGATCGTATTTATTCATTACCAGAAATGAGTGAAGAAGAAGGGATGAAAGTGGCGGACTTAGAGGTTCAATTTGCTGAGTTGGATGGATATACCGCAGAATCCCGAGCTGGTGAGTTATTATTAGGCCTTGATATTCCTATAGAACAACATTTTGGATTAATGAGTGCCGTCGCGCCGGGTTGGAAGTTAAGAGTTTTACTCGCACAAGTATTATTTGCTGATCCTGATATTATGTTGCTTGACGAGCCTACCAATAACTTGGATATTAATTCGATCCGTTGGTTAGAAGATATATTGAACCAACGTCAGTCTACGATGATTATCATTTCCCATGATCGCCATTTTTTAAATAGTGTATGTACGCATATGGCCGACTTGGATTATGGTGAGTTGAGGCTGTTCTCGGGTAACTATGATGAATATATGACCGCAGCAACTCAAGCAAGAGAGCGCCTGTTATCTGATAATGCTAAGAAAAAAGCACAAATTGCCGAACTGCAAACATTTGTTAGTCGATTCTCTGCCAATGCATCTAAAGCAAAACAAGCAACATCTAGAGCAAAACAAATCGAAAAAATTCAGTTAGAAGAAGTTAAGCCATCAAGCCGAGTTAGTCCTTTTATCCGTTTTACTCAAGAAAAAAAGTTATATCGTCTAGCTTTGGAGCTAGAAAATATTGCTAATGGTTATGACGAGCTTTTATTTAAAGCGTTTAATTTGATGCTTGAAGTCGGTGAAAGAGTGGCGGTCATTGGACCTAATGGTATTGGCAAAACCACTTTTTTGAAAACCTTGGTTGGCGAACTGCCTGTTAAGTCTGGAGAAGTTAAATGGTCTGAAAATGCCAAAATTGGCTACTATGCTCAAGATCATAATGAAGATTTTGCCGAAGATATTACGGTGTTTGATTGGATGAGTCAGTGGCGTAATGAAGGCGATGATGAACAGGTTGTTAGAGGCATTTTAGGCAGAATGTTATTTTCCCAAGACGATATAAAGAAATCCGTCACCAAATTATCTGGTGGTGAAAAAGGGAGAATGATGTTTGGCAAATTAATCATGCAAAGCCCCAATATTTTAATTATGGATGAGCCAACTAATCATATGGATATGGAATCTATCGAAGCTCTGAATTTAGCATTAGAACATTATGAGGGAACGCTGATTTTTGTTTCTCATGATCGTGAATTTGTTTCTTCATTAGCAACTAGAGTCTTGGATATGAAGCCTGATGGGATTGTTAATTTTGAAGGTAAGTATGAAGATTATTTGGTTTCGCAGGGGGTTGTTGAACAGAAATAGTTTCTTTGTGAAAGCAAGCTTTTCAATCAGCTGGAAAGTAACTAAGCATAAATTATAGTTGGCTAAAGATGATGAAGATAAACACAATTTTTCAAGCAAAGAATATCAATGATTTAAAGTCACTAGGTTCTTATTATGAACTAAAGAAGCATATTGAAAATCAACTTGATGTTGTTTTAGGAGTAAGAGGTTGGGAGTCTTTATTTTATAAAATAATTTTCCTTAACAAGTCGATTTTAAATAATAGAAATTACTTGTATGAAATTTATCGCGAAAACGATTTGGCAAACTCAATAAAGATAATTAATGAAACTTTAGGTGTTCAAATTAAAGCAACGAGTTTAAAAGATTTAGAGAATAAAATTACTAACTTAGTTAGTCTACTTGGCGAATACGATCCCGCTTTGCGGTTTGAAGAAACAAAAATAAAAAACTTTAAAAATAGCTCTAAGTTAGAAGGAATTGATATAGAGAGCCCTAATGATTCAACTTCTTTGGAGTCAATAATAGATAAGTATAAAAGGTAGGTATATGGATAAATATGATACGGTAAGTGATCACTATTGCTATAAAGGAACATTTGTACTTAAAAACAAACTTAATATTAAAAATATGGCTGAACTCGAAAGAGCTGAGAGAGAAATTACTGCTTTCACTATAAATAATGTCAGATATAAAGCCCCACCTTACAACTTAGAATACATGAAGATGTTACATCGTCAGTTGTTTTCTGAATTATATGAGTGGGCTGGCGAATTCAGAAATGTTGATATTTCCAAAGGAGCAACTCGCTTTTGTAACTGTAGTAGAGTGATAGCTGAGTCGCAGAAAATTTTTAGTAATTTGTTAAAAGACAAGTGGTTATCTGGTCTTTTGAAAGAAAGTTTTTGTGCTAAGTTAGCTGAATATTATTGTGAATTTAATATGATTCACCCTTTTCGAGAAGGTAATGGTAGAGTTCAAAGATTATTATTTGAACACCTTTCGTTATCTGCTGGTTATGAGCTTGATTGGAGTGGTATAAAAAGAGCCGAATGGATTCAGGCAAATATTGATGGAGTGTTTGTTAATTATGAACCTATGGAAAAAATATTTACACGCATAGTGACAGCTTACAGGTAAACAAATAAGTACTCATGAAATTTGAAAAAGTTTTAAATGCTGCGATTCAACAAAGACCAAAATACAAACAGGCTGTTGGATTTTCTAAAACTAATTTAGTCGATAATCATATTCCTGAACCGCTGTCGTTTATATATTCTGTTGCGGAAGGAACTATTAAAGCTATCAGTGACGAGTCATTGATGGATATTATTCCAGGGTTTAGGCTGATTCATAAAAATGAACTTGAAGGCGAAATGAAGAAGTTTGAAAAAGCATACAGTCATCTTAGTGTCCATCTTCCTTTTCTAGCTGATAATTCTTCTTGTTATTTTTCTTTGGATAGCAGTGATGGAAGTATTTATCGAGTAGCGCCTGAATATGGTCAAAGCCAAATTGCACTCAGTATGGATGATTTTTGGCAAACTATTTTATGTTTTTATCAAGAAGGTGTTTATTTCTTAGATTCTGAAGGCTACCTCGATTATAACTTTGAAAAAGAAGGGGAGGTTGGTGCTCGTATTAATCCTACCTGTGAATATTGGACTGAATAGCCTGTATAGAAGCGATACTGGTTGAAAATAGCCACTAACTATTAGTCGACGTTAACTGCTTAAATAAAAATAATGATATATCAGAATACACCAACAGTTTTTATTGAAATACATAAAAATTTCAACTATTTAGCCTATTTTCTTGAGAAATTACTCAAAATTATAAAAATTTACAGATTAGCGGTTAAATTCTCGCTGTCAATTCGTTATAGTGCTGCCATTAAAGTATTTGCTTAACAGAATAATATAATTAATGTTGACGGAATTTATTTGGCCACTCCGAGTCTATTACGAAGATACAGATGCTGGTGGTGTTGTTTACCATGCCAATTACCTGAAGTACTTTGAGCGTGCACGGAGCGAATGGTTAGAAAAGATAGGGGTCGATCAAACCCAACTACTGGCTAATAACACTGTGTTTGCGGTACAAAAGGCAGATATTGAATACTTAAAACCAGCACGATTACATGAAGAGCTCGACATAGTGAGTTCTATCACTCAAGTTCGAGGTGCCAGTTTTAACTTTGAACAAAAACTTTATAGGCATAAAGAGCGTCAGCAGACTTTATGCAAAGCTAATATCCAAATAGTTTGTTTAAAACTGGATTCGTTTACACCTTGCCGAATACCGGCAGCCGTTAAAGAGGAGCTTCAGCGTGTCAGCTGATATGTCAATTTTAAATTTATTTCTAGAGGCCAGCATTGTTGTTCAGTTGGTCATGGTTGGATTGCTTCTATTGTCTATTATCTCCTGGGCTATGATTCTAGAACGAAGCCGGGGGCTAAAATCAGCGCTCAAAGCAGGCAATAAGTTTGAAGAGCGCTTTTGGTCTGGGATTGATTTAAGTAAATTATACAATGACTTAACTAGCCACCAAACTCATCCAACAGGAATGGAATTATTATTTTTAGCTGGGTATAGAGAGTTTGCCCGTTTACGAAAACAGTCAGGAACTTCTGCTCAAGCTGTCATGGATGGTACACACAGAGCAATGCGAGTGGCTTATTCCCGTGAAATTGACAAAGCTGAGGTTCATTTGTCATTTTTAGCAACGGTTGGTTCGACCACTCCTTATGTTGGGTTATTTGGTACTGTATGGGGAATCATGAACTCATTTATTGCCTTAGGTTCTGTCAAGCAAGCGACCTTAGCAATGGTAGCCCCCGGTATTGCCGAAGCGTTAATTGCTACTGCTATGGGGCTTTTTGCCGCAATTCCGGCAGTTATTGCTTACAATCGTTTTACCCATCAGGTACAAAGAATAGAAACACAGTATGAAAACTTTGTTGAAGAGTTTTCTGGAATATTACACCGTAAAGCACATAGTAGTGCATCTGCACAGTGAGTAAGTACTTATGAATAGCGTACCGATTTCACGTAGAAACAGGCGGCGTCCGGTAGCTGAAATCAATGTTGTACCTTATATCGATGTGATGTTGGTATTACTGGTTATTTTTATGATTACGGCGCCGTTGATAACGGCAGGAGTTAAGGTTGACTTGCCTGAAGCCAGCGCTGAGCCAATATCGGCTAACGAAGAGCCCCCATTGATTGCCAGCATTGATGCGAGTGGTAATTATTATTTATCTGTCGGTGACTCATCTGATCAGGCGCTTGAGTCACATGAGCTGGTTGAGTTAGTTATGGCCCACTTAAAATTGAACCCTAAAGCTCAAATAATGATCAATGGTGATCGAAATGTTCCTTACGATAAAGTGGTCCAGTTGATGGTGTTATTGCAAACAGAAGCAGGAATCGAGTCAATCGGTTTAATGACCGATCCAGAATAGTTGTATGAGATGTGTTGATGTTTGAGACAGGTTTTATTTTTATTTAGGAAACAAATTAGTTAATGAAGTTGAAAGTTGCCATATTTTTGTCTGTTTTAGCCCACATTGGGCTGATAGCCTTATTGTTATCCAATTTTCAATTTTCTAAAGTTGAGCTTAAGCAGTCTGGCGCACCTAAACCTCAAATTAATGCCAAAGCGGTTAACAGTAAACGAGTTGAGCAGCTAGTTGAAAAGCTGAGAAAAGAAAGGCTTGATAAGAGAAAGAGTGAAAAACAGCGTTTAGAACAATTAAAAAATGCTGAAAAAGAGGCGGCTAGAAAGCGCAAAGAAGAAGAGCGTAAGGCTGAAGATGCACGAAAGAAGCGGAAAAAAGCGGAAGAGCAACGCAAATTAGAGGAAAAGAAGACTGCTGACTTAAAGAAAAAGCGGATTGCAGAAGAAAAGCAGCGCAAAAAGAAAGCAGAAGCAGAAAAAAAGCGAAAGGCCGAAGCGGAACGTAAACGTAAAGCAGATGCTGAGCGTAAGCGAAAGGAAGAAGCTGAAAGAAAGAGAAAGGCAAAAGAAGAGGCTGAACGTAAACGCAAAGCTGCTGAAGAAAAAGCGAGACAAGAAGCTTTAGAGCGGGAAATGCAAGCACAAATGGATGCTGAAGCGGCGGAGTTAGAAGCGGCTCATCAACAACAGGTGATGAGTGAAGTTGATAAATATGCCAAATTAATTGAAGGAAGGGTTCGCAGAAACTGGATAATATCTTCTAAAGGGCACTGTAAGTTTAAATTAAAACTATCACCAGGAGGCTTGGTTCTCAGTGTTTCTGTTGTGGAAGGTAGTTCTCAGCACTGTGTTTCAGGGGAGCGAGCTATCTATAAATCGGAGCCGTTACCTGTTTCTAAAGATCCTGATGTGTTTGAGGTGCTTAAATCAATTAATTTGACACTAGATAATAGGAATGATGAAAGTAATGAGTAAAAAGTGGGCTTGGGCTATTTTCTTAGGTGGTTTAATTTTCTTAACTAAAGTTAACGCCGAAATTGATATTGTGATCACGTCAGGTATGGATAATGCTAGGCCTGTTGCTGTATTGCCTTTTTCTTGGAAAGGCGTTGCTGATCGCCCATCACAAGATGTTGCGGCAGTTATTGGTGCTGATCTGCGCCGTAGTGGTCAATTTAACCCAATGGCTAGACATTTATTAATTCAACAGGTTGATGAATATAACAAAGTTAATCTGGCATTGTGGAGAGAGAAAGGCATAGAAGCGGTTGTTGTGGGGAAAATCGAGCAACAACCAGACGGTCGATTTAAAGTTAGTTATGAATTGGTTGATGTGTTTAAGAAGAAACAAGAAGTCAGAAATGGCCAGCTAGTCACCGTCGATCGTAACTTACTTGATAGTTACACAGCATTGGTTAAGCCTAAAAACTTGCGCTTTCATGCCCACCGAATTGCAGACAGAATCTACCAAAAGCTAACGGGAGAGAGAGGTGCTTTTGCAACTAGAATTGCTTACGTAAGTGTTAACAAGAATTTACCTAAGCCTTATAGTTTAATGATTGCTGACTCAGATGGTTACGCCCCACAAACCCTATATAGCAGCACTCAACCAATTATGTCACCTGCTTGGTCGCCAGATGCGCAAAAAATGGCTTATGTATCCTTTGAGAATGGCCGTTCTCAAGTTTATATTCAGGATATCTATAAAGCCAATAGCCGTAAAAGAGTGGCTGCATTTGAAGGCATTAACGATTCTCCAAGTTTTTCACCAGATGGACGCCGTTTAGCAGTAACGCTATCTAGAGACGGAAATAGTGAAATTTATGTGCTTGACTTGGTCAGTTCTCGTTTTTCAAGAATTACCAGAAGTATTAGCTCTATAGAAACAGAGGCCAGCTGGACGCCTGATGGACAGTCATTATTGTTTACTTCTGATCGTGGCAGAGCACCACAAATTTATAAGCAAAACTTGGCAAGCAATCGCGCACAGCGAATTACCTGGGAGGGTAATTATAATGCCAGCGCATCTTTAACACCCGATGGAAAAACAATGGTGCTTATTAACCGAACTAATGGTATATTTCACGTTGCGGTACAGGACACAGAGACCAATACCATGCAAATACTGACGGAAACATCGCTTGATGAGTCACCCAGTTTAGCGCCAAATGGTAGCATGGTTATTTATGCGACTGTTTATCGTAATCGACGGGTATTATCGGTGGTTTCAACCGATGGGCGCTTTAAAGCTCGTCTTCCTTCACGTGAAGGAGAAGTAAAAGCACCAGTTTGGTCACCTTACTTAAATTGATAGAGGTCACGGTTTTTGGAATTTATCATTGTTATTAGCTGTAGAAATCGTGGATAATGTGCGAAATTTCATAATTTTAATCTAAAAGCTAAAAAATAGGAGTAATCTAAATGTCTATAACCAAATTGGGGAAAGGTCTAATTATTGTTGCATCAGCAGCATTTTTGTTTGCCTGTGCGTCAAAGCAAGGAGAAGTTCAAGAGCCTGTTGAAGAACCTGTTGTTGAAGATACGGTAACAGCACCTATTGAGGACGTTGAGCCACCTGAAGTAACCGAAGCACGTATTAATGCAGAAGCCCGTCAAGCAAGAACGATTTACTTCGATCTTGATGACGATACTGTTAACAGTGATGGTCGTGCATTATTAGAAAAACATGCTTGGTTTCTTGCTAAAAACCCAAGTATAACAATCACTATTGAAGGTCACTGTGATGAGCGCGGTACGCCAGCATACAACTTAGCATTAGGCGAGCGTCGTGCTAAAGCGATTGCACAAATCTTAATGTTAAACGAAGTTTCTGCATCACAAATCAAAACGGTTAGCAAAGGTGAAGAAGTGCCTGCAGTTGACGGTCATGATGAAAGTGCATGGTCACAGAACCGCCGTGGTATCTTAGACTATGAAGGGTAATTCCTTACTAATAGTGGCAGCAATCGCTGCCACTTTTTCATTAACCTCTACTGCACAATCTAATCTTTCTCTCGAGCAGCGTATTACGCAGCTAGAGAAGCAAAATCAAACCAAAAATCAATTACAATCGCAAATGAGTATGCAACTGATTGAGTTGCAAAATGAAGTTAAAGAATTACGTGGCATTGTTGAAGAGCATCAATTTAAGCTACAGCAAATTCAAGAAAGACAACGTGATCTATATCGTGATATAGAAAACCGTTTGAGTTCATTGCCTCGCAATACCGCACCTGTCAGTCAAACCGTTCAAAATAGTAAAACGACTGTTGCTAAGCCGACAACTCAGCCTGCTACAAAGTCGCATAACGCTACTTCGAGTGGCGAGCGAGAAGAGTTTGAAGCGGCATTTAAAATGGTCAGAAATAGACAGTATGCAGAGGCGGTTAAAGGGTTTGAAGCTTTTTTAGCTAAATATCCGCAAGGTGGTTTTTCTGATAATGCCAGATTTTGGATTGGTCAGGTTTATTTTGCTCAATCAAAATTAGAAGAAGCAGAAAAACAATTCAGCTTACTGAGAACTGAATTTCCTCAGTCGAGCAAACTTGCAACAGCCATTCTTAAGCTTGCTGAAATTAAGGTGAAGCAACAAAAGTGGGAAGAAGCAAGAGCACTATATAATGAGGTTGTGTCTAACCATAGTGGCGCACAACAACAACTTGCACGTAAAGGGTTGTTAGATCTCAAACAGTCAGGGCATTAAAACACTATTCAATCACGAGTTTCTGGCAAAAAAGCTTGAAACTCTATTGTCTAAACCTTGCTATCAGCAACTATTTCTCGCAGACTTTTTAACAAAACTTCGGTAAAATCGGTTTTTTCAGCTATTAGCCAATAATAACTTTGTCGCGTTTAAGAATTACAGAAATCTTTTATTCCCTCCAGGGTGAGTCTTCATCGATTGGTAAGCCAACTTTGTTTGTTCGTCTAACGGGTTGTCCTTTACGTTGTGTTTGGTGTGATACTGAATATGCGTTTACTGGTGGTGATTATTGGGAGTTGGACGATCTACTAGTCAAAATTGAGAGTTATCAACCACAGCATGTATGTATTACTGGTGGAGAGCCATTAGCTCAGAAAAAGCCGTGTGAAGAACTGATGACTGCCTTATGTGATAAGGGGCATCAAGTTTCAATTGAAACTAGTGGGGCTATCGACGTCTCTGGTATTGATTCACGGGTTTGTAAAGTGATGGATTTAAAAGCACCTGATTCGGGTGAAATGGCTAAAAATTTGTATTCCAATATTAAATATCTCGACCAATCTGACGAGGTTAAATTTGTGTTAATGAGTCGCAAAGACTATAACTGGGCGAAAATGCAACTTGATCAATATTGCTTGCCAGAGAAAACTAATGTTATTTTTTCTCCTTGCTTTGGTGAGTTAGATGAACGTGAGCTAGCAGAATGGATTATTGAAGATAATTTGCCTGTCAGATTTCAGGTTCAATTACATAAAATTCTTTGGAACGATGCTGCTGGACACTAGTTGTTACTTTTATAGGCAAATAGCTTAAACATTATTGAATACAGGTGAAAAATGACTTCTAAGAAGGCAATAATTTTATTTTCTGGTGGTTTGGATTCGACAACCTGTTTAGCCATTGCTCAATCACAAAATTATGAATGCTATGCGCTAAGTTTTAATTATGGTCAAAAGCATTCATCGGAGCTTGAAGCTGCCAAGCGAATAATTGCTAATAGCTCGGTCAAAGCACATAAAATTATTGATTTAAATTTAGCTTCTTTTGGGGGATCTGCACTCACAGACCATTCGATTGAAGTGCCCACTGGAGAGGCAAATACTAGCGAACAGAATATTCCTGTCACCTATGTTCCGGCGAGAAACACTGTCTTTTTATCGATTGCGCTCGCTTGGGCTGAAGTTTTACAAGCAGAGGTTATCTTTGTTGGCGTGAACGCAGTGGATTACTCCGGTTACCCAGATTGTCGTCCAGAGTATATTAAAGCGTTTCAACAAATGGCTGACTTGGCAACGAAAGCTGGTATTGAAGGTAATGGGGTCAAGCTTGTCACTCCATTAATTGATTTAACTAAAGTAGAAATTATCCAATTAGGAGAATCTTTAGGTGTTGATTATTCGCAAACGGTATCCTGTTATCAAGCTGATGAAAAAGGACGTGCTTGCGGGCAATGTGACTCTTGCTTAATACGTCAAAAAGCATTTAACTTGGCCATTGACTCAGATCCAACGGTTTATCAATGATTTTTTTGACTGCCACATATATTAAATAGTCGATTTTTCGCAAGGTATCGTTTTATGTTTTTTGACGGTCAGCATCATGATTTTTTTCGACCATTAACCAGTAAGTATAGAGAGCAGATTTTTGAGTGTCTTCAGCTACTTTATAGTCGGCTTTATACCAGTCAAGCTGATTACTCCCAACTATTATCTCGCGAAATGTTGATTGAATGTTTTGAAGAAGCGATTACCAGAGCGCCACTGCTAGAAGCTGATTCTGAAGAAGAATTTAATCAACCAGTTAGAAGTCAGCGAGAACAGGCAAGTTGGACACTAAATTTATTGTTGGAGCATGCTTGGTTAGAAAAACAAGTTGATGAAGCAACTTTACAAAGTTCTTATGGTTTTACTCGAATTGGCCGCTTGTTTACTCAACCGATTGTTGAGCTTAATCAAGGGCGTTTTAGAACACGTCATAGAAATACAAGAAACACACGTAATGCACTTAAAATGTTTCAAGAGCAAGGTGATGTTTATGATTTGTTAGATGCTTATGAATATTCAGAACGAATTATTAGTGACTTTACGGATGTTATTGGTGAATTAGAGGAACGTAAACGTGCGCTAATTCAAGAGGTGGAATCACAACAGTTAGTTCAAAAAGCTAGTGATGAATTTTTTGATTTTATGGAAAAAAGATTTGTACCTGATTTAGCTATTCGTTTATCGGTTGACAGTGTTGAAAAATATCGAGATGAAATTGTAGCAACCATTAGTGCAATAAGGCGCAAAAGAAAAGAATTTAAACTGAAAGTTGAGAAAGAGTTAAGGCAAAGTGCACCTGAACTGATTAATTCAGAAATGCAATCTTTACTTTATGCTTTATTAGCAAAAATAGAACAACGTATTCACAATGCGAGTGAAATTATGTTACCTGCATTGCGTAAAGCATTGCTTAATTTTACACGTAGAGCCGACATTATTATGCGTCAGCTCAGCTTTAGTCATCAAGGTGGCGGTGATCAGTTTTTAGAGAATTTACGCCAACTAGTATCGTTAAGTGAAGATGAGTTTGGTCAAGCAATGTCTCAAGTTGGTGAACATATTGCTGAGTTAAAAACCGGTTTTATTGATCCTGCTCAAATTAAAATTTATGCAGGCAGAAGCAAAAAAATTGTAGACACTAGTGTAGAAAAAATTGTTGCAATGGATGAAGTCGCTCGCAAGAACTTTTATTTACAACAAGTTTTAGAGAAAGCTTTTACCGTTAATAACCAACAGTTGAGCCAGTTTTTATTAGATGCACTTGGTAAAGGACATCAAATAGCACTTCATCAATTGCCTATTAATGATGCTAAATCATTACTGATGCGTAGTCATGCTATAGAAGCTGCTAGTGCAGGCAGACAATCAAGTGAATTTGAATTTAAAATACAGCCGACAGGTAATCGAGTCAGTGATGATTACTTTATTGACGGTGATGAGTTTATGCTTGAATTAGTGAGAAAAAAATAATGCAGTTACCAGAATATCTCGAACAACGGTTAGAGAGCTTGACTATTTCTTTAGTTGAATTTCAAGAGCTAGTGATTCGATTAATTAACTATTCGGTCATTGTGAGAAATGAAAGTCAGACAGAACAACTGCTATTTGATCGTTTTATTCGCTGCAAAGAATTAGTGGAAGAGTATTTATCGATTATGGGCATACAAATACATGTAGATACTCGTTTTGGTTATGTTAGAGCCTTTCCTCCGTCGAGTGAAATTCCTGGAATAAAAGAAGCTGATGATAATGCATGGAGTGGTAGTTTACGGCAAAGGTTGTCACAATATGAAGTGGCTCTGGTATTAGTTATTCGGGCACAGTATGAAAAGGCACTTAAAGAAGGAAAAATTGATGAGTTTGGCTATGCGCTTGATTCAATCGAGTCAGTAACGATTGCAGCTAAAAACCTTTTAGGACGTAACTTGCCAGAAAAGCTCACAGAACGAAAAAAACTTTTTCAACGGTTACGCCAATTACGACTCATTGAGTTTCGTGCTGATGAAGCTTTTGATAGCGGAGAAGGTTGGATCAAAATTCATCCAATGATCATTACTTTTGTTAGTTACTCTGCAATTGATGTATTAAGTAATGTTAAAGAAAATAAAAAAGAAGAAAATGATTCTAAGATAATTATATCTGATATTGAAACGCAAGAAACAATTCAAGGGGCTCCCGATGTATCTTAAGAAATTAATCATGGTTAACTGGGGAAACTTACCTAATGGAGAGTTTGATTTTGGACCAATCAACCTTTTCTCTGGTGGTAATGGTTCTGGTAAAACGACGGCGGCCGATATTATTCAAACTATAATGACTGCCGCGCATGAAAACTTATTTCAATACAACCCTGGGCAAGATGAAACAACACAAAAAGGACGCGGCGGAAAAAAAGTGCGAACTCTCGCCTCTTATGTTTTAGGTTGTGATGATGGTAGTTATTCGCGGCTTAATCCAACCGATGGCTATATGGCGGCTTTATTCTACCCATCACAAGATGAAAATGGTGTTCCCTTTACTGCATTGATTGGTGTAAGGGCTTGGTTAGAAACTGCGAGCCAAAATCGTTTAGCCAGACAAGATGAGTTGGTTTTTTATATTTTAACGCAACAGCAAAACAGGGCCTTAAGTTTAGATGATTTGCAGCCTAACCAATCGGTGTTAACGCTGGATAATTTAAATACTAGTTTGATCCAAATGTTTGGTAAAAATGCAGTTGAAAAGTATGATACCAAACGAGCTTATTTACGCCGATTGTATGGTGCGTTGCGTGGAAAAAAAGATGCCGTAACAGAGATAGAAGCGATGAATGCCGCTAAAGCTTTTTCTCGGTTTATGGCTTACAAGCCAGTGCAGAGTATTGATCGTTTTGTTGCTGATGAAATTTTAGAGAAAAAAGATTTAGGCGAAGCAATACGTTCAATCTCTGAGCAGCTTAAAACCATTCATGGAATGGAACGAGATGCTTCTCGTATTCAAGAGTCTGTTAATGTATTAGATGCTGCTGCTAATTGTGGGCAAACTTATATTGAAAACTGGCGAGATCTCCAAGTTGCGCGTTACACAATTGCTAAGTCAGAATACCTTGTACGTCAAAAAGACTATATGACGGCAAAGAATAAAGAAAAACTGATTCAAACTAAACAAGCCGAAGTTGAAAAGCTCGTAGAAATTAATACACAAAGAGTTGAGCAGTTGCATGAACAAAGAGTGGCTTTAGAAGCACAACGAATGGGGATTGAAGCATTACAACAGAAGGATGAATTAGAAAAACAAAGAGAAATACAAAACAAAAAACTCAGTCTAATTGGGGTGAGTTTGCTACAATCTAACCAATCTCTGGATGACAGCGTATTAGCAACAAAACAGATTGTTAAGTTAATTCAGTCACCAACCATTCAGAATGAACTTACTTTTCTCGAAGGTTTGAGTTTGCTAAGTATAGGCAAAAAGCTACTTTCTCTTAATCCTGATAATGTATTAGACATTCAAGATTTAGTTAGTGCTGATATTCTCAATGATATTCAAAAATTAGAAATTCAGCTAGATGACTTTAGGAAAGTTCAAACGAGTATTAATCAGTGGAAGCAAGCCTGGTTTGAACCACAGCTAAGCGTAAAACCGTTAAGCAGCCAAATTGATAACCGTTTAGATCGTTTAGAAGAAACTTATCAACAAGTTGAAAAAGAAAGAGCTGTTAAAGAAAAAGTAATCGAAAAATTAGAAAATCAAAAAATCATTTATCCCGACTATGTTGAAAAAGCAATTCAAGCAATAGAATTAGAATGCCCCCAAGCGGATCCAAGAGTGTTATGTGATCATGTTGAGGTTTCTGATAGTCAATGGCAGGCTGCTATCGAAGGCTATTTAGGTGGAGCTCGTTTTTCAATCATTGTTGATGAAAAATTTGAAGCCGATGCAATTCGTATTGTTAGAGCTTTACCTGGAAAGTTTAATCGAGCTCGTATTATTCAAGGTAAAAAAGCAGAGCAAGATGCACAGAAAATTAGTCTAGATAAACACTCCATTTTTCATGTTATGCAATTTACACATGCTACAGCAAAACATTTTATTATGGCTAGCTATGGTAGTGTCGTTCGAGTAGATAATGAACATGAACTACGTTCTACTCGGCGTGGGGTAACGGTCAACTGTATTGCATCGGGTAACTATGCGATGTTTCGTTGTGATATTCGTGATAGTGATTTAGTTTTTGGTTTAGAGGCAAGAAAACGAGCTTTAGTTGGTCAGCAAGTTGAATTAGAAAAATTAACTCAAACATGGAATGATGTTAACAAACGAATGCTTGAGGTAAAACAACTGAATGAACAAGTAGCTAAATTAAATGAAATTCACTTAGCAGAATTGTTAGGTGATGCATTAAGTTGTCGAAGAGAATTGCAGAAAATAGAAAATTTAATGGAACAAATTGACCTTTCTGATCATCAAGCATTAGAAGATAAATTAGAACAGCTCACAATTGAAGAAAAGCAAAGAAAGCTAGAAGGAATTGAATTGATAGAAGAGCGGGGCAAGCTCAAAGATAATTTGAAAACACTAATTAAAAACTTTACTAAATTAAGTGATGAACAAGAAAGAACACTCCGTATTGTTGATGAATGCGAAAAGGATCTACAAGCACTATCGAGTGTTTGGAATGATTTTGAACTTGATAAGTACTTAGAGCAAGCAGAAATAGCAGCCAAAGGTTTAAACCAAGATATAGCACAAGCGCAATTATTAGAACAAGAAGGTCAGTTGCATCGGCAGGTGATTAAACTCGATGAATTGATCAAACAACATAATCAAATCTGCCAGCCCGGTGATGCTTTAATTTATGATGCCTATCATGGAGAATTAAATTTAAAATTTTTTAGTAAAGTTGTTCAGCTACAAAATCAGGTAGATAACCTGTTTAATCGTTTGAAAAATAATATATTATTAGAAAAGCATCAACAACTTAAGCAACTCAAAGAGAGTTTTAATCATACTTTTGTGACTAACTTGTGTCACTCTATTCATCAAGCTATTAATGATGGTAAACGCCAAATTGATATGTTAAATAGCGAATTACAAAACCATCGGTTTGGTGATGATAGAGAAACTTTTCGTTTTGATTATGCCTGGGTTCCTGAGTTTAGAGAATATGCACGTTTCTTTGATGATGTCATCAAAAACCCTGAATTGAGTGATGGCTTAACCTTATTTCAGGCGAAACTCAAAAAAGAATCTGTTCAAGTGCGTGATCGTTTGATGGATATGCTATTAGATGAGAATAATGATAAGGCGCTTCGGGAGCTCGCTCGAATAGCCGATTACCGAAACTACCGTAAGTATGAAATTTATAAAGAAGTTGAAGGAAAGCCACCAATTGCATTGAGCGAATATGGAACTGGATCTGGTGGACAGTTAGAAACACCTGCTTATATTATTAGAGCCGCTGCGATCACTTCTGCATTTCGGTTTTCTGAAGGTCGCTGCCACTTAAGAACCGTGTTAGTTGATGAAGCATTTTCAAAAATGGATGAGACTCGCTCTAGAGAAGTGATTAATTATTTAACGGAATCATTGGGTTTGCAATTAACGTTTATTATGCCAACTAGCAAGTGTGGACCTTTTATGGACTTAATCAGTAATGAGTTTGTTTTTGCAAAGTGTCCTTCTTCACAGCTTAGAGGAGAGCTGAAAACTTGCGTGTTGGTTGACCGTAAGGTTTGTAATCAAGAAAAAATTCAAGCTTTGTGGGCAAATCATAAGCGAACCGTTTATCGCCAAGCTGAGTTAGATTTTTTAAGTGAATTGGAAGCTGAAGGTTAATTATTATGCAGGTTGAGTCTACTAAACCTCGATGGCTTGATGATGAGAAAGAAATTAAAAGCTTATTGAATTGGTTTTATCAACGAGTTATTAAAAATTCGAGTCGACAAAATGCACCTTTTAAAAAATTAAAAAATAACTTCTTCCCACATAATGAATCTGGTGAACAAAGCTGGCATTTTTTATTATCACTGAGTCCGCACTTTCTATTGATTAAAAAAAATGCTAAAAAAGACTATTATGATTTTGACTGGAGTGGGGCAAAAATTACCTTACCTTTACACAACTTTAGTACACTTTGTTATTGGTTAGAACTCGATGATTCTTCAGATTTAACTCAATGGCAATTAGCCGTAGATCAATTGATACAAGCAAATCAATTTTCATTGTGTTGTGATATTAGTCGATTAAAGAAAACCCCTTTATTGTTTTCAGCTTTTTCTCATGCAGAAGTATTGAAGCAATTATTTTTAATGGCAGAAAATGCTAACTCTAAAAGCACACTAAGAGAGTTAAGCGCTCGATTTTTTTGGGGAGACTCAAAATTGCTGGACTCAAAAGCCGACTGGCTTATGCAAGTGTTTCCTGATTTGCAGTTTATTCGGAGCAAACTTGTGGTTAATTTTTATTTACCAGAAAATTACTCTGCGGTTTTATGGATTGAAAATCAAGATACTTACTATCAACTGATTGAACAATCGGTCGAAGTACTAAGACATACGGCACTGTTATATTCAGCAGGCTTTAAGTTATCAAGCAATAAGGTGCGAAGGCTGGAGCAAGTTGTATTGCATCAATCTGTAGATAGTTTGGGTGAACAACAGGTTTTTATTGATTGGTTAATGGGACAATCAACGGTTGATTTGAAGTGTTACTTTTGGGGAGATCTGGATTATGCTGGACTCGCTATTTTTAAAGCGATCAAAAATAACTTTAGTCAACTTGAGCTTTTTAAGCCAGGTTATCAAGCAATGCTTGAAATGATTAAAAATGGATTTGGCCATCCATTAGAACACCGAGATAAAGACAAACAGATTGATCCGATGACAACTGGTTGTGATTATGCCGATTTGGAAGTACTTCCATTGATTAGGCTTAAAAAACGTTTTTTTGATCAAGAAGGAGTAGAGCTAGATAAACTGACTCAATTCTAACTATTTTAAGCAGACAGCCGAATAATTTAGTATGTACAGAGCAGCAATATTACAGGTATTTTATTTAGCAACTTGATGATAACTGTTTAAATAACATGCAAACCTATTACATCCTTAAATACCCGTGTATAATACGCGCCCTCAGCATCTAATGATGCCAATAATTTTTACTAACCTATTGATTTATAATATTTAATTTGGAGCAAAATCGATGTCAATCGAACGTACATTCTCAATTGTTAAGCCAGATGCTGTTGCTAAAAACTTAATTGGTCAAATCTATGCGCGTTTTGAAAGCGCTGGTCTTAAAATCGTTGCCAGTAAAATGGTTCATTTAAGTCAAGAAAAAGCAGAAGGTTTTTATGCTGAGCATAAAGAGCGTCCTTTTTTCAATGACTTAGTTGCATTTATGACATCTGGCCCAGTTATGGTACAAGTGTTAGAAGGTGAAAATGCCATTTTAGCTAACCGTGAAATCATGGGAGCTACTAATCCTGCTGAAGCTGCTCGTGGTACATTACGTGCTGATTTTGCTAACTCGATTGATGAGAACGCGGTACATGGTTCGGATGCGCCTGAGTCAGCAGCAAGAGAAATTGCTTATTTCTTCTCTGATGAAGAAATTTGCGCTCGTACTCGCTAATTTTATATTAAAGTATACTCGAAAGCCTGTTAAGATAGTCATATAACTGATTATTTTGGCAGGCTTTTTTGATATAGCTGTTTTAATACAAGTTTATCTTTGAATTATGTTCTCGATAAGATAGCGTGTTATAATCTTAGGCCTTCCTATCGCAAAAGGTGATGCAATGAGTGATAAATTAAATTTACTCGACCTGAATCGCGATGAAATGGTTAGATTCTTTGAAGATATTGAAGAAAAACCTTTTCGTGCACCTCAAGTCGTCAAATGGATCCATCAATTTGGTGTTGATAATTTCGATGAGATGACCAACATTTCCAAATCGTTAAGAGCAAAGCTAAAACTGACCACTGAAATCAAAGGGCCTGAAATTATCACTGAGCAAATTTCAGATGACGGTACAATCAAGTGGGCGCTCAGATTAGAAGATGGACAAGCGATAGAAACCGTTTTAATTCCCGATGGAGAAAGAGGAACATTATGCATTTCCTCTCAAGTAGGGTGCTTATTAGATTGTTCTTTTTGTTCAACAGCTCAACAAGGCTTCAACAGAAACTTATCTGTAGCAGAGATTATTGGACAAGTTTGGTTTGCGGTGCGTCGATTAGGTAGCATTCGTACTACCGGTAACAGAAGTGTCACAAATGTTGTTTTGATGGGAATGGGAGAGCCTTTGCTTAACTTTGATAATGTTGTTAAAGCGCTCGATCTAATGTTAGATGATTTTGCCTATGGTTTATCAAAGAGACGTGTTACTTTAAGTACTTCTGGCGTGGTTCCGGGGCTTGAAAAGTTAGCTGATCGTTCAGATGTGGCCTTGGCGTTATCTTTACATGCGACTAATAACCAATTGCGCAACGAGCTGGTGCCGCTCAATAAAAAATATCCAATTGAAAAACTTTTTCCGGCGGTTAAACATTATTTGGATAGTTCAAAAGCGAGCAAGAAAGTCACGATCGAATACGTGATGCTTAAAGGCGTTAATGATACACCTGCACAAGCTAGAGAGTTGGCTCGTCTTTTAAAAGATATGCCGTGTAAGATTAATTTAATTCCATTTAATCCTTTTCCAAAAACACGATATGAAACATCAACCCAGAAGGATATTGACAAGTTTGGTGATATCTTAATGAAAAAGGGATTTGTTGTGGTGACCAGAAGAACTCGTGGTGATGATATTGATGCGGCATGTGGGCAACTTGTCGGTAAAGTTGCAGATAGAACTAAACGCCAAGAAAGACGTCAAAGAAAAATTGATGTCGTAGAATTAAAGTGATGTCCATTGGGGATGAAAATTATTTGTTCAAGGTGCTGTCTATGATAAAAAAAATAGCGATAGTCTTAATCGGTTGTTTGCTAGTTGCATGTGAAACAACACGTCAGACTCAAACCGGAAATGTAGGGCGTTCAACAAAGCCGGCTGTTGACGGTGGTTTTGATAAAAAAGCGGCTGCTGAAAAGCGAGTCGGTTATGGATTAACTTATTTGAAGAGTCAAAATTACCCTAGAGCAAAGTTTCATTTTGATAAAGCTTATTCATATAACCCAGACTCGGGTAACGTTCATTATGCATTGGGGATTTATTTTCAGCGGATCAAAGAGCTTGAAAAATCAGAAGAGCACTTTAAAGAAGCCTTGTCGATTGATCGAAACCGACCTGAATATTTGAATGGTTACGGCGCATTTCTGTGCGAAAAAGGGGACTATAATACCGCTGAAAAATATTTTCAGAAAGCGATTAAAATACCCACTTATACCGATGTGGCTTCAGCTTTTTTTAACATCGGGTTTTGTGCGTTAAAACAAAATAAAATTGATAAAGCTGATGATTATTTTAGGAAAGCGCTTAATAGAGACAGACGACGTCCCGATGCATTAATGGAAATGGCGAAAATTGAGTTTGGAAAAAAACGTTATAAGCGAGTTTTAAATTATATACAGAGGTTCGAGCAAAATGCTAGTACGACTTCTGAGTCTGCCTGGTTAGCATTAAAAGCAGCACATTATTTAAGAGATAAAGATACTATTGCTAAATATGGGTTAATTCTTGAGCGTCGTTTCCCTGATAGTGATGAAACTGCAGAATATCTGGATGATAAAAAGCGATGGATGTAGTTGAAGATAAAAATGAAAACAAAACGGCAATGAATATTGGCGCTTTATTAGTTGAGGCACGAGAAAATAAAAACTTAACAAGCCAAGATATTGCTGATCAAATGAATTTGACGTTGACAGTAATAACTGACATTGAGTCTAACCAGTTTGAACAAGGTATTCCTCTTGCATTTGTGCGAGGTTATTTGCGTTCATATGCGCAAAAAGTCGGCGTTGATATTGAGTCGATTTGTGCGGAATTTGACAAGCAAACTGGTGGTAACAGTGAACCCATTCAAAACATCAAAATCGTATCGAACTTTAGCTCTCGTTCTCGAGAAATTAATTCAAATAGCTGGACATTTAAATTAATTACTTTTGTTATTATTGCTACGATTATCAGTTTTGGTGGCTTTGGCTTATGGAAACAGTTCATTGCTCAAAATAATGATGATACAGCAACGGTTAATGAAATATCTTTTACTAATTTACAAACAGAAAACTCCAGTGTTCAAACTGAAATTGAACCGACCGTTAAGCCGATAGCTGAAAACAAAAATGAAGTGGTTAACCAAGATAGTGTGTTGGTTTCAAGCAATGAGTTGGACACTGAAAAGTTATCATCGGATGATATTGTCACTAAGGTTAAAAACAATTCCACAATTTTGACTGAACAGAGGGTTAAACCATTAACTGTTCAAGGCGTTAAACCAGAAGAAAAATTATCAGCTGACTCTTCAACGCCATTAAGTAGCAGCAATGAGAGTAAACAAAATTTAACGCCCAAAAATATCAATATCACCAATACAAAAGAGGTTGTCCAACCGCTTAAAACTGAACCTGTTGTTTCAATGCGTTTTCAGTTTTTTGCCGATTGTTGGGTGAAAATTGTTGATGCTAATGGAGAAGCAATCGCTGTTGGCGTTAAAAAAGGAGGTAAAGTGATGCCACTAAAGGGAGTTGCACCTATTTCTGTGATTTTAGGTGAGCCGTCTGCGGTAACACTTGATTTTCAAGGACAAGCTTATGACCTGACTCACTTTAAAGCAGGGCGTAGAGCAACTTTTGTACTTGAATAGTTGTTGAGTTTAATAGATGACAAGATAGATAGATTATGAAAGGTATATCCTGGATAAAAAGACGAAAAAGTCGACAAATTATGGTTGGAAATGTAGCTGTTGGTGGAGATGCGCCAATTGCTGTACAGAGTATGACTAATACAAATACTTGTGATGTTGCGGCTACCTTAGCTCAAATACAGCAAATTGCAGATGCTGGTGCTGACATAGTTCGTGTTTCTGTACCGACAATGGATGCTGCTGAAGCATTTAAACAAATTAAGATGGCTTCGCCTGTTCCTCTAGTTGCTGATATTCATTTTGATTATAAGATTGCACTTAAAGTTGCTGATTATGGGGTAGATTGCTTAAGAATTAATCCTGGTAATATTGGCAATGAAGAACGTGTAAAAGCCGTTATTGAGAAGGCTAGAGATCATAATATACCAATTAGAATAGGTGTTAATGCAGGCTCATTAGAGAAAGATCTGCAAGTGAAATATGGTGAGCCAACGCCAGAAGCTTTAGTTGAATCAGCTTTTCGCCATATTGATATTTTAGACAGACATAATTTTCAGAATTACAAAATTAGTTTAAAAGCATCAGATGTATTTATGACAGTCTCTGCTTATCGAATTTTAGCGAGTCAAATTGAACAGCCATTGCATTTAGGTATTACCGAGGCTGGTGGTTTGCGAGCGGGAGCAGTGAAGTCAGCCGTGGGTTTAGGCATGCTATTAGCTGAAGGTATTGGTGATACTATTCGAGTCTCGTTAGCGGCCGATCCGGTGGAAGAAATTAAAGTTGGTTTTGATATTCTTAAGTCGCTTGGGTTGCGCCAAAGAGGCATTAACTTTATTGCTTGCCCATCTTGTTCACGTCAGCAGTTCGATGTCATTAAAACAGTGAATGAGTTGGAAATGCGCTTAGAAGATGTGCGTGATGCAATGGATGTCGCTATTATTGGTTGTGTAGTGAATGGCCCTGGTGAAGCGAAAGAAGCGGACATTGGGTTAACTGGTGGTTTGAATGCCAGTTTGCTATATCAAGGCGGAGAAAAAAGCCACAAAATTGATAATAAAGAACTGGTAGACTCGATTGAAAAATCAGTACGCGAAAAATTGGCTTTGCGGGAAAAACAAGTTGAAGATAAAACTAAAGGTGGAGCCATTATTAATGTTAATGAGGCGCTTTAACTATTTTATTTAACGGATAGATGAAAATTTTGTTTGAAGCTTTTGGGCTTTAAAGGGCAAAATATATATTTAAAATATTATGAGTTATCAGGAGTTTTAATGAAGAAGTTTATTAGTTTAGTATTATTGTTTGTGTCTAGTAGTTGTTTTGCAAGTGGTTTTACTGTTTGGACAAAACCAACGCAATTAGAATATGTAAATGAAGGCATATTAGTGAGTGGAAATTTTGCTGATATTCATCAGTGTGGACAAAGCGGCTATATCTTTATTCGTCCAACCCCTAATAATCCTGAGATATTTAGGACAATGGCATCTATGATATTAACCGCATTTACTGCACAAAAAGAAGTTCGCTTTTACGTTTATGAGTGTGCATCGGTTAGTTCACATTGGAATGGAAATGTGATTAATGCAGCTGATTATGGTGCTTTTTATATTAGGTAGTTCGCTATGTAACCAGTTAGAACATCAGCAGAGGAAACATGACTCAACTTCAAAATAGTTTTCCTCCGCATATTTCTTCAACCGACAAAGTTATTCTGTTTGATGGTGTTTGTAGGCTTTGCAATGTGTGGAGTCGGTTTATTATCAAATACGATCAAAAAATGATCTTTAAACTCGCGGCAGTTCAGTCAGAAAAAGGTCAAGCGATACTGAAGCACTATGATATGCCAACCAAAACATTTGATACTATGTTGTATCTTGAAGGGAGTCGACTGTTCGAAAAGAGTGATGCCTTTTTTAGAGTGATTCAACAGCTCAATTATCCTTGGAAAGCATTATCTATCTTGCGCTTTTTTCCTCTCTTTATACGTAATTGGCTATATGACCGAATAGCATTAAATCGCTATCTATTATTTGGTAAATACCAACAATGTTTATTACCTTCTAGGGAAGATAACGAAAGGTTTTTATGAATGGAAGGTTAAAAAAGGTCAACCTGATAAGCCGCTTGGCTGTTGCTTTTGTTTTTTTTTATCACGGTTTAGTGCCTAAATTACTTTATTTAAATTCGATTGAGTTGGCAATGGTTAAAGCTCATCAATTGCCTGTTCCAGCTTTTTGGATATCTTATACTGCTGGTATCATCGAAATTATTCTTGCAATTTTAATTACCTTTAAAAACACTTGGTTGTTACCTGTCTATATTGCTGCAGGAATCTTGTTAGTTCTGCTGATTGATGTCGCCATCTTCATGCCTGAACTGCTTACAGGTGCTTTTAATCCAGTATCAACTAATCTGGCTGCGATAGCGTTGTGCTATTTTATTTACTTATCTCAACCTGCTGTTCGATGTGCTCATAAAAATGGGTAAAAAAACCTTAACTACCAATATTGTTGCTTTAGTTAAGGCGGGCAATTGTTAAACTAATTATTGGGCAAGTTCGATTAGAGCGGCAGTATACATTTTCAGATTTAAAATAAATTGCTCCATGGTAATAAATTCATGTTCACTATGACCGGTATACTCTTTACCTGGCATTGTTGGTCCAAAGCTGACTGCTGTTGGGAATAGTCTTGAATTAGTACCACCACCAATGGATATTGGTTTTGGGTTTTTTATACCTGTATAGAGAGAGAACACTGCTAATAAGGTATCAACTTGAGGCGAATCTTTTTGCACAAATGGTTCGTTGATATCAAAAGCGATCTGCTGTAAATGGTAGTTATTTTTCTTTTCCCACTGTTTGATTGATTGTGCTAGTTCTTTTTCTAACTGCTGTCTGGTTTTACCAACGGGTCTTCTCAGGTTAATTGAAAGTGTAATACCTTTTTCTGATTTTTTTATCACTGTTGGTTGAACGGTCATTGGCCCCATGAAACTATCTGAGTATGCAATGTCTCCAAAGTTTTCACCGTATAAATTGGTACCTAATCGTTCATTAATAAAATTAACCATTGCACCGCTCTGATTATTAGGCCAGCTTTGAAAATTGAGTAAAGAGGCTAAATATGTGATTGCATTAATACCATGCTCTGGCTTTGATGAGTGTGCTGAGCGTCCGAGTGCCTTGATGGTTAGTTGTTGACCATTTTGTTTAAAATGAAAATTGAGCTGTTTCTCTTGCAGAGCTATTTCTTTCAGTTGATCGACTAGTGCTTGTTTGACGTTTTCAATCGTTACTGTGGCATCTTCTGGTATTTGACTTTTAAAAAGTCCACCTGTAAAAGAACTAATATAGGGAAGTTTAGAATTTATTTTATCTGAAGAAAATGTTAACAATATTGTACCAAAACCTTTTTCGGCGGTTACAACAGGATATTCAGAATCCAGTGTAATATTGATTTGAGGTAATTGATGTTGTTTGACGAACTCTCTTAGTGGTTCCCAATCAGACTCTTCTGCCATATAAATATAAAGCTCAATCCGTTTTTTTAATTTCACCTTTTTATCTTTGATTGATTTCATAGCATAAAGGGCATTGACGATAGTGCTTTTATCATCTTCTGTGCCACGACCAATTAATTTTCCTGGCTCTGAGGTGAGATCTAAATCGAAGGGAGACTGTTTCCATTTTGAAGGTGTAGCTGGTTGAACATCGCCATGAGTGATCATACCAATGCGCTCTTGGCTGTTTCCGAGACCAATGACAACAATATACCCATGATCGGTAAAATCAAGACCCAGTTGTTTAGCTTGGCGTGCTAACTCTTGTTTAAAAGCTTGGTGCACTGGGTTTTCCGGAGAGGGAGTATCTGTTTTAGCAACCGTGTTATGTTGAACTAATTTTTGGAGACTATCAATAATTTGGGCTTGGTAAGTGGCTACTGCATATTCGGCTGTTTGTTTAGCTGTGTGGCTAATGTTTGCTAAAGCAGTTGTCGCTAGTGTTAGTGAGCTGATAAGTAAAGAAGTCAGCAAAGGTACTTTTTTCATTCTTTTCTCCAAAATGGAAAGGTTGAGATAATAAGGCATTAATAATGTTGGCATCAATAATTATTATTTTTGGTAAATAGCATAAGATAATCCTAAATTATTAGATATTGCGCTTAATTTATCTGATAGAGTCGTTTGTTTAATTATTTCAATATTAGATATATTACAAGCTTTACATTGTGTTTGGTTATTAACTTTATGTTTTTTATGTGTTTTATTTTTCATGTTGGGAACTCAAAATCGAATAATGAGCCTATTCTGCATTCAGGTTGAAAATTAAACCAACGATACTATTTTATAGTTAATATAAGTTATACTTATATTACAGGTGAATAGATAGGGACAAATTAGTATGGATAAACGCTTAAGGCATCTTAATAATTTAGTCACGTTTGAGAGTGCCGCTAGACATCAAAGCTATAGTAAAGCCGCTACAGAATTATTTATTACCCAGGCTGCAGTGAGTCAGCAAATGCGTCAATTGGAATCGTCTCTACGAACCAAGTTATTTTTTCGGAGTGGGAGGATGATGCAACTAACACAGAGTGGTTTAAAGTTGTACCATGCTACACAACAATCATTTGATATTTTGCTTCAGTGTTTTAATCGTATTCAAAATGAAAGCATTGCGGGCACGTTAACGGTTACATCAACGCAGTCTTTTGCTTCTTTTTGGTTAATGCCTAGATTGTTTCAATTTTCACTCAAACACCCTGAAATTAAAATAAGAATTGTCACATCTAATAATTTGGAAGATCTACAACAGGGACACATTGATCTTGCCATTCGTTTCAGATTATCAATCAGTGATAATGTTGATGATGGTATGCATTATGAATTTGTTAGTAACGACTATGTTTACCCTGCTTGTTCACGAAAACTTGCGGATGAAATTCAGTTTCAAAAACCTGAAGATTTATTGAAATGTTGGTTGGTTAGTTTGTCTCATTCAAAAAGCTTTAGCTGGGATATTTGGTTTAAAACTGCTGGAGTGACAAAATATGAGCCACATGAAAAACAGCTAGAAGTTAGTTCAAGTGATATGGCATTGAGTGCTATTTTAAGTGGTCATGGAGTAACTTTGTGTTCAGAATCTATAGTCTCTCAATACGTTAAAACGGGTGAATTGGTTGTGCCTTTTCAAATTAAGCATCCAGTATCTTTTAAACGTTATTTGGTGTACAACCCAAGATCGGCGAAGTTAGCCCGGTTAAAAGTGTTTATGGCCTGGTTACAAGAGGAAATGAAAAAGGAGTGATTATTATTAAATAACTAGCTCTATATTATTGAGTTAACTTGCTGGTAATAGGTTATTGTATGAGCAATAATTATTGGGTAATTGTGTTAGGCCACTCAATTCCAAATCTTGCTCCACCCATTGGAGATTCATGAATAAATACATTGCCTTCATGAAGTTGAGCAACCCGTTTAACAATCGCTAAACCTAAACCAAAGCCTTTATACGTTTTTTGCTGACTTTGAAGTCTTACAAATGAATCAAAAATTCGAATTCGTTCAAACTCTGGAATACCTTCACCATCGTCATCAATTAGTAGTTGGTTAGTATTGTTTATTTGAGTGAAGGTAATATGAACTTTGGAGTGGCAGTATTTCTGAGCATTAATAATGAGGTTCTGCAAGCCTCTTTCGATTAAATAACTATCACAATAAATGTTATTGTTTGATGATTTTATTTCGTAAGTTAACTTTTTGTCCGGTGAATTCCGTTGTAGCTTTTCAACTAAGGTTAAAATAAGACTTTCGATATTACCTTTTTCATAATTGGCTACAGTTGAACTTTTTTCTAATGAGGCATAGCTTAACAGTTCATCTACAAGCTGCTGTATTTCATTAATATCTTCAGTGATACTATCGAGTTGTTCTTGAATCATTTCAATATCATGACTATTGTTTGCCATTTCTATGGAAAATTTTATTCTGGCTAATGGTGTTCTTAGTTCGTGTGAAATAGCATGTGACATTTCTTGTTGATCATTAACTAGTTGTTTAATTCGGATCAACAAATTGTTGTATGCATTAGCTAAGTGTTTTACTGGTGAGTGTTTAGATACATCAACATTGGCTTCCCATTTTGAATCAGCAAAACTAGAAGCGGCTTTTTCTAAAATTTTTAAATCTCTATTTAAGGGTAAAGTCCATAGGTAAACAATGCCGGCAATTAACAAATAAAATATTAGCAACCAGATATATTTAGCGGAATTTTTTTCTGGTTGCATATGGACATCAATAGAGATTAATTGATCTGAGTTGTTGAGCTGCTTGTAAGATACATATTCATTATCACCATTTTGTAGCGTGATAATTTCTCCATTAGCTAATGATATTTTTAATTCATCAGCCTGTATTTGTTCGTTGGATAATAAAGTGAGTTGATGGGGGCTTATCTGATTAATTGATTTGAGAATATCTGAATATTTCTCAGGTGGTGCTGTCTCTATTAGTTTAGTCGCCAATAAGAGAACTTCTTCATGATTAAAAGTATCTTGGTTAGTTGTATGGTGGGACTGCCAGAGGTAGTCAACACTCCAGCCTATTAAAATTACTGAAGCGACAATGATTAAGTAAAGGCGTATAAACAGCCTGTTAGATAGGCTTAAACTCACAAAGTATTACCAGGCATCAGGAATAAATAAATAGCCTTTACCCCAGATTGTTTTTATCCTAAAAGGATCTTCGGGGTTATCTCCAAATTTTTTTCTTAGTTGTGAAACTCGAACATCGATAGAGCGATCCATTCCATCATAAGGACGATTATAGAGGCTTTTAAAAAGTTGGTCGCGGCTCAAAATATTACCGGCATTTTCAACTAATAAAAGTAAGAGATCAAACTCATGACTAGATATTGATGCTAACTCTCCTTCAAAAAGAACTTTTCTAGATAAAACATCGATTTCTAAGCAGCCAAACTTAAAATTTTCTGGTGCTTTAGGTGGTTCGCGGTAACTTCTTCTTAACAAGGCATTGATTCGAGCTAACAATACTCTTGGTTCAACAGGTTTTATGACATAGTCATCAGCACCAAACTCTAATCCTAATACTTGATCAAAGTCTTCATTACGTGCAGTAAGCATTAGTATCGGTCCATTGAACATTGGACGGACTTCTTTGCAAATAGTTAAGCCATCTTTTCCAGGTAGCATAATATCTAAAATAATAATGTCGGGTAAAAACTCTTGATAGCGCTTTATTGCCAGATTACCATCTGATATGACACTAACTTGAAAGTCTGAATTTGTCAGATAGCTGCGAGTTAGATTTGCCAGTTTTTCATCATCTTCAATAAGAAGGATTTTTTTCTGTTCTGTAGACAAATTTTTCTCCTAGTAAAATCGCCAAGGGTTTCTACGTCGCTGTCTATAAGGAGTTGTTTGGCGCTGTAATCTTACAGTTTGCTGATAAATGGTTTTATCGGTTATTTCGTCAATTAAGTAAAGCGTTAAATTATTCTCTAAATTAAGTGAAATATCATACTCTGCACTATTACTATTATCCCAGCACTTTATTGCTGGCTCTGAGTTAGATTGGTGCAAACAATAGTTAGAAAGTTGTTTGGTTTGCCAATGTATATGCAGTTTTATTTCACAGGTAGGTTCGGATTTTGATAATAAACAAAGGTTCGGCGACAAAAACAAGCCGTACTCGTTTTTATTGATTGGGTTCGCATATATATCGAAAGCCAAACCGATAGTGAAACAAGTGAGAATTGTTCGTTTAATCCATTCCATTGTTATACGATTTATCAATTTTTTTTTAATCAAAAAGATAGTTGTTTTCCTATAAACGCCGTTAAAACATAGTTTTTATCAACTAATGGGCTATTGGCTATTTCTTGATCTAATTGCTGATACTCAATGCCAAATCGCCAAAAATTACTTGAATCATTTTTTTCTCGCCAACCAAGTCTTAAAAAAGGATTTAAACTACTTTTTGCTTGGTAGGCTGCTCTATTATCTACAATTTCTTCAGCATTCACACCATAGTAATAATCGGTCATGTTTTTATCTTTCCATGAAAAACCTAACGTTGTGCTCCAGCCTAAATTCCCCAGATGGCGTAAATAAGCAAATCGGACTTCATTACCCGAATGTACATCAGAGACATCATTTAAAAACTGGACTTGTAATTGGCCTTGCATAGCACTGGTGCTTAACTCCATTCCCCCCATCATACTGAACTTACGGCGTTTTAGCTCGTAGGCATTGATATCGGTAACGTTGTCTTCTCTCGAACCTGAATTAAAACCTGAATCAACTGAAAAGTTACCAAATTCTACGACAATATTACTGATGTCCCAACGTTCAAAAAATGCGCGGTCATAACTAGGGGTTAATAAAATATTTAGCATCCAAGGAGTATTATCATAAAGGGTATATCCAATATCTAGATTATCAATGAAGAAGTTTTCTCCGTAATAAGAAAATGATGGTAAAACAACTAAAGGAATACTGTCGCCATTGATTAATGGGTTGGTTCTTGCTCCTAAGCCCAACGAAACGCCTAGTGATAGCTTACCCACTTCAACACAAGTATGACTATTCTCTGTACATGCCGTTTGAGCTGACAAAGTCAGACTACTCATGCTAAGTAAACATATTAAGAAAATTTTAATTACGCTACGAAAAAATAAATACAAAGAGAACCCCATCCTATCTCACGTTTGCCCTATTTTATTCTGACTTGTTTGTTAATAACATTCATAGGGTAAATAGTCATTATTTGTGAAATTCTGTAAAGTATACCGTTTTACAGAATTTCACAAAAATAATCAAATGCTCCACAGATATTTAATCTATTCAACCTTACACTCATACGGCTAAATTGATTATTTATGAGGTTCAGCAAATGTGGTTATTTACTATTATGCCTCGCCAGTCAATTTTCTGCAGGTGTATAGTTCCGTTTTATTTACTCCTATTTTTTACTGCTTGCAGTTTCGATAATGGTGATGACAAAATTAATGTTGACTATTCTAATCTTCGCTTTGCTGAAATCAAGAATAAAAGGCTAGTTAAAACAGATATTGATACTTTTTCTAATTATATAAAAAATGGAATACGTCTAAGGCTGGAAACTGGGGGGGCTGCTGGTGAATTGGCTACCGTTGATGAACTAGGACAATACCGATCACAATTTTCAACAACCAATGTTCATGAAATTGGGGTTGATGAAGATGACCGACTTAAGTATGACGGAGAGTACTTATATTTAGTTGAAGATAGTTATTTCCCAAGAAACTCCAATGCTGATAAGCCGGGAATTAGAATAGTCCAAACCTTTTCTGATAGTTCACAAGTTAATGATGTCGCATTTATTAAAAGCCAAAGTGACAATCTGGTAATTAATGGCCTTTATTTACATACAAGCAATAATAAAAATGCACTGCTGAGTTTATCTGGTACTCGGTTTCTTAATGGGGAAGAGGTGCTAATTGAAAGTGACTGGCGTTGGGGAAGTGGCAAAAGTGAAATAAATTTATATGATATATCGATCCCGGAAATGCCCCAGCATGATTGGAAGTTAGAAATTGAAGGCAATCTTGAAGGTAGTCGCAAAATAGGCAATAAGCTCTATTTAATTACCCACTTTATTCCCCATATAGCAGCAATAAATAGCAATGCTCAAACACTTAAAGAACGAGAGGAGAATGAACGCTTAATTTTGAACACGCCTCTTTCTGATTTGATGCCGCATTATCAGGTCAATAATGGTGGTGTTAGAGTGCTTACATCGCCAAATGATTGCTTAGTAAATGAAGGCTTCAGTACTAATGAGGGATACGCTGATATTTTAATGCTGGTGGAAGTTAACTTAGACGCTAGAGAAGTTAGTTCATCTACTTGTCTTAACTCCCGAGTGAGTGGCATTTATTCTTCGATGCATAATTTATATATCGGCGCCAGTGGTAATGTAAGCTGGCACCAATCAGGCGTTGGCACTAATATCCATAAGTTTAATCTTGGTGGTCAGTCTATTGAGTATCGAGGAACTGGTTGGGTACCTGGTTTGGTCGGGCGAGCTGACTCTGATAATGCTTGGTGGTTTTGGGGCGATCCTGCATTAAGAATGAGTGAAAAGAATGAACATTTACGCATTGTTACAAGCAGGCGAGCTGAAGAGGACTTTACACATCAGCTTTATATACTTAAAGAAGATGGTACAAATAAACTTGAAGTTGTTGCACAGCTACCTAATCTTGATGAACCCAGGGCTATAGGCAAACCTGGTGAGGATATATATGCTGTTAGATTTGTTGGAGATAAAGCCTATATTATTACTTTTGAACAAACGGATCCGCTTTACCAGATTGATTTATCGAATCCCGAATTTCCCAAAATAGTAACTGAGCTGGAAATACCGGGCTTTGCTCGATATTTACACCCATTAGTACCCGGTTGGCTTTTAGGTATTGGTCATCAGGTAGATGAGGGAGTGAGAAAGGGAGTTAAAATAGAGTTATATGACTTATCTGTAATTGAATCACCACAAGTCAAAGATAGTATTGTTATTGGCGCTCAAGGTTCATGGAGTGAAGCTTTAAATAACCTTAAAAGCGTTAGTTTATTATCGCTCGATAATGATCGTATTAGACTGGCATTTCCTATTAATCGTTTCGAAAAGAATGCAAGCAATCAATCAGAATGGAATGAGTCGGGGCTATTCGTTTTTGAAATTAGTGGATTGAATAGCCATTTATTGAATTTACGCAAAACAGGGGCTTTGATAACAGAACAAAGGAGTAATGGACATTTTTATCCAAGTTTATGGGGCGTTGGCCGAAGTGTATTAAGTGGCAATAATCTTTATTATTATCAAGGGAATAAGCTTTGGTCTACGAGTATGGATGAAATTTCTAACAGTATTTTGAAGAAGAATAAGTAATAGGTATTATGCGATAATGCTTCTTAATTGCATTACCTTGGTTTTTTTATACTGTTTATGATATATTTGTGTGCTCTAATCGCCAATAACCGAATATTCTTACAGTAATTAACAATTAGGGTGTTTATAATGACGCCCAACAATAATATCGCTAGCAAAGCGGACGTACTTATTTTCAAGTTGGTTTTTCTTGGAAGCTGTTTTTGGTCATTCCGTAGAAAAAGCGGAAGTTGTTCAAACGGGAAGAGATAATGATGAGTTACTTTAAGATTGGAACATATATTTTGATTATGATTGGGTTGACCGGCTGTAGTAGTCTGTCTTTTCTGTCAGATTCAGAAAATCAGCATAAAGTAGAAGAAGTGGCAATTTTAACTGATTATCAGCTTGATGATGGTTTTATTACTATTCAAGCCGTGGGTTATGGTTGTACTTTTTTTAATAGCTTTAAGGTCGAAGTGGCTGATATTAAGCAAAATACATTAGAAGTGGTAAGAACCCAGCCAGATCAATGTCGCATGAAACCACGTAATGTTTCTTTGCAATATTCATTTAAGCATTTAGGGCTCGATTTAAACCGTAGTGTTCAAGTGAAAAATCCTGTTAGCATATCTAAAAGTAGTAATACGGCAGCTAACAACTAATTTTAGTCTATTTATCCAGCTATTGAAATGTCACTACAATAGCTGGGTGAGCTCCCAGACAAGGTAGAGAGTAAGGTTATATCTAAAATAATCTGATTTTCCTCTCTCAATCAATACCAAAGTTATTAGTATTCGATAATGATACTTCAGTTCCTTGTTCTCATCTTATTTATGATTGTTTGGTACGAATAGCCGTTTCTAGTTAGATTGTTCAAAAAATATTAATAGACTAATAAAGCTTTATTTAAACATAGCTTAAAGTTATTTTCTAACTAACTGAAAAATAAAGTGCTTCTAGAAGAGGGGGAATTGTTCCTTACCCCTTAACAGAATGATTTGATTAACTAATAAAAAGTAAATTTACACCTATTTTCTACCTGATGTTCCTATCAATTACAAATAGTCATAAAACCTTTGGTCGATTAGATTATTTGAAATTTTCTGCACTTGGCGAATCTAAATTAACTGAAATTAGTCTATTATTATAGGTATGTAATCGCTTTACTTAACGGGGAAAATTAGTCATATGTTTGATAATGAAAACTTTCAACAATCTTCTCAGTTAGGTCGATTAGTTATAAAAAAAGGTTGGATTAGTGCTGCCGAGTTAGAGGTTGCACTTACTCATCAAGCAAGTAATGATTGTAAATTAGGACAAAGCTTAATAGAGTTGGGTTATATTTCTGTTAGGCAGTTGAATACTGCCTTGCGTAACCAGAAATGGCTACGTTCAATTTTTGCTGGTGTGGTTATGATCAGTGCTCCCATTTGTCCTGTTTTAGCCAACGAAAAAAGTGACAATTTTCGGTTCGTTGCGCAAACCCAAGCGAAAAGCAAAGTAAAGCCTCTAAAGAGTGGTTTTATGCCTCAATCAAAAATACTTTCTACTAAATTTAATGAATATGAATATAGAGTGAGTGTTTTGCATCAGTTCTCTACTCGCTCAGGGGTATCACTGGGTATTGAAAAACAAGATTTATCCATTGAGCGTTTTAGTGAATCAGAAGCATATTTTCCGCAAATTTCTTTTTATACTTCAAATAAAGGGAAAAGCTTAGACATTCAGCCTAGTTCTGAGGGAGATAAAAAACCAAGACATGATCGCTATAAAAACACCATTCCTCCTGTTTATCGGTTAACTCTTAAAGGTTATTCTATTTATGAAAAAAGCGATGAACATATTCAGTTCTGGGGACTTAATAAGGTAAAAAACAATCCTTATAAAAAATATGAATTAATGTTTTCTATTACAAAACACTTTTAGTTATTATTGCTCAATAACCATCAGTTTCGTTTTAATAAAATCGCTATGCGGGACAAATAAAAGGTCGGCAATTTTTCTAACGTAATGTTCTTCATAATGGCTAATATTTCCATCTGACAATGCGATTTTCCATAGTTGCTTAATAATATTAACTTTGTTTTCCTTTGAAAAATGTTGGTTAATAAGTGCAGTAAATTGATAGTAATCTGTAGCGCTTTCAAGCTCTAGCTTAGCTAACTGAGAAATAGAGCTAACTTCGTCTTCATGTAAACCATATTGTTTAATAAGAATATTTTCAAGCTGAAGTCTTTCTGCTTCAGTCACTTGATTATCAATGTAAACCATTTCAAACATTAAAGCCGCTACGGCTAAATTCAACTGGTGCTCTTGAGAGTCTGAATTGTCTTCTTGATTGATAATTAATTTCTCAAAAAAAGCACTGATTTTAGCTAACATTTTTATCCGGTAAATAGAATGAATTTATTGATTAATTATATGCAAAATAAGGCTGTGTTTTACAATTTAACCGTAACAAAGTGTTTTTAATTGTCTAGTTTTGTTTATTTTCTCTGTTTAAATGAAGTAAACTATTTTGTGCAAAGTCTAAAATTTTAGGGCTTGGACTGGCTGTGTATTCAAGAGTTTCTAAATAAAATTCCAAGCTACCTATAATGTCTGCAAATAAATCGATTGCATAGTTGCTCGTTGTATGAGGGTTTTTCGTTAAATGATGTACTATAAATACCAAACAGCCTTCGACGATAAGCACGGCATTATCAACTTTAAGCCGCTTAAATCCAAGTTTAATTTCCTCAAGTAATTGCTGAATGTCTTTGAGTAAAAGGACTTTTCTATTCTTACTGGTAAATTCTTCGAATTGATTAATAAGCTGTTGAATTTGTTGGTAAGTTTTTTGACTTATCGCATACTGACTTGATGACAGTTTGCCGCGTCTAATTGATGCATTACCGGAGTATTTTGCTAAGTCAGATTCATTAACCACTTTACTAATACTCTCTAAAACAATAAACAGAATGTTTAAGTCTTTTTCACTGATTGGTTTATCATTTAATATTGCTTTATCGATAAGCTCAATAGCAACATTTAGTCGTACCCGTTGGTCTTCAACTTGTAATATTTTTAGCAAATTACTTAAGTTGGTCATTTGTTTGTGGGTTTGACTTAAATCGAGAGGCTCAAGTGCGTTTTCTCGGCTAATGTTAATTGCTTCAGTAATTGATTTTATTTCATCCAGAAGCGCTTCAGAAATTGAGCTATAGTCTTGATCACTTGGACCACGCATTTCTTGAGTTTCTTTACGTAGTAGGCTGTCGCTAATGATAGCTTGTTGTAAGTTAAAGTGGTTAAGCAACTTAGCTACTCGTTTAGTTTTTGCTCCACCGATAACGGTAAGATAAAGCATTTCTTTAGCGAGTAAATTGGACTCGGGTTTTTTAGCATGTAGGGCATTAGCAGGCTTGTTTTCAACAAAACGAATTTGTTGGTCAAGTCGAGAAAATAGTTTAAGTCGAGTTTTGGTTAATACTAATGAGCCTTCAATAATCGCATCTAGCATTGCACCTGCAATCCACCAGAGGTTAGGAGAGTTTGGTCTTGGACACTCTAAATCGAGCTTATGAATAGCCCGCTGCATCATTTTTAGACCACCAATTAAGTTTGTTTGGCGTAGTACTTCGATTAAACCTGCTTGATACATCTGTCGGAATCTTCTCGACTTTTCTGCGCTTTCCTCACTAGTAATTAAAATTAAACTGCGATCCCTTCTTGGTTTATTACTGTCACATTGAAAGAAAACTGATTCAATGAGTAAAGGGGCATTAACGCAACTTCGCATACTATTGATCGCGGGTAGTAAGAGTTGAGGTAAATCATAAGGTTTTTGGTTAACATGTTCTGTATAACGCATTAAACGAGCGAGTGCTGTAGAAACAACATCTAATAGTTTTTGGCGAGAGTCAGCCTTTTTTTTGGGTAAACTTTTTATGAGTGCGGCAGCATCTTTTACTAGTTGCTCAGCCCCTTTCATTTCTAATAAATTAAAAACGCCTCTAAGTTTTTTAAGGTGATCAAGTGATTTCTGAATTGTGGTTAAGTCATCTGGCGAGCGGGAAAACTGTTCAAGGGCATTAATGGATAGGTTAATTTCTGCTGATACATCTTCAAGAATTAAGTCCAGAGACTGCAATGCGCTGGTTTGGGACATGGGTAGTTTCCAGTAATTAAGTTGCTCTTATACACAAGTATGAGAATATTCTAGGTAAAATTTAATGTTTAATCTGGTCTTATTTCGCACAAATCACAAATTGTTCTTTCACTAGACTTTTGTAGAGCGTTATCATTAATAGCGATTCAAAAATACATAAATTGTTTACTATTGTACACCAGTTTATTAAAAAATGAGGCAGAGTTAACGAAAATACCCCTATTTTTATTGTTATTATTATGGGTTGTTAGCTTTCCATATATCTTGTAATCAAGTCGGTGCTGTTCAAACTTAAAAATAGTTGAAATTGGATAGCCAAAAACTTAATTGAGTTAGTGATAAACTTGCCTCTTGTATGTGTAATACAGGTTGTTTAATGAGTTTTCACATAAATATATCGCTTTCTTGCATGAATTAAATTGATAGGTTTTTTTAATGTTAATGATTCCTAAAAAGGGATGGCAGAAATTCACTCAGTCTGATGAATTAGTCGAATTAATCGCACTGAGTTTAGTTTTAGAAGAAAATGAAGGTATATGGCAATACTATAATTTCACTGAAAATAGCTCGGTTTGGTGCTCAGATGAAACAGGAGCAACCAATCAGCTTCAAATTATATTCTCATCAGAAGATTGTGGGGCCAGCATTAAGTCTCTTGGGTTGGAACTCACAAATAACTCCAGTGATTACTTTAAGCAGTTATATAAGCTTAAGCGCATTTTAAAGTCTAGGTTTGATATTCAGGAGGCTTAACTTTCTTACTTGCCTGCCTGTTGTTATATCTCTTTTCTAGTTGTAACAGAGTAACTCAAGCTATCGATTTTTGTAGTATTATTTCTTATTTTCAGCGATAGTTAATAAAATTTATCAAGGAGTTACTATGAGTCAGTTAAAGTTATTTGTGCGTAAAGCATTAATCGGGGGAGTTTTAGTTCTCTTGCCTATCGTTGTGATCGGCTTTGTTTTTCGGTGGGCGTTTTTTCTAGTAACCGACCTGATTCAACCATTGACTGATTATACCACACAGCACTATGGTCTACCTGAGTTGCTTGCTGATAGTCTTGTTATTGCACTAATACTTGCAACCTGTTTTGTTATCGGGACTTTAGTTTCTACTGGTATTGGTAAGTGGTTACATAATCATTTTGATAAATATTTAGTTAAGCTTGCTCCCGGTTATCGTATTGTTAAAGAAATAATCACTCAAATTTTTGGCAACTCGGAGGATTCTCCATTTGCAAAAGGAGAGGTTGTTCGTGTTAAGTTATTTGGTGAAAACTGCCCAACCACTGTGACAGCACTTGTCACTTCTAAACATAATGATGGGACTGTGACTATATTTATGCCAACAGGACCTAACCCGACTTCAGGAAATATTTATCATATACCAGAAAAGCTAGTTGAGTATTTTCCTGAGGCCAGCGTGGAAAAAATGATGAAAAGTATTATCGCTTGCGGGGCTGGGAGCGATGTATTATTTCAGAAAAAAGATCTAGCCTAATAATATAAGCGCTCAATCGTGGGGTTCAATCGAGTGGCTTAATAATCCACTCGATTGAATTATAAAAATTAGATAATTTGTTTGAGAGCTGTCATATAAGCACGCAATTCTTTACCAATTTTTTCGACTGGGTGGTTACGAATTGAGTCGTTAACTGTGACTAATTGCTGATTATCAATAGACATCGATTTAAGCTCAAGTCCTCGACCAATTTCTTCAGTTGTAATTTTTGGCATTAAGCTCTCACGTAAAAGTGGAACAGCTGCATTGGCAAATAGATAATTACCATATTCAGCGGTGTCTGAAATAACAACATTCATTTCATAAAGTCTTTTTCGAGCGATAGTATTGGCAATTAATGGTGTTTCATGTAGTGATTCATAATAGGCTGATTCAGGTAATATGCCAGCTTCAACCATGGCTTCAAAGGCCGTTTCAACACCAGCCTTAATCATCGCAACTAAGAAAATGCCTTGATCAAAGTAAGTTTGTTCGTCTATTTCACAGTCGCTTTGCGGTGCTTTTTCAAAACCTGTTTGGCCGGTTTCTTCACGCCACTTTAATAAATTGGCGTCGTTATTTGCCCAATCTTGCATCATGCCGCTGGAGAAAGCACCAGAGATAATATCATCCATATGTTTTTCAAATAATGGACGAGTTATTTGTTTAATTTCTTCAGATAGTTGATGGGCTCGTAATTTGGCAGGGTTCGATAGTCTATCCATCATGTGAGTAATACCGCCAATTTTTAACGCTTCGGTAATAGTTTCCATTCCCTGCTGAATTATTTTTGCGGCATAAGTTGGCTCAATACTTTCTGCAACCATTTTGTCATAACCAAGAATAGAGGCGGTTTGTAACATGCCACATAAAATAGTTTGCTCACCCATCAAGTCTGATTTTACTTCAGCAACAAAAGATGAAGCTAATACGCCAGCTCTATCTCCGCCTGTAGCAGACGCGAGTGCCTTTGCCATTTCAAAACCTTCACCTTGAGGATCATTCTCTGGGTGAACTGCTATGAGTGTAGGAACACCAAAGCCACGTTTATATTCTTCACGGACTTCAGTGCCTGGACATTTGGGTGCACACATAATCACAGTAATGTCAGAGCGAATTTGCTGACCTTCTTCAACAATGTTAAATCCGTGAGAGTAAGAAAGCGTAGCGCCTTTTTTCATTAAAGGCATCACTGTCTCTACTGCATTTGAATGCTGTTTATCTGGCGTTAAGTTGTAAACGATATCTGCTTGGGGGACTAATTCTTCAATTGTGCCAACATGAAAGTCATTGCTGGTTGCTTTTACCCATGATTCACGTTTTTCATCGATAGCAGCTTGTCTTAACGCATAAGAAACATCTAACCCCGAGTCTCTCATGTTTAGCCCTTGGTTAAAACCTTGAGCACCACACCCAAGAATGACAATTTTTTTTCCTTTCAAAAAGTCACAACCATTTGAAAACTCATCTTTTGACATAAAACGACAAACAGATAGTTGTGCTAACTGCTGTCTTAACGATAGCGTATTAAAGTAATTAGACATTATTTTTCCTCATTAATACATTAGAATTTTATTTTAGGGTATATGGGAAATAGTGTAGCGGGGATGTTTTGTTGCGTAAATTGATATAAGTGGGATAATATGTTGCAAATAGTGAAATAATGATGTCGCATCAATTTGTAAATAAGTTGAGTCGTTATGAACATACGAGATTTACAAGCTTTCTTACATTTAAGTCAAAGCTTACATTTTAGCCAAACAGCCAAGTTTATTCATGCTAGCCCATCAACTTTAAGTCGGATGATTCAACGGCTAGAGTCTGAGTTTGGGCAAGTTTTATTTGAGCGGGATAATCGGAGTGTTCGAATGACAGTGGCAGGCAGGCGCTTTGTTCGTTTTGCTGAGGTTGTATTATCTGAATGGGATCAGCTCAAAAATGAGTTTGATGCTAATCAACGACAACTTTCTGGTGAAATGACTATTTATTGTACTGTAACAGCTGCTCATTTGTACTTGCCCAAATTAATTGAGCGTTTTCGCAGTTTATATCCTTCAATTGAAGTTATTTTAGAGACTGGGGATGTTTCTGCGGCCTATCAGAAAGTTTCCGACCGACAAGTTGATTTTGCTTTTGCTGTCGCTTCAGATAAAACGCCTGACAAGTTTGCATTTCAACATCTTCACCACGTTCCATTCAAACTCATTGCTCCTAAGCAGCAAACGAATTTTTCAAAATACATTCAGCCAACAGAAGTCGATTGGCAACAGTTACCTTTTGTTTTACCTGAGTCAGGTCCTGCCGCCGATAAAGTTAATCAATGGTTAGCAAAAATGGGTATTAAGCCTAAGGTTTATGCTCATGTGGCAGGACATGAGGCTATTGTGAGTATGACTGCTTTAGGCTTTGGAGTTAGTGCTGTTCCTCAACCTGTCTTAGATTTAAGTCCGGTGAAAGATAAAATTCAAGTATTACCAGTGCCTTTTGCACCAAAGCCTTTCGATTTAGGGATTGTATGCTTACATCGGCGTTTAGAAGTACCGGTGATTGCTGCTTTTTGGCATTTGGTTGTTGAAAGTGCTAATGACTAAGTTGTGAAGTAGTCACTAGGAAAGTACATTATTTATCAGCAGTATTCATTTAAATGTTGTTGTGCTTGATGACTGTTGTGCTTGATGGCTATGAGGGGTAAAATTGACTTGCTTTTTACTACTTGTTTAACTAGTATTCTGTAAAGTAGTTAATTTTAATTAAGAGGAATCATTCCCATGGCCGTAGTGAGTTTATATATGTCAGATAGAGATGAGAGCAAAACTTTCACCGATAAAAAAGAAGCAGATAATTACGATAAAATGCTAGAACTAGCTGAAAATGTTAGCCTATGGATGGAAAAAGAAATAGCAGGTTTATCTGAAGAGCAAGTAGAATCAATTGGTTTATTAATAGCTGATAATAAAGAAATATTATCGAAAGCTTTAAAAGGTAAGTCTGAATTACTCTTAAAAATTGGTAGTGATGAAGACGAAGAGAAGGTTACTCCAATCTCTGCTTCTGCATAAGCAATATACCTAACCTCATATATGGTCTCCTCCGATATTGCAAGGTCAAATAGTTTGATAACAGGGACAGGTTTGCTGTCATATATTCGGCCTGTTTAATGAGTCGTTTATAGGCTTTGGCCTCGATGTCAATCGCGCATATGGTCCTTATCAGCTCGTCGGAGTTTGTCCATATATGAGGTTACCTAATTTTCATACCAGCATGGATGCTAACGTGATTTTGAAATGATTCATTGGTAAGACATTAAGTCAATAGCTCTGGTAAGGTCATTGAGATCGAAGTGTTCATTTGGGGTCGGAGTATTCATGCAGAAATAAGAATATAATTCGGTTAAGAAAAACAAATTAACTTATTTTTATTCTAACGACTTTCATATATTCAAAAGAAAAACCCGCAACTTCTTCCATTGCTGGATAATAAGTCATATTAAGACGTTGACCTGCTGATAGCTTTTTATAGGGTTGTTTACGTTTGTATTTAAATGGAACATCACAGTTTTCAATCATAACACTGTTAATATACCAGCCATCTTTCTCTCGTTGAGTATGGCTAACAACTTTTAAATTTTCGGAGTGTATTAATTTTTCGTTTTTTTTAATCAATTTATCAGGATCACTGTGCATTTTATTTATCCTATTATTTAAGCGGGAAAAAAAGGAATGACAGAAAAATAAAATATGGCGCAAACAAAAATCATAACGGCAATGATCTTAAATGGGGAACGCTTAAAAGCTAGCCAGTAAGTAATATTTTGATTGGCTTCTTTCAACTCTGCTAGTTCCTGTCTTACTCGCATATAGCGCTCAAATTGATATTTATCAATTAACTGTTTTGCTTCTTCAAATTGTTGTTCTTGATTTAACCAGATAGCAGCAAAAGAAAGTCCCCAATTGCCAGGGGAAGTTTCATAAAAATCGATATTAGCCGATTCTAATAGTGCTCTGATTTCATTTGCTTCGTCATCAGGAACACTATTAAGCTTAAATAGTAGTTTTGCCATTAATTAAAATCTGATATTGGGTGTTAACTCTAACTTTTGACTAGGTTATCGATAAATAATACGACTAAATCATAGGGAGAGAGTGTTATTCGGGCTATATTGTATCAATTGTGTCGCTGAATCACAAAAACAAGCTAGATCCGTATATTTAAGTGATTAATGAAAACTTGAGTGGGGCTCGGTTTTACTCTTTTTATAGGCGTTCTTAAAATTATTATTTTTTGTATACCATTTAGTTGTATACAACTATTCTTTGCTAGAAAAGCTGTTTACAATGCCATCATCTCCAATTCAAGCGTTGAAGAACAATGAGTACTAATCGTTTAACTCCCATTATCTCAGACTCTTTATTACTAAAATTAATCAAAGAACACTTTGGATTAACTGGCCAATTAGCTTTATTGCCTAGTTATGCTGATCTTAATCGTCGTTTTACTTCACAACAAGGCAAATGTTATGTTGTTAAGGTATCTAAAGTGGGCCAGAATGTTGATGAACTGGATTTTGAAAACCTTATGATGAGTACATTAGCGAGTGCTTCAGTTCTTGATATTCAGTTTCCCGAGTTACAAAAAACGCTTGAACAACAATCGTCAATGGTTGAAGTGTTAGATGAAAGTAATAGGGCCTGTCAGTTGCGAGTTATTAGCTTTATTGAAGGAACCCTTTGGGCTAATTCAGAAATTAATGATCAAAACTATGTAAAGAGCTTAGGTAAAGCATTAGCGCAAATTGACCGTTTGCTCGTTAATATCGATCATCCTGCGAGTCATCGTCATTTGATCTGGGATATGAAACATTCCAACCTCATTGTAAGAAAATATCGAGACGCTCTCACAGAAGCCAGTCAGCTTGATAGCGTTAATTCAATTTTGGCTGATTATGAAGCCAATGTGTTTTGTCATTACTCTCAGCTACCGACTCAGATTATTTACAATGACGCTAATGATTACAACTTACTCGTTAATACTGAGACTAAATCATTATCGGGGATATTTGACTTTGGTGATGCAGTATTTTCTTTTCGAATAGCAGAGTTGGCTATTGCTGCTGCCTATATCATCATGAATCAGAAAAATATTGAAGTTATCATCCAAAACTTAGTTACGGCTTATCATCAGAGCAATCCCTTGACCGCGCTGGAGATTGATGTGCTTTTCGACATGATTAGAATGCGTTTAGCTGTTAGTGTGTGCGTATCTAGTGATCAATTTGCTAAGCAGCCTGACAATGACTATTTACTGGTTTCGCAGAAAGGAGCCTGGCAAGCAATGGCTTGCTTAGCGGCAATTGATAAAGTTAGTTTTAGCATCAAATTAAAGCATCTTTGTAGGTTGCAAGTTGCACAAGACTCTGCAGAAGTCTTTGCTTATCGTAAACGTCATCTAAGCGAAAATTTAAGTTTGGCTTATCAGCAGCCTATAAAAATGATTAATGGTAAAGGTGCTTATCTCTATAGTGAAACTGGTCAGCGCTATTTGGATATGGTTAATAATGTATGCCATGTGGGCCATTGTCATCCAAGTGTGGTAACAGCCGGTCAGCAACAAATGGCTATTCTTAATACCAATACTCGCTATTTGCACGATAATATTATTCACTTTGCCAAAAAAATGTTGTCTACCATGCCGGAAGAATTATCGGTTTGTATGTTTGTTAATTCTGGTAGTGAGGCTAATGAATTAGCGCTGCGTTTGGCAAGGGCTCATACAAATCGTAAATCAATGATTGTGGTTGAGGGGGCTTATCACGGAAACACTAACGCTTGTGTCGATATTAGTCCTTATAAATTCGACGGGCCTGGAGGTAATGGTGCTCCAGATTGGGTTAAACAAACCATTGCTCCTGATCCATACCGTGGTAAATATCAAGGTATGATCCCAGAAACCGGAAAGCAATATGCGTTAGATGTGCAAGCTGTTATTCATGAGTTTGAACAAGAAAATAACCCTGTTTGTGCTTTTATTTGCGAATCAATTCAGGGGGTTGGTGGTCAAGTGGTTCATCCGCCTGGCTATTTAGAGCATGCATATAACTTTGTTAGGCAAGCTGGTGGTCTTTGTATAGCTGATGAGGTTCAGGTTGGTATGGGGCGTGTTGGAAGTCATTGGTGGGCTTTCCAAACGCAAAATGTTGTACCGGATATTGTTACTATTGGTAAGCCTATTGGTAATGGACACCCACTGGCAGCTGTTGTCACAACTCATGAAATAGCCAAGTCTTTTGTAACTGGGATGGAATATTTTAATACTTTTGGGGGGAATCCGGTTTCTTGTGCAATCGGTCTGGCTGTTATGAATGTGGTTGAGCAAGAAAAATTAATGCAGAAAGCTGAGAAAGTTGGAGAATATTTACAAACAGGGTTAAAACGTTTAAGCCAAAACTTTCCAATTATTGGTGATGTTCGAGGTTTAGGTATGTTTATTGGTGCAGAGTTTGTTTTAGATCGTGAATTAAAAGAGCCTGCTGTTGAACAAATCAGTTATGTTATAGAAAGGTTAAAGGAGGAAGGAATTCTTTTGACTACAGAAGGACCTTTACATAATGTTTTAAAAATTAAACCGCCGTTGGCTTTTTCTATTGAAGATGGTGATTATTTTTTGAAAACTTTAGAGTGTGTTTTAGCGGAAACCGGGGCTCAAATTTAATAGTAATACTATAAAAATTGAAATGATGTGTGCGAATTACACAAATAAAGAGTGGTTCGTGCCCGATAAATTCACCTCATGATGTTCCAGATTAACTAAATCAGGTCCGCTCGGATTTTTTTTAGTGGTAATAAAAGGCATCATTTACTTGTGACTTTCTGCTCCGCCCTATACCGTTGATAATCTTCCGCCTCCAACTGTTTAAACTTGTCAATGATGCCTTGGCGGATAGCCGCATCGAATTCATCCCGCTTTTTCTCTTGTGCAGCCAAGTCGGCTTGGCATATCTGATGAAATTCTTCATCCGGTAAATCATCATATTCAGGATGTTCACCAATAATACGCTTCATACACTCAAACTCAGCTTCTACTGAGACGTAATCGAATGCCAGAGCGGGTAGTGAGGTTGAAAGCTTTTCATAAGGGTAGTTTTGTTGCGCCTTGGCTTGTTGTGCCTTGGCATCCTCTGATAATTCCACTTGAAAACTCGACATGATTAAATCGGCCAACTCATTATGCAGCTGGGGCACTTTGGTATTATCCTCATACACTGTATTATGAAACGATACCATCAATAAATGCTCATCAGTCACTGGGGTGGCATAAAAGTAATCCACTTGGTCCAGATCTTGGTCTTTATACTCTTTAAAGTGGGCCCAGTTTGTGCCATTAACGTTGAGTAATTGATAATCACGCCTACAAGCAACGGCACTAAAGCATTCATCAAAAATATAAGCTTCCACACTGGCTTCCAAGCGACGTGGTCGAAATAAATTCTTAAATTGTGGAAAATGAATGGCACAAACAAAAAACTGAGTTCGACCCAAACTGGGAAAACGGCCAAATAAGCGCGATTTGCGGTGGCCCCAGGTCTTGTCCCGAATATGGATGGCTCTAATTTTACTGAGTGAACGACCACTAACACCAGCCAATCGGTTTTTATCATATAAATTAATCTGCGTTTTTCTGTAATTCGGTTCACGTGCAGAATAATGATTATGATAAGGCGCATCAAAACGGATAGTGGTGCCCGATAAATTGACCTCATGATGTTCCAGATTAACTAAATCAGGTCCGCTCGGATTTTTTTTAGTGGCAATAAAAGGCATTATTAACCTGCATGATTTTGTTTGACAAAAATACCGTGACGAGTCGCTTCTTCCATAGTAGTCACTTTATAACGATTAATTTCTCGTGATTGGTTTCTTTTAATTGCCATCATATCACTCCCCCAGCGTTTGGCACCAATAATCGTGCCGGCAACGGCGAGTGCAGTACCTGCAATGGAAAGTGCTTCTGGCTGGGCGATTAATTGGTTCATCTTGGCAACGGCTTTAGTAGGTAATGCCAATATATCATTATAATAAGTCATACCTCCTGCTGCGACTGCAGTTAATGTACTGACAGGTGTTAATAGATTGCCCTTGCTCAAAGAGCTGCCAGTGCTGGCCGCCAGTTGACGCACATTAAAGCCATTGACTAAAGCTTTTTGTTGGGAGAGTTTCATATTCGCATTTTCTCTAACATTATCAGCCAAGGGTAAGCTATGAATGGGGTTGGCATAAAAAACGGTGTGAGCACTAAAATCTGAAGCATTTTGTAAATTAGTCGGTTGAGTTTTTAACACTTGTTTTAAGGCTTGTTTAAATACATCAATGCCGCTTTCATGCAAGGTCCAGCAAAGTGGCGTTTCTCGATGCTCTCGTAATATCTGCACCAGTTTACTCACCGCTTGTGCTTGACCTTGTCGGCCTTTTTTAACGCCGGATAATTGCGTCCAGCCAGCTTTTTGTAGTCGACGGGCTTTGCTATCAACCGGATTAAAAAACAGGTGGTACTGATTTCCAAGCGGCTGCTCACTTTGATAACCATGTTTAATCAAATCCGGTAAAAAGTCGGCTGCATCGGTAATATCATCGCAAAAACCGTTGACCGCAATATGCTTGCTTCTTCGAGCATCCAAGCGAGTCGTTTGAGCAGCAAATTCGTCTTCTTCTTTTTTAACAGTATCAACTCTCCACCTATCCTCTTTTTTCTCAACCCGATAAACCCCGCAAGGTGCATCATGTTGTGCTTGAATAATATGCCTGTTTTGCACTTCAATCCGTTTAATAAACACTTTGCTATACACCACATCATAATGAATGGTAGCGCCTTCAACTGGAAGGATTCGGTTTTGCACATTATGACCAAAACAGCTTTGCATAAAACCGTGGCCTTTTAGGCTGTTGAGCTGCCGCATAATGTACTGCATATTAAAGTTATTAGCTAACCCTCTTTGAATGGCTTTAATCGCTTCTGCTTGTGATTCTTCGTAATAAATCTCTCGTCCACAGACGTGGCCTTTGTGATTGAGATTAAAAGAGGTATTAAGGGGGAACCATTTTCCTGCGGGTATATTTTTATCGGCCATGCACTGTCTCCTGTTGTGGCTTTATTGGCTAAGTTTTTAAATGTTTATGTTTGTTTTCAATGATGAATGTTAGCGATTGGTTTTAGACTGAACACTATCCTTATGTGGGGTGGTATTTTGTCTTTAATGCTTAACGAATGGTTTGGAATCTTAACAGAGTTTTTTTGTGGTGAAAATACGCTATTTATAAGGTGTTAAGTTATTAGAACTTGGTCACAAAATTGATGAAAAGTAATTAGTGCTGTTTGACTAAGAGTACGCTGCAAAAAATATAACATTCCAAAAGCGATAAAGAGGTGAAAAGCATTTCTTTCTATCGCTTTTTCAATTCAAAGAGTTTGTATTTATTGATTTTACCCATTAATAATTAAACTTATTCACATATTGCTTTAATTCTTCGGCTAATTTTGACTGCTTATCTGAAGCACTAGATGCTTGCTCTGAGTTTGAAACATTTTTAATTGAACGATCGTTAATATCAATAATTTTTTCATTAATGTCATCGGCAACGGCTTTTTGTTCTTCTGCCGCGCTGGCTATTTGTGTACTCATACTATTAATTTGGTTGACTTTATCGGTCACTATATTAAGCGCATCAACAGCGCTTTGTGATTGTTCAACTGTTTGAGCAACTTGTATTTGACTTTGTTCCATCATTTCAACAGCTAGTTTTGAATTAGATTGTAAACGCAAAATAATTTGGTTAATTTCTTCAGTTGATTGCTGAGTTCTTCCTGCCAGTGTTCTAACTTCGTCAGCTACGACAGCAAAGCCGCGTCCTTGTTCTCCAGCTCTAGCAGCTTCAATAGCGGCATTTAATGCTAATAAATTAGTTTGTTCCGCAACACCTCTAATAACCTCCATCACTTTGCTGACATCTTCGCTGTCTTTATCCAGTTCATCTAAAACATTTTTGGCTTTCAAGTTTTTTTCAACCAGCTCTTCAACTGAAGCGACTGTGTTAGCCACTTTTTCTTTGCTGATCCCGGTTTCCTGAAAAGCATCATCTGCACTATCTGAAGTATCGGATATATTTTGTGCGACTTCTTGAACCGATGCACTCATTTGATTAATTGCTGTCGCCACCAGTTCAATTAATGCTTGCTGTTCGCGCAAGTTTTCCGCTGATGTGCTATTGATATGAGAGAGCTGATTAGAAGCTGATGAGACTTGTTCTGAAGCTTGATCTATACGGCTTAAAGTTTGACAAAAGCTTTGCATCATAGTGTCGAATACATTCGCTAATTGTGCAACTTCATGTTTACCCTCTATTTTTGTCCGTACGCTGAGATCATTGTCTTTATTCGCTTTGTTCATAACTTGAGTTAATTTTTGTAGAGGGAGATTAACACTTCTGAAGACCAGGTAAATCAGCAACATCATTACGATAATATTAATGGAGGCTAGAGTAATGTAGAGCTGATTGGATGATTCAACATGTTGTTTGATAAATAAAGCAACGGCTTGAGACTCTTCTTCAAGCAGGCTTTCACTTTTCTGAATGGTTGTGCGCAGTTGTCCCAGTTCTCCTTCTTTATGTGTGAGGCCTAATTCAACCGACTTTTCGGTAAAAGATTTAAATTCTTTGGCATAGTTTTCCAGTGATTGACGCAATTGACTTTTAGCGGTTTCTTCAATGGCTAGCTGTTCAATCGCGTTGAGTCCAACGGTTAAATTTTGATTAAATTTAGTGAGATATTTAAGATCAAAACGAAGCATAAAGTCTTTTTCATTTCGGCGCAATGTGAGGATGTGAGTGAGCAACTCCCAGTTATTTTGTGAAGACACCATCTCTTCAGCTCGATGCACTGATTGACGTAAACTTCCATAATGGCCTGTCGTTGGTGTTAGGCCGAGTTGCTTTTTGATGGTTACTACCTTTTTAAAACCCTCGTTATAGGCCTCAAAGACATTTGTTAATTCGTTGAGACTTTTTAAGTTAGAGAAATCTATTGTTTCAAGTTGTGTTCTAAGCTTTTGGGTTGATTGGGTTAATTTTTGGTAATTTGCTTGAAATGCCGTAACATACTTTTCATCGTTACGTGCGAGAAAATCCTTTTCATTGCGTCTTAGTAGTAACATATAATTATTAATTTTATCGAATTCCAATAAAGCCTCATTCATTGTTGCCAGCTGCGAATTAAATGAAATTCTTAGTACTATCATTAGTAATAACCCCAAAAGGGTTACTAGCGACATGACAATAAGTTTTTGTTTGATTGAAAAGTTATCTAATAACTTGTTCATTTAGGAAAGCTCCGACCATATACATCTTAAAAGTTTGTTCTTTATTGAGAATAGGACGAAATGATTAGTTTTGCAGGTTTATGTTAAAAATATCAGCTAATTAGCTGAGTTTTTCATTACTGTAGGACAAAAAGTTGTTCCTTTAACATTAAAACCTGCTCTTCCCAGTAACGGGTCGTGTTAAACCAGGGAAAATTATGCTTAAAGCTAGGGTCGTTCCAGCGGCGAGCAAGCCAGGCACTATAGTGCAGCATTCTAATGGCTCGAAGAGGTTCGACTAGGTTGAGTTCTCTATCATCAAACTCTCTAAAGTCTTCATAGCCTTCTAGTATTGTATTCCACTGGTGACGGTCTTGGTTATCTGTGATTAACATCCATAAGTCTTGTACTGCTGGGCCCATTCGACTGTCGTCAAAGTCCACAAAGTGTGGTCCATCATCGGTCCACATTACATTACTAGGGTGACAATCTCCATGTAGCCTGAGCGTATTAATTGATGTGAGTTGGTTCATTTTTTGGTCACAATAACGAATGATTTGTTCTGTAACACTGCGATAAGACTCTAATATATGTGAAGGAATAAAGTCTGTGTCGAGTAGGTATTGAACACTATCAATGCCAAAGTTTTGTAGTGTTAAGGCTGGCCTGTATTGAAAAGAGTTTGACTCGCCTAACAGGTGAATTCTACCAATAAAACGGCCTAGCCAGATAAGCGTGTCTTTATCGTCGAGGTTGGGGCTTCTGCCGCCTTTACAGTCATAAACCGCAAACCGATAATTAGCATGGCTAAATAGTGTGTTTCCATTGATTTTAATTGGGGCAACAACGGGTATTTCATTTTCAACCAGCTGCTCGCAGAATAAATGTTCTTCTAATATTTGCTGATCACTCCAACGATTGGGCCGATAAAATTTTACGACGTAACGTTTTTCAGCATAATCTCTAAATTGATAAACTCGATTTTCATAGCTATTAAGGGCGAGCAATGCTGCTTGTGGCTCAAAATTCACTGACTCAAGTGCATCTAATACGCTATCGGGGGTTAAATGATAAAAGTCCTGGGTGTTATCTAATGAGATATCTATTTGCGCCATTATTCGTCTTCTAGATTAATGCAATTTAATATGTGCCCAATCTCTTTTGTGCCATAGTTTGGCAAACCAAAAAGTTTGGAATAAACGATATAGACCTTGTGTTAGCCAAATAGCGGTTAACCCCATTCCTAAATAGGGACCAATAAACCAGGCTAAAGGTAAAAATATTAGCCACTGGCAAACTATGCCGACAACCATTGTTGCTTTCGTTGCTCCTGCGCCTTGGAGTGATGACATGATGACCAAATTGACAGCATCAATGATGATAGCAATTGCAACTATTTGTAGAGGTACTTTTGCAATGTTGATCACTTCAGGTTCGTGAAAAAAAGCACTGAGTATCAATTCGGGAATAAAAAACATGGGTAGACTGATAAAAGAAATACCAACGGCAGCAATTTTAGCAGTATCCCAAGCCCACTGATAAGCATCGTCTACATCTTTTCGCCCTAGCGCTTGTCCTACAAGGGTTGCTGAGCTTATTCCAAAGCCAATGGAAGGGAGTATAGCAACCAAAGTCAAGGTCGTTAATACATTGGCTGCAGCAAGTTCATTTGTGCCTATTCCGCCAACAATCCAAAATAGTGTACTAAAACCTAAAGCAAAGAAAAGTTGTTGAGCTGAAGAGGGTAAAGAGATTTTGAGCACTTGAATAAGTGTCTGCTTTTGAGGTAAATGAAGTCCAAAGCCATATTGTTTTGTATAACGCATGGTTAAATAAAAGTAGGCAATTGTTCCCCCTAGCATTGATAGGGTCGTACCTAGCCCTGCACCTTGAGTGCCCAGTTCAGGAAACCCCCAATGGCCAAAAATAAGTAAATAATTTAATAAAATGTTCATGCTATGCATGATAATAAGAATCTTAAAATAGAAGTGGGTCATCTTTATTGCGCTTAAATAACCTCGAAAACTAAAGTTCATACCAACGGCAACAATTCCTAACAAGCGTGCATCAAGATATACAGCAGCATGTTTTATGACCTCAGGATCACTGTTAACTAAGCTAATAATTGGATCACTAAAATAAATAAGAATTGCTGTCAAAGGAATGCCTGCAACAAAAATGGTGATAAGAGCACCATTTAAAGGGTTGGCTGCTGTTTGTTCTCGGCCTTCACCTATTCTTCTGGCTACCATTGCTTGAACACCAGAAGCCATGCCCATGAAAATTGCAGCCGCTACAAAGTTTAAAAAGCTGGCGAGTCCGACAGCCGCTAATTCTGTTGAGCCCAATTGCCCAACCATGATGCCGTCAACCAGATTTAAAATATTTTGCGACATCATGCCGCCAATAATTGGCAAGGCGATTTGAAATATCTGTGAAGAGCGTTCGCGTGGAACCAAAAGAACTCCAATAATGACAGCTAAAATAAAATTGAATAGAGCTTAGTGTACCACTTAATTAGGCTAAGGTAAGAATAGTGTTTTTGTTGAAAGTGTTACTTCATGTTGTTGAATAGACTTATTTCTACATTGAAAAATGTATTTTTAAGTAGCAGGCGTATAAGCCCTCGCTAAGCACCAAACATCAACACGCCTAGCTCCCGAAGTTAATAGTGTTTTTGATAATGAAGATACCGTTGCACCAGTTGTCATTACATCATCAACAATGGCTATATGCGATTTTATTGGCGGTTGAGCAAAAAATGCATCCTTTAGGTTGGAGTGCCTTTCTGAAGCATCAAGACTGGTTTGTGGGGAGGTATCTCGAATACGTTTGACAATATGGGCATGCATAGGAATTTTTAATTGTTGAGAAAGTGACTGAGCTATTAGATTTGCCTGATTGAAACCACGCTGGCGTATCTTACTAAAATGTAGAGGGACGGGGATCATTTGTTGGGGGAGAGCATCAGAGTGATAACTCTCGACTATTTTTTGACATAAATATTGACTTAATATTGGTAAAAACTCACGTTGGGCATTGAATTTTAAGCGGGTAATAAACTGTTTAATTGGTGGCTCATAGCGGAATGCTGCAACTGTTTTGCGAAAGTTTGGCGCCTGCTTAATACACTCTCCGCAAATTAGCTCAGGGCCAGAAAATAAGGGAAGTGCACAAATAGTGCAAGCCAGATGCTGTCGAGGTAATCGTTGATGGCAATAATGGCAAATTATACCGTTTTGCTTATGGTAAGTTGATACCGTTGATTGACAAAGTGGGCAATCACTCTGGGGTAGTAGATTTGATATAAATTTATTCAGTTTAAAAAACATCCAAATGTTAACTTTTGTTCCTGGTTAAGCTTGACAAATCAGTTTGTCTAATTAAGATAGTCCATCATTTTATTGGCTTGTCGTTAATCGACTGATATCCGATGTTTCAGCTAAATTATCGATAACCAATGATAGCTTTTATAATATTATTATCAATTGTTCAAGTATAAAGTGTTCAAGCTAATTTAATATTTAGTTTGATTGATTTCATTTTAGCGGGTAATTCATTAAGTTTGAAATAACAATGAATCATCGATTTTATTCATAGTGAGATATTATGAACCAAGCACATTCTTTGTCTTATCTGACAGAAAAAGCAGTTATCAGAAATGACTGGCAAGTATCTGAAGTGCAAGCACTTTATGATCTACCTTTAAACGACTTATTGTTCAAAGCTCAAACGGTTCATCGACAGTATTTTGAACCTAACAAAGTGCAAACCTCAACATTAATGAGCATTAAAACAGGTGCTTGTCCTGAAGACTGTGCTTATTGCCCACAAAGTGGTCATTACAATACTGGTTTAAGCAAAGAACAGCTGGTTGCTATTGAAGAAGTGATAAAGTCGGCCAAAAATGCTAAACGAACAGGGGCCACGCGTTTTTGTATGGGGGCTGCCTGGAGAAGCCCAAGAGGGAAAGATTTTCCGGTTGTTTTAGAAATGATCAAAGCGGTTAAAGGTTTAGGATTAGAGACTTGTGTCACCTTAGGTATGCTTAATGGCGAGCAGGCCGATCAATTAAAAGAAGCCGGTCTCGATTATTATAATCACAATCTTGATACATCTGCTGAGTATTATGATCAAATTATTACTACGCGGACTTTTCAAGATAGATTAGATACTTTGTCTCACGTAAGAGATGCTGGTATCAATGTCTGTGCTGGCGGTATTCTAGGTATGGGAGAGACTTTAAAAGATCGATTAGGTCTTATTAAAGAGCTGGCTAATTTACCTGAACACCCACAAAGTGTCCCAATTAACCAGTTAATTGCCGTTAAAGGAACACCATTAGAAGATGCTAAAAGCTTAGATCCGTTTGAGTTTATTCGCATGATAGCGGTTGCTAGAATTGTTATGCCAAAATCTTATGTCAGATTATCTGCCGGTCGAGAAAGTATGTCTGATGAAATGCAAGCAATGTGTTTTTTTGCGGGGGCTAATTCTATTTTTTATGGTGAAAAATTACTAACCACTGAAAACCCCGATATGAATCATGATTTAGCTTTATTTGCTCGTTTAGGTATCGAACCGGAAGGGGGTACACCAGAAACCAATCCTTGCCCAAAAAAATTAGCCGAGGAACAGGCGCAAATCGAGCAAGCTGCAAAAGCTCAGCAAGGTGATTCAAAGTCTCACCTTTTTTATAATGCGGCAAGTTAATGAGTTTTAGTGCTTGATTGAAATGATTTGTTTTCATTTGAGCACGGCAGACTATTGATGAAGTTCTTAAATTTGCAACAGCAACTGGAGTTAAGGAAAGCTGCTGGAGAAAACCGACAGCGACGGATTATTAATTCTGCACAACAAACTCAAACTATGCTGGGTACTCAAGTTGTCGTTAATTTTTCCAGTAATGATTATTTAGGCTTAGCCAATAGTCATAATGCCAAGCGAGCACTAAGCTCTCATTGTGAGCGGTATGGTTTTGGCAGTGGGGCTTCTCATATGATATGTGGGCACCAGCAAGCCCACGAAAATCTTGAGATTGCATTAGCGGAGTTTATTCAACGTGATGCTGCATTAACATTCACCTGTGGTTACATGGCTAATCTGGCTATCATTCAAAGTTTGTCATCAAAAAATGATGTGATCATAGCCGACAAGTTAAACCACGCTTCTTTGATTGATGGTGTGCAGTTAAGCCAAGCAGCATCACAAAGATATCCTCATTGTGACTTAACTGCATTAGAAACGCGATTAAAGAAATCGTCACAAAATAAATTTGTGGTTACCGATAGTGTATTTAGTATGGATGGCGATATCGCTCCTTTACCCGATATTGTCGGTTTGTGTGAAAAGTATCAAGCTATTTTAATTGTTGACGATGCGCATGGCTTTGGGGTTTTAGGTACAAGTGGCCAGGGATGTTGTGAGTACTATAATTTAAATCAAAAGCAATTGCCTGTAGTGATGAGTACGCTGGGTAAAGCTCTGGGTGGGTTTGGAGCTTTTGTTTCTGGTGAAAAGGTATTGATTGATTATTTAATGCAGTTTGCAAGAAGTTATATTTATACCACTGCTATGCCATCAGCAGTAGCACAAGCCAATTTAGCTAATTTAGAGACGCTAAAATCACAACCTTTTTTAATTGAAAAATTAAACAACAATATTCAACTTTTTAAACGTCTTTGTGCTGATAATGATATTACTTTAATAGATTCTTCTACGGCAATACAGCCTGTATTAATTGGTCATAATGAAAAAACAATGGCTGTTTTTCAGTCCTTGATGGAACAAGGAATATTAGTTGGCGCAATCAGGCCACCAACAGTCCCACCAAACAGTGCTCGGCTGAGGGTAACCTTGAGTGCTGCTCACACTGAAGCTGAAATTTTCACTTTAGTGCAATCATTAAAAAATTCGCTTAATTTGACAGAAGTAAACTCATAATGAAATTGAATAATAAACCAATTTTAAAGCCTTATGTTGAGGTATCTGGTTCTGGCCCTGCATTGGTATTAATCCATGGTTGGGGGTTGCATGGTGGTATTTGGGAAACTGTTTTAAGTGAACTAGCAGAAAGCTTTACCGTATATAATGTTGATTTGCCTGGTTTTGGACGTAGCCCGGTACATAACCATGATTACGATTTGGACTATTTGGTTGAGTCTATCAGCCAAGTAATCCCTCAGTCTTGTTATTTACTAGGTTGGTCATTAGGTGGGCTTGTTGCTACTGCACTGGCTCTACAACCGACTCATCAAGTTAAAAAGCTTATTACAGTGGCTTCAAGTCCTTCGTTTGTAGCTAATGAACGGTGGCAATTTGGAATGCAAGCAAAAATTTTATCTTCCTTTATTGAGTATTTAGAAGAAGATTACGAAGGTACTCTCATACGTTTTTTAGGTATTCAAACGATGGGCAGCGCAACTCAGAAAGAAGACATAAAACGTTTAAAAGAAACTGTTTTTATTCACGGTAAACCTTCCTCAAAAGCTTTAAAAGGTGGACTGGAAATATTAAAAAATATTAATTTGGTTGAACGACTTAAAGAGCTAAAAATGCCTGTATTAAGAATTTACGGAAGACTTGATTCTTTAGTGCCTGTGAAGGTTGCAGATGATGTTAGTCAGCATCTACCCGACAGCCAGTCAATTATTTACCGAAAAGCTGCTCATGCACCTTTTTTATCTGCTAGTGAAACTTTTATCAATGATATTAAACAATTTTTATTAGAGTCAGAAATGTTAGGGAGACATTAATTATGAGTTTACAAAAGCGACTCATTGCTGACTCTTTTAGCCAAGCAGCTACTACTTATGATGCTGCTGCATTTTTACAACAAGAAGTTGCTTCAAGAGTGTTTGAGCGACTTGAATATATGCGAATAAAACCAAAAGCGATCTTAGATGTTGGATGTGGAACAGGTTTTTGTAGTCGTCACCTTCGTTCCAAGTTTTCTGGCGCAAAAGTAACTGGCGTTGATATTGCTCCAGGTATGATCGAACAAGCAAAAAAACAGCAGCGTTTATTTCGAAAAATCGACTATCAGGTGGCGGATGTTGATGAGTTACCATTTAAAAATAATCAGTTTGATTTAGTTTTTTCTAGTTTAACTGTGCAGTGGTTACCTGATTTAAAACAGACATTTAAAGAGTTAAATAGAGTATTAAAGCCTGGCGGTTTATTGATTTTTTCAACACTGGGTCCAGATACATTAACCGAATTAAAACAAAGTTGGCAAGCTGTAGATGATTATGTTCATGTCAATGAGTTTATCGATATGCATATAGTGGGCGATCATGTTTTTAATTCTGGATTTGAAAATACCGTAATGGATAGAGATGTTATTACTCTCACTTATAAAACTCTGGTTGGTTTAATGAGAGATTTAAAAGCCATTGGTGCACATAACCTGGATAGCGAAAGGCCCAAAGGATTATTAGGTAAACAAAAATTTAAACATTTAAAAGATGAATATGAAAAATTTCGTTGGAATGATGGCGTGTTACCTGCGACTTATGAAGTTATTTATGGACATGCTTGGAAAAAGCCACCACAGGATAAAAGTAATAAAAAAGAGTCAGTTCATGAAGACTATCATACCTACTCTGTTAATATACAATCTCCTGATAAAGCCGAATAAAATTAATGGCTTGGGTTAAAGGCGTTGATAAATCATTGGTGATGTTAACGAGAATTTTTAATGAGTCAGACTAAGTTGCAAAAGAAAATATTTATTACTGGAACTGATACCGATGTCGGTAAGACCTTTTTTACCGCCGCTTTAATTCAAGCACTCCAAAAAGCCAATCAATCTGTTATGGCATTGAAACCAATTGCTGCGGGATGCGAAAGATTAGCGACTGACACTTTGGGTGGTTTTATTCTAAGAAATCAAGATGCACTTACGTTAATAGAACAATTAGAAAGCTCACATGACAAGATAGATTATGAGCAAATTAATCCAATCACACTAGAGCCTCCGATTGCGCCCCATATTGCTGCCGAGCAACAAGGTATTGAGTTATCTGTAAGCGCGATTCAAAAGCAGTGTCCAATTGAACACTTTTCTGAATCATTTCTTTTAGTTGAAGGTGCTGGTGGTTGGCTTGTTCCTTTAAACGAACAAGAGACATTGGCTGATTATGCCATTGCTGAGTCGATGGATGTTATATTGGTTGTTGGCCTTAAATTAGGTTGTATCAACCATGCACTGATGACACGCCAGTTAATTAAAGCGAGTGGTCTCAATCTGATTGGTTGGGTTGCTAATCATATTGATAAGCAGATGTTAAATCAGCAAGAAAATATTGAGTCACTAAAAAAATTGCTTAAAAGTCCTTTATTGGCCGAATTTCCCTTTTATGAAAGTGTAAACGCCATTTCTGAAGCCAGTAAGTGTGTTAGAATTGAGCTGTTGGACTAATCATGTTTACATGATTATTATCATACAAAATAATTAAACACCTCATCGTTATATAGCAGAGTGATTTATCATGATAAAAATTGGTCAATTTAACTTCTTGAAAATTAGCCGCCAGTCTACACGTGGTACATTTTTAGAAGCAGGCCCTTTAGGTCAGGTTTTTTTGCCTGCTAAATTAACACCATCATATTGTCGACCTGGCGATAAAATCCAAGTCTTTTTATATCGAGATAGCCATGATGAAGTGGTGGCTACAACTAAAAAGCCTCGTGTTGAAGTTGGAGGCGTTGCTTGTCTCAAAGTCGTTTCAGTGAGTCGAGTAGGAGCTTTTTTAAATTGGGGTTTACCTAAAGATTTACTTGTTCCATTTGGTGAGCAAAGTAAAAAGATGGAGGTTGATGAATATCATATTGTTAGAGTTTATGAAGATAATACTGGCCGTATTTGTGGTTCGAGTAAACTCAATAAATTGCTGAAAGCAGAAACAACTGGTTTAAAAAAAGGCGATGCGGTTAACCTGATTATTGGTGATAAAACCGATTTGGGTTATAAAGTGATCGTTAATCAGAAATTTTGGGGAGTGCTCCATAATAGTGATGTTTATCAGGATTTTAAATATGGACAGTCAATTAAAGGTTACATTAAAAACCTGCGCCAGGATCATCGAGTTGATATCTGTTTAAAACAGCCGGGTGCGATTGGTGATGAGTCACTTGCGAGTAAAATTTTATCAAAAGTAGAAAATAGCGACGGCTTTTTACCCATTAGTGATAAAAGTCCACCCGAACTAATTTATAAGACCTTTAATGTTAGCAAAAAAGTATTTAAAGCCGAATTAGGTAAGTTATATAAACAACGTAAAATTATTATTGATAAAAATGGAATTAAATTGGCCAACTAAAATTAAGAGGCTGTTGATATGAAAAAAAATAAAGCGCTTTGTATGATTAAAATACTACTCTTATCTGGTGTTTTAATTTCTAGTAACACCACTCATGCAGAAGTTATGGTTACAGAAGAAAGCTACTTTGATATAAAAATAGTTACCACATTGAACTCATCGCCTAAAAAAGCAAGCAAACAATTATTGAATATTTCTCAATGGTGGCAGTCTTCTCATACTTATTCTGGCGATAGTAGAAACTTATTAATCGATTTGAAATCCCAACATTGTTTTTGTGAAAAATTAGCGGAGGGTGGTTTTGTTCGTCATATGACCGTTGCTTATTTTGAGCCCGAGAAAAAATTGCGTTTAATCGGTGGTTTAGGACCGTTGCAAGCGTTACCCATTAATGGCGTGTTGGAATTTTCTTTAGCGCGTTTAAATAATAATCAAACAGAGCTTATCACGACTTATAAAGTTAGCGGGACAGGTGTTAAGTTAAAATCTTGGGCGAGTGCAGTTAATAAAGTGATTACAGAACAAGTCACTTCATTTAAACAACAGGTAGAAAAATGATGAATACATTATTTAAATCTTTATTGCTTATTGCCGTATTCAACTTTAGCTTTATGGTTTGGGCTACTCCTGAACAAGCACCTGAAAGAAAGCGCGGTGAAGGACCGTTTGAAAGATTAATTTTGCGAGGTGGTATTTTAATCAATGGGGAAGGGGCTCCAGCAAGAGGGCCTGTTGATATTGTTATAGAAAATAATCGAATCGCAGAAATAAAAAGTGTTGGTAATCCGGGAGTACCAATTAAAAGCAAACGTCCTCAGGCTGAAGCCGGTGATAAAGTAATTGATGTTGAAGGTCACTATATTCTACCTGGATTTATTGATATGCATGGTCATATTGGACAGGATTATCAAGTCACAACCGCTGAATATACATTTAAATTATGGTTAGCTCATGGAATTACCACAGTTAGAGAGCCTGGTAGTTTCTCTGGTATCGACTATGTGATGAACCATGTAAAAAGAAGCAAAATAAATACTATTACTGCGCCTAGAATTATTCCTTACTTTGGTTTTGGTATGGGAAATAATGATTTGATAAATTCACCTGAACAAGCTAAAAGATGGGTTAAAAAAATTGCCAAGCGAGGTGCCAAAGGAATTAAGTTTTTTGGTATGCATCCAGATATTTTTCAAGCTGCTATTGAGGAAGCTAATAAAAGAGGCTTAAAAACCATGATGCACCATGCCCAGTTAGATGTTGTTCATCTTAATGCATTAGATAGCGCTCGTATGGGGCTAACGACTATGGAACACTGGTATGGATTACCTGAGGCAATGTTTCATAATCAAGTTATTCAAAATTACTCACCAGAGTACAATTATAATAATGAACAAGATCGTTTTGGTGAGGCAGGAAAACTTTGGCTACAAGCGGCCGAACCTGGTAGTGAAAAGTGGCAACAAGTGAGAGATGAGTTAATTGATTTAGATTTTACAATTAATCCAACAATGACTATTTATGAAGCGAGCCGCGATCTTATGAGAGAACGTAACGCAGATTGGCATGATGAATTTACTTTACCAGGTTTATGGGATTTTTTTCAAGCAAGCCGTTATGCTCATGGGTCGTATTGGTTTGATTGGACAACCCAAGATGAAATAAATTGGAAGAAAAATTATCAACGCTGGATGGCTTTTTTGAATGATTTTAAAAATCATGGAGGAAGAGTGACTACTGGCAGTGATTCTGGTTATATCTATAAAATTTATGGCTTTGGTTATATTAGGGAATTAGAACTTCTTCAAGAAGCGGGCTTTCATCCATTAGAGGTTATTAAATCAGCAACCATTAATGGTGCCCAGGCGTTGGGAATGGATGAGCAAATTGGTTCAGTTTCTGTCGGTAAATTAGCCGATTTGGTGATTGTAAAAGAAAACCCATTACGCAATTTTAAAACATTATATGGAACAGGGCACGTAAAGTTAGATAGTGATAATAAACCTGTGACAGTTGGTGGTGTAAAATATACGATTAAAGATGGTATTGTATTTGATGCTAAGATCTTGCTCGAAGATGTAAGGCAAATTGTACGAAAAGAAAAGGAAAAATCAAAGAATGGCTAAACCAGGAAAAACAGGTATTTCGCGTATTATTGATGCAACCCGTTACTCAATTCAAGGACTAAAGGCTGCCTGGAAAAATGAAGCTGCTTTTCGCCAAGAGTTAATGCTGGCACTTGTAGGAATTCCATTAGCTTATTGGTTAGCCGAATCTAAGTTTGAATTTTTATGGTTAATACTTCCTTTGTTTTTGATTATTGTTGCAGAATTAACCAATTCAGCCATTGAAGCGGCCATTGATCGTATTGGTGATGAACATCATGAATTAGCAGGAAGAGCAAAAGATATTGGCTCATCATTGGTTTTTGTCTGTTTATTATTACTTGCGGTTGTTTGGGGTGTTGTACTTTTTTGGTAAGTCAACCTTCTCGTTAAAAGTTTTATGCTTCTACTTTTAACAAACCCGCCAGATTTCTGTAAATTGTGACTATTTGGCTTATTTATCTATTTTATTTAAGGTAAAGTGAGCGTGTTTAAATAATTAAAAAAATTGGGGAGATATCAAATTGAATAAATGGGCAATTCCGTTACTTGTTAGCGTACTTGCAGCTTGTAATCCATCATCGCAAAATGAAGTAAAACAGGTTGAAAATAAAGCACCAAAAGTGGTTGAGAAAGCAAAAATAGAGGGCGTCACTTTTATTGAAGAAGTGAATGCTCAACCAGGCAAAACAATCATACCTTATAAAAAGTATCAGCTAGATAATGGCTTAATCGTTATTTTACACGAAGACCATTCAGATCCCCTTGTTCATGTTGATGTCACTTATCATGTGGGTTCTGCAAGAGAAGAGTTAGGCAAATCTGGTTTTGCTCATTTTTTTGAGCATATGATGTTTCAAGGTTCAGAGCATGTCGCAGACGAACAACATTTTAAGTTAGTTACTGAAGCGGGGGGGACAATGAATGGAACCACTAACTCTGATAGAACCAACTACTTCCAAACAGTTCCTGCTAATCAATTAGAAAAAATGCTTTGGTTAGAAGCCGATAGGATGGGGTTTTTAGTTGATGCAGTGACTCAAGAAAAGTTTGAAGTTCAAAGGGAAACTGTTAAAAATGAACGCGGGCAACGCATCGATAACCAGCCATATGGTCGATTAAATGAGCGCATATCTGAGGCATTATATCCATCTGGTCATCCGTATTCGTGGCCTGTTATAGGTTATATGGAAGACTTAAACCGAGTTAATGTTAATGATTTGAAAGCTTTCTTTTTACGTTGGTATGGGCCTAATAATGCGACTGTTACCATTGGCGGAGATATTGACGTGAATCAAGCATTAACCTATATGGTTAAATATTTTGGTTCAATTCCTAAAGGACCAGAAGTTAAAATGCCTGAAAAAAGATCGGTCGTTTTAGATAAAGATCGTTATATTTCGATGGAAGATAATGTTCATCTACCATTGCTTTATATGTCATTTCCAACAGTATCTGTGCGACATGCTGACGAAGCACCATTAGATTTGTTATCTACTATTTTAGGTGGTGGTAAAACTTCATTGTTATATAAAAACTTGGTGAAAGAACAGCTCGCTGTACAAGCGACTGTTGGGCACCCTTGTGCAGAATTGGCTTGTACGTTTAATTTATATGCATTACCACATCCCGCTTCAGGAAAAAGCTTAGCTGACATAGAAAATATTATTCGTGACACTCTAGTAGAGTTTGAAAAGCGTGGTGTTGAAGAAGATGATTTAATTAAGGCAAAAGCAGAAATGGAAGCTGGCTTTGTATTTGGTTTACAAAGTGTATCAGGAAAAGTAAGCCAATTGGCCGCCAATCAGACTTTTACTGGTAACCCTAATTATATTGAAAATGATATCGCTCGCTATGCCAATGTGACTAAGCAAGATGTTATGCGTGTTTATGAACAATACATTAAAGGAAAACATGCTGTGATCATGAGTGTTGTACCTAACGGTAAACCTGAAATGATTGCTGCAAAAGATAACTTTACCGCACCAGAAAGAAAGTTAGTGGAAACTTCAGCAACATCTGAAGATGAATTGCAATTAAGAAAAGCTAAAGATAACTTTGATCGTAGTAAAATACCTGTTGCTGGTACAAATAAACCTGTTGATGTGCCTAAAATGTGGCGCGATAAATTGAAAAACGGCATGCAGTTGCTAGGTTCTCAAAGTATCGAAACGCCAACAACGGCTTTGCTCCTTAAAATTCCTGCAGGCCATTACTATGAGATTAAAGACAAGGCCGGTACTGCTTCTCTTTTAGCTGAAATGTTGAATGAATCTACCAGCGAGCGTAGCGCAGAAGATATGAGTAAAGCGCTACAAAAGTTAGGTAGCCAAGTGAGCATATCATCGACTAACCGTTATATCACAGTAAATATTAATGCATTAACTAAAAATATTGATGCAACTTTAGCGCTTGTTAAAGAAAAATTATTGCATCCTGCTTTTGCTGAAACAGAGTTTGCACGCGTAAAAAATAATGCAATTCAAGGAATTAAAAACAGTAAGAAAAATGCAGGTTATCTAGCGTCAACAGCTTATCTTCAGTTGTTACACGATGATAATATTGCTGCAACACCTGCTGGTGGAACAGAAGCTACGGTGAAAGAGCTATCTTTAGAAGATGTTAAAGCATTTTATAAAAGCTACTTTAAGCCTTCTGGCGGTCAAATGGTTATTGTTTCTGATCTTGGTGAAAAAGAGTTAAAACGTTCAGTCTCAATTTTTAATGACTGGAGCGGTAAAGCGGTAGAACTTAAATTGGAATTACCTGCATCTAAAGCTAAAACCGGTGTTGTGTATTTGGTGAATAAAGATAATGCGGCGCAATCAGCGATTCGTATTGGTAAACGAGCGCTTAAATTTGACGCAACGGGTGAATTCTACCGTGCATATTTAATGAATTTTCCATTAGGTGGTGCTTTTAATAGCCGAATTAATCTTAATTTAAGAGAAGACAAAGGTTACACCTATGGGGCTCGTTCTTACTTTAGTGGCGATAAAGTAACAGGTAGTTATACCGCTAGTGCTGAAGTTAGGGCCGATGCTACCGATAAATCATTAGTAGAATTTGTGAAAGAAATTAGTGCTTATGCTGATAAAGGGATCAGTACCGAAGAGCTGAGCTTTATTCGCAAAGCGATCAATCAGCGTGACGCATTAAAATATGAGACACCTCGCGCCAAACTCAGCTTTCTAGCTCAAATTTTAGAAAATGATTTAGCCCCCGATTTTGTCAAACAACGCATGAAAATTGTTGAAAATATAACAGCCGAAGAAATAAATGCGCTTGCTAAAAAGCATTTAAATTTAAAAGATATGGTGATTGTTATCGTTGGTAATTCGAAAGTTCTTAAGCCTCAAATAGAAGCTTTAGGTTATGAAGTCGTTAATTACGAAATCTAATTACCTGATTTTAAAGAATTTTTATCTTACCTCATCATTTAAACAGGCCGCATTTATGCGGCTTGTTTAGTTATTATGAATCCGATATCTGCCAATTAACTATATCGATTAAAAAATAGCTCAATTTTTAATCATTCTTGCCGATAAACTAGGCATAAGTGCAATTTTGTCTATATTTCAGTTTGTTGAGGTTAATAATGGAAATTGGTAGTAGTTTAATTAATACTGGTGTTCAGGGCTTCCAAGAGGCCAGTTCCCGAGCTAATCAAGCAGCGCAAGAGATCGCATCTCAATCTGTCGCTGACGCTTCAACTGACAGTGTCAAGTCTGAAGATTTAACTACTTCACTGGTTGAATTGAAAAAAGCAGAAATTGATGCAAAAGCGAATGTACAGGTTATTGAAACCGCCTCAGATTTAGTTGGTTCATTACTTGATGTAAAAGCTTAGCGAGGGTTGATTTATTATGCTAATTGCCTCTGCACCAGTTGTTATTCCTGTAACAACAGCTAATCTGCCAACAGAAGCTGTTGCGAGCGAAGCTGCGCAGAAGCCACCCATTCCCGAAGCGAAATCAACGACTGAAAACACAAACCTTAAAAATGGGACTGATTCAGAAGAGCAAGCCAAAGCTTCCGTTGATGGTGGTAAAAAAACACAGCAGCGGGGTAAAAGTGATAAAGAGCCGCATGACTCTGAAAAAGAAAGCCAAACTGCTAAAGAACAACAACAGCAAGCCATAGAAAGACAAGAGATTGAACAGTTAAAGAAAGCTGATCGTGAAGTGCGTGCTCATGAAGCGGCACATGCCAATGTTGGGGGACAGCTTGCTGGAGCGCCACAACTGAGCTATAAAACTGGGCCAGATGGTAAACGCTATGCTGTTTCTGGTGAAGTGAGTATTAGTACCAGTAAAGTTGCAAATAATCCACAAGCAACGCTCGATAAAATGGATCAGGTAAAGCGTGCGGCATTAGCGCCTGCAAACCCATCTGCACAAGATTTTAAAGTGGCTGCGATTGCTGGGCAAATAGCGAACCAGGCTTTAAGTGAGCTAAATTTAGAACAAAGAGAAGAACAGACCTTACGGGAAGCTGCTACTAAAGAGTCTGGTGATGAAACAGAAGACAAAACTAAAACTTCTTCAAGCGAATCGTCTAGTGCCAGTAGTGCTAAACGGACTTCATTGGCACTCAACCAAAAAATAGTCGACTCAGGTGCTTTAACTAATATTAACATCGATACTCAAGTGTCATTTAACGTTTAATTGACTAACGAAAATCAATAAACTATTTCCCTATTCCCGTTGAATTTCGTAAACTTGTTGCCAATTTCAGTATCCGGTTATAAATCTCATTAATGCAAGTTCGACATACTAGACCGTTTTTAAAGTGGGCTGGTGGAAAATATAGACTACTTGATAAGCTAACTCCCCATTTGAAAGGCAGAAAGCTCATTGAGCCATTCGTTGGTTCTGGTGCTGTATTTTTGAATTTAAATTTTGAGCGTTATTTGCTAGGTGATATCAACCCAGATCTGATTAATTTATACCAATGCCTTAAAAAAGAGCGCGGACAATTTATTCGTTATGCCTGCTCATTTTTTATTCCAGAAAATAACTCACGAAAACATTATTTAGAGTTTCGTCAAGAGTTTAACAATGGTTTAAAAGGAAGAAGAAGAGCCGCGTTATTTGTTTATTTGAATCGGCATGGTTTTAATGGATTATGCCGTTACAATAAATCGGGTGGTTATAATGTGCCTTTTGGTAGTTATGAGAAACCTTATTTTCCTGAAAAAGAAATGCTACATTTCATTAAACAAGCTAAGCATGCAACATTTGTATGTGGTGATTTTGTTTCCTTAATGAATCGTTCCCGGAGAGGAGATGTGGTTTATTGTGATCCTCCTTATGTTCCATTATCGCCGACAGCAAGCTTTACAAGTTATGCGGCGCAGGGGTTTTCATACGATCAACAAGTTGAGTTAGCTTATCGTGCAAAACATTTAGCCGAACGAGGTGTAAAAGTGATCATCTCTAATCATGACAATGCTATCACTCGAAAAATTTATGAAGATGCAAAGATTGAATCTTTCCCTGTGAGACGTTCTATCAGTTGTGATGGAAATAAAAGAGGAACAGCGAAAGAACTGTTAGCTGTGTATGAGTAATTATTGTTAGGCATACATAATGACCTGTTACCATCACCGAATGAAATATTAATGATTATCTGGTAAAATCTATTTTTATTTACTCGTAAACATCATAATTTAACTAAACTTGATATATCAATGATAACTTTGAGTTAATTCAATCGACAGATGTTAGGTAGTTTATTGATGATAGGTGCATTAGTATAATGATAAGAAGTTGGGTATTTCTTTCACTTCTGTTAACTATGTCTTTAATTCATCCTTGGGTTAATGCAAAAGAACTCCCTAGTACTCAAATACCCATTGGTGATTTTCAATATATTTCTAACTTTGCTATTGAAAGTCAAAAAGCAGTGTTTGAAACCCTAGAGATAAAAAATATAAAAAAAGTCGAAAGACAATGGAAAAAAGAAACAAAATCTAGCCTAAATAAAGGTTATATTGATACCCGTTATTGGTATCGTTTTCAAATTAAAAGTCCAGTTATCAGTAAAAATCTTGTCTTAGATTATAATAATCCTCTTACTGATAGGGTCGATATTTATATTAGCGATGGTACTGGTATAATAAAATCAGTTTATTCTGGAAATGCCGTCCCTTTTAATCAGAGAAAATATAAAGGTTTTTCACATTACCTGCCATTTAGTGTTAAACCGGATACTAACTACACTATTTATATTGATACACAAACTCGTTACTCTCATCAGCTGAAAATAAAACTGTGGCAAGCCGATGCCTTTGAAGAATATCAAAGTGATAAACAAATATTGTTAGGAATATTATTTGGGCTTATTTGTGCCATTACCTTCTACAATTTAATTATATTAACGATTGTTAAGGAAAAGGTTTATGCTTTTTATGTTTTAGCTACTTTTACAACGGCTATTTTCTGGGCTGTTCATTTTGGTGTGTGGCAGAAATATATAACGCCAAACTCTAATGTTTTTAACCTACACACGACTAATTATATTTTACCAATTACTGTTATATTTTCAGTTTTATTTGCAGTTGAATTTTTAAATTTAAAGTTAAGATCTCCTCGGTTGTTAAAGTTAATTTATTTCGTTATTGGCTTAATTATAGTTGAACTTGTGGTATTTTTATTTTTTGATGTTAGTAACCATATTAGAGTTTCAAGTATATTTTGTATAATTTGTTGTTTAATGGTTTTCTTTAGTGGTGTTAAGCTTTCATTAGAAAAAAATCAATCTGCCATTATCTTTATTATTGCTTGGTGCACCTTTATTATTGGTGCTACAGCATTGGCTTTTAATAAATTAGGCTTTGTTCAATCAAATGATTTTATTGTATTGCTTGCTCCTATTGGTTCAGGTATTGAAGCTTTATTATTATCAATTGCGTTGGCTGTACGTATTAACCAATTAAAAACCAGGCAAATAGAGTTATTAAAAGAAAGGTATCAAGTTGAAAAAAATGCAGAAATTGCCCAAGCAAAAAACTTAGCTAAATCAAAGTTTCTAGCTAATATGAGTCATGAAATTCGAACTCCAATGACAGGTGTTCTTGGTATGACAGAACTACTGTATGAAACAGGTTTGTCTGAAAAGCAACAGCAATTAGTACAATCAATAAAAGTTTCAGGTAACAACTTACTACATATTATTAATGATGTTTTAGACTATTCTAAAATAGAGGCTGGTGAAATGCCTATTGAAACAATAGACTTTAACCTGGAGCAATTAATTGCAGAAATATTCCTCGCATTTAGTTATGAGCTTAATAAAAAGAATATAACTTTAGCTGTGAGTTTTGATAATCGTATATCTAAACAGTTTAATGGTGATCCATATCGACTTAGACAAATTTTAGTGAATTTAATCGGTAATGCTATCAAGTTTACTCATCAAGGTGGTATTCAGTTGCGAGTTAGTATTGATGATACAAGTCAATTAATTCAATTTTCAATTATAGATACAGGTATTGGCATTAAAGAAGGTGAACTAAAAAATATATTTAGAAAATTCAAACAAGGTGATAGTGAAATAACAAGGCTATATGGTGGTACTGGATTAGGATTGTATATATCTAAAAAAGTAACGGAGTTTTTAGGTGGGGAGTTATCGGTTAGCTCTGTTGAAAATAAAGGTTCTAGTTTTATATTATCTCTTGGTTTGGATAAATTTCAACCATTAGTTGATAAAGGATTGATTAGTGATTTATCTATTGATACAGAGCAAGTTAAAGTTTATTTGCTTTCGAGTGATCCCATACTATTAACAGCTTTAAAAGAAAATTTAACATCATGGAATATTGAAGTTAATATTATTAATGAAAGTAAGAGTTTTTATGATTGTTTATATGACGCTATTAATGAGTCTGAGTTAACCGATAAAAAGTATTATTTTATTATCGATAGTGAAACAGATGATTTTAAACTTTTAAAGTCCAATTTACCTAGCTTGAAAATAAATAATGAAAAGGTCATATTAGCTTTTACGCCGGCACTAAAAGCTCAGATAGAATTAATCACTATTAGTGAAAATATTAAGCTTCTCAAGTTAACAAAACCAATAACATCACTTGCGATAAAAAGTTTATTTTGTCATGAAGATAAAAAAATATTGATAGAAAGCGATTCTACAAATGAAGGCTTAGATTTTAGTCAATATGAGATATTGATTGTTGAAGATAATAATGTTAATCAAATTGTGATGAAAGGGTATTTAAAAAAATTCAACATTACTCCCGACATTGTTGAAGATGGTGAACAAGCCTTAGATGCGACTAAAGAAAAGCGTTACGACTTAATCTTAATGGACTATGAATTACCGCTATTAAGTGGTTTTGAAACTACTTTAGAAATAAAAAATGGTTACAATCTTAATCAAAAAACACCAATTTATGCTATTTCGGCTCATGTCTTAGAGGAATATATTGAAAAAGCCAATGCCTATGGAATGAATGGCTTCTTAACTAAGCCAATTGACTTTGAAAAGCTTAAGTCGATATTGCTGCTTCATTTTCCAGCCAATAAAATATCTAAAAGCAATAATTAAAACATTTATATGTGCAAACTAACTTGTTTTAAGTTAGTGTTTGAATTTTTATTTTGTGCGCTATATTTTATTACTTAACGATTTAAAAGAAGAAATATAAAAGAATGTTCGTTTGCTACTAGGATGACTATTTTATGAGAATCTCTTTTCGATATAAATATAATATTTTTTTTAATAGTTTTTTGAACGAAATAATATTAACAGCTTGAGATTCATTTTTTAAAACATTAAGTTAAGCTTTGTTTTTTTTAAAGTGTCATAAATCTAGCGTTTTATTTAAATTTTATCGCAGCTTGTATTTAAAAACTTTGTGCTAGACTTTTTCAGTACTCTTTATTTGCGAATAATATTCGTTTTGATTGGGCATTGAAAAGTGAAAAAACGTAATACATATGATGTCATTGCAATTGGTTTGTCAAAACTAGATGTAAAGATATTAAAAGCTATTTTTCAGTCTGCAGAAAAAAATTATGATTACAGCTTTCAACTAACCAGTGGTAAAGGTGCTGAAAACGCTCATTTTGCTATTGTTAATGCGGATGAGCCTCAAATAGTAAGAAAGTGGCGAGTTTGGAATGCTCGATCTAATCCTATCTACTCTATTTATGCTAGCAAAGTGATTAATGAAAAAGGTTCTCAAACATCCATTTTAAAACCTTTTAATCCCGCATCGGTTATGAAAGGTATGCAACACGCCATGTTTCAGGTTTATGGTGAAATTCCTGATTTTGAGATTAGTGAAAGCGTAAAGCCAAGCAATAATAATGACTTTAATAGTGTTGTTAATAAAGTTAATCGTTCTAAAGTAACTGCATTGGTTGTTGATGATTGTCATACCATTTTAAAAGCGATGGCAATTCAGCTTGATCTGCTCGGTATACATGCAACTTGTGTGAGTAGTGGTGAAGCCGCTTTAGAAAGAATAAAAAAAATTCACTATGATTTGATCTTTTTGGATATTGTTCTTCCGGGGATTGATGGTTACGATTTATGTAAAGAAATCAGAGCGACCAGCATACATAAAAATACTCCTGTATGCATGTTAACTGGAAAGTCAAACATGTTTAACATGGTTAGAGCAAAACTAGCGGGGTGTGATAAATATATTACTAAACCAGCTAATTCAAGTACATTGTCACAAGCAATTTTAAAAATGTTAAATATCACTTCATTTAAACAATTAAAGTCAGCATAAATATTATTAATTATTGGAAGAGGAAATGTTATGAGCAAAATATTAATCGTAGACGATTCAAAAACCGAACGTGAAAATTTATATCAGATAGTAACCGACGCAGGGTTTCAAGCTGATATTGCAACTAGTGGTGAAGAAGCAGTTGAGCAAATAAAGAAGAAAAAACCTAATTTGGTTTTTCTAGATATTATAATGGGCGGTTTAGATGGTTTTAAAGTCTGTAGAAATATTCAGTCAGATGATGGGTTAAAAGGAACTAACATTGTATTTGTGACGAGTAAAGGTGAAAAGGCCGATAAACGCTGGGGAGAAATGTTAGGGGCTAAAGCCTATATTACGAAACCGTATTCAGCCGATCAAATAGTTGACTCGCTTAAAAATTATGCATAATTAATTGTTTTTGGAGCTAAATATGTCACTAGCAAAGCCTGATGATTTTATGAATAAAAAAAGTACAGGTACTCAACAGTGGGTACTACCTAGTCAGGCTTTAGCTATTGATAAACAAAAAATAACTAATAAAAAAGAAGACACAAATACTCAACAGTCAATTCGAGTATTCAATCATTTTAAAGTGCACGACATTAATTTGTTGATAGATGCAAAAGTTAAATGCCAAGTTGAATTAAATGTTGAACTATACCCAATGCCAAACTCTGCATATTCCATGCTTGGAGTTAGCAGTTATAAAGGTAATATTGTTCCTGTATTTAGTTTATATCAGTTTCTATCGAAAGGTGAGCCTCAAAAAAGTAACAGAAAATACTTGTTGATTTTTGGTGAAGATGAATCTTATCTTGGACTTTTGAGTGACTTTTTACCAACAAAAATTTTATTGTCTGAGGAAATGATTCAGACACAAATGCTAGAAGTTAGTGAAAAACTAGATCCTTGTATACTAAGGAATTACCAAAGTGAGAAAGGCGAAATTTATTTTGAATTGGATAGTTCTCATTTTTTTAAGCAACTAGTAAGTTCATAAAAAACCACTTAGGTTAAGAAGAAAAATAGGATAATAATATGAAGCTGCAACAAAAATTGGTGCTAGGCGCACTTTCAGTATCAATAATTCCTGTTATCTTGGTATCAGCATCACTGGATAATATATCAATTAACACTGCTAAAGAAACGATACAAAATCAAGAACAAAACAAGTTGATTTCTATTCGAGATTCTAAAAAAGAGCAGTTACAAACTTACCTCAATGGTTTAAAAAATCAGGTTAAAACTTTCTCAAATAACTTAATGCTAATTAATGCGGCAAATGACTTTAGCCAAGGGTTTGAGCAGTATAATCAGCAAGTGATTATAGATGAAGCAGAACAAGCGCAACAAATTAGAAATTATCAAACGAGTTTAAGTAATTATTATACAACCGATTTTACCACAGAGTATACTAATCGAAATGTTGGTGAAGTTCCTGATATGAATCAGTATTTACTTCCCTTAAGCAATGCCACAGTTGCACTACAATATCATTATATTTCATCAAACCCAGAGCCTTTAGGTAAAAAAGACAATTTGATTAGTGCAAATGATGGGACTGATTATTCTAAGTCACATCAAAAATATCATCCTTATATTAGGGATTTTCTTAAAACATTTGATTACTATGATATTTTTATAGTTAATCCTGACACGGGTAATGTGATTTACTCTGTTTATAAAGAACTCGATTATGCAACATCTCTAATCAATGGTCCTTATGCTGAGAGTGGTTTAGGAAAAGCGTTTCAAAGGGCAAATCGTTTGACGGATCCTGAAGGTGTTGTTTTTGAAGACTTTAAACCTTATTTTCCATCATATAATGACCAAGCTGTTTTTATTGCCTCTCCGATTTTTGAAAATGATAAAAAAACAGGTATATTAATTTTTCAAGCACCTATTGCTCGTATCAATCAAATTATGACCTCAAATGAACAGTGGAAAGAAAATGGACTAGGTGATTCGGGAGAAACTTATATTGTGGGTACTGATAACCTGATTAGAAATGACAGCCGATTTTTGATCGAAGATAAAGAAGCTTATCTTGCCGCTTTGAATCAATCGAACCTAGATAAAAAAATAATTCAAAGTATTAAAGCCAAAGATACAAGTATTGGATTACAAACTGTATCGACACCTGGCACACAAGCAGCTATGTTAAATAAAACTGGTTTTAGCATATTTGATGATTATCGTGGTCAATCAGTACTGTCAGCCTATACAACACTTGATTTTTTAGGTACTAAATGGGCTATTTTAGCGGAGATTGATGAAAGTGAAGCGTTTAGTTCGACGGTTGTTTTACGTGACTCTATTAGACTGGCTTCTATTGTCATTGGTTTGATTATCTTACTGGTAACAGCGGTTGTTGTATGGTTTTTAGTACGTACGATGATAAAACCAGTTAAAAACCTTGAGGATACAGTAAACAATGTTGCTGAAGGTAATTTTACTGCTCGGGCAGAAATTACAACAGATGATGAACTTGGTACTTTAGGTAAAACTTTAAATGACTTACTCGACGATAGAATTGCGGCATTAGCAGAAACAGAAAGAAAAAATGATCAACTGAATGAGTCAATCATTAGACTGTTAGAAGGTACAATGCGATTATCGGATCGAGATTTAACAGCTGACTTACCTGTTTCTGAAGATGTAACAGGACCCCTTTCTGATGCGATAGCACAAGTTGTTGAAGCTATAAGTGGTGTATTGCACCAAGTTAATGATGTTGCATTAACTGTAGAAAACTCATCTAATAAAGTTAAATCACTGTCAGATGTGGTTTCCGATTCAGCTGAAAATGAGTTTTTACAACTAGAAAACTCATCGCAACGTTTAGTTAAAGCAACAACTGCTATGGAAAAAAATGCCACTATGGCTACAGAGTGTAATAGTTTGACCGAAAATATGGCAAGTATGATTACCTCTGCATCAGATGCGGTTAAGAAAACTATTGATAGTATGGTTGATATCCGTTCAAACATACATGAAACAGAAAAAAGGATAAAGCGATTAGGTGAGCGTTCACAAGAAATTAACCATGTTGTAGATATTATTAATAACATTGCAGAAAAAACTCATGTATTAGCACTAAATGCAAGTATGCAAGCGGCAGCTGCCGGTGAGGAAGGTAAGGCTTTCTCTGTTATTGCAGATGAGGTACAAAGATTAGCTGAAAGTGCGCGTGAAGCTACAGCACAAATTACTTCGTTAGTTGATAATATTCAGGTTGAAACATCTGATACCTCCGAAACTATGGGACATACTATTTCTAAAGTAATTGAAGGAGCTGAATTAGTCGAAGAGGCAGGTAAGACAATGGAGCAAACAACCAATACAACAAATCTTTTAAAAGAAAAAGTTTACTCAATATCTGAATCTTGTAAGGCTCAATCGCAAATTAGTTTAGATTTGAAAAATCGTTCATTAAAATTACAAAAAAGTGCTAAAGAAACACAATCAAAATTAGAGCAGCAAAGTGAAGAGACTATTAAGCTGGTTAGTAATTCCGGAAAATTAATTGAGTCAGTTAAACTGTTTAAACTGCCAGAAAAGTCTATGTCAAAGTCAGCTTGAGTTGTTAGTCATTAGCCTCTGAAAGGAGTCGGTTTTGTTAGTCAATAAAGACAATAATGAACAATTAGCCGCTTTAGAACTTTTATTTTTGAAGCTTCAAAGTTTAGCTGATTCAATTATTCAATGTGAAAACAGTAATAGTAAGCAAGAGCATTATATTGATGAATATTGTCATGTTCTAGAAGCAATGCGGAGTAAATTTAATCTATTAAATAATTACTTTGCAGCCATATCATGCCAGTTTGTATATGGAAATCTACTCGCAATTAGAGAAAATAAAGCGCCTGTCAGTATTGCAGTTAAAAGAATGCTTATTGAGTGGCCTCCTGTTATTGAGTTTATATTGCAGAATCAAAAGAGTGAGAGTCAAGAAGCTAAATTAATTACAATACTTTCTTCTACTAGTTGGAATATGCCATTCCGTCATTCTCAACTTAAGTTGTTTAAAAAGCGACTGCGACAATTTAAGAATATTCAACAAAATATCCAACCCAACCAAAATTCAGCTAGCGTCCAAATTTCTTCTCACTCTGATGAGGTTGCTTTTGATGAATTTTCTGATGATCTGCCAGTTTCTCAGAATGATAATAATGAATTTAGTTCTATTACTGATGCTAATGAAAAAAGTATTAGTAATATATCTGAAGACTTTGATGAACTCTGTACGAGTCATGACAATGATGATACTGAGAATATGAGTTTAGAAGAGTTAATGGCGTTAGCAGAGAGTGAGCAAGAAGAATATAAGGATGATGAAAAAGTAACATTTGATAACAATTTAGAGCAAAAACAATTGGTGGAGGACGATGTTGATTCAAACTTAACCTCAGCTATCCAAAATGAAACTACCAATATAAATAGCAATGATTCCTTTGAATCTGATGTCAAACTAGATGAGTTGATGAATTTTGATATAGAGGAAAATATAGAAGTAGAAGGCCAGCCTCATACCAATGTCGTACTTGACTCTTACTTTTTATCAATTAAAGATATTTTAGGTGAGATTGAACATGCTTTGTCTCGTTGGAATGAACTTGCTGAAATGGAAATTAATAATGTTACTGAAAAATGTTTGTTATGTGCAGCTAGTGCAAAAGATGTACAGCTTGAAGGAAGTAGCTGGTATTTTGAAAATCTTGCCGAGTGGTTATGCCGTCATAATTATACTGAAGCAGAAATTCAAACTAAAACAGCCTTTGATTTTTCTTATTATTATTGTTTTATTAATGAAAAAAGTGAAGAAAGCATATTAAGTTTATTCCAATATCTAATTGAAATTGAATTTAACCAACTTGACTCAACTTTAATCGAAGAATCGTCAGCATTATTTTGTGAAGAAATGCTGCAAGAAGAACTAAGAGAAAACAAGGATAGAGAGTATAAATCCGTTGATAACGATGATGTTAATATAGAAATTCCATCAGATGCCCAAGTGACTTTAGTTGATATGTTTTTACAAGAAGCACCAATGCATGTTGAAGAATTAACTCATCACCTTGAAGCTTTTACAAAATCTAACTCAGATTTATCTCATTTGATTTCAGCGCAAAGATGTGTTCATACGTTAAAAGGTGCTGCTGCAACGATTGGAATAAATGGATTAGTAAATATTGCTCATGAATTTGAAGATATTTTAGGTTTTCTTGCCGATGAGCAATCGGTATTCCCCCAAAAAGTTGTCGATTTTATTTTTAGGGTTGCGGATAAATTAGCCGAAATATGTGAATATCTTTGCGAAAATGGACGGCTTCCAGATTATTTACTTTTAACATTACAGTCATTAACTGATATTTCATTTTATCGTTCCAAAGAAATGCCAACAATGGAACTTATCAGTAAACAGCAAGATAAATTTAATTTATTTTTGCAAGAAGGTAATAATAATAACCAATCAGTATTAGCCGCTACTGACGAAAATGATGAAGAAAAAAGAAAAGAAGTTACAGATACTACTGATAATAGTAAAAGCCTACTTAAAAGTGAGTCAGATAATAAGTCCAATAAGAAAAGCGGCTCTGTTATTCGAGTGGCTAAAGAAGAGTTAGAGAAAATCTTAAAGAATGTTGGTGAAAACACCATATTACAAGGGCAGATTGAGGATGAGTATGGTCAAATTAAACGGAATTTTACTGAACTAGATAGTTTAACAGAAAAAATTCAACGGACTATATTTCAGTTTGAAAATTATATTGATTTGCAAGTGACATCAAGAAATAGAGGGCGCTATTCGGCCAATGAAACTCGAGAAAATAGCGGTGCTGATGAGTTTGATCCTTTAGAAGTGAATAGAATGGATGAGTTACATACTTATTTAAATCAAATTGTCGAATCAGTTTCTGATTTACGAGAGGTTAAAGGCCAAACAAAAAATAGATTAAGTAGTATGGAAATGCTTTTTCAAAGACAAGTCAGTTCCGCAAAGGTCATGGAGTCAGATATTATGGCAACTCGAATGGTGCCGGTTAATAGTATTGTTCCTCGACTAGAAAGGTGCATTCGTCAGGTGTCTCGGTTGTTGAATAAGAATATTAACCTTAATATTATAGGCCAATCGATCAGTATCGATGTTGATGTACTTAATGTGCTTACCGATCCATTAATGCATATTTTAAGGAATGCAGCAGATCATGGTATTGAAAGTTCAGAAGAGAGAATTAATAAAGGAAAAAATGAATCTGGAACGATTACGTTAAAATTTATGCAGAAAGGACATTCAATTTTTGTGACTTGTGAAGATGATGGTCAAGGCATTAATTATGATAAGGTGAGAGAAAAATTGATATCAGAGGGTGTTATACAAAGCCATGACATAGTAACTGACAAAGAGCTTTCTCACTATTTAATGAAACCAGGGTTTTCTACTCGTGATACTGTAACATCGACCTCTGGTCGTGGTGTAGGTATGGATGTTGTACACCAAAGTGTCTTTAGCTATGGTGGTTATATTGAAATTAACTCGTTAAAAAATGTTGGTTGCAAGGTTGAAATTACATTGCCAGTTACTATGGTATCTAAGCATGTATTAATTACTAGGGTGGCAGAAACATTATATGCTATACCATCAAATATTGTTATTAATGCATTTGCTTCGGGATCGGGAGAGGTACGTAAAATTGGTGAGAAATTAAATTTTAATTTTGGAGATAAAAATTATTCGCTACATTTTTTAGCGCAATTATTATCAGAAGAACTCAACGAAATTAATAAAGAAGAGTTTCTGTCTAAAAAACCAGGAATGATTATTCGTTCAGAGCTTGGTGAAAAAGCTATATTTGTGGACGAAGTTATCGGTTGTAAAGATATTGTCTTGAAAAAGTTTGGTCTGTTTTTGCCTCATTTAAAAGGTGTTCAAGGTGCTGCAACTTTAGGTGATGGTAGTATCATCGCCGTGTTAGAATTTAATGAATTACTTGCTAGTGGTTCACAAGTAGTAAGCTTTAAAAATAACAAAGTTAATCAGTCGCCACAAATTAATGAAGGACTTAAAAAAGTTTTAGTCGTTGAAGATTCGTTGAGTACTCGAAGGATGTTAGAGCAGTTGGTTGCAGACTCTGGTTATGAAGTTAAGTCTGTTATTGATGGTATTGAAGCTGTTCAGTTACTAAAAAATTGGCGTCCAGATCTTATTTTGTCTGATTTAGAATTACCTCGGCTTAATGGATTAGAGCTGGCATCTCATGTTCGCTCTCGTCGAGAAATTAGTGATATTCCAATTGTCATGATAACTTCTCGTTATACTGAAAAGCATAAAGAATCTGCTAAAAAAGCCGGAGTTACCGCCTATTTAACCAAACCTTTTTCTGAAGTGGAAGTGTTGTCTCATATTGAAAATTTAACCAAGGATGTTGCTTAATGAAGCAGGCAAACCATCAACTATTTGATATAGGGTTGAGTGCTGATTTGAAAAAACAAAACAATCAAGAATACTGTTTAATGGAGTGGGATGGCGTTGGTGTTGCTGTGAATATTGGTTATGTGATATCGGTTACATTAGCGAGTGAAGTTCATAATAATAACCTTGGTACTGATATGAAATTAATTTCGTTAGATCGTCACTTTAAACCGCTATATAAAAGTGACGAGCAAAGAAAACAAATTGTTATTCTTCAATGTTTTAATAACTTAATGGGATTATATTGTCAAAAAGTAGCTTTTACTGAGTCTATAATGAATAAAAAGTTAACTGTTATTCCTGAGGCAACAAAAACAAAGCAATCACCAATATTAAATCTACTACAAGTGACTGATAAGGATTATTTTACTATCGATTTTGAAAAGTTCTATCAGTATCTTTGTCAACTAGAAGTAACAACCGAACAGAATTATGTGGATAGCAAAATATGACTAATAGTAATCAAGTCTCTAATGCTTGGCTTATCGAGTATGCTAAAGATGAGTTTGTTGCTATTGCCACTCATGCAATGCAAGAAATAATTATTTCACCCGATTTAGTTGAAATCCCCTTGTCCCCAGATTATTGTCGTTATGCCTGTTGGTGGAAAAATAATTTAATACCTGTATGTAATTTGTCGACTTTGGTTTTTGGTAATGCCACAGTGAGTAAGCAAATTTTAGTGGTTAAATATTGGTATAATAATGAAACTTTTTTTGCTGCTATCGACTTATTAAAACCACCGATATTTATCCAAGTTTATGATTCAAGTTATTGTGAGCAAACAGAAGATGTTAAACTGATGCATCATATTGTTTTATCTGCTTTTATATATAACCAACACACTGTTGCTATTTTAAATTTACAGGCTTTATTTACTCAGTGTGAGCTTTCTAGCGATACTGTCATCTAGTAGATAATCGCTTATTAAGATATCGTTGCCTAATAAGGTATTGTTACCTAATAAGCTATTGTTACTTAATAATTAGTGCCATAAACAGACGATAAATATGCTACGATTAATTTTTTATTCTCGTTGAGCCTGCAATTTTTATTCAAACTAATCTCATGTCAAAGTTTTATTTCGAAGTCTTTCAATTTTTTATTCACGTTATACAGTCAGATGTTAATACTTTAGATAAAATTTTGAATAGTAGAAGCTGTATCTATTTTTGCAATGATAGGTTGGTTTTTAGCCTGCAGGGATTATTATCCTTGTTAGACAATGAAGGACATCGAAATCTGCGTGAGTTCAAAAAGTTGCTCTACACGAGTAATTTGAATGAGTTATTAATTCAATATAATGCCCAAATTAGTGTATACCACTCAGACACTAAAGTTAATAACCGCTTATACTGCCTAAATACTAAAGTGACTAATTTGTGTTGTGAAGCCAATAGCGAGCATATTTAAAATAAGATTATAATAAATTTAGATAATTGATATTTGTGCTTGTATAAAACTCACTTACTGCGTAGAATTTCGGCATTAGTGATAGGTGCCCAACTCTTTGAAAGTGTTCTTGAGGATATCTTTTATCTTCTGAAAATAACAAGATTCAAAGCGTGGGATAATCGGGAAGTACGGTCATAAAGCTATTAAGCCAAATTCCGTCGCTGCCCCCGCATCGGTAATAAAGAGTCATTTTACAAATAGCCACTGGGTTTTGCTTAACCTGGGAAGGTGTAAATGTAATTTAGTATATAACTAAGTTCTCTTTTAGCCCGAAGACCGGCCTGTTAATGGTTTATAACTAGCTTGCACGGTGGGTGCTAGAGGTTTTTATTATGCTTTCTCAAAATAGATCTGTCCAAAGTGTCCCTTATTCTAAAGGGATTGATTTTGTCACTATTTCAATACAGTCATCAGTTATTCATACTGTTGCATCCGTTATATTAGGTGCTGTTATATTGTACGCGGTTGGCTTTTTGCCGACCGATGCAGTACATAATGCAGCACATGACACTCGTCATTCATTAGCTTTTCCGTGCCATTAAATTATTAGTAATTAGGATTAATTAAGTGCCTGAGTTTTGTCAGGACTTACCTATTGCTTTGAATTAGAGAGAAATTCGAAATGCTTTTTCGACGTATTGTCCTCCATACATTATGGATAGGAGTTGCTACTGGCCTCTTATTAAGTTTAGTTCAGCACTTTATGTTGGCACCTATTATTTATGCCGCAGAATCCTTTGAAGTTAATACTCTGGCAGGAGGTTCTGCTCATCAGCATATTTCCCTAGTTTCTAATGAACCAGCATTGACTAAACAATATTTTTTAGCGAATCAAACCGTTGATGATATGGCTTCAAATGATCACCACAGCCCAGATGCATGGTCGCCTGAAAATGGCAGTGAGCGTTTATTTTATACAATAATATCAAATATTTTTGCGAGTATGGGGTTCTCTTTAATACTGTTAGCTTTGATGGCCCAGCTACAAGTTCAAGGGCGAACCCAATTAAGTATCGCTAAAGGAATACTTTGGGGAGGTGCTGGATTTATCGCTTTTTTTGCTGCGCCTAGTATTGGTTTACCACCTGAAATACCAGGCATAGAAGCTGCTGCACTAGAAAATAGACAAGGTTGGTGGGTATTAACTGTGATATTGACTGTTGTTGGTATAATGGTTCTTACTTATGCGCCAAAGCCATTTAAGCTATTTGGTTTATTAAGTATTGCATTACCTTTCATTATTGGTGCACCTAGACATATTGGCAAAGAGTTTTCTCAAGCTGATCCTCAGGTAGTTTCTTTGCTTGAGCAATTACATCAACAATTTATTATTGTCAGTAGTTTAACTAATTTTATTTTTTGGATCATACTTGGCATTATGTGTGCCTGGGCAATTAAAAATAAAGTATTAAATGGGTTTATGGTAAATGAAAGTGCTACCATTTGACTTTCCTTTTAGTGCTGTTTCTGGCCAACAAAATTATAAGCTCGCATTAATTCTTGCGGCAATTAATCCAGGTATTGGTGGTGTACTGGTTTCTGGCTTTCGAGGCTCAGCAAAGTCAACACTAGCAAGAGGGTTTGCCCAATTGTTAGGTGATACACATCCTTTTGTAACGCTACCATTAAGTACGACAGAAGAAATGTTAATTGGCACGCTTGATTTGCAAAAAGTACTTAACGATAAAAATGTTTCATTCAATCCGGGTATATTAGCTAAAGCCAATAATGGGGTTTTATATGTTGATGAGGTCAATTTGTTACCTGATTTTTTAGTTGATTTATTGTTGGATGTAGCGGCTAGTGGCATTAATTACGTCGAGAGGGATGGGATCAGTCATAGTCATGAATCACGTTTTTTGTTACTCGGTACGATGAACCCTGATGAAGGAGAAATTCGCCCACAGTTACTTGACCGATTTGGGTTATCAGTTCAATTGAACAATCAATATACCATTCAACAAAGAATAGAAATTGTACGTTTAAGAGAATCATTTGAAAAAGATCCTGAAGAATTTATTAAGCAATTTGATGTCCAACAGAAACAATTAAAACAAAAGATTACTCATGCGAAGCAGCTTATTAACAAAGTAAACTGTAATGCTCATATTCGTGAGTTAATTGCAAGGCGTTGTAGCAAAGCTAATGTTGATGGGGTGAGAGCTGATATTGTTTGGTACAGAGCAGCAAGTGCACATGCCGCTTGGTCACAAAGTAATGAAATTTCTGAGCAAGATGTGTATGCTGTTGAAGAATTGGTTTTGGCTCATCGCAGAAAAAATAGCTTACCACCTAAGCCAAATCAAGATGAACAGAAAAATAGTGAATCTCAACACAGTAATTCTCCCCAATCTTTTTTTAAGCGACCAGAATCGAGCTACTCAGACACATTTAACTCAAAAGAAAGTATTCCGAGCTCAAATGAAAAAACAGAAAAAAACACATCAAAAATAAGTGACTGGGGGACTATGCTACCTCAAAAGAGTACGGAAATTATACCTGCATTTATGGAAGAATGGCCACTGTTAGATAAACATAAAAGTACTAATGTTAAGTCATTGTTGCAAACCGGTTTAGCATCTAATAAAAGTCAAAAAGGTGTATTGGGAGGAGGTTACTTAACACAAAACTTATCTTGTCAACCGGCATGGTTTAACACTATTATTTCTGGAAATGGCTCATGGCCACCTAAAAAAATACAATTTAAAAAGTCTAAAAATTCGTTGCCGATACTTAATTTGATTTTACTTGATACTTCAGCATCCGTTTTAAAGCAACAACAATTCGCAAAAGCAAAATCAGTTGTTCAGTCAATTGTTGAGAAAGCTTATATTAACCGAGAGCAGTTATGTGTATTTGGCTTTGGCAATCAAAATGTACAAACACTTTTAGCCAAGCAAAAAGCACCAAAAGTTATTTTAGAGTGGCTAAAAAATATTACTGCTGGTGGTGGTACTCCCTTAAATCAAATGATTAATCAAGTTTATGATTATCAAATTAAATGTTTGCGTGCACTACCACAACTATTAATTAAGAATTATTTAATTACTGATGGGGGTATTGCTCAAACTATTGATAATCTTAAATTCCTTGGTCAAAGTGTATTGATTGATATTGAAAGCTCAATAGTGAAGCGAGGCAAAGGCCGTATCATTGCTAAACAATTAGGTGCTGATTATTTAACGTTACCAACAGGTTATTAATGAGTATGCGGTTAAAATTTTTTGCCAGTCATTGTTGTTTAAATCGATATTATTATAAGGTTAGGTTATGAGTGTGACTTGCCCTGCATTATTTATTGCTGCGCCGGCTTCTGGTCAAGGCAAAACAACAATAACGGCTGCATTAGCAAGAATGCTTGTACGACAAGGTAAGCGCGTACAAGTGTTTAAATGTGGCCCTGACTATCTTGATCCTCAAATATTGAGTCAAGCCTCTAAGCAAGGGGTTGAACAGCTGGATTTATGGATGGCTGGTGAAGATTACTGTCAACAAATGTTGTTCGATGCGGCGCTTCAATCTGATTTGATTTTAATTGAAGGGGTTATGGGAATGTTTGATGGTGAGCCATCCAGTGCTGATTTAGCAGCCCGTTTTAATATTCCTATGATTATCATCATGGATGTAAAAGGGATGGCGCAGACAGCATCAGCTATTGCCACTGGTTTAGCCAATTTTCGAGATGATATTAATGTTGTGGGTTTAATAGCCAATAACTGTGGTAGTGAAAGACATGCTCAATTAATTAGGGATTCGTTACCGACTTCATTACCATTGCTTGCGTCATTAGAACGTACTCCGATGGTTGCTTTACCAGAAAGACATTTAGGATTAGTACAAGCTGAAGAAATTATAGAAGAACTTGAGTCGCGCTTTAATGCTGGAGCCGACTGGTTAGAGAGGGCTGGTTTAGAAGAAATGATCAAACAGCCATTGTTATCACCTGTTGAGTTTTATCCAGTCGAAAAATTGAAGAATAATATTATTCAGCCAAGTTTGAAAAACAAAACCATTGCTATCGCTAGAGATAAAGCATTTAGTTTTATTTACGATGCTAATTTACGTTTGCTTAAACAACTCGGTGCTCAGTATGTGTTTTTTTCACCGCTCAATGATCCTCATTTGCCTTCTGCCGATGCTCTTTGGTTACCTGGTGGGTATCCTGAGTTACACGCTGAAAAGTTATCAACTAATCACTCAATGAAACTAAGTATTCAGCAGTTTCATCAAAGTAAAAAGCCAGTTTTGGCTGAGTGTGGTGGCTATTTATATACGTTAGAAACATTAACCGATTTAGATAATAAACAACATTCAATGCTTGGTTTAATTCAAGGTGAAGGTGCTATGCGTGGTAAACGCGGTTGTCAAGGAATGCAAACAGCAGCATTACCAGAAGGAAATATTCGTGGTCATGCTCATCATCGTTCAAGAAGTGTTAATACACCAGAACCAATTGCATATGGAATACGCCAGCGTCACTCTGCGCCAGGAGAGGCTATCTATCGAGAAGGAACACTCACTGCAACCTATTTACATTTATTTTTTCCTTCTAATCCAGCAGCCATTGCTCAATTATTGTGCCCCAGCAAAGAGGTCAGTAATGCGTCTGCTGAAATTGGAATAACAAAAGCTAAAAATATCGAAGAAGGTCATTATGTTAGTTGAATTAATTCCGCTCCTTGTACTTGGGTTTGGTTTAGGAATGTTGCATGCTTTAGATGCCGACCATGTAATGGCTGTGTCTAGTTTAAGTAATCAAAAACCAAGTTTGTTTCGCACTATTTATTTTAGTGCCCATTGGTCAATTGGTCATGGTGGTATTTTACTCGCTTGTGCCATATTGTTATACGGGATGGGGATCATTATTCCTGAAGAATTGCAAAGTTTAGCTGAAAGTTTAATTGGTATATTTTTGATTGTCATTGGCTTAATGTGTTTTTGGCAATTTAGGCAAGATAATATTCGCTTAAATGTTCATCATCATGGTGAAACCAAACATATGCATTGGCAGAGAAATGAGGATTTAACTGAGCGAACTAATCAAAAACTGGAACAGAACGAAAGTAAACGCTCAATAGAAAAACAACATATGCCTGTTTTGGTTGGTGGATTACACGGTTTGGCTGGTAGTGCACCAGCATTAGCGTTGATTCCTGCGGTTAATCAAGGAGAGTTGTTAGTTGTATTAACTTACTTAGTGATTTTTTCCCTAGGTGTTATGTTATCAATGTTACTTTTTGGACTAAGTTTTGGCTTTTTACAAAAATACCTGAAAGAACGTTATGTTAAAGTTTTCTATTTAAGTCGTCATTTAGTTGCCAGCTTATCAGTATTGTTTGGTGGCTTTTGGTTATATCAAACAATTTAGTGATATGGAATATGCCACAATGATATGTTTTATCTACGCTCTATATTTAGTTAATAACTATGTGGCCAGAAAGTAACGAAAATATAAAACCTTTAAAAAGCGGGCTGACGACTGGTTGTTGTGCGACGGCCTGCTGTGTTGCTGCGGCCCATTATTTATTAGGTAAAAAAAAGATTACTAAAGCAAGTGTGACTTTGCCAAAAGGAAAAATAGTTGAGCTTGATATTGCTGGTTTAGAATTAGTGGAGCCTGCCGAGAGCTTTGTTCAGCTAACAGAAACAAAACACAATTCGTTAAATATCACTCATTTTAAACAGCAACAAAGTGTTAGAAGTGCAACCATTAAAGATGCAGGCGATGATCCTGATGCAACTCATGGTGCGACTATTTTTGTTGAACTAAAAAAAATATCAGCATTCAATATAGGAAAAAATACTGATAAACAAATTAAATTTAAAGCGGCTAAAGGTGTTGGAACTGTGACTCGTGATGGCTTATTGCTTCCGATTGGTGAGCCGGCAATTAACCCTGTTCCCAGAGAAATGATTATAAAACATTTAAGCTTAATCGCCAAAGAGTATGCTTATGAGGGAGGGTTTGAAGTGTCTGTTGGCGTTGAAAATGGTGAACAAATTGCATTAAAAACAATGAACCCGAGACTAGGAATATTAGGGGGGCTATCAATACTAGGCACGACAGGAATCGTTAGACCTTTTTCGTGTTCTGCTTATATTGCTTCAATCCATCAGGGTATTGATGTAGCCAATAAAAATGGTTATAAACATATTGCTGCATCAACAGGGAGTAGTAGTGAGGCTGCAATTAAAAAAATTTATCAGTTACCAGAAATTGCTTTAATTGAAATGGGAGATTTTATTGGGGCTGTTTTAAAGTATCTCAAAGTCAAGTCGAAAAAAAGTTTGCCAGGAGAGTTTGTGATTAAAAAACTCAGTATTTGTGGTGGTTTTGGTAAAATAAGCAAGTTAGCTAAAGGTCATTTAGATCTTAATAGTCGAGTTTCTTCAATTGATTTTGAATTTTTAGCTAAGTTAGCAAAAGACGAAGGAGCCGAACAAAGACTACAGCAAAAAATAATAACGGCAAATACAAGTATTGAAGCGCTTAATTACTGTAACCAAGAAAATATTAATTTAGCAAAATCCGTTTGTCGAGCAGCGTTGGAAAAAGTTTATACAATTATACCTGCAAACATAGAAGTGGATGTTTGGGCCATCAATCGGCATGGAAATATTGTTGCTAAAGCTGCAGCAATTGATCTACCTAGAGCAAGATTAAAATGAGTATTCTTTTGTTGGGGGGTACAGCTGATGCAAGAAAAATGGCTTGCCATTTATTTGAAAAAGGGTTAACGACAATTTACAGTGTTGCAGGCCTAGTTAGGCAACCTAATGTTCCCTGTGAAATTGTGAGTGGTGGTTTTAGTCAGTTTGGTGGTTTAGTTGAGTATATTCAATACAAAAACGTTGAATTAGAAAAAAATCAACAGAAAAAAATAAGCTTGATTTTAGATGCTACCCATCCTTATGCGGTGAAAATGAGTTGTGCCGCTGTCCGTTCCGCTGTTGAGCTCGATATACCTTGTTGGCGATTTGAACGTCAACCCTGGAAGCCAGGTGCTCAAGATGACTGGTTTACATTTAATAATTGGGATGAACTGTTGCCTAATATTATTGATAAAAAGTGTGTGTTTTTTAGCGTTGGTCAAATAGAGCAAAAGTTAATTGAGAACCTAATGAAACTTTTAGAAGATAAAAAGTTAGTACAAAAACAAATATTACGTACAGCAATAAAATCCAATATAGAAATACCAGATAGTATGCATTGGATAAAAGCGATTGGTCCGTTTGAAAAAGCTAAAGAGTTGGCTTTGATGAAAGCGTTCAATGTTGATGTTTTATTGACTAAAAATAGTGGGGGCAGTTCTACTATTGCAAAATTACAAGCCGCACGTGAACTTGCTATACCTGTGATGATGTTAGCTCGTCCTGAGTTAGCAAAAGCCGATAAAGTTTTTGATGAAATCAATGAGTGTGAAAATTCAGTAATTAACTTTTTCTTGAAATAATAGTTGTCGCTATATATGCCATTTGAATATGAAACCAATCCACAAATTATTGAGCAGCAGAGCTTTAAAAAAATTAGGCAGCTAACTAATCTAGACGGATTAGATGAAACACAACAGCAAGTTATTATGCGGATTGTACATAGTGTCGGCTTACCAAGTATAGCAAAACATGTTCGCTTTAGTGAGAAGGCTTGTGAGAGTGGTTTAAAGGCTATAGAACAACAACGTCCTATTTTTTGTGATGTTGAAATGGTTAAACAAGGTATAACGAAACGGATGTTATCGGTTGAGCCTGGTTGTTATTTAAATGAACAAAGCGTGACAAAATTAGCTAAACAGACTGGTGAAACTCGTACAATGGCTGCGTTAACCTTTTGGCGTGAAAATCTTGAGGGGGCTATTGTTGTGATTGGTAACGCTCCAACTGCATTATTTCGTTTATTGGAAATGATAGAGGAAGGAGCCGGAAAACCTGGATTGATTATCGGCATGCCTGTTGGATTTATTGGTGCTGCAGAATCTAAACAAGCATTATGGGAAAATCATAAAAAACTAAACATAGAATGCATTACCTTATTGGGGCAACAAGGTGGTAGTGCGGTTTCTTGTGCTACGTTAAATGCGTTGTTGAGGTGTCATATTAATGAATATTATTAATGAGTGGTTAGTATGATTGAGTTGTTAAATAATTCCGAACAGAGCGAATTTGAAGAAAAAATAACACAACCTGATCTCAATTCTAAGATCATTCATGTATTGGGTTTAGGGGTTGCTGAAAATGTTTTATTTTCTTCTGAAGCGCTTAATGCATTTAAAAGTAGTGATATTATTATTGGTTCAGAAAGACAATTGGCTGTTGTTAAAATGTTTATTAGCAAAAAACAACAGCTTATTCTGTTACCTAAGTTAAAAAAATTAAAGTCGATACTTTTAGCGTGTAGTAATCAATCTGTTGTGATATTAGCGTCTGGTGACCCTTTGTTCTTTGGTATAGGTAGCTGGTTGAAACGGCAGTTAGGCGTTGAACGCTTACGTTTTTATCCGGCTGTTTCAAGTATTCAGGCAGCTTGTCATAAAGTGGGATTACCCATACAAGATTGCCAGTTTGTTAGTTTGCATGGCCGTCCACTTGAAACTATTCGCACTCAATTAAAAAGTAATGTTAATTTGGTTGTTTTAACCGATAAAAATAGTCACCCTCAATATTTAGCTAAAGAGTGTGCGTTAGCTGGCTTTGCCGATTCAATAATATGGGTGTGCGAAAATTTAGGTTATCCGCAAGAAAAAATTAGCAAGTTTTATGTGAGTGACTTAATTCAAAGTAATAATGATAGTAATATTTTTGATGTGGCTCCCTTGCATGTGAGTGTCATTGAAGTAAAAGGAGAAGGAAATGTTTTACCAGAGTTTCCTGGTATACCGACTAGTCATTTCGTAACTGATGGTGAAAAAGGACAGGGACTGATTACTAAACGAGAAGTGAGATTAGTCATTCTTTCTTTATTGCAAGCCTCTAATCAAGATGTTATTTGGGATATTGGTGCAGGGTGTGGTGGAGTTTCTATCGAGCTGGCATACTGGAATAAAAATACTCAAGTGTATGCAATAGAACATCATAAAAAACGATTGAAGTGCTTAAATGAAAATAAGTTGCGTTTTGGTGTTGTTAAAAATTTAAAGGTGATTGAAGGGTATGCGCCAGAGTCATTAAAGAAATTACCTAAAGCCAATAAAATTTTTATTGGGGGGAGCGATGGTTATTTAGAACAGCTCTTAAAAGTAAGTTGGCAACAACTACCTCAAGGTGGTTTGTTAATCATATCAACAGTGACTGAAAATAACAAAAATAAACTGCTCAATTTTATAGACAACTTAGCACCAGAGTTGTTGTTGCTAGATACTATGCAAGTTGCAGTTAGTCAAGGAAAAACTTTGGCAGGACAACTGGTTTATCAACCTAATTTACCGGTTACTCTTTTTAAATTAACCAAGCTTAAGCATAATGAATACTAGTATTACGTCAAATGCATATAATTCTTGTCAACAAACAGGAAAGTTAATCGGTGTTGGAGTGGGGCCAGGTGATCCTGAGCTAATGACACTCAAAGCTTATCGTTATATTCAACAGACTGAAGTTATTACTTATCTGGTTAATGCCGATAATATTTCTCAAGCAAAAAATATTGCCCAAGCAGTATTAAAAAAAAGAGTTGATAAACCGATAGAAATACCGATTTATATGCCCATGAATAATGAAAGAGCTATCGCTAATTCTGCTTATGATGAAGCATGTATCTCAATAAAAACTTATTTGCAACAAGGCAAAAATGTAGTCTTTTTATGTGAAGGTGATCCATTGTTTTTTGGTTCGTTTGCTTATTTGCTAACGCGTTTGCAAAGCCATTTTTTTTGTGAAGTTATTCCTGGTATATCATCAATTCATGCAGCTTCGGCTGTTTTAAAACAGCCGTTAACTCAATTAACAGAATCGTTTGCTGTTGTCAGCGGTCGACATGATGAAGCTTATTTATGTGAAGCTTTAAAGCAACATGACAGTGTCGTTATTCTTAAAGCTGGCAAATCGCGTGCTAAAATATTAGCTGCATTGAAAAAAGCCCAACGTTTTGACGAAGCTTGTTATTTAGCTTATATCGGCCGAGAAAATGAAGTCGTTGAAAAGGATATATCAGTTTTAACCGATGAGGTTGGTCCTTATTTTTCATTATTTGTTGTTTGTCGAAAAAGTAAGCGTTTAGGTTGAAATAATGATTAGAATAATTGCACTGACTGAAGCCGGGTATCAGTTGGGACAAACGCTTAAAAATAAAATAATAAATAACAAAACAGCTATTGCTGGCAATGCTACGAGTGACTTTTACTGTGATTTATGGTTTAAGCCCAAGCCTTTTAGCCAACAAGTTCAACAAGCATTTACTGCTGGTGACTCGCTTATTTTTATTTGTGCAACCGGAATTGTGGTTAGAACTTTAGCTGTTGTGTTGAAAAGTAAAAAAGATGATCCGCCTGTTTTAGTTTTAGATGAAAGCGGCGAGTTTGTTATCCCATTAATATCTGGGCATGAAGGCGGGGCTAATTATTTAGCCTATAAAGTGGCCGCCTTAATCAATGCAACCCCGATAATTACAACCGCTAAACCATATTTACAGCCTGTTTACACGGTAGGAATGGGGTGTGAGAGAGGCTGTCCAGAATGGGTGTTACAAAAGTTATTTAATGAGTGCTTGCAACAGGTTAGCTTATCGATTGAAGCAATTAGTAATCTTAATAGCATTGATATAAAAGCGGATGAACTAGGGCTGATTAGATTATCATATTTAATCAATAAACCTTTTCAGGTGTGGAATAAAAAACAATTAACTAGTGTTGAAGCGTTATTAAGTACACGCTCTGATTATGTCTATTCAATTGTTGGTGTTTATGGTGTTGCTGAGTCGGCTGCTTTATATGCTGCCCAACAATTTACAGGAAACAAAGCAGAATTAGTTTTACCTAAACAAAAAAATTCTCAGGCAACCTGTGCTATTGCGCGTTCTTACCCTGATATAGATAAATTATAGAGAGATTAAATGACAAAACTTTTTATCGTTAGTGCCGGGCCGGGAGATATTGATTTAGTGACACCAAAAGCTACCCAGGCGATTAAACTCTGCACCGATTTAGTGGCTTACGGTTTGTATTTAGAATTGCTTGGTGATATTTGTAAAGATAAAGTACATCATGACTTACCATTAGGAAAAGAAATTGAGCGGGCTCGGTTGGCATTAAATTTAGCTGCCAAAGGCCAAGTCACGGCGTTAATTTCGAGTGGTGATATTGGTATTTATGCAATGGCGACTTTAGTTTTTGAATTGTTAGATCGTCAATTACAAGGACAAGAAAACCATCCAGAATGGTTATCCGTTGATATAGAAGTGATACCGGGAGTGTCTGCTATGCAAGCGGGTGCAAGCCGAATAGGTGCTTTATTAGGACATGATTTTTGCACCATATCACTATCTGATTTGCTAACGCCCTGGGAAACTATTGAAAAACGGATTCATAGTTGTGGGGCAGGGGACTTTGTTGTTTCTTTTTACAATCCTAAATCTAAAAAACGAGACTGGCAAATTAATGCAGCAAGAGATATTTTATTACAATATCGACCAGCGAGTACACCTGTACTTTTAGGTCGGCAACTTACTCGTGAAGATGAGTCTATTCAAGTTGTTTGTTTAGATAAATTAAAAGCGGAAGAGGTTGATATGTTTACTTTAGTCACTGTTGGTAATAGTGAGTCGAGGTATATTGTTGTTCCTGAGAACCCAGCTCATTTTAAAGTTGAACCGTCGCATAGTCATCGGTCGCATAGTCATTCGATAAAAAAAGACAAACATTGGGTGTATACACCCAGAGGATATTCTAAAAAATTATGAAAGTTTATTTTCTCGGCGCAGGTCCTGGTGATCCGGAATTAATTACCGTTAAAGCGCAAAAATTAATTCAGCAATGTCCAATAATACTTTATGCTGGTTCTTTAGTGCCACGTGAAATATTGACCAGTGTAGAAAATAGTGCCAAACAAATCATTGATACGGCTTCTTTAGGTTTAGAAGAAATTATTCAGTATATCAAAAATGCTCATTCAGCCAATCAGAATGTTGCCAGAGTACATTCTGGTGATCCATCGGTTTATGGTGCTATTGGTGAACAGATTAGACGCCTGAAACAATTGAATATTGAGTATGAAGTTATACCTGGTGTTACAGCTGCTTCAGCATCGGCTGCATGGCTTGGTAAAGAATTAACTCTTTCAGGCATTTCACAAACAATCATTATGACTCGGTATGAAGGAAAAACACCTTTTCCTGAGCGAGAACGTTTACCTGCTTTAGCCGCGAGTGGCGCCACATTAGCTATTCATTTAGGTGTTACGCGTATTCATAAAATAGTTGAAGAGTTATTACCTTTTTATGGAGAAGATTGTCCTGTAGCCGTTTGTTATAGAACATCTTGGCCAGATCAAGATAAAGTCATTGGAACTTTAAAAGACATTGTTAAAAAAGTCCGAGATAAAAAATTTACACGCACGGCTCTGATTTTAGTGGGTTATGTATTAGACTCCGATACGTTTAATGACTCTTATTTGTATGATGAAAATCAAGCGCATGTTTATCGACCTAAAGTGAAACCTGAAAAGCCAAGAAGTATTGAAACTGCGATGACTCATTTAGCTAATAAGGTTAAACGCTAGCGAGTATAATAAATACTCGCATACACTATTATAAATATAAATATGAATATTGGTAAAATGAGTTTTAATTTTTCTTACAAGAAGGAATTCCGGTTAACTCTTGCTTGTACGATTTTTCTTCATCAATAATTGATTGCGGGAATTGTCCCATAAAGCAGCAGCATACATTTTCATTAATCATTGTTCTTGGGCCATGCGGATGTCCAATATGTTTATACGGTGCATGATGATGAGAATGCGAATGTTCATGAGAGTGTGAATGTTCATGAGAATGTGAATGTTCATGAGAATGTGAATGTTCATGAGAGTGTGAATGTTCATGAGAATGTGAATGTTCATGAGAATGTGAATGTTCATGAGAATGCGACTGAGTACTTTCTGATTGAAACTCTGCATGATGGTGATGAATTTCTACTTCGCCACGAGCCAGTCGTTCTTTAAAGCTTTGCATTAAACCGACAGGCATTTTAGGTGGCTCTAGTGTTTCAGTAATGCGATGAGCAAATGCCTCAATGACATGATCTTGATCGCGCAAATAATTCGCTTTATAAAACTGGATATCAGGGTTTGCCTTAGCGACTTTGTCAGTGTACGCATAAATTCTATCGATTAACTTTCCACCAAAAAGAAAATAAGGGGCAACCACTATTTTTTTATAACCCAGTTTTATTGCCATTTCTAAACCTCTACCAACTGAAGGGAAAGTGACACCAGAGTAAACTGTTTGTGACCAGCCAAACCCTATATTTTCAGTAACTATTCTGGTTAGCTTAGCGGCTTCTGCATTTGCCTCAACCACTGAGGTTCCTCGCCCAATCACAACTAACATGGTATCATACAGTTTGCCTGTTTCTGGTATTTCTGTTAGCCCAATAGCATCGAGAATACGGTGTTGGAAAGCTAAGATCATTTCTTCTTGCAACCCAAGCTCTTTACCGTACTCTATTGTTAAACCTTGGTGTTTTTCCTGGTAAGTCGTTAATACTGAAGGAATGTCGTTTTGTGCATGGGTTGCCGCAAATAGCATACCTGGGACCGCATAAATTTTTTTAACACCTTGTTCGAGCAAGCGGTCTAATCCCATGTGTATATTAGGTGCTGAGTATTCCAAAAAACCATACTCTATTTTAAGTGTGGGATAACGTTTTTTTAGACCAGAGGCTAATAATGAAAATTCTTCTTCAGCTATTTTTGCTCGGCTGCCATGACCGCAAATCATGATGCCAGCATCTTCTGGTAATTGGGATAAATCAATCATTAAAATATTATCTTTATTAAGCTTTATGATAACGCATATTATAACTTTATTTAATATTCAGGCAAAGCTTAACCAGGCAGTTAATGATTTAATAACCTTTAAAAAATGTGAATCTGAATACCAAATTATAATTGTTTTAAAATAGATGCTTGATCTTTTTTAGTCATCTTGTTAACTACTAACATAAATGAGTTATCAATCATTCGTTCAATTTCGCCAGGTGGAATTGAGCCATCAAGAATAATAGTGTTCCAAAGTCGTTTATTCATGTGATAACCGGGTATTACTGATTTAAAAATGTCACGTAGTGCGACTGCTTCATCGGGATCACATTTGAGATTCATCCACCAATCTAAATGACCGTTTCCATCGCCTTTTCCCATTTTTCCCAGTGCCAGAGTTGCAAACATTTTGTCTTTTACTTTAAAAACTGATACTTCTGGTCCAAACGGAAAGTCTTCTCTTGTTTCGGGTTTTTTTAATAGATATTTTTTAGCTTTTTTATAATCCATATTCAGCGGTTCTTTTTTAATTAATCCGTATGTTAAATATGACATTAAAACAGGTTTCAGTCCATAAGATATGAAGAAACTAATAAAGTGATTTTTTTAGAACTCTTTTGATGTGATTAGGTGTTTTGGTGGCTTATGGTTTTTTAGCCACAATAAAAACGGCGCTATCTTTTTGAGGTTGCCACTGGTATTCAATTTCAAAACCAGCATGACATAAGCTGCTTATGAGTTCTTTTGTTGTGAATGGATTTAATTGAGGAAGTAGATCGAAGTAAGCGCCAATTGACATGAATAAAGACATTAACTTCAATTTAACAGAGTCTCCTAAACACATAGTACTGATAATAAAATAGCCATCTTTTTTCAATAGATTATAAGCATTACTAAACACTTCTGACAGGTCACTTAACAGGTGTAGTATGCTATGAGCCATAATAATGTTATAGGATTCTTTCTGTGTTTTGAGCTGGTTGATATCACATTGTTCAAACATAATATTATTAATATTATTTAGCGCGGCTTTTTCTTTGGCAATATCAATCATTTTTTGAGATATATCAATTGCGTGAATGTTTTTGACATAAGCAGAGTGAGCAATAGCGGTTGAGCCTGTACCACAACCTAACTCTAATATGGTCATTTCTTTTCTAAGATAAAAACGAGTGATTTCTAGCTTTTTCTGATAAGCGTTTGTATCTGCAATTGGCGTTTTAGCGTAGCTTAACGCATTTTTATCCCAAAAACTGTTTGAATTTTTCATAAATACTCCATGAGAGTTTTTCTATTGAAACTAATCTTATAGCGTTTTGTCATTTAATATAGAAGCTCAAGTAATAGGTATTGTACATGAGTTGTTGTATCACTAAAGCAGAAGAAAGCATAAGTATTGAGCGATTTTTATTTTTGGACGAACGAGGAGACATTTTAACTTCCTTTGGGTAAATCATTAAAACAAGTAATTCTTAGCAAACGTCTTATTTGACTTTTTATTGCAATATTTTGCTTCGTTTGGCTATAACTGCCGTTAATTTCTAAAAAACAATAAAAATAGAAAGTAAAATAACATCGTTGTTGTGCTATTCGCTCTCTTACTACTACTTAATATAAGCTTATTCTTCTCAATTAAGACTTATCGCATAGAATTTTTTATCAGCATTATTTAACCTCAGCTCGGGATAAGAAAAGTCATCAGAGGTCTATTTTTGCGGCTTTCAGTGCAAGCGCCTTTGTAATAGCTCGCTATTGCGGCAGTCACTTGCCTTGATATCTATAAAAATAGCCACACTGAGCCAAGTGGAAATGGCAATTCAATTGGGTTTTAAATTATTGAAAATAAATATGATTCTATTAATTATTTTGAATTTCCTTATCCAGAACTGAGGTTATTTAGATTACTCATTTCAATGGAATTAGTCGAAGCCAAAGCCGTTTTGGAGTTGTGGTATTTGTTTTAAAGCAATAGTAAGTTATTTTGCGACATTTATGTGTTTAATAAATGTTTCGTGTTAATTAAATTGTATTAAGAATTTTTCTAATATGAAAGTAGGTTCTCAACAGATGGAAAATATCTTTCAAGATAAAGTAAAAGGTAAAAGTTGGTTATGGCCTCTGGGGGGATTAGTTTTCACTGTGGCTGCGACTTATTTTTTTTATGCGAATATTAAAGAAAGACAACCTGTTGAGCATCATGAGGAGCAATCTGTCTTTTTGCCTACAACTAAAAGTCGGATAGAGCAGGCGGAAGTGCTATTGAAAGAAGCCAATAAATTGTTTAATAGTGATCCAAAGCGTGCTTTGGTAAAAGCCAAACAAGCACTGGTTAATACTGATCTGAATGATAAAGAACATAATAAAATTCGTACAAAAATATTATTGTTAATTACAAGCTATTACTCAACCCCTCAAAATTTAGATAAGGCATTGCTCTCACAATATGGTTTAGCCGGATTGGCAGCCAGCCGAAGTGATAAAAATATACCGCTTCAAATTCAATTTTTGAGTGAATTGGGTACTGGATATGGAATGCTGGGTGATATGAAGCCTGCCCATAACTATTTAGAAGAAGCATACTCTTTAGCTAATTCAATTGGTGATAAAGCGGCAGCTTTAACAGCTGTTAACGGACTTGCAATAACTAAAATAGAGCTTGCAAAATTAGATGAAGCAACAAAGCTGCTACAACAGGGAATTAAGCTAGCGAAAGAACTAGAACAGTTTCAACTTGAATTAGGCCTAAATCATAATCTAGCGGTTTTGTATGGTAAGCTCAATCAGCCTAATAAAACGATTGAAATATACCAGAACTTACTTGAACGACAGAAAGAGCCTTATCTTTTAGGAAAAATTCATTCTAACTTAGCGAATAATTACCTTTTAATTAAAAAAAATAAACTTGCTATAGAACATGCTTTAAAAGCATTGGCGCTTTATAAAGAGTCGAATAATCATTTAGATGATGCAACCGCATACTCCGTTTTAGGTCGAGGACATCAAGCTCAAAAACAATATATTAAAGCAGAACAATACTTTGTGATGGCTTTAAATATGGCGAAAGAAAATGAACAATATGCTTCTGTTCCATTTTTACATGATTCTCTCTCATTGTTTTATGCTGAAATAGAACAGCTTGATAAAGCGATTATACATGGTGAGTCTGCGGTAGCACTATATCGAAAACAAAATCGAAAGGTTCATTTATTAGATAGCTTACTTTCTTTATCAAGGATATATGAAAAAAGTAAAAATTATGAAAAAGCTTATAAAAAACATGTAGAACATAAAAAACTCAATGATGAGGTTTTTGCTCAAGACAAGGTTAGTGCTATTGATGAGCTTAACGAACGCTTTGAAACCGATAAAAAGAATCAAGAGATTGTTTTTTTAAGAAAGATTAATAGGGTTCAACAAGAAAAGTTAAATAATGAGGTTGTTATTAAGTATGCTGTTATATTTTTATGTTTACTGATTATTGGTGTTGTTTTTCTCTGGTATAGACACCTTCATCAAAAAAAGCAGTTGCAATATGAGAAGGAGCGTAATCAGTCACTAGAGAAGTTGGATAAAACGAAAGACCTTTTCTTTGCCAGTGTAACGCATGAACTGAGAACGCCTGTTCATGCAATGATGAATTTATTAAATAATGAGAAGCAAGCTGTTTCGGGAACTGATTTCCAATTACTCAACTATAGTTGTCACCGCTTAAGTCGAATTGTTGATGATATTGTTGATTGGTCATTGATTAAATCAGAAACATTAAAGTTAAATATTACTCAAGTAGATATCAGTTCGGTACTAAATTACGCTATAAAAATAGCTTCGTCACAATACCGAAAACCTCATGTAGTGATTGATAATTTATTAACGACTAAAACGACTATGATACAAGCCGATGAGAGTCGTTTATTTCAAATATTGTGTAACTTAATTAGTAATGCACTAAAAAATACCCATTTAGGTTATGTGAGAATTTCAGCATCATATGAGAGTGAGAAAATTATATTTATGATTAAAGATACTGGTAAAGGGCTCAGCAAAGAACAATTAAATAATGCTTTTAAGCCATTTACTTCATTTGATTCTCACGCCAAAAGCATGGGGTTAGGTCTTAGTATTTGTCAGCAGTTAGCTCGACAGCATAAAGGTGATTTATCAATAGTGAGTTCTTCAGAAGAAGGTACGACAGTTAGACTTGAATTACCGTTGGTTCAAGAGACTGGGGGAATCATTACTAATAGAAGTGGCAGTTTAATTTACAGAAAAAATAATGAGGATGAAATTGTTCAAGAACAGACAGTCGCTCTAGAGCGAATATCCGGCACTTATCATATTTTGATTGTTGATGATGATTTAATTAATTGTAAAACGTTAAGTCAGCTGCTCAACTCGCTGAATTATCAGGTTGATTATGTTCAATCGGCTAAAGAATGTTTAATTTTTCTCGAAAAAGAGGCGCCTGATTTATTACTTGTTGATATTATGATGCCAGAAATGGATGGTATTAATTTGTGCTTGGCTATTCGCCAACATTGGACGGCTATAAACTTACCAATTATTATGTTGACGGCTCGCCGTCAATTTGATGATCTAATTAACTGTTTAGCCTGTGGTGCCAACGATTTTATGACGAAGCCTTTTTTGAAAGAAGAGCTTAATGCACGTATAAGCAGCCAACTGTCATATAAGGCGCAAATCAAACTACAATCAGAAAATGAACACCTCAAGTGGGAAATACAAAAAAATCAAAAAGCTGAACAGGCTTTAAAGACGACAAAACAGCGAATGGAAGAAATACTTAATCATAGTCGCGATTGTATTTTTGCGGTTGAAAGTGATGGATTAATTATTTTTGCTAATCGAAAAGCTGAGGCATTAATCGAGTCTTCGAATAACCCGTCTGCCAGTATTAATCAAAGAATATTTATTGAAAACAGAGCTCTCAGCTTTCCTTTGGATGAGTCTTGGTTAGATAAAGAGTGCTCGGTGCAACTAACAGGCAAACACTATTTAATGTTAATTACTGAGTTTAATCAAGACGAATCGTTATATAAAATTACTTTACAAACAGTTAATACTTATGATGAAGATTTATCTCAAAAAGCAATGGGCGGAGAGTCGCTCCATGATAGTGCTTCTAAATATGGGGGAGCGTTAGGAGCTAAGGAAAATGACTACCGACAGCGACTGGTTAAACTCATGAATCTTTGTATTCGTCATTGGGAAAAGTCGACCGGTGAATCTCGCATGACACTAGCAGAAAAAAGCCGCATATGGAGAATTAGTATTGACGGCGGTCGATTAAGAACCCGCACCTTAGATCGATATATGAGTTTTGATTCACTGCCTAAAAATCCTAAGTGGCGTAATGTTTTTAGAACCGCCTATTATGTATTGTCTAATTGCCGGCTCGATGACAACAAAAAACAGGAAATTGATGATTTAATGCATCAGATTTCTCATTATATTGATCAGGGTGAGCTGATTAGTAATTCTTTATTAGAAAAAACGAATTAATTGAACAGGATTTTCGTGAACTTGGCAATTGGTTATAAGCGATAAAACAATCATATGAGTTTTTCTTCCTTAATATTAAGTAGAAGTCTGCCATGACTAATGCGCCCGTAAATATATCAGTTTTGATGCTTTAAGGCTTTATTAAAAAGCGTCTTACATATTAGGTGATAGTTGTTAAATTGCTTTTTGAGTGATAGGTTGTCATAACAAAAAGTATTTTTTACCCGGTTTTTACCCTATTTTTACCTTTATCTTCCCTTGTTTTCCTTTTACTCAAGCATCGTTCGGGTGTTCTAATTTGTCTTGCAAGTCTTGCAATCATTTTAAACTTTAAATAGGAGAGTTATTCGTGAATAAAAAAATATTACAAATGTTATCTGTAGCATTCGTATTTGGAACTGTGCCATTTATTGATGTTCAAGCAGGTGTTGTGCATAAAGCGCATAATACAATGCATTATTCCAGTCAATGTAATGCCAGTGTGTATACCGATAGTAATATGTCAACCGTAAAGGTGAAGTGGAAGATCGAAGGTTGTCCTTTACAATATGGAAATAGAATACGTATTTGTTTGGGAACAGAGAAAGATAATACGTTATCAAGACCATGTTCTGGAACGGTTAAGAAAATTTATAACTTAAAGGGAGAGTATGAGCTAGATTTGGATATGGAGCCAGGTGCAAAGCATGCGATATATCTGACTTATAAAAGAAAAGGTGACTGTTCAAAAATGCAGGCTGTTGAGCGTACTTTAATGCAAAAGTTTGATTTCACCAGAACGCTACCTAACAACTCTTCAAATGAAAATGATAGTACTCAAGCGGGTGGGTTGTCAGGACGCTAATACAATCACTATTAATTAGAATGGTGTAATACAAACTTTTAAATGAAAACTTAATATTAATGGGAGTTAGTCAATGAACGAATTATTAAAAGCCGGTATGAAGGTTGCTTTATCGGTACTTTGTATATTTACATTTTCCGTGTGTGCGAAGCCACCACCATCAAGTAGTGCCGTTACTGGTTGTGGTATAATCTGGGATCGTTATTGCGCAAGAATAACGCAAGATCAATTTGGGCCTGGAAATTGGAGCTATTCAGAAACTAAAAAACGAAAATATTATGAAGGCTGTGTGACAAATCCACCTCCAAGTAATAGCAGTTCTGGCAGTTTATCATCTTGCGCGAGGGTGACATGGCCTGGCAAAGATGATCCTAGTCATGTGACGCCTTATTGCTCGAAGTGGATCACAATATAAAATGACTAATATATTGTTTATTCAATAATTAAAGTTGTTTGCTAATGCTTATGATGGCTACTGGTGCTATTCAGTAGCCACTGTTTGTTAGATTAATGAGGAACTTATATTGATTGGCAACTGATGCTTTTGTTTGATGAGATTTATGATGAGTGTTTACATCTGTTTTTGAGCAGGCGATAATGATTAAAATGTAACCTAAATTCTAAAATTGATAAAGAACATGCGACTTTCAATATTTATTTGGGGCGTTTTGTTAAGTTTTAACATTCATGCTCAAAGTAAAACTGCTCTTTTAAAGCAAGCAGATATAGCGATAAGACAGAGTCAATATACAGGGATTGATGCTTTTATTGTTTATCAAAATGGGCAATTCTTAACTGAGAATTACTACGCTCAATTTGATGAAAAAACACCTCATAGAACTCACTCAACATTTAAAAGCATTACGGCTCTTATTGCATTAATTGCAGTTGAGCAGAAGCTCATATCCTTAGAACAACCTGTAATACCTTTGCTGGAAGAATTTCGAAAGCTCGAAGATAAAGATCCTAGAAAAAGACAAATAACGATTGAACATTTATTTAATATGACATCGGGCTTGGCTTGCGATGAGTCACCTGATTCAAATGGGCCTAACCATGAGTTTGGTATTGATGAAGGTAAGACTCCTTTAGCTTATGCAATGGAAATCAAAATGGCAACAACCCCTGGCACTCAATGGAATTACTGTAACGCCAATAGTTTTATGTTGGCTGCCGCTGTTTCTGCTGCATTACAACGTGCTAATCGAGAAAATATTTTTTTGTTTGCTGAACTCTACTTGTTAAAAGCACTTGGAATTACTAATTATCGATTGACAAAAAGTGATGATGGTCGTTTTTTAAATGGTCAAGGTAACGCTTATTTTTTACCTAAAGATTTAGTTAAAATAGGTCAGCTATTGTTACAAAATGGAAAGTGGCAAGGTGCTTCTGTTGTTACCAAGCGTTCATCTAGTTTGGTCAATAAAAATGGGCATAATATTAATTGGTCATTTACAGATTTTCTTAAAGATATGCCCAGCACGAAAACAACTTATAGCTTCCAGTGGTATAAAACTCAGTTTAACGTTAAAGACAAGCCTATTGATGTTTTGCATTCATGGGGGAATGGAGGGCAGTTTATTTATGTGATTCCTCAATTGGAAGCGGTTATTGTATTGACCGGGAGTAATCAGGGAAATTTTGCAAAACAAAAACAACCATTTGAAATTTTATATCAATATGTGTTGCCCGCTTTAATGAAAAAGAAATAATGGTAATTTTGTACCATGACGTTTATGTATTCCCAATAAAAAACGCTGGTTGATATTAAAAGCTCTGATAGATATCAGAGCTTTGTTTTAATCACAAAAAACTTATTCGGTTTCAACCAATAACGTCACATCGCTATGAATACCTTTGAGCATAATATAATGCCAGCCTGATGGTAGGTTGTTAACCTTAATTGTTTCAGTATTACCTTCATTATCTGAATGAGCTGTATAGAATAATGTTGAAGGCCATGATTTTTCGCCATAATAAAGCGCAATATCACCTGCTCCATGCTGGGTTTTTATAGTCGCTGTACTATTGTTATCTGTGTGAAAATAAAAATAATTTTTACCTCCTGAATTGGAAGCAACACAAATAGGCGCACTACTTGATAAGTGACCATAATCTTTCGGCGATTGAGTTGCACAGGCATCAGTTATTCCGGGAAGCGTAATGTCGACGGTTGTTTGGGCTGTTGAATAACCACTCGCAGTCATAGTCACCGTATAAGTGCCCGGCTTTGAATAAATATGCTTAGGATTATCTTCTTTACTATCATGGCCATCACCAAATTTCCAGTAATAAGGATTTTCGGGTGGGCAACTTCCACCATAGTGAGAACCTTCGCTACTGAACTGAACGCTCTCGCCGACGGTGCCGATATAAGGGCCGTTAACCACTGCTTTGGGAGGTGGTCCTGAACAGTCGGTTTGTGGGGTCGTAATAGTGACGGTTGTAGAAGCTGTTGAGTAACCGCCAGCTGTCATACTGACATTATAAGTACCAGACTTTGAATAACTATGTTTCGGGTTGTCTTCTTTGCTAAAATTGCCATCGCCAAAGTCCCAGTAATAAGGGTTTTCGGGAGGGCAACTTCCACCATAGTGAGAACCTTCACTACTGAACTGAATTTGTTGTCCTACAAGGCCGGAATAAGGTCCATTAACTTCTGCATGTGGTGGTGGGCCGGAGCAATCTGTTACTTCAACGGTAGTAGTTTCGGTTACCAGATTGTCGATAGTCAGAGAAACAGTATGTGAACCAAAGGTTTGATATTCATGAGAGGGATTGGCTAAAGTACTTGTTGTATCATCCCCAAAGTCCCATAAGTAGCTTTCAATTTCACAATTTTTGCCGACTGAGCCTGCACTACTAAATTGTACCGGGTTACTGAATTGAGTGTAATAAGGTCCATTCGGGTTGGCGATGACGGTGTGTTGTGTATTGTCACAAGCCGCTTTAATTTCTGCTGTTGTTGTGGCTGTTGATTTTTCTCCATCATTATCGGTAACTGTTAGCCGAATATGATACACACCTGCTTCTTTATAAGTGTGAGTCGGGTTTTTTTCTAGTTGATGTATACCGCTTGAACCATCACCAAATTCCCAAAGCCATGAGCGAATCTTTCCGTTGGGATCATAAGAGCCTTCACTACTTAATGTGATGGGTTGTTCAACAGTGCCTGTATATGGCCCATTCGCATTGGCTATTGGTGGAGTATCTCCGTTACCGGCAATAATCACGTTGTAGTCTTCTACTTCACCGTAGGTGAAATTAGCACAGGGGTTGGTTAGTGCTTTTTGATATTGCATTGCCACACGCATGATAGTTTTACCTGCGGCAAAAGCTGGTGGTGTGATAGAGGCTAATACTGCACTTTTACTACTAACACCAGATACAACAAGTTCACCCGGATCGGTAAAGTCAAAGTTTTTATTATAATCAATCCATACGGACCAATACTCTTTATAAGCACTACCGGAAAAGCCTGGTGTTAATGTTATTGAGTTGGAAGCAACTAAAAGTTCTGTGTGTGGGTTTTCAAAAAACTTATAATAGTCTTGGCCTGATTGGCTATTAAGAGCATTGATTGCTACGCCTGCAATCCATTCATAATTACCGCCGCCTTTAATAGAGCAATATTCAGGAGGCGGAACGCTAAAAGAGATATGAGAGATGGATAAAAATATGATTGAGATCATCCATTGCATTGATTTTTTTATCTTATTTTTCATGGTTAAAATTTTCCTTTTTTATTAATTAATAAAATCTACCGATAGAAATCTTAACAACGAAAGGATGTTTAAATATAGTGAAAAATCACAAAAAACAATTAAAAATTATTTTAGTTTATATATGACTAAACGTTTGATGTAAAAAGTTAAATATAGAATGTTGAAATCTCAATTGACGAATAAAAAACATCTAAACTTTTAGTTGTTTTTTAACGCTTATTGTTCAGTTGGAATAAATGTATGAGTGTAAAAATATTGATATAAAGAAAAGTATTTAACATGACTACTGCTTTCGAATTTAAGCTGACTAGTTGGTCGTTCATATTTATGGGAGGGCTTTATCAGGATATTAGTCTGAAAGAGGGTAGGTTATATTTTATTTTTTACTCTGAATGTTATTGTTTCAGTTTTGGCTTCATCGGCTAGGTTTTATTCACGATATTTTATTTGAATATTAATTAATAGGATAATTGATTATTAATAGAAAAACTGATTATGATTTATTTATCAGGTTGGCCTAAATAGCGCTAAAAACACATATTAACCAAACTTTCACTATTAATTTCTATACTGGTTTGATTATTATCAGACTCACAATTATTGATAGATAACAGTTCATCATAAAATGTATGTTTCTCGGCTAGCTAAATCGATGTATAGACGATTATTGATTGACATATAAGCAGTTTCACTATGTTCAATCTTACTTTAACTGAAATGGGAGATAGTTTTTATATACAGTAAGACTGTTTCTAGTTGTTGAACGAGTCTGTTATATTATAGGCTTTATAAATAAAATTAAAAACTTGATTAAGGGATGATTTATGCTTTTACGCTTATTTTTGTTGATAAACTGTTTTGTTGCTTTAAACCTTGTGGCAAAGCAACCGCTTATTTATGGAGATAGTTTTGAACATCAATCAAAGTTGTTCAATGAAAAACGAAGATATATGGTTTCGTTACCTGAAAGCTATCAAATAACACAAAGAAGCTATCCTACGCTTTATGTAATTGATGGCGATTTTCAATTTCACCATGTAGCCAATACCGCCAGACATTTAGCTAGAATGGGAAAAATTCCGCCAATGATTGTTATCGGTATCGCTAATCAAGGGTCGCGTGATTATTTATTAAGTAATACTTGGCCTATTAAGGGAGAAGAAGAATATGGAAAAATAGAGAAATTCTCTGAATATATTAAAGTTGAGCTTATTCCAACCATTGAAAGTAATTACCGAACCAATTCTAAAAAGGCTATTGCTGGTTATTCGTTGGGAGGTTTATTTGTCATGTATAGTTATATTGATAAAAATTCTCCATTTAATGCTTTTTTAGCAATGAGTCCAAGTGTTTGGTTTGATGATTATGGTTTTAAAGAACGGTTCAATCAGTATTTGAAGCATCATCCTAAGGAGTCTAAGCCATTATTTATTTCTTTAGCCAGTGAACAAGGAATGGGTGTTGATGGAGTGGTTAATGTTTTAAAAAAACGAGCAGCTAAAAATTTGCGTTGGCAATATAAACACTATCCTAATGAAACGCACTATACAACGGCTTTACCTGCACTTTATGATGGTTTAGTTTTCTTGGCTCCTAATTATTTTACAGACTTAGGTGAATTATTAGATATTGGTGATTATCAAGCCGTTTGGCGGCATTTTGCGAAGAAAAAAGAATTATGGAGTGGGTTTCAATTTGAATGGTTGCAAAGCTATACTTTAGGTAAGTATATGTTTGCTTCGAAGCAGCAAGATAAAATGAATGAGGCTTTAAAAAATGCCAAAATTTTATTTCCACAGTCCATTAATGAGTTGTCACTAAATTTTGCTTTAGCACTTAATAAAAATAAAATGCCTCAAAAAGCCTTTGAGTTATTGAAAGAAATTGAAACTGAAAATCAAAACAGTGCTAAGTGGCATTATCAAATGAGTTTGGCATTAGAGTCATTAGGTAAAAATGTCTCGGCAAAAAAGCATCATGCTACAGCACTTGATTTAGCGCGAAAACAAAATTTAGAAAGTTGGGAATATTGGGAATTGGAACCCTATAAACAATAATTGTTTTTTAATAAGTGGCGGTGCTCTTGAGTTTTTGAGCACCGTCTGTCAGTAAACTATTTTTTCTTTTTATTTTTGGGTGGTTGCTTTTTTTTCTTTTTTGAGCCTGCTGCTTTCCCTGATGATTTCAGTTTTTTAGGTCCTTTGTAATGACCAACTAATTCTTTTATTTTCCGTCTTTGAAAAGATTGTTTTAAATAGCGTTCAACACCAGACATTAAATTATATTCGGTAGACATAATTAAAGTAATAGCCAAACCGGTATTACCTGCACGACCTGTGCGACCTATTCGATGTAAATAGATTTCACCTCGTCGTGGCATTTCAAAGTTAATCACAAGATCCATTCCTTCAATATCAATTCCGCGAGCGGCAACATCGGTAGCAATGAGCACTTTTATTTCATTTCGCCTCAACTTGCTCATAAATAAGTTTCGCTGTTTTTGCTCTCGACCTCCATGCACAATGCCAACATTAATTTGTTGTTTTTGTAGTTCATTATAGAGTTGATCGGCCTGTTCTTTTGAATTGGTAAAAATTAAACAGTGTTGATAGGTTTCATAGTTAAGTAGCCAGCAGAGCTGTTTTATTTTATGTGACTTGTCATCGGCAAAAATAATTTGTTGTTTAATTGACTCATGCGTATCGGTGACTTGATTTAATTCAATGACCGCTGGTTCGTTTAATAATTCACTGGCGAGTCCACGTAGCTTTTTATTGGCCAAAGTCGCTGAGTACAATTGAGTTTGTTGACGGTTAATACAAAGTTTTGCAATGGACATTATTTCAGCGCTTAATCCAATATCAAGTAACCTATCTGCTTCATCTAAAATTAAAGTTTCCACCTGACTTAAGTCTAACTCTTCTCGTGCTAATATTTCAGCTAATCGTCCCGGTGTGGCAATGAGTAAATGAGGGGGTTCTTTAATGAGTTGATTTTGTTTTTTGATATCAGTGCCCCCACTAATATGACCAAACTTTAATGGCGTGAAGCGACCAAATATTTTTGCTTGTTTGAGTACTTGCTGAGCGAGTTCTCGGGTTGGTACTAATATTAAAGCTAATAACCCGGTTTGGTTTTTTGTTAATAACTGTTCGAGAGTAGGAAGTAAATAGGCACAGGTTTTTCCACTACCTGTTTCTGCGCTCACAAACAAATCGCTACCATCCAAAGCTAACTCAAAGGTTTCTGCCTGGATTTTGGTTGGATTTTCGAAACCGGCTTCATTAATGGCTTGAAGCAGTCTATCGTCGAGTTCAGTAAACAAGTTAGTATTCCTTTGAAAAATTTGGCTGCACTTTATCAGAGAACAAGCCATATCGTTAGCAAAATCATTCAATTTATTGCAAGGTGTATGGATTATGAGTTAAATGGTTCGAGTTAACTTTGAGTTTACACCTTGTTAAGCGTGTTGTTATTTATTATTTGAGAGCACCTCTTGCTCCCAGTGAGAAGCCCAGTTTCTTAAAGGATCTAAGGTTTGCATCAAAGAAGCCCCGAGCTGAGTGAGTTGGTAGCCTTGTTCTGTTATTGCTAATAGTTTTGCTTCAGAAAGTTGTTTGATGCGGCTGTTTAAAACAGAAGGTGACATACTATCACAATGTTTTTGTAGGCTTCTAAAACTTAAGGGGCCTTCTCTTAGTTCCCATAATATTCTCATATTCCACTTTCGACCAAGTAGATCGAATAGGGCCATTATTGCAATGCCAGAGTTTGAGCCTCTGACACTTTTTTGAGGAAGTGGTGTTTGCATTCGTCTTGCGCTTCTAAATTAATAGCGGTATGCTACGTTATTAGTAGCGATTTTAACCCAGAAGATAGTAAAAAACGAGGAAAATATGTTTCTAGTTGATATGAACTTTAATGATATGAGCAAAATAACGCCAGAACTAACGGACTTACACCGAAACTATCTGGCCAAAGAATATAAGGCTAACAATTTACTGTTTGGCGGACGTAAAGAGCCGAGAACAGGCGGTATTATTATTTCAAAGCATTCCAATAAAGGTGAGCTGATATCGCTCTTAGAGTCTGATCCATTTGTTCAAGCAGGTGCTGCTTCTTATTCTATTACCGAGTTTACTCCGGTGATGGCGTCTGAAGCTTATGAGGGAGTGTTGACCTCTGAGTATTGAGATTGATTTAATTTGGATTGGTCTGGATACAGTCTTACATAGTGGTGTTTCCAGTACTTTTTTATACAAAAGTACTAGTGTGCACAGCGCTTGATTTTGTGTTGCTGGAGATACTTTTCTAACAACGGCTAAGTGAGTCAAAAAGTTGGTCACATCTTCCGCTCCTATGTCTTTGGGATGTTTAAGATTGTAAAAATGGATAAATCGCTTAATCCATTGTACATAGGTTTTTTCTGTTTAATAGGAATAGTGTAAGGTACGAATTTGGGTTCTAACTAGCCACATAAATTTTGTTTTTGGTGATCGGCTCATTTTTACTTTCTTGTATTAATGATGTATTAAAATACGACTCAAACAAGCTCCCCCCCCTTGACATAGCTATGAAGTTAGGTAAGTATTTGATAATTATTAAAAAGTCGAAATGCAGTTAAACGGTTGTTTGAATATTAATGAGATTTACTGCATTCAATCAGCTGTTAGCACTACAAAGGAATTCGGAACTTGAAATATTCGCAGGGAAAATTACAAAGTATTATTTATCGATTGAGGAATGCCATACTTGGAATAATTTCTTTTGGCATCATGCTCACTATCGGAACTATTCTGGGTTATGGACCATCAACTGGCTTTATTCAACTTTATGTAGTCAGTCTCATTTTTGTCCCTGCGATGATTACTCTTTGGCTTTTCATTTTTAATTCAGGCTCATCCAAGGTGGAGGAATATGCTATAGAGTTTTCTGATGATGGACTTCATTATGAGCATATGGCAGAACGCGACACGGTTAAATGGTCTGAGTATAAGAGTTATAAAGTCTCAGGTATTATTAGCAAGGTCTTAACGATACAAGCAGAATCCCAAAAAATAATAATTGATTTAATGCGTTTTAATGCTGAACATCGAAAAAGTATAATTTCGGAATTGAATAAAAGGTGCTAACAAGTAAAGGCAAGCGAAATAAAACTACATTCGCCTGCTTAGGGCGTTAGGTGCCAGGAACGGGAAAATTAGAGGTCGCTTTGAAAATTGACTATGACGTAAATCTATATAGAGAAATAGCAAACTTCAATGTGAATGAAGCCGTTCAGGTCTCTAATAGAAAAGGACGAACAAGCACTATCCACATCACCAATATTACAAGGCTCTCATGGCAGGAACTGCAATTACTAGTATCCGCTGGCCCGGATAGATTCAGTAAGATGGTATTCCTCTACCGAGAGTATTCTAGTAAGCAGCAGGTTTCAGAGTCAGTTATTAGAGGAAAGCCTCTATCTAAAGATGAGTCAAAAGAGATTAACGAATACATAAAGATATTTCGTGAGCATGGTTGCACAAAGCACCACGAAGTCAACGAGATCATCGCTCAAAGTGGAGGATGGGATAGTTTTAAAACTATTCGCTCTTTAAATGATTATGGCGAACATAAAGAAATAGAAGGCATACAACCGAAGTATTTTGAGATCGTATGTAACATTCTTAAAATATCTGGAGAGAAAGGGCTGCCACTTGATAGTTATAAAAAGTATTAAAGCACCTAACAAGTCAAGGCAGCATCGCACTGCGTGGCTGGACGCGCTAACGCGCGCCGCTGCTTGAGGCGTTAAGTTTCAAGGAGAATTGAGTGCAACTAAAAATCGAAGGGACAAAGGAGCATAAAGGTTTTCTTCTGAAAGAGCCCGCCGTTTTAAACGGAAGCATTCTAGTCTTAACCGGAAGAAACGGTTCGGGGAAAACTAGGTTAATAGAAAGCTTACAAAATCAATGTTCGATGGTTTCTATCGGTGATGAACTTATAAATACTCAAGATGTTAGGCTTGTGGCGCAAAGCAGTTTAAGTCCTAGCGTTGGCTCAAACTACAATGATGCACAGTTTCAAGCAAAGATCACAGCTAGTTTGCAATTGTATGACAGAATTAAAAATGATTTAAACTCTCCATATGATCAGAATAAATCACAGCAATATAATCGGGGGCGAGAAGGTGGTCTAGATTATGAGTCTCTGTTTACAAAATAATCATGGACAGTCATTTTTGGGCTACATATAAATAATCGTTAGCAGTTAGCAGATATTGATGTTTTTGAAGAGTATACTTAAATATTGGTTTTGGATATTTTTAGCAGTATGTATTTTGGTGCCTATTCTGGCACTGGTTAATTACACTATAGTAGTAAAAAATGGGCAGTTTTTTCCTGGGCTTATACCTACAGTGTTTATACCAACTTTTACTGTTGTTGCATCATCTTTAGTATGTAGATATGCAAAAGGAGGCTATAAAGTAATTGGGCTTTTTGTTCTGGTTCCAGCGTTTTTGGCCTTAAGTATTGTTGTTTATTCCGGTTTTTATGGTGTCTGAACCAAACATAATTACCAAACATAATTACAGACAGTCACTTTTCTACTCAAAGGTTTTAAACAAGAACAACTAAAGCCTTGTGTGAGAGTTAGGTTTGATTGTCATTGATTATGAATAAGCGAATGGCAGAAAAATTAGCATTATTTTTTGAAATTGCTGAATGAAGAGCAGCCGAAATAACCATCGGTGTGGTTAACGAGCAGTTGGGAATTGGTTTTTATATTTTCACTTTAGACTGAACTAAAAAGTTGCTGTAATTGTCGACTCCCTTGAATCCATCGTTGTTCTAGTTGCACCACCTTGGCTTTAATCGAGTGAATACAACCAACAAATCGACCATAATTGGTGCCGTAATGTTGAATTTGGCTAAGCCAGTGAGAGTGATTGATATTCAACTGGGCTAATACCGATTGAATATGAGGCGGTATTGCGGTTTTATTGGGATAGGCAATCTTTTTTCCTGTCCACTCCACCAGCTCAATATAATCGTTGAGTTTCAAATTTAAACAACGTGCTTTTATGTTTCCTGCCATTGAAGTGACGGCCCGATTAAGTTGTTTAACGGTCATTGTGTTAACCCTTTTTTGAATACTAGTGTGCTCACTGTTTTGCAACGACTCACTCATTCCTGCACGAATAGGGTTTAAATCGACATAGGCCATACAAGCCAGCGCCGCAGACTCATCCAGTAGTGCTTGTGAAGTAAACCGAGACTCCCAGAAATGTCCTTTACAGCCATCTTCTAAATTGGCCAATCGAGCCAAAGGCTCATTTAAACGTCGCATTAACCAGGATATGTCCCCTAATCGTTTTCGATAGGTGGCTAATAACTCTTTATCATTAACAATTGCTTGTAAACGTAACTGACGCTGTTGCTGAAATTCTGGTTTATCGATTTTACCGGGAAAAGCCTTTAACCAACGCTCTGCAACCGTTAAATCTGACCATTGCTCAGGGGCTTTAGGATTGGAGTAAACCACTAAGTGATAATGATTACTCATTACGGCATAGGCGTAGACTTCAATGGCAAATACATCAGCCAATTGAAGAAGACGGTTTTCAATCCATTGACGGCGATGTTCATAGTTAATCCCTGTCTCGGCATCAAACCCACATAGAAAGCTTCGTCGTACACAGCGGCTGATTAAATGATAATAACCGGGGTTTTCGGAGTCAATTTGTTCTCTTCTGGGAATAGCCATTTATCATCCTTGATAAATTGAAAGGAGGGTTATTGTTACAAATCGCAAGGTGTTATTGAATCAGCAATATAGGAAAAACCATGCAGCAATTAACCGTTGAGTGTGTCGGTGATTGGCTGTAAAGTGACTGTCTGTAATTGCTCTTTTTAATTCTCGAGGAGAATTTTGTTCGAGGTCGAGATGCAGATGCCATTCCTTGTGTCGATGGGAAAGCTTATGCAGAGCATGAAGATCTTGGTGATTTTTTATATAGATTGGGTCTAATTTCAAGAATTTATGATGACAAAAAAACATTTACTCACTTTACAGATGATCCAGATTTATACAAATCAGTAGAAAATAGAAATGACAATATAGTATGGTCTATTCATCCTGCTTATAGAGCATTTCTTAACATACATTAAGCTAATCGGGTAGCCGGAGGTCTCTAACCTCCAGCCCCCACACCACCCTGCATGCGGTTCCGCACAGAAAACATAATTACAGACATATATGATTGCTGGTAGGCTGTAAAGTGACTGTCTGTAATTGCTGTATTGCTCTTCCGCTTTAGCTTTTGGTTAGGCTGATAATTCCTGATACAAGTGAAAGTTCGCAAGAGAGTTTTCGGTTGATGTCTTTATATTCATTTTTTCTCTATACGCTATCCAATTCCTGTGCAACCTAAAAATAGCTTTGTAAAATTTTGCATCCCTATATAATTCCAACTCTTGGACTTTCGGGTTATGTGTAACCAAGAAAAATCGATGAGCAAATGGATTATCAATATCACCGAAGTCAATTACGCCCGTATCCACTAACGCTGAAAAAACTGGACAGTCACTTCTTATTAATATTTTCAATAAATTATGAAATACCAAATATAAAGTTGCACCAAAATGATGCGTTTTAAATAGTGGTTGTTCAATCTTATTTTAATGTTAGGCAATATCATTGCTATTTTTCCAACATTATCTGTTTGATTTTTTCGTGCGTCAGGACGACAGAATTTGACCGGAAACCAAGGCCAAAAAATGAACCATTGATTTTTAAGCATAAATCTCTTGGGTGTTCGGTAAGGTTATATTTTTTGTAGAAAACAGCATTTTTCCTCTCTGGCCTACCATATATCTCTATGTCTTTTGAGAAATAAACAGGGATTAGTACGTAATAGTTTAAATAGCTGAAATCAACCGTATTAATGATATTTGAATAGTTATCACCTAATATTGCCTCTAGTTTTGAGGTGTCACTTGCCTTTTCGACGTACAAACCAAAAGTATGTAAAGGTGAATCAGGCTCTTCACAAAAGTTTGCATCATAATTAAGAGGGTAGCTTTTTTTCTGTGTATATTTAATTAAATCTTTTTTTGTAGATAGTTTTACCACTATAAACTCGCCTTCAATCCATGAATGATGGATAGTTTCACCTACGGTAAGTAATAAGTTCTCTTTGTCTACTTTGGTTACATTCGATATTTTTAAATCTTTCGGAGTATAAGTAATACAACTCGAAAGAAATGCAACAGTAAACAACACAGTGATTAATTTAATGAGTTTCATTTCTCACCTAACAGCTTATTATTTTCAATAAATCACAATAATACAGAAAACGGATTTATTAGAAAACACTCTGTCAATTAAATCAAGTATAGAAGATGACTTTCTAGAAAGTACGTGGGTTATTATTTAAGTTCTCATCAAATAATGTTTCATCGCATAAATAGTATAACCCTACCATTTTAATAAATTAAAAAACTAAGTCATAGTAGTATGAGTATTACTCTGACTAATAATTACTTATTTTAAGTAAAGTTTCAACTAGCCTTGATAACCTAAATCCTTTAAATGTTTTTCTATTTCATTTTCTAAATCACCCAACTGCACTTTTAATTCTTTACGCTCTTGAAATAGTTTATCCCATTCTGCCGCTGGCTGGTTATTAGAGTTGTCAATGTAATGGGATATGTTTAAATTATAATTGTTGTTTCTTACCTCATCTAAAGAAGCCACATAAGCATGTTGTTTGACTAATGAAATACGTTTTTCATTAGTATAAATTTTTTCGTGAATATTTTGCGTTATGTGAGGCTTTATGGGGGCTTCTTTAACCACTAAACGACTACTAGCTTGGCTATATTGGTAATAAACTGTTGATACCCCCTCAGCTTCTTTTGCTGAAAGCTTTGTTGAGTTTTTTGCTGCTTTGCGAGGTTTATTTGTATCGATAAATAATATTTTATTATCGATTTTATTTTTTCTAAAAATTAATAATGCAACAGAAACATTGGCATTAGTAAATATTTTCTCAGGCAAACCAATTACTGCATCTAGTAAGTTTTCTTCAATCAGTTTTGCTCTGATTTCTTGTTCACTACCACCTCTAAATAATACGCCATGTGGTACTGTTACAGCCATTCTTCCAGTATCGGATTTTAAGGACTCAATCATATGCAGTATAAATGCATAGTTTCCTTTGCTTTTCGGTGGTATACCTCTCGCAAAGCGTAAAAATGGATCATTCGCTGCATGAAGGTAACTCCAGTTGTCACTATTGAATGGTGGGTTGGCAACAACTACATCAAAACGCATTAATTGGCCTTTGCTATCTAATAAACCGGGTTCAACGATTACATCGCCTTGCACTACACGTTGATCGGTTTCACCATGTACTAGTAGATTCATTTGTGCTACTGCCCACATGTCGTGGTTGAGTTCTTGGCCGTATAGTCGGTAATGGCTGGTTTTATAATGCTCAAATATTTTTCGACCACATTGAATCAACAATGTGGCTGAACCGCATACTGGATCATAAATACAATCACCCGGCTGAGGTGCTAGCAGTGTTGCAATTAAATTTGAAATCGCAGTGGGTGTTTGGGATTGTTGTGTATCGTTTTTGGATGTCGCCAGCTTTTCAATTAAAAACTTAAAGCCGTTACTATTAATGGTAATCTGCTCTTGTAATGAAATATCGAGTGCCAGTTCGCTTTGATTAAAGTAGTCAAGTAAGTTGCATAGCACTGTGTTTCTTTGCTGCTGGTTACCAAGTTGTTTATTATCGAAATCAATATTTTGGAATACTGAAAACTTACCGCTTTTTAAATATTTTGCATTGGCTTCTTCTATTGCCTGTAGTGTTTGATTAATTCGTTTTCCAATACCTGTTTTATGTCGGCTTTGCCACAACTTATAAAAACTATGTTTTTGAGATATTTTTAATTGTTCTTCACAAGCTTCAATTGACGCATTGTTTTTATCATCAAGCTTGGGTGTTAGTGAGGCTTTGTTTTGTGTCAGATCAGACATAAACTTAAGAAAGGCAATTACTAGTAGTAATTTTCCATAAACCTCTCGCTTGATATTATTGGGAAAGATGTGCCTGGCACTCCATAAAATTTGATTGAATCTTTCTTGTTTTGCTGCAAAACTTCCTTTATCGCCATGTGTTTTTTGTATGCTCATTTTATTTTTACTCCATGAGATAAGTAGATCTCAGCAGTGAGCTTATTCATTATTTTTTGGGAATTATCCAATAGTTTCTGGTAAGTTAACTTTTCCTTGGTTAGTGCTTGCTCAAGCGCTATGATAGTTCGTTGCTGTTGTAAGTCTGGAATGACAATTGGCATTTTCTCCAGCACAGTACGTCGAATACTTTTGGTGACAGAACCTTCGGCTTCGCGGGAGAAATAGTTTTGAGCTGGTTGTTGGTTAATTTGCCATGCAATGAAACCACTAAATGCGACACCGATATAAGCTGGTTTAATTCTTAAAATGAAAAAGTAGGGGGCACAAACAGTGTCATTGGTTGGCTTATTGTCTAGATGATATGCTTTGTTAATATTACCACGAGCATTAAAAATAATATCGCCTTTAGTGAGTAAGTTGGGTGGGCGTTTACCGGTTAGTTTCACTTCAGTAAGGTTGGTCCAGCTTAATTCGCCATATGAGGGAATATCTTTCATTTGAATACAAAAAACACCAGAATTTTTTAATTCAGGTATTTTCCCTCGAAAAGGATACCCTGCACTCAATTTAGCAATATCTCCAAGCAACATACTTTTTCTACATAAATGGTAATGATGCAAATAATAGTTGACACAGAATAATTGTCAATATATATTTTGCATAAATGATAATGATGCAATCAATAATTCAGTGAAACTATTTTTCAGTTAGCCAATGCTTTGGTTAGCAATTTAAAAAGTATTGTTATTAATTACGAATGCTTAAAATAAAGCTATTTTTGTAGTTATATAAGTAAAAAAATATAAAAAAGAGAAGTAAAAAAATTAAAGTGAGCGCTATGCACATTAACTTAATTTATGCTAACCTTCCGGTTGCTTGCTGTTGGAAAATATCTTGCAGCTTGCTCCATGATTTTTGGAAGTGTAAATCGGCTTTCACTGGTAGCAAGCTTAAGTAAGAAACCGCCAACCCCTATGCAACATAGTAAGTTAGCGGCCGTCAAAGGTCGAGGGTGGCAGCCCTCAGTTATTGACTGGCCAATGTTAATCTGACAAGGAGACTAACAATGACGTTTGTCCATTATATAACGTCGCGGCTAACAACGCGACCCCAGTTTCTCAAACCCTTTTTGTCTATTGGGTTTATCACTAATTTTTATGCCTTACATTTAACGTTCTGCTTTTTAAAGAAAAAATCTTGTAATTAAGATTTTCTCCACCTGTTTTAGATAAGTTGTTTTCTCGACTATGCGAGAAGGTATTGCTGTGCATTTATAAATGCTTAAGTACTTTATAGGCAACTTATCTTTACCTAGTTTGAGAGCTGGGTGAGCGTGGGTGAACGGTTTATGAGATTTTTCACTGCTAGCATAAAAAACGAGGTTTGTTTCTGGTCATTTGAGCAATTACTTCTTCAGCTCATAAGCTGTATGGCCAGTTTTTTATTAACTAATAAAACCTCTCAAAGTTTGTTGAGGGAGTACTAAATTAAAAGGAATTCTGTATGCCTGATTCATCAAAAAGATTAGAGCAAACGCTGATTGAAGTAAGAGATATTGCGGGGATCTCTGCGGAGTATTTGATGACTTTTCTCAAGCGGTTTAAAAATGAAAGAGAGCAGCTTTTGGTTTACTCATTATGTTGCAATTTTCATCGAGTGGAACATTGTTTAGAAATTGAGTTGATTCATTTAGGTGTTGATATTAGTTCAAAAAGCTATGCGGCTAATGCATTTAGAGATGTGAGTTATATTGATATCGATTTTGTTGAAACGATTACTAATTTTTTAAAAGAGAAAGAAATTAATCGATTAAAAAATAAAATATTTCCCGATATTTAATCACTTTTTATTAATGAATTTAAAAAATAATTTTGCAAAGCGGTTCACAATTTGGCTTATCAATTAAAATGAAGTGGTAATACCACTTGAGTTGCCTTTTTAATTAAGTAGACTAAAACGCCTGCAAAACAAGGATAAGGAAACAGTTAAAATGAGTTTTGAACGTAGGGTGTCACTTCCCTCAAAAGCACAACAACAAGCCTGGAAAAATCACACCTGGCAATATTTAAAACAGCATATTACTCAATATGATCAAGCCTTTGCAACGAAAGCAGAGCAGTATGGTCGCAAACTGACCAAAACCACCTTTACTACACAGGCCATCAATTCACTCTGTTGTTTGAATGAATTCGATCGGCTAATGGTGTTAAAAGATTGTGTGCGTTTAGAAAAAAATCCGAATGATCCTAATAGTTATCGTAATCGGCTAAGGCCTGCCATGCGTTGGGTAAAAAGTGGTTATTGTCATGGATTGTATCATTATAAAATTCGCTATTTGTTGTTGCCTGATCAGAAGGTGGTGATTGATGATATGGTGCTGGATGATGATATGTTAGGGCCAAAAAATCCCGCTAAACATGAGCGAACGGCTATGTATCTGGTCACACGAAAGGATAAATCCAAGCGGATTACTCAGGATATTCACTATGATGATATTAAATCACTGGAAGATGCTTGGGATATAAAAGATATAAAACCAGTTTCGGAAGTTATCACTCGCTATGCCGCAATTAATGGGATGAAAAATAATTTGGAGAAAGCCATGTGGCTAATGGGCACTCATTTAGATTGGGCTTATCGTGGTCAGGACTTTGATAGCTACACCTTGGTACATAACCCTACAGAAAGTACCCTGCATGATTTATGGGAGTGTGGTTGGGATAAACAGAATAAAGCGAGTCTGAATGCCAATCATTTATCGGCCATTCTGGTGCAGGTGGCCCGTCAAGGTTTGCCGGTCAATTGGGTGGCGCACAGCCAAGGTGGTATTATTTTGCAACAAGCCCTTAAGGTGATTAAAAACCGCACGCAAACTATTCGTTTAACCAATCAACAAATGGCTTTACATTCCATTGGTTGTCAGGTTCAAGAAGTTGAGCGTCTGGCGCGTGAGTTGGGCTTAAAAGTGAGCGGGCATAATGCTAATCCCTTTGATATAGTACCCAATATGGCAGGTGGCAATGATTGGTCGGCATGGCGGCGGAGCTTAATGTTTAGCTATAGTGTCTTTTTTGCTGATGAAGCGGTAAGTCCTCACACCTTGCCTTTTATGGGCATTAACACCTATCATCGACACTTAATGGAAGCGGGTAAAGATAAACGAGCCAGATGGGTTGAGCGCTATATGCGACAACAAAAGATTAAAGTTTAACTAAAGGAATTTAATATTTTGATTTTAAAAACCATTAGCAGACCATTGAGTTTCTTAGGCTTTACTCAAGGGGGGGCTGATTTTAAACGTCTGCAAACGTTTACTACTTCTTTATCGGGTATTGAGTTAACTTATCAGTTTCCGGTTTCTCTCTATGGTGATTCTTATCTTGAAGAGCATATCCCTGTGGTGAATTTAAAAGATGGTACTGGTAAAGACTCAATGTCATTTTTTGAAGGATATCGGTTTGCTACTAATACTTGGTGGTACTGGGGGAGTTGGTTTAAGCAAGGGTTTGACCCAATTGGCCATATGAGAGTGGTATGGGAAGTTTTTCCTATGGATAAAAGCTATGCAATAACAAATTTGAAATCAGACAACATTATTGAGTATTTAAAAGCTTTTATTTATGGTGTGTATGAAAATGAGGGCGGCGATAATGATAGAATTCGTAAGTCTTGTTATGATTTTTATGTACGAAATGGTGGCTATCCTGTTGAGCATTATGCTGAGGATATTCAACGAATGATCAAAAAGAAATCCATCAAACACCCTGATGACTATCAGGTAGTGTCGATTCATGGTAATGAGTGGGTTCGTTTTTCAACTTACGAAAGAAGAAATGAAGTCTTTCATGTGTTACCCCTCAACCGAGATTTTTTATTAGTCAATATGGCCCGGTTTTATTATGATTGTCGCGATGTTAAAGACTCTTGGGAACACGAAGGCATCAAAATTATTGATACCGTAATGAATTCCACACGAGTCGATTTTCCTGATGATTAGTGTGTTAAGGGATTACTGATTGATTTTAAAAACAGCAAAAAGGTGGCCCAGCTTATTGGGTTTGACACATGGTGGAGCTGATTTTAATCGCCCACAGACTTATACAACCTCGCTCTCAGGGATTAAGTTATCTTATCAATTTCCTACTTCAGCAGTGGGTAAGTTTGATTTTAAAAAAGGCCCATCTTATTTTGATATTTCCCAAAGTCATGAAATAGAAAATATTCAACTTGCCACACGTTTTTTTCAAGGGGCATGTATTGCAAGTGATACCTGGTGGTACAGGGGAAGCTGGTTTAAACATGGGATCCAATCGATTGGGTATATGACAATGGAATGGCAGGTAGTGCCTGTTAAAAAAGATTATCCACTTAACGATATACAAACGGATAGTATGATTCATTATTTAAAGCAATTAATAGATGCTACTTATGAAGAGGAAGGTGGACTTAATTATCAAATTCGTCAATCTTGTCACGATTTTTATGTAGAAAATGGTGGTTATCCCGTTGAGCATTATGCAGAGGATATACAAAAAGATATTGAAAGAGAATCAATTAAACACCCTGATGATTATCAGGTAGTGCTGATTCATGGTAATGAATGGATTCGTTTTTCAACCAATGAAAGTCGAAGAGCTATTTTTCATGTTTTACCGCTCAACACTGGTTATTTATTGATTAATATGGGACAGTTTTTTTATGATTGTAGTGATGAAAAAAAACGTTGGGAACACGAAGGTATCAAAATTATTGAAACCGTAATGAATTCCACTCGAGTCGATTTTCCTTAATTAATCATCAAAATTTAAATTAGCAATAATTTTATTTAATTGTCCTTGTTCACCTTCATCATCAACAACACTATTTTTTGATTGCTCAGCCTGTGCTTCTGAATGAATTCTAGCAATATAATTTTCATTGCAAATTTTAATATTTTCTTTTAAGTACTGAAATAGTTTTTCTATTTGTTCTGGTTTACGAACCCAGGTTTCAATGAACTCTCCTTTTTTTGAATCTATTTTGACTGAAAATTCTGATTTTGAAGTTAGTTGAGTAAAATCGGCACACCAGCGTTTTGGCGCTGAGTGAGATAACTTAAAATAGAGATTAATATAAGGCTCTTTACGTATTCTGGGAGGGCGTAATTCATCGAGGCTAACAATTTTAATATCACTAATACCTTCCATCATATTGTTCCTATTTTACAGCAGTCTTCAATAGCATACGCTAATTAGAATAAATAGATACTTATTTAAAGGTGAACCGTATAGTAACTGCCTATCGATATGTTTCTGAGTCAGGGCTGTCACCATTCACTCTCAAGACTCGGTAAGCACCCTGATTTTCTTTACTTCATTTTGGCTCTTTTTAATATCTCAAACCGGGTAAACCAATAAAAACCCTGTCACTTTTAATTGCCGCTTTTACGGTACTCAATTGCCGCATTTGCCCCAAAAATAGATCCTGTTTAATCCCTATCCCTAGTATTTTCGTTCGACTTGAGTTGGCATAACCCTTGCATTTCTACTAGTGATTTAAAAGCGAAGGCGGTCAGAGGCCTGTAAAAATCACAGTAGAAACCAGCGGTGGAAAAACGATGTCAATTAATTTTGAGAAAGCATTCGGAGTACATGAGGCGGCATTAAATATACGCTCTCAACGTGCTGAAGTTTTAGCTAACAACTTAGCCAATGCCGATACGCCTAACTTTAAAGCAAGAGATATCGATTTTTCCCAAGCGCTGTTACAAGCTCAATCTAACCTGGCAAGTGGACTGAAAAGAACTTCAGCCAAACATATTGATAGCCGAATTGGAACAGACATTCCAGGGCTATCGTATCGAGTACCATTTCAACCAGACACAGGCGATGGTAACTCGGTTGATGCACAAGTTGAGCAAACCAAATTTGCTGAAAACGCAATGCAATATCAAGCAACTTTGCGTTTTTTAGATGGAAAAGTTAAAGGGTTAATGAAAGCCATACGTGGTGAGTAAAGTAATGATGAATCAATCTGTCATGATTAAACAAGTAGCAGATAATAGTTAGAGATTTGGAGAAAACGATGGGGCTTTACGATATTTTTAACATCAGCGGTTCAGGCATGGCAGCACAAAGTGTCAGGCTGAATACGACGGCAAGTAACATTGCTAATGCTGATAGTGTGGCTAGCAGCACCGAGCAAACTTATAAGGCCAGACATCCTGTTTTTGAAGCAGTGCTTAATGGCGTATCGGCTAATGGCCAAATGAACCAAGCTCAAGCGGGGGTTCGAATTAATGGCATTGTTGAAAGTCAGGCTGCTGCGGTTGCGCGATACCAACCAGATAATCCTATCGCTGATGAAAAAGGGTATGTATATGCGCCCAACATTAACATGGTTGAAGAAATGGCAAACATGATATCTGCTTCACGCTCATATCAATCCAATGTTCAAGTTGCCAATATGACCAAACATTTATTAACCAAAACCCTATCGTTGGGTCAGTAGTCTAGAAAGAGAGTCCTACTATGCCATCTCCAGTTAATACCACAGATTATTCCAATATTGGTTTGCAGACTCATGAAGCACCAAGTCGCGAAATAAAAAAAGAACTTGGGCAAGCTGATTTTTTAGCCATATTGACGACTCAGTTAGCGAGCCAAGATCCGTTATCACCAGTTGATAATAAAGAGTTTATTTCACAAATGTCACAATTTGCCAGTTTGGATAGTTTACAAACATTGGTGAATCAATTTGGTGAATTATCAAACTCTATGACATCTAACCAAGCACTACAAGCTTCAGCTTTAGTTGGAAGAAACGTATTAATTCCTGGTAATGAAGGTTTTTTATTAAATGAATCAGCAATTGCTGGCCAGCTTAATTTGGAGTCAACCACTACCAACATTCGGTTTGAAATTAAAGATGAAGCGGGTCAGGTGGTACGAAGTATTGAAGTGGGAACACAAGAAGCTGGCGATTTAGATTTTATTTGGGATGGCAATAATAGCAATGGTGAAAGAATGCCATCTGGTAAATATACCATTGCCGCTTATGGTCAAGTAGGAGGAGCAACTGAACAGTTAAAAACCTCTGTGGTTGCACGAGTTGAAAGTGTCAATCTTGGTGGGGCTGAAGGTCGAATCTTGTTGAACTTAACAGGGTTGGGACAAATTGAATTTAGTGAAGTAAAAGAAATTGGTTAAATAGGAGAGAAGTTATGTCATTTAATACAGCGCTTAGTGGTTTGAATGCAGCGCAAGCAGAGCTTAATGTAACCGCTAATAATATTGCTAACGTAAGCACAACAGGCTTTAAAGAGTCTCGCACAGAATTTGCTGATATTTTTTCAACAACTTCTTTTGGGAGTTCAAGTACAACAATTGGTAACGGGGTTTTGTTAGCCAATGTTGCGCAGCAATTTAATCAAGGTAACTTAGAGTTTACTTCTAACACGCTTGATTTGGCGGTTTCTGGTGAAGGTTTTTTTGTGCTTTCTCCAAGCGAGGGTAATGAAAATAATACCTTTACTCGTAATGGTGAGTTAGGTGTTGATAGTAATGGATTTGTGGTGAATAACGCTGGTGCGAGGCTTCAGGTTTTCCCAGTAAATGCCGATGGTACTGTGACTGCAACTAGTTTATCTAGCACAATAGCATTACAGTTACCACAAACAGCGGGTGTTCCAACTGTGACTTCTTTAGTGGATGTTGGTGTTAATTTGCCTGCTAATGGCGGAATTTTAAATCCGTTAGCATTTGATCCATTACAACCTTCTACTTTTAATGCGTCGACTTCGTTAACCGTATTTGATTCATTAGGTGAAAGTCATGTAGTGACAGCTTATTATGTGAAGGTTGCAGATAATCAGTGGGCAACTTATTACAATACAACAGATGCTAATGGCGCAGTTTTACCCATTGATATTACTGGTGGGACTGCTGGATCAGGTGGTCAGCTTTATCATGTAACTGACTTTGATAATTCTGGTGGTTATCTTTCCAATACGCCCGACCCAATTACAACAACGGCCATTGATTTTTTAAATGGTTCAGATCCCACTCAAACAATCAGTTTTAATTACGCGAATAATGGCACCACTCAGTTTTCATCACCTTTTACAGTGAATGTATTAGATCAAAATGGTTTTCCTATTGGCCGATTAACCGGTGTGGAAATTTCAGATACAGGAGTTGTACGTGCTAATTTTAGTAACGGACAAACAACGGCACTTGGAAAAATTGCAATGGCGAGATTTCAAAATGCTCAAGGTTTAGCACAAATAGGCAATAACTCTTGGGAAGATACTATCGACTCTGGTAGTCCATTAGTTGGCGAAGCGCTGACTTCTAGTTTTGGGCAAATACGATCTGGTGCGTTAGAGGTTTCCAACGTTGATTTAACCGAACAGTTAGTACAATTGATTGCTGCGCAAAGAAACTTTCAAGCCAATGCAAAATCAATTGAGACTAATAATACCGTAACACAAGCCATTATCAATATTCGTTAGTTTCATCATTGATAAGTTGTGTGGTTTTAAATTTTGTAATGAAGAGAAAAAATAATGGATAACATGCTTTACATTTCCATGACTGGTGCGAGAGAAACCTCTCTCGCTCAAGCGAATGCCGCCAATAATTTGGCAAATGCTAAAACAACAGGCTTTAAAGCTGATTTAGCACAATTTCGCTCAATGCCTGTTTATGGCGATGGGCATCCAACCCGTGCTTTTGCAATGAGTGAACGACCTGGGCATAACTTTGAACAAGGAGCGGTTAAAACAACAGGACGTAATCTTGATATTGCAATACGTGGTGAAGGTTGGTTTGTTACTCAAAATGAAGGGGGCGAAGAAGTATTAACTCGCCGTGGTGATTTAAAAGTGACGGCTAATGGTGAGTTATTGAATGCCGTTAACCAACCCATTTTAGGTGAAGGCGGACCGATTGCTTTGCCACCATTTGAAAAAATCGATATTGCTAAAGATGGTACTGTCACCATATTGCCGGTTGGCGCAGAGGCTAACGCAATAGCCGTTGTTGATCGAATAAAAATGGTCAACCCTGATCCTGCAACGTTAGAAAAAAATCAACAAGGTTTATTTTATAGTTTAGAAGGAGAGCCATTTGAAGCTGATGCAGCAGTAACTTTGGAAAGTGGTGTTTTAGAATCGAGTAATGTCAGTGTGGTTGAAGAACTGACCAATATGATTACGTTATCTCGTCAATTTGAAGTGCAAGTAAAGTTAATGTCATCAGTTGAAGAAAGAGGTAGCGCATTGGATCGATTATTGCAGCCATAATTGATAGCGAAGTTGATCGAATATTTATTCGATAGTTTATAAGTAATTTTTAGAGGTAATCACTATGCATCCGGCACTATGGATATCAAAAACAGGTCTTGAAGCTCAAACTAAAGACTTAGCTGTTATTTCAAATAATCTGGCTAATGCTGGAACTGTCGGATTTAAAAAGTCGCGCGTTGCTTTTGAAGATTTATTTTATCAAAATTTACGTCAGCCAGGTGCAGAGTCATCACAAGAAACCAGACTGCCAGCAGGTTTGCAACTAGGTACTGGTGTTAAAGTTGTTGCTACCCAAAAAATTCATACACAAGGTAACTTTCAAACTTCAGAAAATCAATTGGATATGGCAATCCAAGGCAGTGGTTTTTTTCAAATATTATTACCCGATGGTACAACTGGTTATACCCGAGCGGGTAACTTTACTTTAGATGAAAATGGGCAAGTTGTTACCCAAGGAAGCGGCTATGTTTTGCAGCCTGTGATTACTGTCCCACAAACAGCAACCAGTTTGGATGTTTCAATTGATGGCACAATCAGTGCACAAGAGCCTGGACAAGCAGCACCAACCAATTTAGGCACATTGCAATTAGCAGATTTCATTAACCCATCGGGGTTACAGCCAATTGGTGAAAATCTTTATTTAGAAACCGGAAGCAGCGGAGCTCCTGTTATTGGTACGCCGGGTTTAGATGGTTTGGGGGCATTGCGAGGGGGACAGTTAGAAACCTCAAATGTTTCAACCGTTGAAGAGTTAGTCGCCATGATTGAAACCCAGCGTACTTATGAAACTAATGCCAAAGTGCTTTCTGCGGTTGATCAAATGCTTCAATTTATTAATCAAACGCTTTAGTGGAGTGAATATTATGGCGTTGAATACACAGAATAATCAGATGAAATTAAAAGTGATGATGAGCATTGTTGTTGTTTCAGTTTTGTCAGCTTGTACAACTATTTATCAAGATGCCAGCATGGATGATCCTAATTGGGCGCCTGCTTATCCTAAGGTACGTGATACCAGTCAAAGTAATCCCGGTGCTATTTTTAATCCGGGATCTGCTCAAATGCTTTTTCAAGATAAAAAAGCATTGCGAGTTGGCGATATTATTACCATTGTTTTAACTGAAAACACTAATGCAAGTAAAAAGGCTGACACTGAGTTGGCGAAAGATTCGACCACAACACTTGCAGCTCCTTCAATGTTTGGCAATATACTTTCTGTTGGTGGCGGTATGCCTGACTTAAGTGTTACCAGTGGAGCTCAATCTCGCAGTTTTTCTGCTGAAACCGATAGCGCACAAAGTAATCGTTTACAAGGAACGATTACAGTTACTGTTCATCAAGTTTATCCTAACGGTAATCTTGTTGTTAAAGGTGAAAAATGGATTTCATTAAATCAGGGCAGTGAATTTATTCGAGTCGCGGGTATTATCAGACCGGAAGATATTGATAAAGATAATCAAATATTATCTACACGTATTGCCAATGCCAGAATATCTTATGGTGGTAAAGGTGTGTTAGCTGAAGCAAATGAACCGGGTTGGTTAAGTCGATTTTTTAATTCGGGTTGGTGGCCTTTTTAGGTCTGTAACATTAAGGATTTTAATATAATGAAGTCATTAAAAATATTCGTAGTAATTATCCTAAGTGTTTGGACACAGTGGACTTTTGCTGAAAGATTGAAAGATATAACCAGTGTGCAAGGGGTTAGGGAGAATCAGTTAATTGGTTATGGTTTAGTCGTTGGTTTAGATGGCACGGGCGAGAAAACAAAATATACGGAGCAAACGTTTAGAACCATGTTAGCTCGTTTTGGCATTAATGTTCCGCAAGGTAGTCAATTAAAACTAAAGAATTCAGCTGCGGTTGCTGTTCATGCTACATTGCCTGCGTTTGCTAAAGCAGGTCAAACGATTGATATTACTGTGAGTAGTTTAGGTGAAGCCAAAAGTTTACGTGGTGGAACATTATTAATGACACCACTAAGAGGGGCTAATGGTAAAACTTATGCAATAGCGCAAGGAAATTTGGTTGTCGGTGGCTTTGGCGCATTAGGTTCTGATGGCTCTAAAATTAGTGTGAACCACCAAACTGTTGGCCGTATTCCTAATGGCGCTAGTGTTGAACAAACGGTTTCAACTAACTTTTTATCTAATGACTTTTTAGTTTTTAATTTAAATAAACCTGATTTTACCACTGCTGTAAGAGTGGCTAAAGCGATAAACTTGTTGGTAGGAAGTCAGACGGCTAAACCAATTGATCAAACATCTATTCAGGTGAATGCACCAAGAGATCCTGCGCAAAGAATTAATTACCTTTCTGTATTAGAAAATATTGATGTGAAGCCTGCTGAATCAATAGGGCGTATTGTGGTTAACTCAAGAACAGGCACTATTGTAATTGGTAAGCATGTGAACTTGAAAGAAGCAGCTGTTGCACATGGTAATTTAATTGTGAAAATAAAAGAAAACCAAGATGTTAGCCAAGCAGAACCTTTAGCTCTGCAAGGTGAAACTGTAACCACCCAAGATAGCCAACTTGATATAGAACAAGAAAATAACCGTATGTTTCATTTTAAACCTGGTGCTACGTTACAACAATTAGTTGAAGCGGTTAATTCTGTTGGTGCAGCTCCGGGTGATGTAATGGCTATTTTAGAAGCATTAAAACAGGCCGGAGCGATTAGTGGTGAGCTAGTTGTAATCTAATGTCAGAATTATTATCAGCCAAATTCATATCACCTGCGCTTGATCAAGCAAGTATTTATAGTGATCTTAACTCTTTAGATAACATTCGTCGTCAAGGCTTAACCGATGAACAGGGGGCGATTAAAAAAGCGGCTAAAGAGTTTGAAGCTTTTTTTATGAATATGATGCTTAAGTCAATGCGTCAAGCGAGTGCTGTGATTGGTGAAGACTCTCCTTTTTCAAGCCAGCAAGAAAAGATGTTTATAGGAATGTTGGATGAGCAAATGTCGGTTAACTTATCACAAGATGGGCATTTTGGGATCGCTGAAATGATGATTGCTCAGCTTTCACAAAAAAATAGTGATACTGAAAAGCCATCTAAATTCCCTGAAAGAGCGGCTGTCTCAAGAATAGACAATGCACATGTTGTTAAAGGCACAAAACCACTAACTTATTCATCTCGTGATGCGCTTGTGTCAGTAGAAAAAGCGATAGAAAAAAATACCGTAGCAATAAATTCAATTAAAAATAAACAGCTAGACGTTAAAAAGTACGAGCAAGCTGTTAATGCAAAAGTGATGGTTGAACAGCCTAAACTACAACCAGAAAAAAAAGCCGTGTTTAAAAATATTAAAGAGTTTGTGTCTACATTATTGCCTTATGCCAAAAAAGCGGCACAAAAATTATCGGTCGACCCAAAGTTGTTAATAGCCCAAGCAGCATTAGAAACTGGTTGGGGTAAGTTTATTATGCATGATGGTGAAGGCAAACCAGGACATAATTTATTTGGGATTAAAGCGAGTAACCGTTGGCAAGGTGAAAAAATTAATATAGATACATTGGAAGTTGATAATCAGGCTTTTAAAAAAGTGAATGCCTCTTTTAGAAAATATAATAGTTTTGCTGAGTCTTTTGATGATTATGTTGATTTTGTTACACAAAACCCACGTTATCAAAAAGCGGTTGAAGCAGCAGAAAATGCAAATGAATATATAAATGAGTTGCAAAATTCCGGGTATGCTACTGATCCTGATTATGCAGAAAAAATATTACGTATATTCGATGATAAGAAATTCTTTGAATTTAATGAAGCAACAGAATGAGTTTTGAACTAAGTGCAACTGGAAGACGATTATGAGCATATTCGATATCAGCATTTCAGGATTATTAACCAACCAGGCATCTATTGCGACAACCTCGCATAATATTGCTAATGCTAATGTAGAGGGGTATTCTCGCCAACGTGTCGATCAGGCTTCACGATTACCACAATTTATTGGTGGGAATTATTTGGGAACCGGTGTAGAAGCTGGAAATATACGCCGCATTTTTATTCAATCGCAACAGTTAGAGTTACAATCAACAACATCCGACTTTAATAACTATGAAAGTTTTTTAACACAAGCTAAGCGTGTTGATGGTTTATTGGCTGACAGTGAAAATGGAATTAACAACGCAATTCAAAAGTTTTTTACTGCACTTCAAGGGGTTGCAAATGATCCTGCCTCTATTCCTGCTAGGCAAGTGTTGCTGAGTGAATCACAAATGATGGTTGCCCGTTTTGATTTGGTGCATTCACAGTTAGAGTCACAAACATCAGAAATTAATGGCAGTATTGATTCGGTGACTAAAGAAATAACAACACTTTCACAATCAATTGCTAATTTAAATAATCAAATTGCTGGTTCTCCGGGGAATTTTCCGCCTGATTTGTTAGATCAACGGGATGCTCAGATAACTCGCTTAAGTGAATTGATTTCAGTGCAAACATTAGAACAGACAGATGGTAGTCTTAATGTATTTATCGGTACAGGACAGTCTCTTGTTGTCGGCAGTTTAGCCAATAGTCTGGTGTCTGATGCTGATCCACTTGATCCAAAAAGTCGACGAATAAGTATTGCGGCAGGCTCATCAAGTATCGATATTACACGGAATCTTAAAGGTGGTGAGTTAGGTGGTTTGTTAGATTCTGTTAATCAAATTGTTGAACCTGCTTTTCAAACGCTAGGGCGAGTTGCTATGGGAATTTCTAGCCACTTTAATGCGCAGCACCAACTCGGAATGGATTTAAATAATGAAATTGGCGGTAATTTTTTTACCGATATTAATACGGCTTCATTAGAGACATCTCGGGTTGTTGCTTCAACGGCAAATACGGGAAATGCGGCACTGAGTATAACTGTTGATGATCCTGCATTATTAAAAGATACGAATTATCAACTTTATTTAAGCGCGGGGAATTATCAACTGATTGATCAAAATACGAATGCAACTATTGCCACTTTTGCACCGCCTGGTGTTGTTCCCGATACGGTACAAATTTTATCAGAAGGTATTACGATCAACTTTTTATCGGGTGCTGCTAACAATGCCGATACATTTGAAATACAAACCACTCGTAATTTTGCAAGAGATATAGATGTATTGGTTTCTAGTGCCGAGCAAATTGCTGCTGCATCACCTTTAAGGGGTGAACAAGCTATTTCAAATATTGGTTCTGGTAATATTAAATCACTATCAGTGACTGATACCACCACTGCTCAGTTCACAACAACACCAGGAAATTTAGCGCCTCCTATTCGAATTGAGTTTGATGCGACGCCAGGTGAATTTTCAATCTATGATATGAGTAGCGGTTCACCTGTATTGTTAGTTGGTGGTGTTACAGGTTTTGTCGCCAATCAAGAAAATAATATGCTGGCATTAGCAGGTGCACCCTATAATACCTATGGTTATGAAGTGACTATGCAAGGTTCACCCCAGGCCGGCGATAGTTTTGATATTAATTATAACAATAACGGAAGTGGTAATAATGATAATATTTCTCTATTAGGTGATCTACAATATGTTTCAACACTTGATAATGGGAATTCAAATTTTCAGCAAGCATTCGGTCGAATTATTAGTAGTGTTGGCGTAAAAACTCAATCAGCACAAATTAAAAGAGATGCTTCGGAGAGCTTGCTTTTTCAAGCTAAAGAGAGAAAAGCCAGCGTGTCGGGAGTTAACTTAGATGAAGAAGCGGCCAACTTAATTAAATTTCAACAAGCCTATGAAGCTTCAGCCCAAGTAATTAGTGTTGCACGGACTTTATTTCAGACTGTGCTAGATTCTGTTCGTTAACCAGGCGAATAAATATGAGAATATCGACAGCTCAAATGACAAATTCAGGGGTAAGAGAGATGCTCTTACGCCAAGCTGAAGTTCAATATACTCAGCTCCAATTGGCCACGCAAAAGCGAGTGCTAAAACCTTCAGATGATCCAGTTGCTGCAACTTCAATTAGCTTTTTGCAAACTGAAATTTCTCAATTAGAACAGTTTAATGTTAATGGCAACATGGCTAAAGCAAGTAATGAACTTGAAGAAGGGGTTTTAGCCAGTACAACAGATATACTATTTCGTATCCGTAGCTTAATGGTAAATTTGGGAAACGGTACTTATGGTAGTGATGAGTTAAACAGTATTTCTGTAGAAATGAAAGAACGTTTATCTGAGTTGATAGGGCTGGCTAACACGCAAAATGCCAATGGTGATTATTTGTTTTCTGGCAGTAAAGTTAAAGTTGAACCTTTTACTAAAGATACCGCCGGAAATATTGTTTATAATGGAGATCAAAACCAACGTATGTTGCGAGTAAGTAGTGGCGTTGTTGAACCTATTTCAGATCCTGGGTTTGATGTTTTTATGGATATTAAAAACGGTAATGGAAAATTTTTCACTTCATCGAATGCTGCTAATACCGGCACTGGTATTATCTCTACCGGAAGTTACCAAGCCCCACCCAATTTTTTAGCTGAGCCTTATACTGTTACTTTTGGTACTGATATAAATGGTAATACAACTTATACGGTAACTGGCGATACTTCTGGCACAACTGTTGTACCTGCAACTGTTTGGCAAGATGGAACGGCTATTACTTTTAATGGTGTTTCAACGGCAATAACAGGAGAGCCAGTTGCTGGCGATGTATTTAATATCGCTCCAAGTAGCTCACAAGATCTTTTTTCTAGTGTACAAACAACGCTTGATGCCGTTAACGCCTTTAATGATACTCCAGCTGGTAGAGCACTATTAACCAATACCATTAATAGCATGCAAGAGACATTAGATCGACATATGCAAAACATTGATGTGGTCAGAGGAAAGGTAGGCAGTCGATTGAATGCAATTGCATCAGAAAATAATAGTAACCTTGCTTTACTGGTAACAAGTAAATCTGCCTTGTCAGATGTACAAGATTTAGATGTTGTTGAAGCATCTACTCGTTTTTCTCAGCAGTTAGTCGTGTTAGAAGCTGCCCAAGCATCGTTTGTAAGAGTTCAAGGTTTGAACTTATTTAATTTCTTATAAACAAAAACTTCCCGTAAAAAGTAGTGGCTTATAAATAATGGTTAAGATATTTCGCTGTGCTATTATTTTATTATTAGTAAATCTAAGGAAAGAAACATGAAAAAATATATATGGTTATCACTTGTTGTTATCGTTTTTTTAGGGGAACAGTGTTTTGCCAGCGATCTAAGTTTAATTCGACTACTTGATAAAGAAAAAAGTACTGAACAAAGAATGCTAGAAAAGAAAGAAACTGATTCTTTCTTTTTGCATCCCAAGCTTGGTGTTGGCGATGATGTCTTAAGACCTTCTCTGACGTTTTCTAGCAGTAAAGAGTTAAATATAAAAAACTTAGAAGTGATGTTTGAGTTTACTGCAAATACTGGGCTCAAATTAGAAGAGGCAGAAGAGCTTGTTAAAACTTTTGTTGTTGATGGTGGAGATATTAATTTTAATTTTAGCTTAATGTATAAACCAATTACCGATTTTGTTTTTGAACTTGGTTACTATTATGCTTTAATTACAACCGATGAATTGTCGCTTGAAAAAACGGTTGCAGGTGTAGATTCTGAAGTGAGCGGCTTGCAAGCAAAGTTACTTTATAGCTTTAATGGCATAGCGATAAAATATGATTTTAAAGATTACAAAGCGACTAGTAATGGTAGTAATACAGCCTTTAATCAGTTGCTTGATAATGAACAAGCTTCTGTTTTTGGCGTCACTATTCCGTTTAAACAAGATGCCAAAGATTTTTTGCTAAAGTTTGAACGAGCAAAATCCAGTTCGGTTAAAGATAGTACTTTTAGAGTGGCGATTGAAACACAGTTTTGATAGGGTATTAATCATTTCAATGGAACAAAAATTGTACTATTGAGATTGTAATGTTTTAAAGATATTACTCAATATATTGTTAACTCCCTGAATCAAAATAGTGAGGTGGCTCATCTGTGCTTCCTAAGTTTAGAGAAAAATAGGGTAGGTGCTTTTATATTTATCTAATATTTTTCCTTCATAGTTCTTAGCCGCAGGCGCAAAGAAAATAGTCGGCATTGCACACACTGTCTTTATTACCATAGGGGGAGGCTGCTAAGTAAACTAGTAAAGTCAAGTCGGTATGTCCCAATCTTTCTATCCTAATCTTTCTGGGATGGAGCAACAGGTTGACATACTTTTAATCGTTTTTGTGTTATAAACGCTAAACCTGCATCATTGCTTAAGGTTATCCCATGTTTTCTCCAATGCCAGACATTAGTCTTTTGCCTGATGTACCTATCAATGTACCTTCACTTTCTTTTGAGCCGCTTGAGCAAGGGAGCAATTATTGGATTAAAGATGATTTTTTCCCTGTTGCTAAAGCTAAACAAATTGCTAATCGATGCTTTAATCATAAAAAGTGGAAGCTTGGATATCCTTATACAAAAGAAAAGTGGCCCGGAATGCGAGTAAATAAAGCATTAAAAATAGAAGAGCTTAACTTGGTTGAAAATTGGGTTAAAGTGATGATTGGTAGAGAAAATATTTGGGTTGAAAAATTACCGGGAAAATCACAAGTGAGTTCTAATACGGCGCAGTTAGTTGGAAAAAATGAAAGTGGTGCGTTGCCACATACTGATAGTCGAACTCTCTCTCGTTATGCGGCGCTAATTTATTTAAATTTAAACCCCAGTGTTAATTCGGGAACCTCCTTTTATCGGTTAAGATATCCAAATGGTGCGGCTGGTGGCAATATGGTTTGTAATCCTTATGATAATTTGAGTGATGCTTTGAAAGTACAAACACTTCCACCAGAAGCCTGGTATGAAGATCTTCGAATAGAAAATCGGTTTAACCGGATTATTTTGTATAAATCGAATTTGGTGCATAGTGCTAGTGGATATTTTGGTGAAAGCAAACGGGATAAACGGCTAACGGCAGTGTTCTTTTGGATGTGTGATTGAAAACAACAAATAGATTTTTTAAAATTTAATTACACAAAAGATAGTTACTTGATATTAATTACTGGATTGGTTGCCAGCAATTTTGCTACTGGCAACCATGTGGAGGTTTATTTTTCTTTAGTTGGCACAACGCCACTGTCTCTAATTGTCCAATTAAAGGTGTTGGTGAGTATGTCTCTTGCCGCTTGAGATGAAGGAGAGTATTGACTTCTCTGTACATCAATTGAAATGTTTTTTTGAACATTTTGCTTACTCCACCCTAACAGCAAGTGATCATAGTTAGCGGTTGAAAGTGTGGTTGGTGCACCAAACATACCGGTCATATCGGTTACCGAAGAGACATTCCAATCGCCCAGTGGTTGATTAAAACCGCGAGCATAAGCAAACATACTGTTCATATTGGTGACCGAAGAAACGTCCCACTTGTCCAAAGGTTGATTAAACTTGTTGGTACGATAAAACATTCTCTTCATATTGGTGACTTTGGACACATCCCAATTATTAAGGGGGTGGTTATAGTAGGTGTCTCTAAATAACTCTTCCATATTGGTGACCGCTGATACATTCCAGCTATTGATATTTTGACTAAAACCTCTCGAACTTTTAAACATATAGCTGATATCGGTTACTTTCGACATATTCCAGTTGCCAATAGGTTGGTTAAAACGTTTATTTTCTTTGAACATTTTACTCATATTAGTCACTGAGGAGACATCCCAGTTGCCAATGGGGTGATTAAAGTTATAAGCGTAAATGAACATCGCACTCATGTCGGTGACTGAAGAAACATTCCACTGTCCAATGGGTTGGTTAAAAGCAAAGGTAGATGCAAACATGCCACTCATATTAGTTACCGAAGAAACGTCCCAATGACTAATATCTTGATTGAAAAGTTGAGAACCACTAAACATGCCACTCATATCGGTTACTTTAGAAACATCCCAGCGGCCAATATCTTGATCAAACTCACCAAGAAATAGACTTTTCATTTCAGTATTAGTGATACTTAATTCGTTAGTATACTTATGGCCACTAAACATATAACTCATATTAGTGACATTAGAGACATTCCAGTTACTAATATCTTGATTAAAAGCACTAGCGCCACTAAACATGGCTTTCATATTGGTGACATTAGAGACATCCCAGTTACCAATTTCCTGATTAAATGCACTAGCGCCATTAAACATCAAACTCATATCCGTTACTAATGATAAATCTGGTGTGTCAGTTGCGTTAATCACAACATTTTTACAACCTGCAAATGCTTGTTTCATGGAACGCCATTGATTATTTCCCCATTGTTCGACAGAGAGTAACTTTTCAGGATCATTACCGGTTGCATTAAAATAGATTTGTGGAAAATCGCCAGTGATTTTAATCGTGTAGGTACCTGCTGATGGATAGGTGTGGGTGATATTTCCCTTTACGTTTTCATCACTTGAGCCGTCACCCCAATCAATATGATAGTCGTAACCTGAATTCTGAGTACTTATCATAATTTGGTTATCATTCGTTGTCCCGGGATTATCAGTTTTCCAACGAGTGATAAAAGGTATTTCAGGAACCGTCACAGTGATACTGATGATTGCATCACTGCTACCGCTATTATTGGTTGCTGTTACTGTATGTATTGTTTCTGACTGTTGGCTGGTTGGGGTGCCACTGATTTCACAGGTTGTACTATCGGCCGAAACGGTCACCTGTAATCCTGCAGGTAAGGTATCTGCTGAACAATTCGTTAATGAGCCTCCACCGGTATTAACAAAACTCAAAGTAGAGATCGCTTCATTGATCATGTAGTTTTGCGGATCGGTATTGGTTAACTTTGGCGGCAGTAATTTGGCTGGGTTAACCGTAATGCTAATGGTAGCGCTGCTAGTGCCGCTGGGGTTTGTTGCGGTAATAGTATGCGTGGTTGCCTCTTGTTCTTGAGTCGGTGTACCACTGATTTCACAGGTTGTTTTGTCTGCTGAAACCGCTACTTGCAATCCCACCGGAAAAGTGTCTGCGGTGCAGCTTATCAATGAATCCCCCGCTTGATTAATCAAAGCTAAAGGCGTTATAGGCTCATTGACGTTATAGGTTTGTGGATTAGCACCTGATAAATAGGGCGGATATTTGTTTCCATCACAAGCAGTAATTTGTATGACGACAACAACTAATAATAATGTCATAAACGTGGATGAAAATCGTGAAAATAGAGATTTCATAGTTGCGATTCCTTGTCTTTTTATAATGAGTTTATTTAGACTTTATTTCAATAAAATGAAAAATAAACAAGAACAGCTGACGCTTATTATGGCGATTGATTTTTAAGCGATTAATGATAGTAGCTATCCCGGCTCTAATTAAGTTCTAATAAGATGACTGCAACAGAAATAGTAAGAAAATAAAATATGAATGTAAATCATAATTTTATTTTCTTATAAAAATATCACAGATTTGAATGGTTTTAGAAAACACCATGGTTCCTGTTCAAAAGGTTTTTAACTCAGATTTTATTATTCTGTTTGTCGCAGGAATATAGTGATAAGGTGGAAATGTCGGTTTTAGTTTTGCTTTTTAAGTGCATAAGTTGATTAATGACTTATCATTTGAACTGGGGTATCATTTCTTTGTGGATTTAAATTTGATTTAAAGTAGCTGTTGACTGGTCTTGGACAAGCGAAGTTGTAGAACATAAAAGGATATCTTTTGGAGCAATTTAAAACATTAGAAGATCTTAGAGATTATGTTAAAAGTCTAAGTTCATTTTATGCGAGGCCAACTGAAGTGGACGCTCATCCAACATTATATGTCGGTAATACCAATAATGGTGTAATTCAAGGAATAAGGAAAAGAGATTATTTATTTTCTTCCGATGAAAAGTGGGTTTTGCCTCATGAACAAATGGGCTTATCTTTTTCTGCTCACTGGCAGCATTTAAAGCGAATATATAGGTTGAAACAAAAAGTTACAGCAGGAAAGCCAATAGATGTTTATTGGGTTCTTGAAAAGGTCGATGTACCTTCTGGTTTAGCATTTGTTCCTGACGTAAAAGATAAAAAACACTATTTACTCATTGTAACAACACGAATGGGGGTTGACGAATTGGTTAGAAAGCTAACTTGGGTTGCAGATCGTATGTCAGTTATCAGGAGTGTAAAGAAAGTATTGTGATTGAATATAAATATCCAGAAGAAAAAGAAATTACTCTGCATTATGCCAGATTACTCAATGATTCAGAAGTTGAAGCTATTCTTATTAGAGGTTATGTCAAAAATAGTAGTGAAGCATTGCGGTTAAAAGATTTTTATTGGGTTATGGTTGAACAATCAGTAAAAGATCAAGGTGAAGGTGTTGATATACTAATGAATGAAGGTATCGAAAGTTGGATGGAGTACATCTTTCATTCATTTAATGGTTATTTGGTGAGTAGTGGATATGAAACTGAATGGGATGTTGAATGAAAGGCTATATTTTCCATTGCTACCTGAATATTGAGGTACAAAAATGAGTTTAAGAAAAATGCCAATGTGGGCTTCTTGTCCAGCTTGTTATGAAAAACGAAATAAGCCATATAAAGATGATGGTTTGTCAATTCGCATGAATATCCGCCCATTTCTGACTGGGATAGGTTTTGCGGATGAACTTAGTTATGAAGATGTACCATGTACAAATGGGCACCAAATTAAAATTTTTCTAACAAATCAGAAGTTTGAAGTTCTTTTTCAAGGTGGTACTTTTGCTATTTTTGATGGTTATTATAGAGAAGCCGTGGCATCGTTTTCATCGGCATTAGAATGCTTATATTTATTTGCGATTGAGTTGATCCTTTATAAGAAAGGTATAGATAGAGAGCAAATAGAAAAAACGCTTAAAGCCATAAGTCTTTCTGAAAGACGGTTGGGGGCTTTTCTTGCTCTCTACCTAATTGAAGCTGGAGTTAAATTAAGTACTTTGGAGAACGAAAAAGTAAGAAGCGGATATAATAAAGATGCAAAGAAGTTTAGGAATGATGTGATTCATAATGGAAAGATTCCGACAAAACAACAAACTTTAGAATATGGTAATATTGTATTAAGGCATATAAGAGAGGTTTGTGGATGGTTTAATATTTCTGAGTATCAGAGCATTACCGAGGAGATATTGGAACTTAAGATAGAAAAAGATTGTTCAGAAAATAAGACAAAAGGTAAACTCGTGAATACAATAGTATCCGTTGGTGGGAGTAATAATGATACTCTAGAAACTATTGTGGAAAATATTGATAAGCAAAGTATATTTTTTAATGATAAAGAGAATAGTCATTGACCCAAGGTAAATGTACACAAAAACAAAGCCACTTTTTCGCTTACATCAGCAAAATTCGCTGGATTATTCGATGGGGGTTAAAGCGTAATGCCATTCCTGAGAATGTGATGGAGCACAGCTGGGAGGTGTCTACTATTGCTCATGCATTGGCTCTGATTAGTAACAAACGATTTGGTGGGCAGTATGATGCTAATCAGGTGGCAACCACTGCTCTATACCATGATGTTTCAGAAGTCATCACCGGGGATATGCCAACACCAATTAAGTACCATTCACCAGGCATGCAAAAGGCATTTAAAGAAGTAGAAGTTCAAGCTGAGCGAGAATTAATAGGTCTTTTACCCGAAGATTTAAAAGAAGACTTTATTCCATTAATGGTTTCTTCAGAAATACCCTCTGATATTTTACGCATAATTAAAGGTGCTGACACAATAGCGGCTTTTCTTAAATGTCAGGAAGAATTAAAAGCTGGAAATGGTGAGTTTTCTAAAGCAGCAGAAGATATTGCCGCAAGGTTAGCTCATTTTGATATGCCTGAGGTTAATGTGTTCTTAGATGTTTTTGCGCCAAGTTATAAACTGACATTAGATGAGTTATTAAATGGTAATGAAAAGGTGAGAAAACTACCACTTCAACACAAAAAGTAGTAGTGGATTTTCCTTTGCTTTGGCAAATATCTACCATCAACAGTGAGTTAATTTTAAATTTTTTTTGTGCTCCAAATTACCACACAATTTAAAAGGAGATAAAGTCTATAAAACTGATAACTACTTATAACACTTTTCGTGCGGTCATAGAGCTTTCAATAAATCCTATCGACTGCCAAAAGTTTTTTGCTAGTTGATTGTTAGCTGTATAAGAACATTCAACATGACTAATGTTGATCTCTTTAAAGCAAGTTAATATTTCGTTTACTAATGATTTACCGACCGTAGATTTTCTGTATTTTTCATCTACCCAAAGTAGTTGAATCAGACCTTTTATTTGTGATTTTAAAAAACCATTGTCATTGATAATACTACAAGCCATTATAAAGCCGATAGGTTGTTGATTAACTTCTGCAACCAAAAATAGGCAATTGGGGTTTTGCATTTCTTTGGTTAACCATTGAGTTAACTTTTCAGATAAGTCGTCACTCACTGGTAAAACTCCATCATCTTCATGTTGATGAAGCTTTATTGTCCAATTAACAATTAATTTGAGATCTTGTTGAACTGCTTGTCGAATTTCAGACATTTAGTTAGTGGCTAAATTTTTTTCATTAGTTTGATATTCATTAAGTGCTGTTTGTACATTTTTTAAGTTTAAACTGTTTCGAATTGAGGTTTGTTTTTCTTTATTAATTGCCGCAAGAACTTTGTCATCTGTTTGTGTTATTCTATCTTTGAGTAAGTTGAGATCGATCAAATTAGTCGTTTGCAGGTTTATATCGGAGTGTTCAAAAAAGTCTTCGAGTAGTTGATGACGGGTTGCGGTATGTTTTGCTAAAGACTCCCAGTTTGAACTGCTGGCAGATTCTAATATAACTGCATTGATATTATTAATTTTATTGATGAATGCTTTCATTGATTACCACCTTTTTTATTTTTATCCAAGCTCTTCAAGAGCTTGTTCTCTAATACCATCCCACGCTTCTTTTATTTGTTGCATAATGTTGAGCACATCATTCAGCTTTTCTTCACTATTATGAATATTAGCATCGACTAAAGTGACAGTGCAATAATCGTAGAGAGCATCTAGGTTAGTTGCAATTTCACCGCCTTTCTCATGATCCAGGCTGCCTCTTAATCCGCCAATAATGGAAATTGCCCAGCTGATATGTTGACCTTTTTCGGCAATTTTTTTATTGGTCATAAAAAATTTAGCTCGATTAATTTTTTCTATCGCGCCGTCAATTAGCATTTGAATGAGACGATGGGGATCCGCGTTTTCTACGCCAGTTGTCGCACTCATTGATGTATAAGCAGATGCTCCAGTTAAACCCATTGTTTTCAACCTCTTATTTAATATCGTATAAATTATTTATTTTTACCACTGGAAAATCCAGGTAAATTCTCAAATTGTTGTTTAATATAACTTTGTGTGCTATTTAATTGCGCGACTATTGCGTCCATAGTGGCGAATTGCTTGGTTAATCGTAATTCTAATTGCTCGATTCTAAGCGATAAAGAAATTCGGTCGTCTGCTATTTTTCCTAGTTGATCATTTAAAGATTGTTCACGTGATGTTATTACGCCATTGACGCCAGTATAGTTATCGACTAAGTCTCTTAACTTAGTGGCAAACCCATTGTCTCCACTGAATAATTCATCTAATTTCTCAAAATCGCTCTCTATTGCTGCATCTAAAGTATCGTTATCGATCTCTAATGTACCATCCTGCTTAGTTGATATGCCGATGGAAGATAGTGTATTAAATGAGCCTGTTGCAGTAGTAATCGGTGAAGAAAATAGATTTCTTATTTGAGAAGATGCTTGGCGTAAAGTGTAATCGCCAACTAATAATCCCGGTTGATCGGTATTGGCAGAACCGAGTTGTTTAGAGACATCAACAAAGGCATTAAAAGCGTCAACAAAACCGCTAATTAATGATTTTGTTCCTGCAGTGTCTAAAGTGATGTCTAAGGAGTCGGTTATTCCGGTAGCGTGTGTTTTGCTCACATCAATGGTGACATCTTGAATGATATCGGTAAACTTGTTAGTCGCACTGGTAGCTGTTAAACCGTCTACTTTTATCGACGCATCAGACGCAGATTGTGTTGCGACCCCCGGTGCAAGATCAGCTAAAGAAGCATCTCCACTATAAGTGATGACTAAGTCGTTTCCAGCTCCTGTTGTAGATGAATTAAATGTTAGTACACTGCCTGTATCGACACCATTGGAAACGTTATTTAATAAGTTAACTGAAACCAACCCATCATTGCCTGCAACTGCATTAATGTTGTCTCTAATTGTATCTAAAGTATCAGTTGCTGAAACAGCCACATCAAAAGTGTTCACTCCAACGGTAAATGTTAATGTGCCGTCGCCAAACGTTGTTGAACTGCCACTAGTGAAAATTTGGGTTTCATGTTTACTACCAGCTGCAAGGCTTTCCACTTCAATGTTATAACTTCCTGGTGAAGCTGTTGTAGATGCAGTTGCTGTATAGAAACTTTGATCAGATACGCTGACTGAGCGTTGAGAAAAATTCGAGCTTAAACTTAAACTCAATGCAGCACTTTTTAAATCATCAAGTGAAGAGTTGAGTGCACCTAATCCACTTAATGTCAGTGTGACATCCGTTTCAAGCCGGTCAAGACTATTGGTTTTTGGTGTTTTTTCGGCAGTGACCAATGCATCAACGATGCTTTTTACATCGAGTCCTGAACCGAGTCCACCAATACTGATTAGTCCCATGATTATTTACCTGTTTAACTCTCGATTAAATTTTTAGCCATAATAATTACCTTAAACATGTTTTTTCAAAATATTTATTTAGCTTCAATCGTTTTGAAAAAATAGGTTTAAAATAATTAATACAGTACTTCTGTTGTTTATCGCAACTTTATATTTAAAGCAATTCTTGCGCCAAATTATCAATACTAAAGAACAAGGGAGGAGAGCCCCCCTTTTCTTAAACTTTTTCTTGAAGTAAAACTCCGCTATTGCTGAGTTTATCGTCATTTAGCTCCTTCAACCGCTTGGATAAGTTAATTAATTCTTCAGGTGGAAATTGCCGAATTAATTCATCGGTTTCCCGATCAATCACTCTAACAATGGTTACACCTAGCTCATCATCAACTTTGAATTGCAGACTTCTGTCGATACTCTGATTGAATTGTTGAAACTCTTCAATCTGAGAAGCTGCAACGTCTGCTTTTTCCACAGGGGTATTATTTTTAGCTACTTGTTCGGTTTCTACCTGAACTTGAGTGAGTTTAGTGGTAGATACTTCACTAATACCTTCTTTGGTATTTTCGCTACTTTTAGAAGGCGCAGTATTGCTCGGTTGCGGCAAGCTTCTGCCACTATCCACCGAAGGCGGTTGAAAGTTGCCTGACAAATTGTATATAGCCATAGCAAATTACCTTTATTGAGCAAATGAGATAACTGGTGTTAACCAGCTATCTCGCCAAACGTTAAATTGTGATTTAACGTATACCATTAGCTTACTGAAGTAGCGACAATACTGACTGACTAGACGAATTCGCCTGAGCCAATATTGATAACCCAGCTTGTTGTAACACTTGGTTTTTAGACAAGTTAGCTGTTTCTGAAGCAAAATCAGTATCACGAATACGAGAACGTGCAGCCGATGTATTCTCAATGATACTTCCCAGGTTCGCTATTGTGCTGCCTAATCGGTTTTGAATCGCACCGAGGTTAGCACGCTCTGAGTCAATCTTTTGGATTGCCGCATCAACCACCGCTAATGCATTTTGAGCACCTGCGTAAGTTCCGATATCAACACTCTGAACCGAGCTAAAGCTACTGGTAGAAGCTGCTAAAGCAAAGACTTCTGTACTAGCTGTTGCAGTAGTGATTTGACCTTTCGAACTAGAAAGAGAAACCGAACCAACCGCGTTACCAATGACTGTACCACCTTCAGTTAAAGTGTTTCCACCAATCACAATAGAATCATTACCTGCAGTGGCATTAGCAAAAGCTGATAGTGCGATATCTCGACCGTCAGTGGTTGATAATGTCAAACTAGACAAGTTATTTGAATCAGCAAATGTCGCAGTAACACCAGAAGCAGCAGAAGAACCGTTGATTGCAGCAGCGACTGAGCTTAAATCATTCGCGTTAGTCACCGTGGCGGCAATTGCGCTACCATTTAGCGTAAAGCTTACATTACCTGCAGCAGTTAACCCGGATAATGTTGTTGAGTTAGTTGCAGTTGCGGTAATTCCAATTCCGTTAGCAGCGGTATTAATTGCTGTTGCTATATCAGCTGCACTGGCATCATCTGCATAGGCGATACCAGTAATTGTTCCGCCATCAGCAGTGGTTAAAGATAAATCAGTTTCCGCAGTAATAGTGTTAAGAACGGTTGATACAGTAGTACCTAAAACCGAACCACCTGCACTGCTTAGAACATGACTACCTAAAGCTGTGGCTCTGGAATCAGCAACTGAAACAGAAATAGTTTCATTCGCTTGTGCTCCAACTTGAATATTTTTGGATGAAAAAGTACCGTCCAACAATTTAGTACTACCAAAACTAGTAGTATCAGCGATACGACCTAATTCAGTAACAAGCTGTGTTACCTCTGATTGTAATGCCGCACGTTCAGTAGAACCATTAACATCTGAAGCCGATTGGATTGATAGGTCACGGATACGTTGCAGAATGTTGGTAGATTCTTGCAGCGCGCCCTCAGCGGTTTGTGCTAGTGAAATACCGTCATTTGCATTTCTAACTGCTACGCCCAAACCGTTAATCTGAGAAGTTAAGCTATTTGAAATTTGCAAACCAGCAGCATCGTCTCTTGCACTGTTAATACGTAGACCTGTTGATAGACGTTGAAATGTTGTTGAAAGAGCTTCGTTGGTACGGTTGAGAGAACGTTGTGCACCAATAGACGAAACGTTAGTTTGTATTACATTACCCATGATAAATCTCCTAAACCTTTGATATTTAAGTTAGAAACTCAAAATTACAAAGTGCTTAAAAAGTAAGATAGCTAAAAAACTATCCGCGTATTTTTTTTGAAAAACGTCTGAGAAACCTTTTTCAAATGCAGAATAATGCTTCAAGGGAGGTGAATCTGAGAAAAATCATCGCCTGAGAAACAATAATCTGTAGTGTTCGCTGACTGCTGAGAACAATCTGCGTTCAAGAGATTTATCGGCGCTGAAATAGGCGACTTTATTTTTTCTTAAAAAAATAATGAAAAAGATTTAATAAAAAATTTAACTATTTGAATTTTAAGGCCAAAACAAAGGTCCGTAATTTTACAGACCTCTGTTATATGCGCCTAAAGTTGTCGTACGGTAGGGGCTTTTTTAGCTTTTACGTTTTTAACTTTCATAATACTAACCCTGCAACAGGGATAGAACAGATTGGCTAGAAGAGTTAGCTTGGGACAGAATAGATAGTCCTGCCTGTTGTAATACTTGGTTTTTGGCTAACTCGGCTGTTTCTGCTGCATAGTCGGTGTCTCTAATGCGAGAACGAGCAGCCGATGCATTTTCAATGATGCTACCCAAATTAGAGATTGTACTACTAAATCGATTTTGAACCGCACCCAAATCGGCTCGTTGAGAATCAATTTTTTGCAGCGAGGCATCTAATATGTTCAATGCGCTTTGCGCACCTGCATAGGTTGATATGTCAATGCTTTCAACTGAACTAAAACTACTAGTTGCTGTTGCGCTGGTAAAAGCTTCAGTACTTGCTGTTGCTGTAGTAATTTGTCCTTTTGAGCTTTCTAGTGATATTGTACCAACCACATTACCAATAACTGTACCACCTTCAGTTAAAGTGTTTCCGCCAATCACAATAGAATCATTACCTGCAGTTGCATTGGCAAAGGCGGATAAAGCAATATCACGACCATCAGTTGTTCTTAAGGTTAAACTGGAAAGGTTATTAGGATCTGCAAATGTGGCGGTAACACCTGATGCGCTGGATGAACCATTGATTGCTGCGGCAATCGAGGTCAAATCGTTTGGATTAGCGACTGTTGCGGCAATTGCACTGCCATTTAATGTGAAGCTTACATTACCTGCCGCGGTTAATCCGGTTAAGGTGGTTGAATTAAGCGCCGTGGCGGTAATTCCTATACCATTTGCAGCGGTGTTGATGGCGGTCGCGATATCAGCTGCACTGGCATCATCCGCATAACTAATATTTGAAATCGTACCGCCTTCTGCGGTCGTTAGTGATAAATCAGTTTCTGCAGTTACACCGTTGAGGACTGTCGATACGGTAGTACCTAAAATAGAACCTGATGCAACTAATACATTGCTTCCAAGCGAGGTCGCTCGTGCGTCAGATATACTGACAGAAATAGTCTCATTCGATTGTGCTCCCACCTGAATATTTCTTGAAGTGAAAGTACCATCTAATAATTGCGTACTACCAAAGCGTGTTGTTTCGGCTATTCTACCTAATTCGGAAATTAACTGAGTGACTTCTGATTGTAATGCTGCTCGTTCACTAGGGCCGTTCACATCTGAAGCAGATTGGATGGATAAGTTACGAATGCGTTGTAATATGTTAGTGGATTCTTGCAGGGCTCCCTCAGCCACCTGGGCAAGAGATATTCCATCATTGGCATTTCGCGATGCGACGGTTAATCCATTTATCTGAGAAGTCAGACCATTCGATATTTGTAAACCTGCGGCATCATCTTTTGCGCTATTGATTCGCAAACCAGAAGAAAGTCTTTGAAAAGTTTGTGCAAGACTACCATTAACATTAACTAAACTACGTTGTGCATTCAGTGAAGAAACATTTGTCGATAATACGTTTCCCATTTTATTGACTCCTAATCTAATGACTTAAAACAACAAGCGGTCAGAGGCAAATGCTGTTTTGCAGTCTAAAAATTAATAAAAAATAATTGGGAAAGAAGAACTGAGAATTTTTCTTTCTAAAAGTAATCGCTATCTGAGAATAGTGATCAGCTTTAGTTAGGTACTGAGAATAGCTTTCTAAAGTGAAGCGGGATGAGAGTTCCCGTTCAAACAATTTATCGGCGCTAAAAAAGTCGACTTTAAATTTTCTGAAGATTTTTTTATTTGATTAGTTTTGAGGCAAAACTAAGTAGTCTGTCACTTTTTTATTAAAGTTGGCACGGGCATTGCTTTTATCTAACTAGCTAATATAAATTGTGCATAGAGCAAATCATTACCCATGATAAATCTCAATGTATTTATAAAGGCTAGGTTCTTCGGAACATTGTTTAAACTTGAGTCTTAAGTTGCTGAGAACAGCTTATTACAAGGGTTTAAGCGGAAGATTTAAAAGCGAGTGGTTGCTGAGAACAGCCACAATGCATTTATCTTCAGTCGTACGGTAAGGGGTCGCTTGACGACCCCTTTTCTTTTGCGGCAAAAAAAGGAAATTTTAGGAGGCAAAACTTTGCCCCAAAAGATACAATAGGCAATCCGCTTAGTTTATTTCAAAGTTCAGCATTCAATTTGTCATTCGATTACCATTTAAACCATAGAATAGAGCAATTAATGAGCAGTTCGTAAACTAGTTGCTCTTATTTTATTTGGTTGAGTTTTGGTTCTTTGAAAATATAACCGACAAATCTTTGACAAAAAGCTGTATTTTGACTAGAAATAAAGCTACATGCTTAATTTTTAAAGCTTTTCCACTCACGTAAAATTATTTGTTGTAATCCTCTGGACGGAAATAATGATAGAAAGTAAGAAGTTGTTAATCATTGATGATAATAAGGAACGTTGCCACGATCTTAAAACTATTTTTGATTTTGTTGGCGAGTCTTGTCAAGAGGCTGGCAGCGACAGCTGGCAATCTTATATAGAAAACTCAGAGTTGTTAATTGGTGTTTTGTTGGGGGAACTGGCGAGTTATGAAGATGTTTCTAGTTTACTGAAAGAAATTCATGCAATCGATGAAACAATGCCTATTTTAATGCTTGATGATATTCCTATGTCGGGCGGTATTTCAAGTCAACTATCTCAACAAATTGTAGGCAGGATTAGTTGGCCTCTTAAGCATAATGAAGTATTAGAAGCAATTCACTCTTGCCAATACTGTCGAGATAATCAGCATGCCTTTAGCGAAGCTAACAAATCATTAGAATTATTTCGTAGTATGGTTGGTCAAAGCGAGGCTATGCAAGATATTCGGCATTTGATTGAGCAGGTCGCTGCAACAGATGCAAGTGTGCTTATTCTTGGTGAGTCTGGAACTGGTAAAGAGGTTGCAGCTAGAAATTTACATTATCTATCTGAACGATCGGATAAACCTTTTGTGCCTATTAATTGTGGTGCTATACCTGGCGAACTTTTAGAAAGTGAATTGTTTGGTCATGAAAAAGGGGCATTTACTGGCGCATTAACGGCACGTCAAGGGCGTTTTGAGCTTGCACAGGGCGGCACAATATTTTTGGATGAAATTGGTGATATGCCACTACCAATGCAAGTAAAATTGCTTAGAGTATTACAAGAGAGAACATTCGAACGTGTCGGAAGTAGTCAATCTATTCAGGCTGATGTGCGAATTATAGCAGCGACACATAGAGAATTAGAAAAAGAAGTTTTAGAAGGACGTTTTAGAGAAGATTTATTTTATCGCCTTAATGTCTTTCCTATAGAGATGCCAGCGTTACGCGATAGGGTTAGTGATTTGCCTTTATTAATAAACGAATTAGTCGCTCGACTTGAAAATGATAAGCGAGGTTCCGTTCGGTTAAGCCCTAATGCTGTTCAATCATTAATGCAGTGTCAATGGCCTGGTAATGTTAGAGAGTTGGCAAATTTAATTGAACGTTTGTGTATTCTCTACCCTTATGGTGTTGTCGATTTAAAAGATTTGCCAAGTGATTATCAAAAAAATGAAGGTATCGAATGTTATCCACGTCCTGATTTGGCTGAAAGGCGAATTCAAGTACAAGATATTGTTAATGATGACAGTCTTGATCCAAAAACGCCATTAGCCCACTTACCTGAAAACGGTGTTAACTTAAAAGAGTTTGTTGCTAAACTTGAAATTTCTTACATCGAACAAGCGTTAGCAGAAGAAGATTGGGTGGTTGCTCGTGCTGCTAAAAGGCTTGGAATGCGGAGAACTACGTTGGTTGAAAAAATGAGAAAATATCATTTACAAAAAGCCAGTTAATTGACACACAACATCATTAAAAGCCTAAAACTTTCATAACCTTTTGAATTAAAACAAAAATAAAAGTAGGCACACAATTTGCTCTAAGTAATATAACTCAGTCGATAGGTTAATTTATTGACACTGTTTGAAACTTTGGAGCAAGATTTATATGCCACAAGCCAACCATAAGTTAACAACACAAAAAGTTTATTCTGAAATACCAATAGCAGATGTTGCTTCAGAAAATGGTATTCAACTAGATTCTGTTATGTCGGAGCTCGGTCGCTTATCTAAATCATTTGTTAATTCTTATCAAACTTTAGAAAGCCAAGTTGAAAAATTAAATGGGCAACTTAAAAATGAATCAGAAGAGAAACAATCTGCAATACAAGAAAATCAACAACTACTAATTGACAAAGCTTCACTTTCAGATCGTTTACAAAATTTATTAGCTATTATGCCAGCCGGCGTTGTTGTGATTGATGGTGATGGTAAAGTTAAAGATTGCAATGCAATGGCAACTGATATTTTAGGACGACCATTATTAGGTCAACTTTGGGTGACGATTATTAACCGGGCTTTTAAACCACAAGCAGATGATGGTCATCAAATATCATTAAAAGATGGAAGAAAAATACATATTGAAACTAAAGCATTAGATTCAGAACCTGGACAATTAGTGGTGCTTACCGATTTAACAAAAACCCGTCAACTACAAGCGGAGCTGAGTCAACAGCAAAAACTTTCAAGCATGGGAAAAATGATAGCGTCTCTAGCGCATCAAATTAGAACACCTTTATCAGCAGCAATTTTATATGGTTCACACTTAAATAATTCTCAAGTAGAGCAATCCTTAAAACAAAAATTTAGTCAAAGCTTAATGGAAAGATTGCATTATATGGAGCGTCAAATTGCTGATATGTTGAACTTTGTTAAAGGCGAACGTAAAGAGAAAAATACAATTTCAGTCAATTCTTTCTATCAAAGCATACAAAACCGAAGAAATGAGTTCTCAAAAAATATCGATTTTGAGTTTCATTTATTGAATCAATCACCAGCTTTTCTAAAATGTGATCAAGATGCGTTAGTTGGTGCTGTTGTTAATTTAATTGAAAATGCATGTGACGCATGTCAAGAGAAAGTTGATGCAAAAATTAATGTTCTATTTTTTGTTGATAAGGTATTAAAAATAGTGGTGGAAGACAATGGCATTGGTATCACCCAAGAACAGCAAAAGAAAATATTTGAACCTTTTTACACGAATAAAATTAATGGTAATGGTTTGGGGCTTGCTGTTGTTCACGGTGTGGTTATAGAGCATGCCGGAAGTATATACGTGAAATCTGAATTTGGTAAAGGTACACAATTTGAATTGGACTTTCCAATTGTTTTTAATGATGAAAAAAATATCTCATCAGTTAACCTTCAGCAGGAGAAAATTTATGAGTTCTAGTGTTCTCGTTGTCGAAGATGATCATGCTTTAAGAGAAGCATTAACTTCTAGTTTAAAAGTTTCAGGTTATCATACTTTGTCGGCTGATTGTGCGGAATCAGCTATTAGTCTTTTAAGCGGTGAAACATTACCAGATATGGTAGTAACTGATATTCAAATGGGTGGAATGAGTGGTATCGATTTATTAAAAAGTGTACGTCGTAAAAGCGCTCAGCTCCCCGTAATATTAATGACCGCATATGGTGATGTCAGTGATGCTGTTGAAGCAATGCGTTTAGGGGCTTGTGACTATTTACAAAAACCTTTTGAAGCACACAGCTTAACCAGTTTAATTGAAAATTATCTACCTAAAAAACAAAAGTCAGAAATTATTATTGAAGATCCTGCTAGCCAACTGATTTTTGATTATGCCCATAAAATAGCACAAACTGATTCGAACGTGCTTTTGTCTGGACCAAGTGGGGCTGGTAAAGAAGTCATGGCTCGCTTTATTCATCAAAACTCTGCGCGTAATCAAGAAACTTTTGTTGCTATTAATTGTGCTGCTATACCTGAGAATATGCTAGAAGCGACGCTGTTTGGTTATGAGAAAGGCGCTTTTACAGGTGCTCATCAAGCGAATGCAGGAAAGTTTGAGCAAGCGCAAAAAGGCACTTTACTTTTAGATGAAATATCTGAAATGGATTTGGCGCTACAAGCTAAAATATTGCGAGTTATTCAAGAGAAAGAAGTTGAAAGGCTAGGTGGAAAAAAGTCAATCAAATTAGATGTCAGAATTATTGCTACAACTAACCGAGATTTAAAACAAGAAGTTGCAGATAAAAAATTTAGAGAAGATCTGTATTATCGTTTAAATGTTTTTCCTATTCAATGTTTAGCTTTAAAAGAAAGGCCCAAAGATATTATTCCTTTAATTGAAAGTTTATTAGCCAATAATGACTTTGTTAAATCACGTGGTGGACTTGCCTTATCTTCAGATGCAAAAGCTAAGTTGGTTGCATACCATTGGCCTGGTAATGTTAGAGAATTAGATAACTTTGTTCAACGTTTAGCAGTACTTGCTACTGGTAGCGTCGCTACCGCAGAGGATATTCAGTTTGAAAATGATTTTCCTTCAACTGAGAATATAAAACTAAATGAAAAAAAACCGAATGAAAGTCAATTGTGCAATGATATGTTACATCATGAATTTCAATTAATTATTGAAGCAATGGGAAAGTATAATGCAAAGAAAAAAGATGTCGCTGAAGGCTTAGGGATTAGTCCTCGCACATTAAGATATAAACTTGCAAAAATGCGAGAGCTTGGATATGACATTCCAGTTAAAGGGAGTGTGAAATGAAAACAGGTATTGATCAAAATATTTTGCTAGCCCAAATGCAACGTCTTAATCAACTGGCAAAAAATGGCGCCAATCAAAATGTGACCGATGTCTCTAGCAGCAACCCTGTTAAACAGAATGACTTTGGAAATGTTTTGAATAATGCTATTGGTAAAGTCAATCAGTACCAACAGCAATCATCATTGGCTGCCTCTCAAGTTGAAACGGGAGATGGTGGGGCAAGTTTAGTTAAAGCGGTAATAGCATCACAGAAAGCGAGTGTTGCTTTTCAAGCAACCGTTGAGGTTAGAAATAAAGTGGTATCTGCTTATCAAGATATTATGAATATGCCAATTTAATTAAAAGTTAAAAGTAAGTGAGACTCATTTGAGTTAATGGTTTTGTAATCGTCTGATTAGTTTGTCAAAAAGAGGTTAAAGTGGCTGAAGCAACATCAACAGAGATGGTTCAAGTTGACAATGCGCCTCCAGGTATTTTGCCTGGAATGACAAGTTTAGCACCGTTAAAGCAAGTCGGTATTTTAATTGCAATTGCCGCTAGTATTGCCTTAGGTGTTTTTATTGCGTTATGGTCTAAAGAACCTCCAATGCGACCGCTTGAAAACTTACCTGCCGAAGCTTCTATGGATGTCATTAATTATTTAGAGCAGCAAGAAATTCCTTACCGTATAGATGCCAGTGGAAAAGTTTTAGTACCGCAAAGTCGTTATAAAAGAATACAAATTGAGTTAGGGGCTCAAGGGGTTTCAATCGGTCAAGTAAACGAAGATCCTTATCTGAAAAAAGATTCTGGCTTTGGTGTTTCACAGCGTATGGAACAAGCTCGTTTATTACGTAATCAAGAGCTCCGATTAACTTCTACTTTGCAACAGTTTAATGGCGTTAAAGCAGTTAAGGTTCATTTGGCGATTCCTAAAGAATCTTCTTTTATTAAAAATAGAAGAAAACCAAGTGCCTCTGTTTTATTAAATTTATTTTCCCGTGGTGCTTTATCTGATGAACAAGTCGATGCTATGGTTGATTTAGTTTCTGGCAGTATTCCAAATTTAGAAAGAGATAAAGTGACCATTACCGATCAGTTTGGGCGCTTATATCATTCCGGCAGTATGGATCGTTCACAAAATCAGTCATCAAAAGAATTAAATATTATTCGTGAAAGACAATCGGATATAAAAAGCCGTGTGGAACAAATTTTAACACCATTGGTGGGACTTGGCGCCTACACAGTTCAAGTTAATGTAGATATGGATTTTACAAAAAAAGAACAAACTTTGCAGTCATTTAATCCGGATTTGCCTGCTGTTCGTAGTGAAAGAACTATTGATGACTCTCGTGCTAATGGTACTGCCGCTGGTGTCCCTGGAGCATTGACTAATCAACCACCTGGTGCTGCAAATATTCCTGCAAATGCTAATAATGCACAGGTTGCTAATAATACAAATACGGCTAATGGAAATAAAAGAACAGAAGCAGAACGAAACTATGAACTGGATACGACGATTAGCCATATATTACCGCAGGTTGGTATTATTAAACGAATTAGTGTTTCGATTGGTTTAGATCATATTAATGATCCTAATAATGCAGGACAAAAAATACCAAGAGCGGATGATGAGTTAGCAAGAATTTCTCGTTTAATTCAAGCTGCAATTGGATTTAATATACAAAGAGGCGATTTAGTGAGTGTCGAATCATTCCCTTTTACATTGGCTGAAACTTTGCCTGCGCCTGAACCCCTTGCGTTTTATGAAGGTGAGTTATTTCAAACTTTGTTGAAACCTGTTGTTGGATTAATTTTAGGTCTATTATTAATATTTGGCGTCCTTAAACCAACCTTGAAGAAGTTATCGAGTGTTCCGGTTCAACCTTCAGGTAATCAAGAGTCATCGAGTATGGATATGGATCTGTCTGGTTTAGCATCGAGTGATATCGGCGATTTAGCTGATGATAAAGTCGTTTTAGCTGGTAATGATAGTTTGGAGTTGCCTGCACCAACTGTCGGGGAAGTTAAAAAATTAGAGCAAGCGAAAGGCGTTGTTAATAACAACCCTACTTTAGTTGCACAATTAGTGAAAAACTGGATTGATGACGATGGCTGAAGATAAAAAAGAAAGAAAATTAACAGGTATTGATAAAGCTGCCATCTTACTACTTTCATTGGGGGAGGATACTGCGGCTGAAGTTTTAAAACATATGGGGCCTAAAGAAGTTCAGGTTTTAGGTATGCAAATGGCCTCATTAAAAAATATTGGTAAAGGTGCGGTTGAAGATGTTGTTGATGAGTTTCTTGAAAAAGTAGAAGAGCAAACTGGTATTGGAATTGGTACAGAAGATTATATCCGAAGTACATTAAAATCAGCACTTGGTGATGACAAAGCTGGCGCATTGATTGATCGAATACTAGCTGGTGCAAATACTAAAGGATTAGATACTTTAAAGTGGATGGATGCTCGTTCAGTCGCTGATGTTATTCGCTTTGAACATCCACAAATACAATCAATAGTTTTGTCTTATTTAGATCCTGATCAATCTGCTGAAGTATTACAATTATTACCAGAAAAAGTACGAGTTGATTTAGCATTAAGGATTTCTGCTTTAGAAGCCGTGCAACCTGATGCGTTGCAAGAATTGAATGATATTATGGAAAAACAATTTACAGGTAGTGGTTCTACACAGTCACGTCAAATTGGTGGTGTTAAAACCGTCGCTGAAATTATGAATTTTATTGATGGTGCTAATGAGGCTCTTATTATGGAGTCAATAAAAGAAACTGACGAAGACTTAGCACAAAAAATAGAAGACTTAATGTTTGTGTTTGACAACTTGGTGGATGTTGATGATAGAGGTATTCAAGCGTTACTAAGAGAAATTTCAACAGACACTTTGATCATTGCTTTAAAAGCTTGTGAAGATGATATTAAAGAAAAAATATTTAAAAATATGTCTAAGCGTGCTGCTGAACTAATGCGTGATGATTTAGAAGCAATGGGACCTGTAAAATTAAGCGAAGTTGAAGCTGCGCAGAAAGAAATTTTAACAGTGGCTAGACGGATGGCTGACTCTGGAGAAATTATGCTGGGTGGTGGTGGCGAAGAAATGGTTTAGTATTCGAACTAAATTGATGGCAGAGTTTTTCAATGTTAACTTTAATTATAGGTAAAGAACAATGGTTTTAAAGGCAAAGTCAGATACGCCTATTAAGCTAATAAAAAATAATGCAAGCTTTTCGACTTGGCAGGTGCCCGAACTCGATTTTGGTAAAGCGCCAGGATTTAGACAACCTGTTGATGAAGTTGAAGAAGAGGAAGTGAGTGAGGAAGAACAAGAAAAAATTACCGCAGAAGAACTACAAGCCATCCGTGATGCTGCCCACCAAGAGGGTTTTCAAGCAGGACAAAAGGAAGGTTTAGCGGCAGCAAAAGATTTAGTTGAAAAGCAATCGGCACTAATGCAGCAAGTTATTTCACAGTTATCTAAACCATTAGAACAATGCGGTAAACAAACCCAGCATGAATTGCTGCAACTAGCTTTTGCTATTGCTAGACAAATTGTAAGAAGAGAGTTACAACAAGATCCTTCCCAGTTGATTGCTATTATTCGTGAAGCATTAAAACTCTTGCCTATTGGTTCGCAGAATATAGAAATATCTCTTCATCCGGAAGATGCAACGATTGTTAAAAATGCGCTTTCTATTGATGGGCAAAGTGAATCGGGTAATACGAACTGGCAACTTAAAAGTGATCCTTCGGTTGAAAAAGGTAGTTGTCAGGTAATCACTGAAAATTCAAAAATAGATGCGTCAATAGATAAACAAATTGCCGTATTATTTAGTCGAATTGCAGGAGGTCAACGGGCAGGAGAATCGGATGTTGAATGATCAGCTTTTTGCTAACTACTTAAGTCAATTAAAACCGGTTGTTGAAGAACATACCAGTATTGTTGTTGAAGGCCGTCTAACTCGTATGGTAGGAATGACATTAGAAGCGGTTGGCTGTAGTGTTAATATTGGAGAGCGCTGTCATATAGAAACGATTCATGGCAAATTGGAAGAGGCAGAAGTTGTTGGCTTTTCTCTCGACAAAATTTATTTAATGCCTATTGGAAGTATGCAAGGGTTAGGTCCTGGTGCTAGGGTTATTCCAACTCATAGGGCAGCAGAAATACCTGTTGGAGAAGCTTTACTGGGTAGAGTGTTAGATGGGCAAGGTAAACCAATAGATGGTAAAGGGGCGATACGATGTGATCAAACTCGTCCATTAGCTTCAGAACCAATCAATCCTTTAAAACGAAAACCTGTTGTTGAACCTTTAGATGTTGGTGTGCGCTCAATCAATTCAGTATTGACTGTTGGGCGTGGACAAAGAATGGGATTACTTGCAGGAAGCGGAGTTGGAAAAAGTGTATTGTTAGGAATGATGACTCGTTTTACCGAAGCTGATGTTATTGTCGTTGGCTTGATTGGAGAAAGAGGTCGAGAAGTTAAAGAGTTCATCGAGCAAATTTTGGGTAGCAAAGGAACACAGCGCTCTGTTGTGGTTGCAGTGCCAGCTGATAATTCGCCATTAATGCGTTTACAAGGAGCAATGTCAGCTACCACAATTGCTGAGTATTTTAGAGATCAAGGTAAGGATGTTTTATTATTAATGGATTCTTTAACACGGTTTTGCCAAGCACAAAGAGAAGTGGCCTTAGCCATCGGAGAACCACCAGCCACTAAAGGTTATCCGCCATCTGTTTTTGCGATGTTGCCACAATTGGTTGAACGAGCTGGTAATGGTACATCAGGTGGAGGTTCAATAACCGCTTTTTACACCGTGCTTGCTGAGGGAGATGATCAACAGGATCCTATTGTGGATGCTGCCAGAGCAATTCTTGATGGTCACTTGGTCCTAACCAGAGAACTTGCCGACTCGGGGCATTATCCTGCTATTGATATCGAAGGTTCTGTCAGCCGAGTCATTAATCAGATTACGTCCGATGAACACCGTGAAGCAATTAGTCATTTGAAATATTTATACTCAACTTATCAACAAAACAAAGATTTAATTACAGTCGGAGCTTATCAAAAAGGAAGCGATCAATTAATTGATGAAGCGGTTGAAATGATGCCAACCATTCGTGCATTTTTATGTCAGAACATCAATGAAGATGTTGATATGGCGGAGAGTGTTAGTCATTTACAGCAGATGATGCAATAACTGTCTATACTTAAGTAGGCGTATTGATTATTGTGAGTAGTTGGCAGTTAAGAGTTTAAATCTTTAATTTAAGGTTTTATAGTTAACTGGAGTTGTTATGGTTAGGTCAAAAAGGTTAAAACCTATTAGTCAAATTGCTCAAAATAATGAGAAGATTGCCGCTAAAGAGTTTGGACAAACACTTGAAGCACAACGGAATGAAGAACAAAAACTAGAAAAGTTAGAATTATATCGAAAAGAATACTTAGCTGATATGGAGACTAAAATCAGGCAAGGGATAAATGGAACTGGCTTGCAGCAATATCATCAATTCTTATCAAAATTGGATTTAGCTATATCACAACAAAAAGATGTACTGGTGCGCTGCGGACAAGAATTAGAAGCTTCGCAAGGCAAGTGGAATCATCAAAGAAATCATGCAAAAACGATTAAACAAGTGATGGGTAAAATCGCCCAAAAAGAACAGCAAGTGATTGATAAAAAAGAAGCTAATCGTGCGGATGAAATGTCGACTCAGGCATTTTTAAGAAACCAAAGCAAGTAACTAACCAGAATACCAAGCAAACTTCATTTTGATGGCTAAATAGCATTTTAGCAGGTAAAGCTTATTCATTTTTATTCCATAACCATATAAGAATAAAAAAAAATTGGCTGAATCAAAGGTAACTTTCCCAAAATCTGCTATACCTATTTAGTAGGACACTCTAAGCGAAGATAACAACTAGACTTTAAAGCTTTTATGGAGAATACCTTGGAGAAAAAAACAACCGTCAGTTTAGGTACTGCGGTCGACATAACACATGCTGCCAATCTCAAAAGTCGTTTGACAACTGCTTTGAATAAAAAGCTACCCGTCGTGCTTATTTCAAATAATGTAGAGCGTGCTGATACTGCTGGGTTACAGTTAATTTATACTTTTATCCAAAAAGCTGAAGCTCAAGGTTCACAAGTAAGTTGGCAAAAACCTTCTGATGCAATTGTACAGGCAAGTGAGATTCTCGGGATGAGTGAACCTCTTAATTTAGGATAAGAACAGAAAACTGGAGAGCATTGAATGACAAAGATACTTGCTGTGGATGACTCTGCGTCTATGCGACAAATGGTGACATTCACTTTAAAAAGTGCGGGGTTTGAAGTAGCTGAAGCTGCCGATGGAGTAGAGGCTCTTAAAGCTGCCCAATCTGAAAGTTTTGATATTGTAATTTCCGACGTCAATATGCCTAATATGGATGGTTTAACTTTGGTTAAAGAGTTACGTGGTCTAGCCAATTATAAATTTACACCAATATTAATGTTAACCACAGAATCATCTGGCGATAAAAAACAAGCTGGACGTGCGGCAGGAGCAACAGGCTGGATTGTTAAACCGTTTAATCCAGATCAATTATTAGCAACGGTCAATAAAGTTATCGGCTAATGTAAAAATTAATAGAATCTTTTTATTTAAGAATGAATCAGGATAAATAAATGGAAATTGATTTAAGCCAGTTTCACCAAGTTTTCTTCGAAGAGAGTATTGAAGGGCTTGATGTTATGGAGCAAAAATTATTAAATCTGGAAGCCGACTCTGACGTAGAAACTATAAACACTATCTTTCGCGCTGCTCATTCAATAAAAGGTGGTAGTGCAACATTTAACTTTAAAGAAGTTGCCGATTTTACGCATGTCATGGAAACGTTGCTAGATGAAATGCGTTCAGAAGAAAGGGATGTTTCTAAACCGATCATTGATTTGCTATTGCGCTCGGTTGATTGCTTACGTGGAATGTTAGTCAGAATTCAAGATGGTGATGATGTTGGAAATTCCCATGTTGATTTGATCGAAAAATTTAATGAATTATTAGATAATGATGATTCTAGTACTACTGTAGTTGTTGAAGAAAGTGTTGAAGCAGATGAAGAGGTTAGTGTCGAGGGTGGGCATTTATGGGAAATTAAATTTAAACCGAAAAGTTATATTCTTGAAACAGGCAATGAACCGCTTAGAATGTTTCGTGAGTTAAAAGCATTTGGACATTTAGATGTTTTTGTCGAATTAAATGCAGTACCTGATTTTGATGAACTAAAGCCTGATTCTTGTTTTCTATCTTGGCGTTTAATACTCGATGCCGAAGTGACTGTTGAAGATATTAAAGAAGTTTTTGAGTGGGTTGAAGACGATTGTGAATTAACAATTACTCCTAGCCAATCTGAAGTAACTCAACATAATGAGGGTGAAATAGACAATGCTTCTGATAATGATAAAAAGGAAAATATCAAAAAGAACAAGAAAGTAGAGGATAAACTGTTCGAAGAGACTAATACAGATGCGAGCAGAAGCAAGCTATCAGAATCTCAAAAAATGGTTCAAATAAAAAATAATGAACCAGAAGAGAAGAAAGTGACTGCTGCAAAATCATCTGCTTCCATTAGAGTTGGTACCGATAAGGTAGATACTTTAATCGACTTAGTGGGTGAGCTAGTAATTACTCAATCAATGCTAAGTGAATTAGGTGAAAATTTTAATATGTCGAAGCTTAATCAGCTGATAGCTGGTTTAGTTGAGTTAGAGCAAAATACGAGAGAACTTCAAGAAAGTGTTATGCGTATAAGGATGTTGCCCATCGGCTTTATTTTTAATCGTTTACCTCGAATGATTCGAGATCTTTCAACCCAACTTGGTAAAAAGGTTGAGCTTAATATTGCGGGAGAATCTACCGAATTAGATAAAACTGTAATGGAGCAAATTGGCGATCCATTAACTCATTTAGTTAGAAATGCCTTAGATCACGGTTTAGAGTCAACTGAAGAACGTTTAGCTATAGGTAAAAGTGAGGCTGGTAACTTATCGATTAATGCTTTTCATCAAGGCGGAAATATTGTAATCGAAGTTAGAGACGATGGTGCTGGCATTAATCCTGAGGTTATTTATCAAAAAGCCGTTGATAAAGGAATTATTAATGATGGGGTTGAATTACCGAATGATCAAATATTATCTTTGATTATGGAACCTGGCTTTTCTACTGCTGAAGTGGTCAGTGATGTTTCTGGTAGAGGTGTTGGGATGGATGTTGTTAAACGGAATATTAACAACTTAGGTGGTAGTGTTGAAATTGAATCTGAATTAGGTCGCGGAACTACCTTTACTATTCGATTACCACTGACTTTAGCTATTTTAGATGGTCAACTGATCAAAGTTGCTAACGAAGTTTATATTTTACCATTAGTTTCAATTATTGAATCGGTTCCTTTAACGATGGCTGAGGTCACTAGAATTGCTGGTGATATGTTGGTTTATAAATTAGATGATCATTACATTCCTGTTATTAATTTAAGAGATGAGTTTGAAATAGAGCATCAGTTAGAACATAGCTCTGATGGATTGCTAGCAATTGTTGAAGGTGAAAACAAAAAAATAGCTTTGTTGATAGATGAGTTACTTGGTCAGCAGCAAGTTGTAATAAAGAGTTTAGAGTCACACTATAAAGCAATACAAGGTGTGTCAGGAGCAACTATTTTAGGTGATGGTAGAGTCTCGCTTATTTTAGACATCGTAGGCATGGCTAAAAGAGCTGCTGATCGTACTAATACACCACAAAAAAGTGTTGCATAGCTAAGGGCGATTTGGGATTAACAACAGAGAATGAAATGTCTGATTTAATGCATGTTATTCAAGAGCAAGAGATTGATATATCAAACACTGATGTTTTGGATCATGAAACAGGTACTCAGTATTTAAGTTTTATTGTTGGTGGTGAAATCTTTGCTGTTGATATATTAAGCGTGCAAGAAATAAGAGCGTGGGAATCGCCAACATTTTTACCTAATTCACCGACTTATGTTAAAGGTGTTTTAAACTTAAGAGGAACCATTGTTCCTGTCATTGATTTACGAAATCGTTTTGATTTTAAGCAAATAGAGTATTCAGAAACAACTGTCATTATTATTTTAAAAAATACTAGCCTTTCAAAAGAAAGGTTAATGGGATGTGTTGTTGATGGTGTTTCAGATGTTTTAAATATTGATGATGAAAGTATTAATGAACTACCTAATAATCACAGCAATATTGATACCCGTTTTACCGAAGGTGTTGCTAATGTTGATGAACATGCCGTGACCTTACTTAATCTTGCAAACTTACTTTCTCTTAAACTTATTCAGCACCCTTTTTCTGGACAAGGTTAATACAATGGAAAATGATGAGCTCATTGAAAACTCAACTGAAAATGCTGAACAACTAAAAAGCGGCAATAATCAATATCTCACTTTTAAAATGGGCAATGATGAATTTGGCGTTGATATTTTGTCAGTACAAGAAATTCATGGTTGGGTTGAACCTAGACCAATGCCAGATACGCCTGATTTTATTAAAGGTGTAATTGATTGGAGGGGGGCAATTGTTCCAATTATTGATTTACGTATCAGGTTTGATTATGAGTCGGTGACTTATGATAAGTCGACAGTCGTGATTATCTTAAAGTCAGAAATTATCGAGTTGAATCAATCTTATATTTTAGGAATTGTTGTCGATGCTGTTTCAGATGTGCATAACATTGATAAAGAGGTGTTAAAAAATGCCCCTGCACTTGGTAGTCGAATTGATACGCAATATATCAAAGGTATTGCCAAAGTTGAAAACGATATGATTATAATTTTAGCTTTAAGCAAGCTATTTAAGTTAGAAGAATTTCAATAAGTGATTGATACTATAATACTGAATAAAACTGCTATTACTTTTGGTATGCAATGGAGAAAAATATGTTAAATAAACTGCTGGGTAACATGAAGTTGTCGTATAAGCTTGGGTTGGCGTTGCTTGCTTTGTTGATACCATTGGTTATTGTTCTTTATCTATTCGTTACGTCGATGTTTTCAAATATGACATTTATAGAAAAAGAAATTCAAGGCGTCAATGTTTTACAGCCAGTGCATAAGTTATTACAGAAAATAACTTTGCACCGAGGAAATAGTGCAGGAGCGCTGAGTGGTAATGATATTATGCGAGGGCGCTTGGGAACGATTCAAAGTGATATTTCTGTCGCTTTTAATCAATTGTACAAAACCTTAGAAGAAAACTCATATATTACAATAAGTAGTGAAGTTAAATTGATAGAGCAGAATTGGAAAAGGCTAGCTTCAGAGAATATGAGTTTAAGTAAATTGGAGTCAGTCGAAAGACATAATAAAATAGTTGATGATCTGATTGTAACCATTAAAAAATTAGCTGACATTTCAAACTTAATTCTTGATTCGGAGTTAGGTACATTTTATATGATGTCAGCCGTCGTTAATGAAACGCCTAAAATGGCAAATAATCTAGGTGTTCTTAGAGCATTGGGTAGTAGTGCTTTAACAAGTCAGAATTTAACTAGTGACGAACGTTTAGAGTTAACTAAAGTAACTGTGAGTATTTTTGGTGCTTATGAGAATTTAAAACTTGGAAAGGAGGCTGCTTTTAAAAATACTCCTGAACTAGCGGGTAGTTTAGCTAGTGCGTACGATACGCTATTTGATGAGGTCGAAAGAGCAAATGCTTTAGTTGAAAAACAGGTGATAAAAGCGGAATCTTTGATTTACTCACCGACGGTTTTTTTTGACGAAATGACAAAAACAATCAGTAAGATTTATAGCTTAAATAATGCGATATTACCACAGTTGAAATCCTCTTTAGTTGAAAGGAAAAACTCAGAAATTAGTTTGCTTATTATTGAGTTGGTTTTTATTTCAATTATCGTCGCTATCGGCTTTATGATTGGCTTCTTTGTGATTAATCAATCGGTTAATTCAATGCATACTGCTATTAGCGTTTTTAAAGAGATTGGCAAAGGGAAGTTAGATAATAAAATTGATTTCAGTTCAAAAGATGAGTTTGGCCAATTGCTGAGTGCGCTTGGGGACATGCAAGGAAACTTAAAAGATAAAAATGAAGAAATAGGACGTTTGGTTTCTGCGACTCAAGGTATGACAACTAACCTAATGATGGCTGGGCCAGATGGTATTATTAATTATATGAACCCATCGATTGTAAAAATGTTAAAAGGAAGAGAAAAAGAAATACAGAAAGCACTACCTAACTTTGCTGTCGATTCAATTGTTGGTTCTAGCTACGATGTGTTTCATAAAAACCCCGCTCATCAAAGAAAAGTATTACAACCCGAAAATTTACCTTACAGAGCAGACATTGAGGTTGGTTCCTTATCATTTGAACTGACTGCTGTAGCATTAAGGGATACAAATGGTGTGCATTTAGGAACTGCTGTTGAGTGGGTTGATACGACCGAAATCAAAGCGAAAAACATTGAGATTGGTCGCCTTGTTTCTGCGATAGAAGGAATGACAACCAACTTGATGATGGCCGGAACAGATGGTGTTATTAATTATATGAATCCTTCGATTGTTAAAATGTTAAAAGGAAGAGAAGAAGAGATACAGAAAGTGTTACCTAACTTTTCTGTTGATTTAATTATAGGTTCTAGCTATGACGTATTTCATAAAAACCCTGCTCATCAAAGAAAAATATTACAACCCGAAAACTTACCTTACAGAGCTGATATTGAGGTTGGTTCCTTATCATTTGAGCTCACTGCCGTAGCACTAAAAGATTCTGAAGGTGTCTATTTAGGAACTGCCGTTGAGTGGGTTGATACTACTGAACTTCGAGCGAAAAATAGAGAGATAGGGCGTCTTGTTTCTGCAACTCATGGAATGACAACGTGTTTGATGATGTCAGATACCAATGGTGTGATTAATTACTTAAATCCTGCGGTTAAGAAAATGTTGAAAAAGCGGGAAGATGAATTAAAAATTACGCTACCCAACTTTGATATCAATACTATTATTGGTTCTAGCTTTGACGTTTTCCATAAAAATCCGGCTCATCAACGAAAAATATTACAGCCTGAAAACTTGCCGTACAATTCAGCTATCAAAGTCGGTCCTTTATCATTCGAGTTAACTGCTGTTGCTTTACGAGATGCTGATGGTGTTTATTTAGGTACGGCTGTTGAATGGGTGGATACAACTGACATTATTAATGCTCAAGAACAAATTGAATCGCTAATCAGTGATGCTGCACGAGGTGATTTAAGTAATCGCTTAAAAGCAGAGTCTTATAGCGGCTTTATGAAAAACTTAGCATTAGGTGTTAATAGTATGTTAGATACGGTTGTTGAACCGATTGAAAGTTGTAAATCGGTTCTTGAAGATTTAGCGGCTGGTGATTTACAAAATAGTATGGATGGTACTTATCACGGACTATTTAGCCAATTACAAAGTTCAATTAATACCAGTATTGATAACCTAAGAAATATGGTGGGTGAAATTATGGAAACATCAAGTCATGTTTCTACATCATCAAAAGAAATTTCACAAGGTAACACCGACTTAAGTCAAAGAACAGAAGAGCAAGCTTCGAGTTTAGAAGAGACTGCATCCAGTATGGAAGAATTAACGGGTACGGTTAAGGAAAATGCAGAAGCTGCGGGTAAAGCCAATAAGCTATCTGTTGATACAATGAAGCTAGCCGAAAGTGGTGGCAATGTTGTTTCCGAAGCAATTGATGCAATGAAGGAAATTAACCGAGCTTCTAAAGAAATTTCTGACATTATCGGTGTCATTGATGAGATTGCTTTCCAAACGAACTTATTAGCATTAAATGCGGCAGTTGAAGCGGCAAGAGCTGGTGATCAGGGAAGAGGTTTTGCAGTAGTGGCTGCTGAGGTAAGAAATTTAGCGCAACGTAGTGCAAGTGCAGCTAAAGATATCAAATCCTTAATCAACAATAGTGTTAGTAAAGTAGAACAAGGTAGTCAGCTAGTTAATGATTCTGGTCAGAAGTTAAATGACATTGTTGATTCTGTTAGAAATGTTACTCAGTTGGTGAAAGAAATATCAAGTGCAAGCGATGAGCAATCATCAGGAATTGAGCAAATTAATCAAGCGGTTGCACAAATGGATAATATGACACAACAAAACTCAGCGCTAGTTGAAGAGGCGGCTGCTTCGGCAGAGTCTTTGAACGAACAAGCAGGAAATTTAATGGAGTTAATGAGCTTTTTTAAAACCGGTGAAGAAAGTGGTAAACGAACAAAAGAAATAGTATCTCCTGTTAAACCTAAAGCAACAGCAAGCAGTCAATCTACAGGCACTAATGATGTACAATCCGACCAAGAGTGGGAAGAGTTCTAGTAATGGTTGGATGCTTACTTTAAAACGTAGTTTGAATGCTACAGGTACAGTAAATATTTATGCAAAGAAAAAATAGAGAGTTTGATTTTTCAACAAATGATTTTAAAAGAGTCGTTGCTTTAATTAACAAAAAGTCAGGTATACATTTGTCTGATCATAAATCTGATATGGTGTATTCTCGGCTTGCTCGCAGAATTCGACAAGTTGGACTCAGAGATTTTGATAGCTATTTAGAGTTGGTCGAAAATGATAATGAGGAAAGTATTAATTTTACCAATGCTTTAACAACAAATCTTACTCATTTTTTTAGAGAAAAACATCACTTTGAATATTTGGCTAATGTTTACTATAAAGAGCTTTTTGCTAAAAAGAAAAAGCGAATTAGAGTTTGGTCGGCTGGGTGTTCAACGGGAGAGGAACCTTATACTTTAGCCATGGTTTGGAATATGTTACCTAATAAACCCGCTGGCGTTGACTTTAAAATATTAGCGACAGACTTAGATACTAAAGTTTTAGATGCTTGTCGGCGTGGTATATATGTTGAAGAGAAGTTAGAGCCCATTGATGAAAAATATAAGAAGTGGTTTAAACAAACTAAAAATTGCAAATCTAGAGAATGGGAAATAAATCCTAAATTAAGAGAGTTAATATTTTTTAAGCATCTTAATTTAATGAATGAGTGGCCTATGAAAGGGCCGTTAGATCTTATTATTTGTAGAAATGTATTAATTTATTTTGATAAAGAAACTCAACAAAACTTAGTAAAACGCTTTTCTAATCTGCTTTCTGATGATGGCTGTCTCATTTTAGGCCACTCAGAAAATCTCAGTGCCAATAAAATAATATTTAATGCCATTGGAAAAACTATTTTTAGGAAAGTTGCCTGATGAGTATTGGTTATGTCAGAGAAAATTTACCTTCTTGCTGGCAGGAATTTAACCATATTAATCGCTATTGGGATAAGAACACGGGCCTATCAACCGCTAAGATTTTACCTGGTGAATATTATGTGACCTCGCACGATGAAGCGATAACGACCGTACTAGGGTCATGCATTTCTGCTTGTGTCCGTGATCCTATTGCAAAAATAGGAGGAATGAATCATTTTATGTTGCCAATTAAGCACAGTTTAAAAACGCATAAAAATGATGATGGTGCTGAGCGTTATGGTAATTTTGCAATGGAAAAAATGATTAATGATATATTACGTAATGGCGGTAACCGAGAGCGATTAGAAGTTAAAGTGTTTGGTGGTGGCAGAGTGATGAGTGGTATGACCGATGTCGGGAAACGTAATATTGAGTTTGTAAAAGAATATATTCAAGTTGAAGGTTTGAAGCTTTTGGCTGAAGATGTTGGTGGTATTTATCCAAGAAAATTAATGTATATGACTAGAACAGGGAAAGTCTTGATGAAGAAATTATATAGCAAACATAATTCAACAATTGAACAACGCGATGAATCTTACTTTACTAGAATTTCTCAACAAGAGATTAAAAGTGATATTGAGCTATTTGATTAATACTCAGTACAAAGTGATTGAATACATTTTATAGGTGTAAATATTGAGCAATCTATTAAACCCAATCAAAGTTCTTATTGTAGATGATTCGGCATTTATTCGAGTGCTGCTATCACAAATTTTAGATCAAGATGAGTCAATTAAAGTTGTTGCTACAGCGGTTGATCCTTTTGATGCTAGAGAAAAGATTAAAAAGTTTAATCCTGATGTTATTACTCTAGATGTTGAAATGCCTAAAATGGATGGGTTAACATTTTTGAAGAACATCATGAGATTAAGGCCTATGCCTGTCATTATGGTTTCTACTTTGACTCAAGCAGGTGCAGATATCACCATTCAGGCACTCGATGCAGGAGCATTTGATTTTGTTAGTAAGCCATCATCAGAAGTAAAAGAAAAAATTATCGCATTATCTGAAGAACTCATTGAAAAAGTAAAAATTGCTGCACAATGTAATACCGCTGCATTAGAGAAAAGTCCTAAATCGAGCTCTGTTTTAACTCGAAGTGAAACAAAATCTGATTTTGAATTAATTGCGATAGGTGCATCAACTGGTGGAACAGAAGCTATTCATTCAATTGTTACACAGTTACCTTGTGATATGCCTCCTATTGTACTGGTTCAGCATATACCCGATGTGTTTTCTACATCATATGCAAAAAGGTTGAATGAAGAATCAATAATGTCGGTTATGGAAGTTAGAAGACCCGTCAAGTTAAGTTCTGGTCATGCTTATTTAGCACCTGGGCATATGCATATGGAAGTTAAGCGTAAAGGGAAGGAACTGTGGGCTGTTTTAGGAGAGGGGCCACCTGTTAATCGGCACAAACCAGCGGTCGATGTATTATTTCATTCAATTGTTAAGGCGGTAGGGGCCCGTTGTATTGCGGCTTTGTTGACTGGAATGGGACAAGATGGAGCAAATGGGTTGTTAGAAATTCGTAATTCAGGAGCTTTAACTATTGCTCAAGATGAACAATCCAGTGTTGTATGGGGAATGCCGGGAGCGGCGGTAAAATTAGATGCAGCGCAAAAGGTTTTAGCGCTCAACCGGATCCCTAAGTTCCTGGTGTCACAAGTTTGATAATAAAGCCATTAAAAATGCAAAAAATATTAGTCAAAGTTATAAGATTGCACTATGCTTAAAAGCAAGGAAGTATTTGAAATAAAGCCTTCAAGAACAAGGATTTATTAAATTTTGGGTAAAAAAGGGGGATAGCATGTCCGTAGGTTCTAGCCTTTCATCTGATGGAAAAGTACTTACAATATCAATTAATGGCCGTTTTGATTTCAGTGCTCACCAGTCTTTCAGAGATTCTTATGAAAAACTCACTCCGACGCCATCGGAAATCGTGATTGATATGGTAGAAACGACTTATCTTGATAGTTCTGCGTTAGGTATGTTGTTGCTTTTAAGGGATCATGCTGGTGGTGATTCTTCGAGAATAACGCTTAAAAATTGTAATGAAGATATTCGAAAAATTTTAACTATTTCTAATTTTGAACAGTTATTTAAAATTTAAATCCATTGAAAATATTAATAGCAGATGACAATCGGGTCGAGCGCCTGATTCTATCTCGGGTGCTTGAGCAGGAAGGTCATGAGGTAATCCAAGCTGAAACTGGCAATCAGGCTGTTGAATACTACTGTAAACATTCTCCCTCTCTTGTATTTCTTGATGTTTTAATGCCAGATCTTGACGGTTATGAGGTTGCGTCGAGTATTAAAAGCAATCAAGGAAGCCGCTGGGTTCCTATTATCTTCCTTACCTCTTTAACCGATGCTTATGATTTAGCTAAATGTATTGATTGTGGTGGTGATGATTTTGTATCAAAACCAGTCAATCGAATTATTATTAAAGCTAAAGTGAATGCTTTTGCTAGAATCTCAAATTTATATGAAACGATAGAAAATCAAAAAGCTGAAATTCAGTACCATAATGACCATCTCATTCAAGAACAGGAAGCGGCTAAGAAGATATTTAATAACATCGCTCATAGAGGTTGCCTAGCCTCTGACAATATTAATTATCATTTATCGCCGATGTCTATTTTTAACGGTGATTTGTTGTTGGCGGCAGAGACTCCTATGGGAGGTATGCGTCTAATGCTCGCTGATTTTACTGGTCATGGTTTACCTGCTGCTATTGGGGCTATGCCAACATCAGAAATATTTTATGGTATGACTAAGAAAGGTTTTGCAATTCCTGATGTAATGACTGAAATGAATGCCAGATTATTTTCTGTATTACCGAGAGGGATATTTTGTTGCGTTATTATCGCTGATATTGATGCAATCGATGAGCGTATTACCATTTGGAACGCTGGTGCACCACAAGCTTATATACTTGATCAAGAAAATCGAGAAGTTTGCTTAGTACAATCAAAGCACTTACCAATAGGGGTTCAAACACCGCAAAGGTTTAAAGTAGAGCCGGATGTTTATCCTTTTTCTAAACAACATAAGTTATTAGCTATAACTGATGGCCTGATTGAGTCTGTTAACAAGGATTCTGAAATGTATGGCGATAGCAGAATGCTTGAATATATTCAAAGCAACATTCTTGAAGATAATTTATGTGATGCACTAGTTAACCAAATTGTGGAGTTTACAGGATATGCGGAGCAGGGTGATGACCTAAGTTTGATAGAAGTTGCTTATCCACTTCATCATCTTGAGCAGGTTGTTGCTCTTGATAATCAAATGAAAGCTCAGACTGGTACTTTAGACTCTAACATTAGTTTGTGTTTAAGAGGTAAATCTCTTGGCAAATTTGATCCAATCCCACTACTTTTGCAAACTTTGTTAGAGTGCAGAGAGTTAACTCCCCATCGCTCACGTATTTTTACCATTTTATCAGAATTATTTAACAATGCCGTTGAGCATGGCGTATTAGGTTTAGATTCTAATATTAAAAGCGGTAGTGAAGGTTTTGCTAATTATTATCGGTTGAGAACAGAAGGCCTACATAATTTAGTTGAAGGTTTTGTTAAGGTTGAGATTGATCACTCTCCATTGAATGATGGGGGGCGTATTATTTTTGATTTTAAAGATAGTGGAAAAGGATTTGATTGTGACAAAGTGATTGCTATTGGTTCTAAACATTATAGTGGTAGAGGAATACCCTTGTTAATGAATTTGTGTGAGTCTTTAGAGTATTTTGATCAAGGACGTCATGTACGCGCAATATATCGTTGGTTTGCTGATGAAGAAGAGTGAGATTAATGGCTTTAATGGTGGAGTAAAAACGTGTCTTGTGAACTAGAGCCTGCGATTATCAATGAATTAAAAGAAATCATGGGGGAAGATCTAAATTTTTTACTCGAAGCTTATCTAACTGATAGCCAAGAAAATATTAGCCAGCTTCATGAAGCGGTTGATGACGCCTGTTGTGAAGATGTCAGACAATATGCGCACAGCTTGAAAGGTAGTAGCCGCAATGTTGGAGCAACTGAGGTTGCTAATTATTGTGAGCAGCTTGAGGGTTCTGCTAAACAAGGCGACTTAAGTCAAGGTAAAGCACTGTTGAATAATATTTCGATTGCTTTTAACGAAACCAAACAAATAATAGAAACCAATTATTTTTAATCAAAATCTATGCATAATATTGATTGAATCCCATAAAATTAATGTTTGAGTTAGTCTTGCTTCAATCTATTTGATTACTTTTCATTTATAGTAGCTGTTATTTTTTCATCGTTTTATTGACCAAATATGATAGCGCTATAAAACTCACCGAAAGCTGGCACTCTTTTTGCGATATGTAAGGCAATCAAGGTTGTTTATGTTGCATAGGAAAATCAAGATGCTAAACTCGGGTAACAGCAGTTTACTACAAATTCTGGGAATTAATCATACATCAGACATGAGTAAAGTGCCTATAAAACAAGGCGTCGAAACACAAAACAATACACAGCAAGTGGCAAGTACTAATGCTGATTTATCTGATTTTAGCCTCATTTTTCAGCAAGCAACAATACCTATAAAACCTTCTTCAGAGGCAATGCCTGAGAACATGATTGCCGCTTTAACTGGCAAAAATTCTCCGTTTCAAGCAACAACAGGGGAGTTTTTTGAAGGGAAGGGAGTTGAGCATGTTGGTATCGAGCAGATTATATTCGAAGAAAAGTTCGACAATAATGATGAAAGGCTCAATAGTTATTTATCTCATCATCAAACAGAAGATATTAACGATAGTATGCATACCTATTTATTGAATTCAGATGATGAATTTGATTTGCCAATATTTAGCCAACTAAAAGGTATTTCTGACTTTAAATTTAAAGGACCTTTTATTGAAGTAAGCAATGTCGCATTACAAGTTGATAGTTCTGGAGATAGTTCTGGACAGTCACTTGAAGCCAGTTTATTGAAACCATCAACGCTAAAAAGCGCTGATGCTCAGTTGAGTGTTGAAGAAAATTTGTTATTTCAACTGAATTCAAAAAACAAAGACAGCGCTATACATAATGAACAGTCGAAAACTGTTCGAGAAGCAGCAAAAGCTGAAGTAGCCACTGAAGACTTGGAGCTGGTTGAGCAGGTTAAAATATCACACACAGAACAAAACAAAGCTTTCAGTTCAGATAAGGTTGAGTCGTCTTTTTTTAAAAAAGAAATAGTTGGTGAAGGAAAAATTTCATTGAGGGAATTAATGGTTAGAGATAAAAAATTAGAGTTGGTTAATGAAGAAAATGCAGTAGACAAAATAAAAGATAAAAAAGTATCACCAGACGATTTGGAAAGTGTGGTTGCTCGGATCAATAATAAAGTATCAGCCTCAGGAAAAGGAAATATTTCAAACGAAGAAGAGTTTCAATTACTTAAAGCTAAACAAATAATATCTTCCAAAATCTCACTGATAGGAGAAGGGAGTCGTATTAATAGTGTTGAAAGTAGCAGTACTCAAAATAGTCAACAATCTACTTCAATGATTACGCCCATAGCTAATGAACTTCATTTAACCAGTGAGTTGAATGCCCCACAAAAGCTGACTCCGACTTCTGAGTTTGTTAGCCCTTTAAGTGTTAAACAAAGTTTTACTCCCAACTTAGCAATGAGAGTTCAATGGATGTTTAATCAGGCATTAGCTGGTGCTGAAATATTAATGGATCCACCAGAGATGGGGCCACTTAGCGTCAAAGTTCAGCAAACTAATGGTGAAACCAATATCTTATTTCAAGTGAGTAATACTGCAACTAAAGACTTGCTCGATGAAAATTTATCTAAGTTAAAAGAAATGCTGGCAGAAAGTGGAGTGAACATTGGTGAAGCAACTGTTGAACAACATGAACGGCAAGCGCAATCTCAGTCGGAAAGCTCTAATGTTAATCAAAATTCTGCTGATACAAAAGGTGACGGAAGTAACGAGGATGAAGAAGGGACTATTGTTTCTGCCACTACAGATAGGTTGGTTGATTTGTATAGTTGAAGTGAAGTAATTCAAGCTTGAGCTAATATTTTTCACCCACCAGTACTAATAAACCTGATGTTAATTAGGTTTTGACACGGAGCTTTGTTCTTCGGGGAAAATATTCGCTAAGTCTGTAGTAATATAAAGGCCAGTGAGCCCGGCTTGCTCTATCGCTTCTTTCACATTTTCTTGACAATATACGCCTTTATAACCATCGTGCCTCATTCTAAAGATTGACCAGTCTTTCACTTTATCTTCATCAAACACTAAATGGTTAAAGTAATTCCACTCATTTTCTACGGATAACGTTTTATTAATCGCTTCAACATCCTCCGCTACTCGAAACGGAATATAAAAATAGGCTTCTCCATTTTCATAAGTAGCAGGCAAAAACTCGCCATCATCTTTCAGTAAAGGGTTAAGTACATTATAAGCTTTTATGTTTAAAAATAGTCGCCCCTCATGTAAATTTAAATCTGGTATATCTCTTTCTTTATCTGTTTTTGGAAATGTAAAAGATAAAGGCTCGCGGATAATGCCTTTGTAACTTCTAGGTGAACCATTAAAATGAATTTGACTGTCGATATCATCTTCAAAATCCTTGAGTAAGCGCTCAATCTGTTCTAAATCAAAACATAAGGTAAAATAACAATTAAAATCATTAATTAATGTATATAACATGATTTATAGTCCTGTTTTAGGCATAACACTAGGCGGCACTGAGCCACTTTGTAAGGCTGCTCTAGCCATTCGCAATGAATGAATAAGTTGCTTCGGTGTTTGCGTCAAAGTTTGATTAATAAAACGGCCTAACCATTGATAGTATTCTCTATGGTGAATACGACAATGTGGAACCGCTTTACGTAAATAATTAGGCATATAGTTTCGGTGCTCCCAATCTCTAGGCAACCAGCAGCCATTATGCGGGTCATCAATTCTGACTTTCAACCATGCTAAAATCAAACGCATACTCATTGCTTCCTCTCTTGAACCTGAAATAATTGCATGACAATCACAATACTTTGAAGGGCGGGAGTCACCAGCTCTCATCATATGTCTGGCAAGGCGAGATGAATTGTGCTTTTCATTTATCAGTTCTTTTCTTGTCATTTTGGCTGCTTTAAGTCGGTATTTATCCAGATTATCACATATTAACCCTCGGGTTGTGAATGCCGCAAAATCGGCTGCGGTCGGCTTTTCTATGTTAGAAAACTCAACGAGTAGTTTTTCTATATGGGTGTGTTCCGGCTTAATATGAGGGTACACTTCCGAATATCCCTAAGTGTGAATGAGGTACATTATTTTACAGTTTTCAGACTGCTACAATGTGAATAATTTCTCATTCTTAATCGCATTAATTTTTTATCGGCGTGGAGTCAAAATAGTTTTCATTGAAAACTCTTAGGTTCGATCATTTTATAGAATGTTTTTTATTCTCCCTATTTCTTTTTTTTGCTTCATTGATAAGCGACATGACTTGAGCTTTTAAAGGAACGTCAGGCTTAATTTCTCTTCTTTCTATCGCTAATAATTTGTTGAATTTTGCTTTCTTTGACGCTACAATTTCATGCCAATTAACTATGTCATTTCCTCGTCGAGGGATATTGGTTTTTGGTGTTGTAAAGTCAATAACATTAACCCATAGTTCCGAAGAAGAATTAATGCCTGAAGCGTAAAAACGAGTTGTATCATGATAAACTAAGAGGCTAAATTCATCTTCTCCTATTTGAATTTGGTGCTCTCTGAAATCATTATTTTGAAAAGAAATAGTATATTTGTAAACAGGATTTTGCGTACCAAACCCTGTTACCTGATCATGTGATATTGATGTGATTCGATTATCTTTTGATAGCAGAACGCCTTGCTTGAAATTGATATCTATGCCTAACTTTACTTTTTCTAAATACAAAAAGTTTGTATATCGAGATTTTCTGTGTCCCCAAATTATCCGTTCAGAATTATTTTTAAAAAGTTTTTCAACGACCTCGATAAGTTTTGCTTTAGCATTTAAGTTGAGCTTTGCCAAGTATCTATGATCGCCTTCGTAAAACGGTTTTTTGGAGGGTTCATTTTCGCCAAAAGAAGGTTCAAATAGCTGAACATCATTTACTTCATTAGTTTGTACAAGCCAGTTTGTTCTCTCGTTCGCATGGAGGTTTAAAGGCATCATAAATAAAAGTGCTATTAAATATACTTTTATTAGTAACTGAATAGTTATTATTTTAAGCATTAGTATACTCGCATATCTCAATTTAAATAATTAGTTATTTTAAGTTAATTTATCGATACCAAAAAAATTCTAGCTCGCTTAAATAATAGTGCTCTGTATCAGTGTATCGCAATTTTTTCTCCGGTCAATTGTATTATAAATAATTTGTAGAAATTTATAGTCATCAAAACAACGGCATTTGCGAAAATAACAAAGTCAGTGATTATGAACTACAACTAATGCAACTAATGTAAATTAAGATTCGTTAGTCTTAAACTGTAATGTAATATCTTCCAACATGAGTATTACTCCTCCTCACCCTCAAAATACTCTGCAGCATTAGACTCATGAGCAATAAATGTTTTTACTGGAGAATCAGAGTTAAAAACATAAGAGCCGTATTTTCCTGAGTCTGGGTAATAGCAAACTTCGGGACTTTTCATGGTACTTAATGCAAGGTATTGCAAGTCACTTTTTGAGGTATTAATAATCTGATGAGCTGTGCCTTCTCCCGGAGGGGTAAAAATAACATCGCCGGATTTAATGGGGTGCATTTCATCATCATAGCGAATACTACCTTCTCCCTGTAAAATAATAAATAATTCTTCCAAACCATAGTGCAGATGATAAGGCCATGCTTTATTACCGGGTTTTAATTCAACCACGCTACAGCTCATATCTTTCATATTAAATAATTGACCAAATCGACCTACATTCGCAGAAAAATTTTTATGGTTCCCAACTGGATTTTTTTCGATCGTATTTATATTTTCAATACGTAACTTTGATTTGTTTTTGTTCAATTTTAGACTCCACCATGATTTTTTATCAACGCATTACCGTTTGTTTGGAATAACCTTATAAGCACATCGCCTCGCTCCTTTGATGATATGTTCTTCACGACTAACTTGTGCGTGTTGTTTTAACAAGAGTTGAAACTGATTTAATTCGGAGCGACAAAAATTTAAACAGTGAGAGGCTGCTGCACAAATAGGGCAGTGATCTTCTATGAGCCAATAAATATTATTTTCTTGAGTAACTGTCGCCATATAACCTTCTTCACTGCGTATTTCTGCTAAAGCTTTTAGTTTACTGAACAAGTCGCTTTTTTTATCGAGTACTTGGCGGTATTGTTTTAAAGAAGCTTGTTCTCGATGCTCAATGAGTTTTTCTAACCCATTATCACCAAAAATGGTTTTTACTGATTCAATAAGCTGGACTGTAAGTTCTTCATGTCCATCTGCGAAGTAACTGTTGGTTTGTGGTGTTAAAGACCAAAATCGGGTGGGTCTGCCTCTAGCGGCTTTTTTATCTTTATACACGACATCACCGGCATTTTCCAAAGCTTGCATATGTTGCCGTACACCCATTGTGGTTAAGCCAAGTTCGCTAGCAAGAGTTTTTGCTGTTAGTTCGCCTTGCTTTTTAAGCATATCAATAATTTTTTCAGTCGTTTTCATTACCTGCCTCCACTTTCACCACTATTATTGCTTATTTCTATATTAAGTAAAGAGTTTTATTTATTTAAAGCTTTACTTTAATAAGTAAATTATTTACTTTACTTATAATTAGTAAATTAAAAGGTTTATATAATATGCGATTATTAATTGTAAGTGGTAGCCATCGAAAGCTATCACAAAGTGCTAAAGTTGGCCGTTATCTGGCAGAAATAGCGGTTAATTTTCAACAGGTGAATCATATTGAACTATGCCAATATGATCTCCCTTTTTGGGATGGTGAAGAAGATAGTAAGTCAATTAGTAATAATTCTTGGAATAAGGTTAATCCTCTCATTAGTCAGGCTGACGCTTTAATCGTAATTACCCCTGAGTGGAACGGTATGGCGACGCCATTGATAAAAAACTTTTTGCTGATGTGTAATAGGCAAGATACAGCTCATAAACCAGTACTGCTTGTCTCTGTTGTGAGTGGTATTAGTGGTGCTTATCCAATTGCTGAGTTACGTATGAATGCAATGAAAAATAACAAGCTGGTTACCGTGCCTGACCACTTGATTATTCGGCACGTTGAGCAAATGCTTAATGTTACTTGTGAAAATGAAAAATTGCCGGAGCGAGATTATCGCTTGAGAGAGAGGATAAATTATACCTTGCATATGTTGTTTCAATACAGCGGTGCACTTAAGCAAATTCGTTTAGCGCATAAAGCTAAACCTTATCCAAAACAACAAGAATACCATTACGGTATGTAAAATTATAAAGCAACTTAGAGGAGTTACTAATGAACCTACATCAAGTTAATTTTTTTGTTAATAATATGTCTGCAGCAACTCGTTATTACCAAGAAATGGGATTTATAGCAATTAGCCAATCACCTCAACTTTCATGTTTTGAACTGCCGGAAGGGAGTAATTATTTTTGTCTATTATTAAAAAATAAAGTAGAAGCTGAACAAAGGTAATTTTAAAACTAGAGTAAAAATTGAACTTAAGAGGAAAACAATATGTTGCATTTAGAACACATTAATTTAGTTGTTAAAGATATACCCAAAGCTCTAAAATTTTATCAGGCCGCTTTTCCACATTGGAAAGTTCGTGGTGGTGGAAAAGCTGAATGGTATGGAAAGCCGCGTAACTGGGTACATTTTGGTGATGATTATCAATACATTTCTTTTAATGATGATGGCGTTGGTGAAAATAGAGATCTTAAAGGACATCAAGTTGGTTTAGCTCATTTTGCTTTTGTGACTAATAATATTAGTGACGTTATACAACGATTAAGCCAAGCAGGATTTGAGGTTGATAAAGATGGTGCCGAAGATCCTTATCGCAAGAATGTGTACTATTTAGATTTAGATGGTTATGAGGTAGAGTTTGTTGAATATTTGAGTGATATACCTGAGAATAGAAACCGATATGAATGAGCAATGTTGTTAGTCGTTTTTAACGGGTAGATTTAGGTAATGATCCCAAACTTAAGAGATGTTGGAGAAACAATCAATATTCTTTATGGCAAAGAGATTATGTATGAAAAAGTACTATACAGAGGTGGAACTGTTAATGAACTTTTTGATTCTACCGAGCTACCTAATATTATTTATTAAGTGATGGTATTGATGAGCCAGCTCAAATCGAGTTAGCACTAGATGGTTTTGGTTGTGTTGAGCAGTATTTATATAATCGCTCTATTATAGATGAGTTAAAGTCTGTGCTAATTAAAAAGCCAATATTAATTGATTAATATCTATATTCTTGCTTTTTTATTTTTGTTGATATATATTTGACTACTCAAATATATATCAAGGGGTTGTTGTGTCGGAAATATCATCGAGTGCAAGATTTATCATGCAGAATGCATTGTTAGCATCTAAGTTTACTAAACGTATGGATAATTATTTAAGTATTCATGGTATTAGTTTCACAGAATATTTGATTATGTATTATTTGAATACTTCACCGTTAAAAACAATGCGGCGTGTTGAGTTAGCTGAGCAAGTGGGAATTAGCCCTTCTGGTGTTACTCGGCTTATTGCGCCAATGGAAAAAATTAAATTGGTAGAAAAAGAAGCTAATCCTAGAGATGCACGTCAGAGTTTGGTGAAACTATCAAAGGTTGGTCAACAATTATTCAAAGAGTCTAGTGTTAGTTTTGAAGATTGTGCTGCGGAGTTGTCAGAAAAATTAACTGAAGCTCAGTTAGATAAAATCGTCGAGCTGTATCGCAAATTTTTATAGATATTGTTTTGAGAAATATTATTTTGAGAGATTATCAAGTTATTGTCATTAGTGTTTAAACAACTTTTTATAGAAACAGAATATATCTCTTAAAGAAATTTTTATTATCATTATATAGGTTTAACTCTAATAAACTTCATAATTTAACTTTCTTGTAATTATTAAAGTATAACGTTGTTATAAAAATTAATAAGTAAGTTTTTTGTTCTTTATTGAGGAATATAGTTATGTGTGAGTTTTTGAGAGCTAGTTCTATAGTTTTGCTTTTTTTGAGTATATGTACAACAGTATATGCTGAAGTTGAAGGGTTTGGTAACCCGGTTAACAGTACTCCGTTAAAAGAGCATTTTGTTTTAAAAAGAGATAATTTGAGGTACAAAACAAATGAATACTATCATTTTAATGTTGAACAGTATTTACAAAAAAATGCACCTCATATATTTGCACACACAACTTCAAGTGGCACGGCGTTAGAGGTCATTAATCATTGGAGTGGTTTTTATTCTGTTAATCCGTATATTATTATTGCATTAATGGAACTTAAAGCGAATACCATAACGAATCAGCAAACTGATTTGCAGCATCCTTTCGGGACTGTTTCTGTAAATAGTCATGGGTTCGATAATCAAGTTAAAGATGTTGCAGCCCAGCTTAATGAAATTATTTTATATGCTGATCCGATTGACTCCGGTAATGGATTGTTAACTGAAAACTTGCCTGCACTTTCCAATCTTTATGCCCAACTTTTTCCTAAGAATACTAAAGTGATTAATTTTGTACTAAAAAAAATAGACTTTCTTTATCAATATGATGAGTATAGCTTTAATATACAAAATTATTTAAATGAACATGCAACTCATTTAGCCAGTTATGTTGATCCAAATGTTAACGTAAATGCAGCAGAAATTATCAGTCATTGGGCTGGGATTAGTTCCATCAGCCCCAAAATATTGCTTAGTCTTATGATGCAACAGTCTACCACAGGTAAACTTCAGCAGGTTAAAGTTACAAAGCCTTATGGGACATTATCGACTGAAATCGGGTTTAATGCTCAGGTTAAAGATATAGCTAATCAGCTTTCTAAAATGTATTACTCTTCAGACACAATGAGAAGCGGGTTTTTACTTCATCGTTATGATGAATTGTCAAAGTTTTATGCGGTTGCCTTTCCTCAATCTGTTAAGGGGGATTTTAATGGAGATGGAATGGCTGATATTTTTTTACGTTCTTGGGTGACAGGCAAAAGCGTATTGTCATTAATGAGTGGTACGCATGTTATAGAGAGTAGTGTTGTTAATACAGTTGACTTAAACTGGGATATTGTTGGGCGTGGCGATTTTAATGGTGATGGTAAAAATGATCTTTTATGGCGAGATAAAAATACAGGCTTAAACTGGGTTTATTTAATGGATGGAGAAAAAATTTTATTAAACCAAAAACTTAATACACTTAGCCTTGATTGGCAGGTTAAATCAACAGGCGATTTCAATAAAGATGGAAAAGCCGATATCTTATGGCATAGTGGTCTTTCTGGAGAAGTATGGGTTTATCTTATGGATGGCAGCATTATAAAGTCTATTATCTATTTAGAAACGCGCAGTAATTCAGATTGGCAAATTATTGAAACCGCCGATATTGATGGAGATACTAGCACCGATATTATCTGGCGTAATTTAAATACAACCGAAAATTCAGTTCATTTGATGACAGGATTAGGCGTTGATATGTCATCTGGTAATATTCAACCATTGAGAAATTTTGATTATAGCTGGATTATTGTCGGTAGTGGTGATTTTAATCGTGATGGTACTGATGATTTAGTCTTGCGAAATACTACAACTGGATTAAATAAAGTTTTCTTTATGAAAAATGCAGAAGTTTTTCGGGAAGTAGATATTAATGTAGTCACAGATCAAAACTGGTTTATCAAAGACGTTGCTGATTTTAATGGCGATGGTAAGAGTGATCTTTTATGGCGAAACACATCAACTGGAGAGTTTTGGTTGTATATTATGGATGAGGAAAAAATAATTTTAAGTCAATCACTTGGTCATGTTTCTATGAGTTGGGAGTTACAAGGGGCAAGATAAAGTTATCATTTATGTTTAGACTTGGCATATTGAGAATGTTTTAAATTGTATTTTTAATAAAACCAAGTCTATATTTTTTCACTTTTGCTAATATTCAGATACTTCGGATTTATTAGAAAACGCTGTTTGCTATTGTTTTTTCAATAGATAAAAAGTACTCAATGTACTATTGTGTTTATAGACATTCAGTATTAGTATACTTGCAAGATATGATTTACTTTCAATTGAGTAATTTAGCATTTCGTTATTTTATATCAGTCTCTAAATAAGAGGATGTTTCATTGTACAAACTCTATTATTATCCGAATAATGCTAGTTTAGCTCCTCACTTCTTATTACACGAAATGTCATTGGAATATGAGTTGCTTTTAGTTGATCGAGAGTCAAACTTCCAAAAATCAGCAGAATATCTAAAGCTAAATCCTGCAGGGAGAATTCCAACGCTAGTTGATGGTGATATGGTTCTTTTTGAAAGCCCTGCTATTTGTATCTATCTTTGTGAGCAAAATCCAGACAAGAAATTAATACCTGCGCTTGGTAGTCCTGAGAGAGCCAAGTTTTTTCAGTGGTTAACTTTTCTCAACAATACTTTGCAAGCTGAGTTGATGGTGTACTATTATCCACATAGACATACGACGGAGGAGAAAAATATTCCCAGTGTGGTTGCCGCACAAGAGCAACGTATTGCAGAGGTTTTGTCTATTATAGATAGTGAGCTAGAAGGGAAGACTTATTTGTTAGGCGAGCATATATCAGCCTGTGATTTTTTCTTTTTTATGCTGGCTGAATGGTCATTAAAAATAGAAAAATCCCCGTTATCTTTTGATAATGTTAAGCGTTATCTCCAAAGGTTAGCAAAGCTACCTACTATTAGAGCAGTCTGTAAAAAAGAAAAAATGGATTTAACTCCTTTTGAATAGTGTTTTTTTATTTGGGTTGATTAAATCGCTATTATGAGCTTGAAAATTTTTCTTGTGAAATATTACAAGGTAGTAAAATTTTAAAACAAGTGCCTTTTCCTACTTGACTGGTGACTTGGATTGAGCCTTGATGTTGTTCAATAATACCGTATGATACAGATAAGCCAAGGCCTGTCCCTTTTCCTACAGGTTTGCTAGTGAAAAATGGATCAAATATTTTCGATAACTTATCATCTGGTATTCCTTCACCATTATCAGAAAAGGTAATCTCTACCATATTATTTTTTAATTGAGTTTGTATTTCAATATGTCCTTGTTCTCCACAAGCATCCTTTGCATTAACTAATAAATTCATAAATACTTGGCTTAATTGCCCAATGTGGCACTTTATATTGGGTAATTCTCCATAATGTTTATTCACTGTTACGGTATATTTTAATTCGTTCCATATTACTTTTAGAGTGTTTTCGATACATTGGTTAATATTTTGCTCTTCTAGTCGACTATCGCCTGCGTGAGAAAATACTTTTAAGTTAGCTACAATCTCTTTAACTCGTTGTAACCCTTGGGCTGAGTCTTCTAGCATTTCACCTATATCATTTTTTATAAAGTTATAGTCATCATTTTCTTTAGTTAATTGGATTAACTCAAGTTTTTTAGGGATCGCATTAAGCTTATTTTGGAGAAAGAAATTTTCTACTTCCGTATATTGATTAATTAATGATATAAAAGTGTGTGTGTATTCTTCAAGCGTGTCGATGTTGCTAATGACATAGCCAACAGGGTTATTGATTTCATGGGCTACGCCAGCCGCAATTTGTCCTAGTGAAGCCATTTTCTCTGATTGAATTAATTGCTTTTGAGTCGATTTTAATTCTTCGTGTGCTTTTTGTAGTGATGCAAAGCTAGCGATAATATTTTTTTGTGATTTACGTCTTTCCAGAGCTGTACTTAATTGAAGAGCGGCAGTTTCAGAGTTTTGAATAGTGGATTCTCTAATGTTACTGAAGTCATTGATCCCAAACTCTGCAACAGCAACAATTTCGTTAAATCTTTTTATCGGAATAGCAATTGCGCCCATTATGGACAACTCCTTAGCAACTGTAATACGTTGAGGAGATATTGAGGTGTTATCATCAACATTCCAAATAAAAACTTTTTGACTTTTTAAAACTTTACCAGGAATACTATCGTTATTGAAGGATTGCGTTTTTTTTATACATTCCTTTAGTGATGATGGAAAATCTGTTTGGTTAGGGTAAAAAAAATCAGCAGACAACTCTTTTTTTGAATCCTTAACTTTTAAATAAATTAATCCATAAGGTGCTTCTAATAATTTAGCAACAGCATTTAAATATCTAGTAAGATTTTCAGTAAAAGATAGCTCGTGCTTAGTGAAATTAGCGACTTCAACCAATAACTCTAACTCTTTTTTTTGATATTCAAGAGTTTCATTTTGCAGTTTTATTTTGATTAAATTATCATAAACTTCTCTGCTTTTATCATTGAGTAGTTTTTCTGCGAGCTGTCGAGATTTTTTCTCTCGTTCATAGGCTTTGATATATTGGTTTTCTGGGACATTTGTTTGCTTTTTGTTAAGGTGTTCCATCAAGGTTTATCTCCATATGGCAACAATCATAACCATTATGCATGCATTGAGTATGAGCAATGTTGATCGATTCTTTGAAATGTTGTGCTGCACCTTCAATTAACCCTTCGGCTAAGTGACAAAGTTTTCGTTTTGAATGATACTTCATGATTAGAAGGTTACTTGATGGATCTGAGTACTCAATAGTTGGTAAGTAAGAGTTAGGATATAAGCGTTTAACTTCTTTATGAATAACTTGGTCGACACTGAGTAAAAATGATTTGAGTGTCATGCCCGGCTGATGGGCATCTGGCATATGCTGAATCAAATAAGGAAATATGTAAATACCTAATGTTTTAACCAGATCAGCAGCAGGCAACCCCGTTTTATTTGAGAGCTCTCCGACTAGAGCAAAAAGCTCCTCATCAGCATAATTAGCACTAGATGTATAAATACCTTCTGATTCTGGTGCTACTTTTTCTAGGGTTTCATTCCAAGTAGCCAGTCCAAAATTTTCAATAATACAATCACTTAGCGCTGTAAAAACGATACCTTGCATGGCTTTTCTCTAGTTTGTTCTCTCTGGGCGATTTTTAGGTTAGTTTAGTTTTCTACATTTATTTTTTAAGGTATAAACACTTCTAAATTATAACTACGGTTGGTAGAAGGGACTAAAGTCTCATCCCTATTTATTCTAGTTCATTTTGTATAAATTGCAGCAGAACTAGTTATTTTGTTTGCCTTGTTCCTAGGGAGCTATCTATTGTGTTATGTTGAGTTGATTAAACGAGCTGTTAGCGGAATATTGCTTATTGCTATTATTGGGCGGTTTATTAATGATTATAAAAATGATAATGTAAACAAGCACTATGATTTTATTTTGTTGGAAAGTGATGATATAGAAAAATGGTTACAGCTTGAATATTTAATTTATAGTAAAAAATGATTAGAACACTTTATTAATGTTAGTTATTAATAAAGTGTTCAATATGTTGGAATGAGGTTAAAAATTGATTTAAAAAACTACTTTTTTAGTGAGTAAAGGTAGTTTTCTAGCTTGCTAAAATCTGCCGTCATTTCAGTGGATAAATCATCTTTTACTGAACATTTAGCTAATTCTTCTGGTAGTGGTATTTCCAATTGTAAAATTTCTTCGACCGTCGATTTAAATTTGGCTGGATGTGCTGTTCCAAGAAAAATACCTGTTTCTCCAGGCTGTAATGATTCGTGTAGTCCAGAATATGCAACTGCAGCGTGAGGCTCACTAATATAACCGTGTTTATAGAGCTCTCTCATTGTTGCTGCCGTTTTATCTTCATCAACGGCACCACCAGTTAAAGCATTGCTATCAAACTGATCACTATCCATTAAATACTCAATTCGTGGCCAATTGTTAGGCTTACTTACATCCATTGCATTAGAGATGGTGGCAATTGTTTCTTTTGGGCTCCATTGACCTGTTTGAAGATATCTTGGAACCGTATCATTAACATTTGTTGATGCAATAAAGCGTTTAACTGGTAAGCCTAATGTTTTAGCAATAATGCCGGCGCATAAATTACCAAAGTTACCGCTGGGTACTGCAACCACAACTTCATTTCTTTGCTCTACTGGTAGTTGAGCAAAGGCATCAAAGTAATAACATACTTGTGCCAATAGTCGGCTAATATTAATTGAGTTGGCAGAGTTGAGACCAATTGTTTCAACTAACTCTGCCTGATCGAAGCTTTGTTTGACTAACTGTTGGCAATCATCAAAGCTACCTTCAACAGCAACAGTATGAATGTTGTTACCTAGTGTCGTAAACATTTTTTGCTGGAGTTCGCTGATTTTTCCTTTAGGGAATAAAATCACCACTTGAATGTTTTTTAAACCATGAAATGCGTGAGCGACAGCTGCACCAGTATCACCTGAAGTAGCAGTTAATATTGTTATTGGTTTTTCATCGACAAAACTTTGCAGGCAATTAGCCATAAAGTTAGCACCAAAATCTTTAAAAGCCAGAGTTGGCCCATGAAATAATTCAAGACAGTATTCATTTTTTGTGACATTTTTAAGTTTGGCTGGAAAAGCAAAAGTTTTTTGAATAATTTGAGAGAGTTGCTCGTCGCTAATATTCTCTCCCACAAATGGTTTTAATATCTCATAGTTTCTTTGATGAACATCCATCTTCAGAAGCGCTTCAATATTGTTCAGAGGCAACAGCTGCTTAGGAAAGAAAAGTCCTTGTTTTCTTCCTAGTCCTGTTTTTACTGCGGTTTCAAAATCAACCGATTGTGACTCGTCTTTTAAATTATAAAGTTTCACTGTCCAACTCTCTTTTTGTTTGGTAAGCGTAAGTTAATTAAATTTTTCTTGTACCTTGATGGTCGACTTTGCATATGTGCACAAAGCCTTCGCTTGATTGTAAATAGTTTTGTTGTAACCAGTTACTGGCATCTTGGGCTATATCAAAGTCGTCATATACGGCAAATAAAGTTGGCCCTGAGCCAGAAATTCCAACAGCTAAAGAGCCTAACTCAATGAGTTTGCTTTTGGCTTGTTTAAATTGTGGGATCAGGAGATCTCTATAAGGCTCCGCTACAACATCTTTTAAGCAAGCGAATGCTGTTTTCTTATCTTTTCGATGACTGGCATCAATAAAACCAGCCAGGTTTTGCCCAAATTGGATGAGTGTTTGTCGAGAATATTCGGCAGGTAAAATTTCTCTTGCTGCTTTTGTGCTGACTACCACATCAGGGTAAGCCATTACCCAATAACAATCATCAAAGGTTGGCAAACTTTGCGCTATTTTATCTGGTGTATCTAACATGAGTTGAAGCCCACCAAGGTAGCAGGGGGCAACATTGTCGTAATGTACGCTACCACTGATTTCACCTTCGAGCGCTCCCATCATTTTTAGAAGTTCTAATGGTTCAAAAGGGCAAGAGTAAAACTCATTCAAAGCATAAAAAGCCGCTACTACGGAGCAAGCACTAGAACCTAGTCCACTGCTGACAGGAATATTTTTATGGAGCCTAATTTTTATAGCTTTAACATCAAGCTGCTTATCAAGCATGGCTTTATTAAAAGCTTGCAAACATTGCCAAACAATATTCTCGCGTGGGTTAGAGGGTAGTTTGGCAGAGTGGGTACCTGTTAATACAAACTCACTGGGCTGTGAATTGTCACTAAGGGTTTCAATATCAACAATATCACCAACTAAAGTGCCATCTATAGGGGAAATTGCTAAACCAAGGGTATCGAAGCCAACGCTCACGTTACCGATTGAAATAGGTGCAAATACTGATACTGACATTCTATTTTTCCTGCGTATAATTTATTGTCATGTTTAGTGTTCTTGATCCCAAGAAAGGGTTCTCAGTAAATCACCAAACAGTCCCGCTGCTGTAACTGATGCGCCAGCACCATAACCTCTGATGACAAAAGGGCGAGGTTGGTAATATCGGGTATTGAGTGCCAAAGCATTTTCGCCGTCTGCGACACTATAAAGCGGGTGGTTTGAGTCTACAGCCTGAATATTAACACGACATTTCTGATTTTCTATTTGGGCAATGTAGCGTAATACTTGATTGTTTTTTTCAGCTTTTTCAATTTGTAGTTGGAAAGTTGAATCATAATCCGGTAGCTTTTGTAAAAATTCGCTCGCATCTGTTATTTCTGCCAACTCTTGTGGTACGACAGGTTCTAACTCGATATCTGAAAGCTCTAGTTGAAGACCTGCCTCGCGTGCAATAACTAATACTTTACGGGCAACATCCATCCCGCTTAAGTCTTCTGCTGGATTTGGCTCTGTATATCCTAAATCTTTCGCTTTTAATGTTGCTTGTGAAAGCGATAAGCCTTTATGTAGCTCACCGAAAATATAAGAAAGAGAACCTGATAGTATGCCTTCAAACTGTACTAATTCATCACCGGCCCGTAATAAGCCTTGTAGATTATCAATGACTGGGAGACCTGCGCCAACGTTAGTTTCGTATAAGAAACGTCTTTGTTTGAGATCGGCTGCTGCTCTGAGCTTATGATAATAATCAAAGCTTGCAGTATTCGCTTTTTTATTGGCTGTTACTACATGAAAACCATTTGTAAGAAAAGCATCGTATTGCATCGCGATGTCTTCATTACTTGTACAGTCAATAATCACAGGATTGTTGAGGTGAGATTCAGAAACAAATTGATTGAGTTTGTCTAATGAAAAGGTTTCTTTTGATTCAGTGAGTAAGTTTTGCCAGTTTCCAGAAAGGTTAATGCCATTTTTATTTAACAACAAATGTTTGCTATTGGCAATGGCGACTAAGTTAAGTGCAATATTCTTGTCACTTAGCCATTGTTGTTGTTTTTGTATTTGGGCGATGAGCTCTTTACCCACTGTACCACAGCCTATCACAAATGCATCGATTGTCGGTTTTTTCAGAAACAAGTTCTGGTGACAAATTTTAACCGCATCGTCAGTGCGTTGATCACGGATAACGGCTGAAATGCTTCGTTCCGATGAGTCTTGTGCAATCGCTATAATATTGACTCTCGCTTGCGATAACGCTTTAAAAAACTTAGCGGCAATGCCTTTTTGTTGTTGCATTCTATCGCCAACTAAAGTGATAACGGCAAGGTTTCTTTTGACCGATATTGGTTCTAGTAACTCATTTTTTAATTCTAATTTAAATTCTTCGTTTAAACACTCTAATGCGGCATCCGATTCATTTCCGGGAACGCAAAAACTAATGCAATATTCTGCTGACGACTGGCTAATCATAATTACCGAAATATCTGCAAGGCTAATGGCAGAAAAAACTCGGCTAGCCATACCGACCATTCCTTTCATTCCTGGCCCAGAAACATTGATCATGGCAACATTTGAAAGGTTTGATATGGCTTTAACCGTATCACCTTCTGACGACTCATTTGAGATCAATGTACCTGGTTGAGATGGCTCATGAGTATTTTTAATGTAGCAAGGAATTTGATGTAGTGAGAGTGGAGAAATTGTTTTTGGGTGTAATACTTTTGCTCCAAAATAAGAAAGTTCCATTGCCTCATGGTATGACATTTTTTTAATTAATTGTGCATCTTGAACTAAGCGTGGGTCGGCATTGTAAACCCCGTTAACATCAGTCCAGATGACACATGATTTAGCTTCAATACACACTGCAAGAATTGCTGCGGAATAATCTGAGCCATTTCTGCCTAGCGTTGTCATTTCCCCTGAAGGTTTAACGCCAAAAAAACCAGGCATTAAAGAAACGTTAGCTGGAGACGAATAAGCTTGTAAAAAGCGGCTTTTGGATTTATCTAAGTCGGCAATTGGTTCTACTGATTTATCATCGGTGGTTAGAAAATTGACTGGGTCGATTGTTTGTACATTTAAATCAAGCGAGTTGAGAAAAGCTTTGAGTAAAATAACACTAAATTTTTCTCCGGTGCTTAATATTTGGGCTTGAGTTGAAGTCGGACAATGCTCCAATAGTTTAGTGCCTTGAACTAGCTGATCTAGTTTTTCAATGAGCTGGTTAAATTCATCAAGCGTTGAGTTTTTATTAATAGCTGAAAAGTTGGTAAACGTTTCTTCTAAAATTTGCTGGAAATGCTGTTGAATATTAGTCATTAATGTTTTGACTTGATCACCATTGCTATCTAAGTTCTCAATTAAAGCAACGAGACTGTTGGTTATACCTTGCGGTGCTGAAACCACAGTGGAAACAGAGCTATTTTTTTGACAATCGTGAATGATGTTAGCAACCTTGCTAAAACAGATTGCATTTGCGAGTGACGAACCACCAAATTTTAATACTTGCATCTTTTCTCTCAACTAAAAAAAAGCCCGTGAATCTTAAGAGAGTCACGGGCTTTTTTGGAATAATTTTTTAACGTATCAGCCTATGACCATTCGACAAGTAATTGTCGTGGTTCCGATAATAATAATAATGCCGGTCATGTTAGTGAGCATAGTGATTCGTTTAGTTAATTTTTCAGTTATATTTAGCTCTGTGTACATATACAGTAATCTGTTAACATGCTTTAGTCGGTTAACACTCTTAAAGCGCTATAAAATAGACGTTTTATGTACACCTGATTATCTATCATCTGTTTGATGTTATCATGCGAACAATTACCATTTATGATAGAAAGTTTGCATATAACAAAAAGTAGTAAATGGAGGTTTAGCCATCCAAATAAACTCAATGGCAGGTTACCTAAGTTCTGTTAGATAACCAAATAGCTTATGGTTATATACAAAGTGCTGTAATGGTGCAAAGCTTAGTTATCAGCTTCTTACGAACCGACTGATTTATTTTGCTTCAAGCGTTTATAAAAGGATAAATTTCGATATTTTCCCATTGCGATAAAATTGCCAATTAGTATGGCAAAAAGCCCTATAACGCCTTCTAAAGTCCAGCTGTAGTTCTCAAAAAATGTTGATAGGATCATCGCTATAACTGGAAATACCAATGTAACATAAGCCGCTTTGTCTGGACCTATTCGTCCTACTAATGTAAGAAACGCGCTAAAAGCAATGACAGAGCCAAATAAGGCTAAGTAAAGTAGCGAGCCGATATAGCTTGCAGAATAGTCAAATGTGAAGTTGGAACCGTTCAATAATGCGATGGTACCAATAAATATTGACGCATAGCCCATACCTAAGGCATTGGCTTGAATAACAGGGACTTTTCGACGTTGCGTTTTGGCTGAAATGATATTGCCGAGAGAAGCGAAGACGCTGCCACATAACACTAGTGCTATGCCATACCAAACGGTTTCTTTATTTTGTTCAAACTTCAGTTCAGGCATAAATATCAAAATAATACCAACCACCCCTACTGTTGCACCAACGAGGACTTCTTTGCGAATTTTATCACCCAGTAATAGGTAGGAAAAAAGCACATTAAAATAAACAATACTTGTACTTAAAATAGCGGCTAATGAACTGGTAATCTTGCTAATACCAATATAGGTTAGCCAGTAATTAAATCCAAAGAGTAGTAAGCCTTGTAATAAAATTAACCCATGATCTTTGATAGTAAAATTAAATGATTTTTTACGCAAAAAGCAAAAAATAAATAAAAATAAGCTGGCTAAAAAAAAACGATAAACCACTGATATAATTGGGTCAACTTTGCCAAGCTGAAAGGTAATCATGATCCAGGTTGAACCCCAAATCAGCGCAGAAGTTAAAAAAAGCATTATATTATTCATTACTACCTCAATCGACATGGTGAGAATCAGCTTACCATCCATAGATGCTGCGGTTTCATGTGCAGGCAAAATGTTTTGGATATATTATATTTTAGGAACCTATCTTTGCTTTAAATGAGAGCTTAAAGCTTTGGGAAGTGATAGATATCTCATATAGTTTAAAGATAATGGATTTATGAGATAAAATCGAGTTAAATTTTAGATGAATTTAAACAGCGATAAGTTATGTATAGAAATAAGAGGGAGGTTAATTCTTTTTTATTAATTTTTTCATTGAAAATACTTATTGAGTCGTAGCATGCAATGATCGCTCTTGTTGCTGCTACGACTGTCTGCAATATAATTAAATAATACCAAATTGTTTTAGTGGCAACCGTCGATACCGTTCACCAGTTGCTGCAAAAATTGCATTGCATAAGGCGGGAGCAAAAGGAGGGACTCCTGGTTCGCCAATACCTGTAGGTAACGCTTCGCTTTTAACAATATGAGTATGAATCGTTGGAATTTGATCAATTCGGGCCATTTGATAGTCATGAAAATTAGACTGTTCAACTGCGCCATTTTTGGCTGTTATTTCGCCATAAAAAGCGAGGCTTGCTGAAAATATTGCCGCCCCTTCCATTTGAGAACGTACTCGATCGGGGTTTAATACTTTTCCAACGTCAACTGCACTATGAATTGATTCTATTTTAACTTTCCCATTTTTCATAGAAACTTCAACCACTGTTGCTACATAGCTGCAAAAACTGCGATGAGCTGCTATGCCTACACCATGACCTTTGGCCAGCTTTTTCCCCCAATTAGCTTTTTGAGCGACTAATTGAATAACGTTTTTTAGTCGGTTAGTATCGGCCGGGTATTTATCCAATGGTTCACCATAGTTACCATATTGATAATTATCTTTCGTGTAATCAATTTTTTGATCTTTGCCAATGAGTTCTAGTAAAAAGTCTTTAGGATCTTTACCAGTTGTATGGGCTAGTTCATCAGCAAATGAACAAGCAGCAAAGGCATTATTAATGTTGGTGACTGATCTAACCCAGCCAATGCGCATAAAAGTTTCAGTGTCGCCCAGGTCCATCAAAATATTAGGCACATCATACATCATGTCGGCTTGGCCTAAATCTGCACTGCCTGCTGTTTTGGCTGCTGGGTTAAAAGTTGCTGCAATAGGGTGGTTGACCATACTATGATGCCATCCGCTGATTTTATTATTTTTATCAACGGTTGCGGCAAGAGTTTGGTAGCTTGGTGAGTGATAATAGCCGTGTTGAATTTCGTCTTCACGGGTCCATAATACTTTGATTGGCAATTGGGTTTTATGGGCAAGGTAAGCTGCTTCAGCCACAAAGTCAGGTTTTGATTTTCGTCCAAAACCGCCGCCTAATAATGTCACATTAACTTTAACCGTATTGGCTTTTTCTTTAGGGATATTGAGCACCTGCATTACATTACCAACAGAAGATTGTGGGGTTTGTGTGCAAGCCCAAACTTCCACTCCATTATTGGTTACTTTGGCCGTTGCTGCTGGCGGCTCCATAGTGGCATGAGCTAGTCCGCTCACATAATATTCTGCTTCAACTACTTTTTTGGCATTCTTTTTAGCTTGTTCAAAATTACCTCGCTGACGAACCACTTGTGAAGGTTTTTTTAAAGCCTTTTTAAATTCTGCTTCATGAGACTGGGTGTTGTATTGAGCATTTTGTCCATGTTCCCATTCTATTTTTAATTTTTTTCTTCCTTCGATAGCAGCCCAAGTGTTATCAGCAATGACGGCTATTCCCCCTAACATTTTAAATGCCGCAGGAGGTTCTAATGCAGGAAGCTCGACTACTTTAACAACTCCTTTTACTTTTAAACAATCACTTGCGTCATAAGACTTTACCTGACCAAAAACAACTGGGGGTCTTGCTATAACGGCAACTTTCAATCCATCTAGTTTTACATCATAACCAAACTCAGTGTTACCAGTTATAATTTTATGGCTATCCAAAAGTTTGATATTTTCTTTGCCTATGTAGCGTTGTTCACTTTCTTCTTTGAGTTTTAATTTTTTTCTATCGGGTACAGGGAGTGTTGCTGCTATTTCTACGAGTTTCGAAAAATCAAGTGTCTTATTTTTTCCTTTTAACATTGCCTGGTGATTATATATGCTAACTTGTTTGATCGGTACTTGCCAAACTTTAGCGGCGGCTTGTTGCAACATATTTTTGGCGATAGCTCCTGCTTCTTTTAATTTTTGATAATTCTTACGCACACTACGTGAACCATCGGTATTTTGGCTACCATATTTTCTATCACCTAAAGCTTGCTCTACAGTAACTCTCTGCCAGTCAGCTTCCATTTCATCTGCCACTAACAATGGTAGTGTACTGCGAACTCCTTGCCCCATTTCTGAACGATGGCAAATAATGGTTACTTGTCCGTCTTTAGCTATTGATACAAAAACATCTGGAGAGAAAACGGTGTTGGTATCATGAGCCGTCGTCGCTAAAACATCTGTAAAGTGAACGCTTAATACCAAACTGCTACTGGCGATCCCAAAACCTTTTAAAAAATTACGGCGACTGACATTTTGAATTGTTGAAGAATTATTATGCATTTTATTTGACCTCCCTGGCTAATTTGGCTGCTTGATGAATGGCTGTTCTAATTCGCGGATAAGTACCACAGCGGCAGATATTTCCTGCCATTGCCTGATTGATATCTTCATCAGTAGGCGCATTGTTTTTATTGAGTAATGCAGAAGCTGACATGATTTGTCCTGCCTGACAATAACCACACTGAGCAACATTATTGGCGTGCCAAGTTTTTTGTACTGGATGATCACCATTGAGCGAAAGTCCTTCGATGGTTGTTATGGTACGCCCTTCAACAGCCGAAATAGGTAGCACGCAAGAACGAACGGCTTCACCATCTAAATGCACTGTACAAGCGCCACACAAGCCTTTGCCACAGCCATACTTGCTACCGGTTAGCTGAACAATATCGCGGATAACCCAGAGCAGTGGCATTTCAGGATCGACATCGAGTTGTTTTTCGACGCCATTAATATTGAGTTTTATCATAATGGTTCTCCGTTTTAATTTTATTCATTTGTGCTTGGTATAGTACTAAGTGTTTTAAATCTTCTGGTGTATCTAAATCAAATGCTGCATTACTCAATGGTACTTTCACAACATGATGGGCCAATTGTTGAAGTAACTTTTTGGCACCTGTTTCGCGAAGTTGTTGTAGAGCAGGAAAATATTTTTTTGGAAAAATAACAGGGGCACCTAAAGTTTCTTGTTGTCGTTTTTCATCATAATACTGGCTAGCAATAATTTTTTCTGGTGCGTCATTCCATTGTTTGATGAGTTGTTTAATATCTTCTATTGTTAACAGCCATTGATCGGATAATAAAATCATAGCGGCATCTGTTTGAGAAGGTAATTGACTGATGCCCAGCGCAATTGAAGTACCCATTCCTTGTGGCCATTGTTGATTGAGTAAAATATTGACCCGAGAGTTATTAATTAACGGACTTATCTGCTGGACGTTAGCGCCTAAAATACATGTGGTTGAATGAGTTGTGCTCAGCGCTATTTGGGTAATTCTGCTAATCAGTGTTTGGTTATTCAGTTTGATTAATTGCTTCGGTTGACCCAAGCGCGATGAGTTACCGGCTGCAATAATAATGCTGGCAAGCTTAAGCATTAGCGTGTTGAATCCTGATAGCAAAAGCCAACATTTTTATTGGCCTTTACTGCTTGTATTTCACTAATAATAGCCAGAGCAATGGTTTCTGGGCTATCGGCGCCAATATCTAAGCCTACAGGGCCATAAATTCGACCTTCATGCTGAGAGAAACTGGTTTTGCACTGTTTTAGTAATTGATCCCTTCTGTGAGATGGACCAAGCAAACCAATATAAGGTAAATGACTATTAATTAAGTGAGCAAGATAGGCTTGATCTCTTTCAAATTGATGGCTCATGATAACCGCCGCATCAAAAGTATTGAGATTAAATTGAGGCCACTGGCTTCGTTTGATTGGTATAACCTGATTAGCAGCGGGAAATAAGTGAGCTTGTGCAAATTCTTTTCGGTGATCAATAACGGTTGTTTTCCAGCCTAGTTGTTTTGCAATGTTAGTAACGGGTGGCACATCAGGTGAGGCGCCACAAATTAAAATGTGCTGTGGGGCCTTAAGAGGTATTAATAATTGACCGTTAAAATAGCCCGGTTTTTCCGGTATGGTTATCAATCTACCCGAGCTATTCAGTTGCTTCTGATTTTTTTGTAATGCTTCGAAATGTAATTGATACTGATTTTTAGCATCAATCATTAATAAATAATCATTACCAGTTTCGACTTTTTTTAATATCTCAAAAAAGCCATAGTGTTGATTAGATGCGGGTAAAAATTTTAACCGTATATTTAACGCGCCGTTACAACCTAAACCTAACCCCCAAACTAAATCATCTTCACCACGCATATCGTATTGGAGAGTAGTATCTTGTCGGTTTTCAAAAACGGTTTGGCAGTGTGCTTGTATATCAGACTCTAAACATCCGCCACTTAGCAGCCCCCAGTATTTTAACTGGTTATTGATTAGCATGAGTGCGCCTGTTTTTTGATAAGTAGAGCCCTCGGTGTTAGTAATAACCGCTAAAATAAAATCTGCCTCTGGCTGATATTCATCTAGTGCTGATAGCAGACCCATTATTGTCTCCCATCTATAGATGGTTTATTACTAGGAGAAGCGCTAAGTGCGGCTTGTAGCAATGTGTCCCAGGGTAAAAGAGCACAATTGATGCGACTGGGGTGTTCAGCAACATTAATCAGACAGTTTAATGCTGGAATGTTTAATGGCGCTTTACTTTTTAGGGCATTCGTTAAAAGTTGTGTATCTGCTTTTAATTGAGAAATATTTTTTTCTTGAGAATGCTCACAAAGTAAAGAGGCTGAAGCAGTGCAAATGGCACAGGCATCAGAATCGAAGCCAATATTGATAATTTGCTGTGTAGGAGTATTTTCAATTTGTAGATAAATATTAAGCTCATCACCACAGCTAGGATTATAACCCTCTGCTTGGTGGGTTGGAATAAAGCGCAATTTATTTCCGATAGGATTACGCGCATGTTGTTTTATTTCATTTTGATAAAGTTTTTGTAAAGACATAAAGTTAAGTAAACCGCAAATGGGTCAGTCTGAAAGCGAAATCATCCAATGAGTATATTTTTATTCCTATGAATAATAGTAGTATTTAGCGATAAGTTGATACTTATCTCAGTTGAAATTTTTAGTTTATAAGGGAACAAGCTAAATACTATTGGTTTAATTTACACTAGGTTTTAGTCAGAGACTAATAGATAAATTTAACAAAATGTGTCTGTTTGGTAGAATGATTCTTATTTGTATTTGTGGGTTTGATTGGTTAAGCCTATATGCATATTCGTATTTCTATTATGTTTGCCCTGATCTATATCATCACTTTATGCGGCTCGAACCGATAATCTGGCAAACTATCTATCGATTAATCAAGGTTTAGCTGTGAAAAAAGCCCTTTTTATTCCTGAAAATGAAATTTACCAATATTTATCTGAAGTTGGTATTAATACACCAAAACATTTTTTTATCAATAACAAAGCTGATTTTGCCAATGTTTCTTTAGCTCATGGTACTCCTGTTGTATTGAAGGGTGTCGCTACTGATTTGTGGCATAAGTCAGATGTTGGGGCTTTAAAATTTGATTCATTTAGTATTGAAAAAAGTGCTGATATTTATGATGAAATGTTTTTGTCTTTAACTGAGCAATATCAATGGTTGGGATTATTAGTATGCGAGCAAGTGAAGTTTCAAACCGGGAAGGCAATGCCAACTGAGATTTTTGTGAGTCTTCAACGAGATAAATGTTGTGGTGCCATTATTAGTTTTGGGTTTGGAGGAATTTTAACGGAAGACTTCGCGAGAGAAATGAAGCAATCGATCTTAGTTTGGCCTGCTTCAGTTTATACACCAGAAGAGGCTTTAGATGAGCTAGAACAGCACTGGCTAGGTAAGATTTTATTAGGTAAAGTTCGTCAGCAAAGCGCTATGTTGACGCGTCAAACATTACTAAAATTTTTAAAAAGCCTATGGGCACTAGATGCCATTATGAAGCGCGACAATATTGAATTATTAGAAGTCAATCCATTTGTAGTTAATCAAAATGGAGAGATTGTTGCTTTAGATGGCGTTGGTTTAAAAAATGAAGCAGCAGAGCAACATGCTTGTCCAATACCACTACAAGATAGCTCTTTTTTAAACCCTAAAAAAATTGGTATTGTTGGTGTTTCTGAGAAAAAAGGTAATATAGGTGGTTTAATTTTAGAAAATATAAAACAATCAAACTTGAAAAAAAATGAAATGGTGATTGTTAAACCCGATATAAAACAGTTTTCTGATATTGCTTGTGTTCCAGATATTGCTCACTTAGTTAATGAACCTGTCGACATTTTGATTATGGCGTTACCAGCCCAAGCCAGTGTTGATATGATAGAGCAAATTTGTCAGCAAGGTGGCGGGGCTGAAGTGATCTATATTGTTGCTGGGGGTATTGGTGATGGGGCTGATCAAGATGGACACGGAGAGCGCTTAGCCCGGTTAGTGGCTAAACATCGAGAAAATAATCGCTGGTGTCCCGCTATTGTTGGACCTAATGGTTTAGGGATGTTGTTATCTCCTTTAAAGCTGAATACGTTATTTATTCCACAAAAAAAACTCAATGTTAATTTTAATCCAGATTCACCAGTAGCTTTAATTAGTCAAAGTGGTGCATTTTTAATTACGCGTTTGTCCAGGCATTCTAATTTGAGTTTAAAGTACGGTTTTTCAATTGGTAATCAGTTGGACATGAAGTTGTCTGATTTTATGGCATTAATGCAAAGAGATAAATCGGTTCAAGTGTTAGGAGTTTATGTTGAAGGTTTTGTTGATGGAGATGTGTGTGCTGTTGCTCAGTTAGTTGAGGCATTTCGTCGTGAAAATAGGCATGTCATTATTTATAAAGGTGGTCGTTCTCAACTAGGACAAACTGCCGCAGCCGGGCATACTGGAGCCATGACCGGCGATTATTTTGTGCAAAAACGTTTATTACAAAAAGCAGGCGCTGTACTGGTCGAGTCTTTTAATCAGTTTAATACGGTGTTTAAATGGATGGCTGCTTATCCGGCATTAAAGAACTTGGGGAAATTGGCCATAGTAACCAATGCTGGTTATGAAACTGTGGGTAGTGTGGATATATTAGGCGATAATGATCCGGGACGTTTGTATGAATTTGATCAAACGAGTTATCAACAATTAAAAACTATTTTAAGTAAGCATCAGTTACATGGTTTAGTGGCTGCTTCTAACCCATTAGATTTAACACCAATGGCGAATGAGTCGGTTTATTTTGATTGTGTTGAATTATTAGTTAATGATGGCGCAGGTGTTGTTATTTTAGGGTTGGTTCCTTTATCTGAAAAGTTGGATACTCACCAGTTAATAGAAACAGAAGCGTTTGCAAAAAAACTAAAAAATTTAGCCGCTGCTCAAAGCCGATTAATTGGTATTGTGATTGATGCGGGTGTACCTTATCAAGAATATAAAGTGGTTTTTGAAAAACATGGTTTTCCGGTTTTTGATGGAATGGATATGGCTGTGTTAGGGATTAATGTTTTAAAGCAAAGTTAAAAAATGTGCTCAGCTAAATTTTACTGAGCACAAAGCTGCATCAGGTAATTTACTGGGGTATTGATCATCTTGTGGTGGTAATATATTGTGAACTCTGTCAAAAAACAGACTCTGTTTCTGTTTTTTTATAGCGATATAAAAATAATAATGATAAATTCCCTCCCCATCATTTTGACTCGCTAATTAACATAAAAATTGATACACCATTTTTCAAAAAAGGATTTTTGTTGTTATGTCCATTCTTCGGATTATTCAAGACTGTTTCCAAAAAAGTTACCTGCTAATACGCTTCTGTGACATGAGGTTTGTTCCAGCCTTATTGAAACCACTGGATTTTTGGCATAGTGATGAGGCTTTATTTCTGGTACAACGCTTAGAGCAGATATCAAACGATTGGCAAAACCTTGCTCTCGCAACCAGCGGTTATCAGAGTTGGAAAAATGCCAATCCCTGGTCTTCAATCGAAAAATATATTGCTGTGTGTTTAGCCAAACGAGAGCTGTTAATGTTTAAAATTAATCCAGTCAATGTAAAGATTGAAAGACTACAATTTAACAATCCGTATGGACTATCCTACCGTTTTTTACCCGCTTATTACCGCTTAACTCATTCTGCCTTGCCACTAAAAAGAATAACCGACCTAACAAAAGCGCATTCGCTCGTTCAAAGCCTCAATCTTTCTGATAAACAATTCAATGAGTTAATTGAAACCTTATCAATTTCACCGCCTGCATCAACCAACACAGCCAAACCGATTGATTTACTAGGCAAAGCGATTATTTCAGGTGCAGTGATTATTCATGAACGAGAAGCTTTCACGACTTCAAAGCCATTGATTGAAGAACCTTTAGGACCCAATGACAGGCCCTCAACCATGGGCGTAGAGCCTTATGACCCGGCAAAAGCCTATCAGGAAAAACAGGCAAAAGCGAATCAACCCATACCGCTCAGTGAGAGTAAGAGGGGACCACCGATTTCGTTGGATGATGTTGTTTCAAACAGCAATTCTCTAAGACTAGATATACCAACATCAATTAGAAATGTGAAAGTTGGAGACTCGATTCCTTGGCCTGACTTAAAACCAAAAAATTCAACTTGGAACCCTTTGCCTGTTGATGGAGTGAGAAGAGTTGTTCGCGTAAAAGGTGGAATTAGGCTAGAAATGACACCTGATAGTGGAACGATGAAAAGATTTGGTCTTTCTTCAAATGATACACTTAGCGTTAAATATGATCTTGACGGGTATCCTGACTTTTACAGTGTTAGAAAAGGGCTTGATGGTGATCTTTTAAGTGCAATACCTAATAACGGTAAAGTTCAAATAGATTTTGCTTCTTTAAATCCATCTACCATTGCTAGTAAAGGGAGAAAAGCAGCACAGGCAGAAGCAAGAAATATTGATTTTGCTAGAGGGAATGCTAAGTTGGCAAAAATCGATTTGGAATTAGCGCAAAGAGCAGGTGCTTTCAGTAAAAATGGTACTGTAAGACAAGGTCCTTTAACAGCAAAGCAAGACGGAAAACCTGTTTATACTTGGCATCACTTAGAAGGTGGTCAATCTATGGTATTGGTTGATTATTTTATTCACCGATTATTTAAGCACTCGGGCGGGCGAGCCGCGATTGGAGGGTAGACAAAATGATAACTTATGATGAGAAACACAAGGTGCTAGATTATGAAGAGGAAGCTAAAAAGTTTTTCAATAGTATTGGTTATAAAGTTCCTGAAGAATATTTGGACTTTTTAAAAGAAAATGGAACTGGGTTGTTTCCAGAGCCTGGACTTTATGATGGTCTAATGGAAGTTGGTGTTTTTTATTCTTTTTCAATAGAAAACGACTTGGATGATATTCATAATATTATTAATGTCAATAAAGAGCTTCAGGCTAACCAAAGGATATCGAATAACATTGTAGCTTTTGCTGAAACAGCGGATTCTCATAATATATTTTGTTTGGTATTAAATGGTCCGCTTGAAGGCAAGGTTCTTTTACTTGGTGATGATAATCTTGTTTTAATGAATGAGTACACTGCTTCTGACTTGGATGAAAAAGAAGATGTGATCGATGGTTCATTTTCTGAATTTGTTTCTAAGCTAGGTTAGCTTTATTGAGTCTGGGATAGCCAACAATATGTTGGCTATTTTGTTGTTGTTCCAAACAAGCTTGGGGATTTATCTTCCGCACCAAACTACACTAATCTGGTATCAAAATTTAAAGGTTCTTCTTCAAAAGAAATTCAAGGTTTTTATTCACAAATGGATAATATTGAAGGCAGTGGACTGACTAAAAACCTGATTGCTGATAGCAATAATCAATACGGTAGCGTTGAAACGCTGAATTTCGAACGTAAAGAAATTAACCTGCAACAACTTAAAGACGTTGGTGCGATTCAAATGATTGAATTAGGATAACAACTATGTGGATCACTAAACCTAAGTACCCGATAAAACCCAATGTACAAAAAATCCAACACCATGAACAATTACCTACTGGCGTGGTAGAATTAGCCCGTTTAAAAGATGATATTAGCCATAATAAAAACTTGTGGGTACTCACTAAAAATGAAGGTGTTTTATCAATCTTAAAACCCAGAGATGTAACCCCTGTCAATCATCCCCCCTTTTATTCTTGTGCTCAACATGACTTTCCAATGGCCATGCTGTCCTGGTTTAGTCGTGCTTTAACCGAGTTTCAAAAGCCACCAGCCGAAGGCGGGTTACATGCCGGCGCTATGAGTGGCGGTGATGAAGAGGTTGGTGGGGAGATGCTATGCCTACAAAGGGCGATGGGAGTTGACAATTCTCGCGGGGGGTATTCTGTGGTGAATCGCTCTCGATGCTTGAGGAAATATTTTGATCAAATGGACACTATGTTTGAACCCCATGAAATCTGCTGGCCCGACCGATTTTTATATGACGGTGGAATGTTGAATTTAATTACTCAACTGGGCCAACGTGTTGAGGCGGGTGATATTTAGCCAATGACTTAAGCTTTTATTCTATTAAATAGTTTATCTGGATGGAGTTGAATATTTGATTACCAATAATAATTCAAATAAGGTTAAAATAGCTTCGGTTATCTTATTTTGACCTTTTATTTTTGCTCTTTAAAAATTTTCTTGTTAATCAATAAGTTATATTATGGCTTAAAAACTTTGGTATTTTGGCCAAAAACTAGCTAAGTGACTGTTGTCACTTATTTTTTTATGTTTATACTGTAGTTCACTGCCGCACAGGCAGCTTAGAAATCAAAGAAAAGCGCTTGGAAATCATTACCCAAAGTTCACTGCCGCACAGGCAGCTTAGAAAGTAAGATTTATGAAAATACTCATTTTCGAAATGTTCACTGCCGCACAGGCAGCTTAGAAAGTCAATTTGTATAAATTGAGCATCGCCCTCACGTTCACTGCCGCACAGGCAGCTTAGAAATACATCCACGCCGCGTTTCATATGCTCGCATTGTTCACTGCCGCACAGGCAGCTTAGAAATGATTATTACTTTAAAACGGACTCTTTTATTCGTTCACTGCCGCACAGGCAGCTTAGAAATAAATACAAACATCAGGTTGTTTAACCTGGTGGTTCACTGCCGCACAGGCAGCTTAGAAAAATGCGTACGGGATTTGTCGCAGTTGAAGGTAGTTCACTGCCGCACAGGCAGCTTAGAAATACAAAATTTTTCTGGACAGCCTTTCTTTTAACGTTTTAAAGCAAAGTTAAAAAATGTGCTCAGCTAAATTTTACTGAGCACAAAGAGGAGAAAATTCTTATTGATTATTTAAAGTTTGCTTTGAAATTTAAGTAGTAAGAGCCGCCGTTGTAATTATAAGGCGCACTAGAACTATAGAGTCGACCACAACAATCGCCGGCACTCTGGCCGACCTCAGCACTGGCTGCATTAGGTAATTTACTGGGATATTGATCACCTGCATTTTGTAAACCAAATGCAATAGAGTAATCTTCGCTGAGTTGATAGTTCATTCCTAAATCAAAAAAAGTTTTTGTTCCATACCAGGTTTCATTCCCCGGCGTGTTAGAACCAACAATCCACTCTCCAAAATATCGAGCACGAGCGGTTAAAGTGAGTGCCCCTGTTTTATAATTAACAGTGAATGAACCTCGGTTTTGTGGTGGCCCATTCTCGATATTTTGAATATCGTTGAGGGCTAAAATTGGATTTAGATTAGGTGATGTAGGATCTCCTGATGGTGGTACTAGCAAAATACTATCTTGATCGATTTCTGTTTTATTATGACTGAGAGATAAAATAAATTTCATATCATCGCCATTGTCTAAACCTAAGTTATAACTTGTAACCGCTTCAATACCAGAGGTGATCGAATCAAATGCATTGGCAAAGAATCGAACACCATCAATATTACTAACACTCGTTTGTTCTTCTGGTGTTAATAAAGCTCGCAAATCGTCGGTGACATCAAATGTTGAAGTGAGCGCAAGTCGATCAGAAATATCAATTCTATAATAGTCTAAAGTCATCGTTAGATTGTTGTTGGGTTCAATCACTAAACCTAATGAAATGTTTTCAGACTCTTCTGGAGCCAGCTGTTTGCCTCCAAGTGCTAAAGATATTGGATTGGTTGATGGAAACAGTCCTTCAACAACTGGTACTCCGGTTCCGGCATTCGTTGCGGTATTAGTCGTAAATTGTTGTCCTAATGTTGGGGCTCTAAACCCCGTTGATACCGCTCCTCTAACAGCAAATGTTTCGTTCACTTGATACCGTGAGGAAACTTTGGCATCTGACGTTGAGCCAAAGTCTGAGTAATTTTCAAAACGAACGGCAAATCCTAATATGAAGTCATTGGTAATATCTGTTTCTAAATCGAGATATAAAGCGGTGTTGTCTCGATTAAATTTGCCAACTGCATTTGGACCAAACCCTGGAAAACCATTTGAACCAACAGGTCTATCGTTAAAGGGACCGACTTGATAAGAAGCTAAATCACCTAAGCCAATTTCATATTCTTCTTCTTTATATTCAAAACCGAAAGCCACATTAATTGGACTTGCAAAAGCATTGGTTTCCCATGGGTAAGAAAAATCGGCATTAAACTTACTTTCTTGTTGTCTTAACGAACCTGGTTTAAAGCGAAAAGGAGTGAGTGGCCCTAAAGATGGGTTTACCGTATTCATTAGTTCATAATCAATCTCATTTTCTCCGGTGCTAATACTAACATCCCAATTTAATCCGTTTTCTAATTCGCCACGCATACCAGAAAAGAAACTAAGATCTGAAACTTCACCAAAAAAGCGTGGTGTGAAACCACCAGGAAAAATTGTCGATAAGTCCCAGTTTCTTAAGGCTTCAACCGTAGTTCCCCATTCGTTTGCAATGACTTGTAAATCTGCATCAGAAAGATCTTGAATGGCAGAACGTCTATAAGGACTTGCTGGGCTGAGTACATCGGTAAAATCTTCATTCGGAACATTGGGGGGACGACGCCAAAAAAATCCACCATCTTGTTCTGTTTTACTGGCATTACCAAAATAATAAAACTCAGTTTTTTCACCAATTTCAAAATTTCCATTGTAAACAAAACGAGTTGACTCTCTGTTTGGTGAGCCCCAGGTTTGTACTAGTGAGTCGATAGGTAAGCCTGCTTGTGCTCCGCGGGCTGCATCTGGTCTTTGAACTCCGCGAGAGGTTTCTTCACTATCATTATATTGAAGTGATAAATTTAAGAATCCTGTTTCTCCAATATTAAATCCATAGTTTGTTGAAATTGATTCACTTGTTTCACCTTCATAGTATTGGCGATGCCGCACTGAAAAGTTTCCACCAGCTTTGTCTTTTAGTATGACATTAATAACGCCTGCAATTGCATCTGAACCGTATTGTGCCGCAGCTCCATCACGCAAAACTTCTATTCGTTCTATACTGGCAGCAGGAAGCTGACCCATATCAACGGCTTGTGATCCCCTGACCCCATCTGAGCCAGAAAGTGTAACTAAGGCGCTTCGATGAATACGTTTACCATTCACTAATACGAGTACTTTGCCACCAGGTAACCCTCGTAAAGTCGGCGGGCGAACAAAAGTGCTACCGTCTTGTGAAGGATATAAAGCGACATTAAAAGATGGACTTAATGCTTGTAAAACATCTTTGATATCATCACTGGCAAACGAAGATATTTCTTCATTAGATATCACATCAATTGGTGAGGTTGTTTCGGTAATAGATTTACCTGTTCGTCGTGATCCAGTGACCACAATAACATCGCCATTATCTTCCGAAGCTTTTTGGGTTTGAACTGAGTTTTCTTGTTCAGCCCACAATGTCAAAGGCAAGCTCAATGTGAGCGTGCTAAGATAACACAGTATTTTTTTGTTCATGAAAGCCTCCGTAATCGTAATATATTTATTATTTTTTAGTTAAGCGTTGTTATTTACAATGCACGCCAATGAGATATTTGTAAAAGTCAAAGGTTTTTTCTTGCTATTGCCTTTATCTATAGGTGTGAGATTTCTCTATTAATTATCGTTGGTTATGATGTATTGAAGAGTTGAAAAAACTTCATCAATGTTTGATTTTGCGAATATTTAAAAAAATTTAACGGCAAAATTAGTTGAATTAAATTATTGTTACTCGTATTTATTCTGGTAATGACACTATGGGGTACTGGAAAAAAGTTAGTCGTATGAATATTTTTGTGAACATTTTAATCGACGTTGATAATTCCTTGTTTGTTTAAAATAACGGTGCAAGCTGATTTTATAGGCATGTTTATTCTCTTGTGATACTGTACACTTGCTTATGCAAGAAATGATGTAATTCTTTGCATGCAAGTATAGAAATTAGCTATTGTTTTTTGATGTGGAGACTGAATGAATGTTAATGATTAATAAACGTCGTTTACTGACTTGCTTTTTTATTGTCGGTAGTTTTACTTCGGGGGTTATGGGGAAGTCGCTAAATATAGATCCTATCGAAAAAAAAATTATTGCATGGGTTGAAAAAAGTAGTGAAGAGCAAATAGAGTACCTTGCTGAAACGGTTAATATTAATAGTGGTACGTTGAATATTGCAGGTAATCGAAAACTTGGCAAAGTTTATCAGTCGACCTTAGAGCCCTTGGGGTTCGAGGTGTCGTGGGTAGAACTTCCTAAGGCAATGAATCGAGCAGGACACTTTTTTGCAAATCGTTCTGGAAAGCAAGGTAAAAAAGTTTTACTGATTGGCCACTTGGATACCGTGTTTGAAAAAAATAGTTCGTTTAGGTTGTTTAAACGGGAAGGAAATGAAGCGAGTGGTCCTGGTGTTGTTGATATGAAAGGAGGGAATGCCATTATTATTTATGCACTAAAGGCATTGCATCAGGCTGGTATGTTAAAAGACACACAAATACAGGTGGCTTTTCCTGGGGATGAGGAAGATACAGGAAAACCAATTGCTGTGAGTCGACAATCATTAATAGATGCGGCTAAACAAAGTGATTATGCGTTGGCATTTGAAGGTGGGCGTAGTGGGTTTGGTACAATCGGCAGAAGAGGGTTTTCTGCCTGGCGCCTCGAAGTGACTGGTAGAAGGGCACATTCTTCGGGAATATTTAGTGAGTCTAATGGGGCTGGTGCTGGCTTTGAAGCTGCTCGGATCTTACATCAATTTTATACTCAATTAGCAGCAGAAGATAATTTAACTTTTAATGCAGGGGTTATGATTGGTGGTAATCAAGTTGATTTTTCTCATGAAAAACTCACAGGTTCTGTTTCTGGTAAACTTAATATCATTCCTCAAACTGTAAAAGTTGTTGGTGATCTTCGTTATTTATCACTTAAACAAAGAGATCTGGCCATAGAAAAAATGAAAGCTATTGTGAAGCAACATTTACCAAAAACATCGGCACAAATAACATTTTCTAATAGTTACCCGCCAATGGAACCAACTTCTGGAAATCAAAAGCTATTAAAGCTGTTCAGTCAAGTGAGTGAAGATTTAGGTTTTGGCGAAACTTTAGCTTATGATCCTGCCAAACGAGGTGCTGGTGATATTTCTCATGTGTCTGCCTATGTTGATTCTCTTGATGGGTTAGGGGCATGGGGGAGTGGTTCTCATTCTACTCGTGAAAAAATTAATCTCGACTCATTAGAAATTGCGACGAAGCGAGCGGCTATTTTGATTTATCGATTAACGCGTTAGGTGATGATAAATAACCAAAAGCCGAGATAAACTCTCGGCTTTTGGTTAGTCTGTTTTTGGGAAGAGAGTTACTCTATACCATGCATCATTCTCTTTAATAGCGGACTAATGATTAAATAAACAATGGCGACAGCAAAACCGAGTTTGGCTGATAAAATAAAGAGATCTTGATACTTTGTCATGGCTTCCCCAATATCAATCGCTTTACCACTGTGGGTGTCTATTGCCGATAGTTTGCTTAATTCTGCTGCAAGTATTTCTGCATAAGATGTTCCCAAGAACCAAGCGCCCATCATCACACCAACCACTCGCTTAACGGATAGTTGAGTGACCGCCGATAAACTGATTGGTGATAAGCACATTTCACCCAATTCAAGGACAAAGTAAGCTAACACTAGATACCAAACACTTACCAGTCCGCTTTCGCTTGGTGAGTCAGTTGCCCAAGCGAGTACTAGAAAAGCTAATGCAGCAAATGTGAGCCCAAAAACCATTTTAATGGGCTTACTTGGGTTAAGTCCTTTTTTAGATAAAGTAGGCCATAACCAAGCAAAAAATGGTGTGAGTAATAAAATAAAAAAAGCACCTAAGAAAGTGAGTTGACCTGCATTCCAGTGAATACCGAGCATATTGCGATCCATAACTCGTTCTGAAAAGGCAACCCAACTACTATAAGTTTGTTCATATAATCCAAAAAAGATAAGTCCTGACAAAATAAAGGCCATTAATACAATCATTTGATGGCGCTCAACTTGATTGCAATGTTTAACCATAAACCAAATAATGCTGCTGAGTAAAACCAGTGATATTGTGTGTAATGACCATATGACGGGGCTCACGCTGGGCAACCATTCTACTAAGCTAACGACCATTGAATGGGTTTGTACTAAGCCCCAGATAAGAAATAAGCCTGCTGTTGCGCCTAAGTAAATCCAGTATTCTATTGAAATTCCAGCTGTTTTTTGTTGAAGTTTTTCATTACAGGGGGGCTCGGCATAACCTTTAAGATACTTTTGACCAAAAACAAAGACTAATAAACCACCGACCATACCAATGCCTGCCAGGCCAAAGCCATATTTCCATCCGTAGGTCTCTCCAAGATAAGCGCAAACTAATGGTGCTAATGTTGCACCTACATTAATGCCTGCATAAAAAATAGTAAATCCCGAATCTCGGCGGGGATCATTTTCTGGGTAAAGTTTTCCTACAATACTTGAGATACTGGGCTTTAAAAAGCCGACTCCCATAATGATTAGAGCGAGTGAAAAGTAAAAAACCTGTAAGGCTGAGTTATCTCGTTGAATATTTCCATCAATTATCGATGCTTGATGACCTTCGTAAGCCATCCCAATGTGACCTAGAACTAGTAAAACAGCACCGAAAATAACGGCTTTTCTCATTCCAAGGTATCGATCTGCTAATAAACCGCCAACAACAGGTAAAGCATATACCAGTGCGCCATAGGCACCTAATAAGTTATAACCATGAGCATCAGTAAATAAATGATATTTGATCAAATACAAAAACAGTAAGGCTTTCATGCCATAAAATGAAAACCTTTCCCACATTTCTGTAAAAAAGCAGATATAGAGTCCTTTCGGGTGGCCTAAGAATTCATCTACTGAAGCGTTTGTTTCATTTGGTCCTTTTTGCGGTGTGACCACTTCATTCATACTAATTTTCTCCTACTGTTCTTTTTATAATAGTCTATCTGCACATATATTTCTTTTAGCCTAAAAAAGTATTATTGCATTCAATGTATGCTATTGCTAAGCTTTATTCTTTTTATATCGTGCAAAAGTATGAGTTTGAGTAATAATTGAACTTATTAAATGGTTGAGTTGTGAGCAACTTATTTTCATCATTATTAATATGAATCAATCAATCTTAAAAGCATATTATCAAGCTCGCTATGTTTTGCGCATAGGTCAAACACAATACCCTTTTCGGGCCAGACAAAAAAGTGAAGTTTTAGAAAAGTTGTTAAATTACTATGGCTCCTCGCGTGCTGTTTTTATTACTGCGTTTAACCCAAGAAGTGAAAGTTTACCAATTGATATTAATTTAATACGTCATGGAAGGTTAAAAAATAGACTTGCATCAAATAAGTACAAGTATAGCTGGATCAGTTTATTTTGTCATATAGACAGTCCTCCTGAAATAACTCATCAACGGAACATCTTTTTTTTCGTCTGATAGCTTTAGCTTGCGCCCACTTTTTTTCAATCGGATTTAAGTCAGGGCTATAAGGAGGTAACCATTGCAAAATACATCCCTTTTTCTCAATAGCTTCACAGATGTCTTTACGCTTATGAAAGCTGGCATTATCCATCACAATCACCGCATTAGAGGGAACTTTAGGTAACAAATCTTGTGTTACCCAAGCATGAAAAACATCCGCATTAATACTTCCGGCAAACAAACTTAAAGTCACAAAGGTATTTCGGATAATTGCCCCAATAGCATTAATACGACCTTTGGCATGCCAATCATGAACACCATAACAGCGTTGACCTTTGTCCGAATAACCATGAGTACGAGGTGAGGATTGAGCAAATCCACTTTCATCCAAATAAACGACAGGCTTTCCTAACTGCTCGTACCGACTAAGTTGTTGTTGAAACCTCGCCCGCTTTAATTCATCTGCTTTGGGGTGGCACAGTGTTTTTTTTATAGCTCTTATTTAACCGTTTGAGAGCATCGTGAATACTCGGTTGCGAAACACCAAAGCGCTTGGCTCGTTCCCATTGATAATCATCAGGGAAATCTTCGACATCTTTTTTCAGTGTCTCCATGCAAAGCTTGATGCTGGGTCTATTTTTTTTCGCACAAGGCTCAATGTTTTTATTCCAACGAAGAAGGCTTCGCATGGATATATCAAAGTGCTCTCCGGTTTCTTCAAAGGTTAAACCGTGTTTCTGTTTATAAGCCAAGACGTGTTGGCGAAATGCTATCGGATAAGTCATGTGAGTATTATGCCATAATAAACCTATTTAGCTATACTTACCCGGCTATAGCTGTGACGATGAAAATCTTTGGGGTAAAGAATTGAGTTGGTTAGTTTTTGATATGAAAAGGCATAAGGCTAATCAGTTAGCCTATGAATTTGGACAAAATGCTTATTTGTGGATAGAGCGCGGCAAGAGTGTGAAGTTATTGTATGCCTGCTAGAGAAAGCTGATACAGAGTCTGATTAATTGAGCCATCTGCTTTGAGAAGTCCGGTTAGATAAGGGAATACTAGAATTCAAACTTGACGCCAAAGCTCGTTGTTTGGGCTTTACCAAAGTCATAGTTATTATCAGAGTAAGTGAGTTGTAGCTGAATGAGATTATTAATGGGGATTTCAAAAGCAAGTTTCCACACCAGCTCGCTGCCACTAAAATGAGATTCTTCTTCTGGGCCAGGGTTTAAAAAGCTACCTTCTTTACCATCAAATTCCCAATAAGAGATGCCTATTTTAGGGACAATCTGAAAATGTTGATTCACTTTAAAAGTATAACCAAGCATCAGTTGTTTTTGATCAATATTATAGGTGTCGCCCATTTCAAAAACGTCTGCTGTGTCATTACGAAGTAAAACAGCTTCGATGGAAAAATCAGAGTTAAATTGGTATCCCGCTGAAACACCAACTTCTATATTATCACTTGATAGTTGGGGATTATCGTTATTTTCAAACGTATACTCCATTTTTATTTTAGTGTTTACATCACCTACTTGAGGTGTGACGAAGAAACTTCCATTACTCGCTAAACTGGAGTATGAAACAGCGCAACATCCGATAACCGTTAGAAATTTTCTCATTCCGTTTTCCTTCTGAAAAATAGTGTTTATACTTAAATTGAATTACACGGTCAAGTTGTGCTTCGTATAAAATGTTTCAAAAGATAAACGTGCTAACGCTGAGTTATTTTTTACGGAGAAGGAAGTGACGGACAGGCATTATTGTTTTGTCGTGGAGCAATTCAAACCCATGTTTTTCAGCCCACTGTCTGTAATTTTTTTGATGCCAGGCATCGACAAATGGCTCGTGTAGTTTTTGTGCAATTAATCGAAAATAAATACCTAATAGACCATGGTTGATGAGCATTTTTCGATAGGGCTGATAGAGTTGGTCTGGGGCGGGTTCTGCAATACTCAACAGGCCGCCAGGTTTTAAAATTCGATGACATTCTTTTAGAGCGTGCTCAGAGTATTTAGGGGGAATTTCATGAAATACAAAACAGGCACTAATACCTTCAAAGCGTTCATCTGAGAAGCCTGTTTTTTCTGCAATTCCGTGTACAAAGTTGACATTGGGATAATCTTTGGCTGCATGCTGTAGTAAGTAGGGGGATGGATCAAGCCCCCAAATATCAGAACAACCATTCTGTTGAATGATTGCGGCAGTATGACCGCCTGCACAGCCAATATCTAAGACTGATTGACAATGCTTGAGCTCATCAGCGATTCTGTTCCTGCAACCTTTCATTTTTCCTAACATACTAATATCAAACCCGGTTATATAGCCCCGACTAATACGTTTGGAATAATTACCATTTGGCATATTATGAAACTCTAGTAAAAGGTATTTGGGCAATTCGACATTTAAGGGAAGATTTGGTGGCAGTTTTACTTGTTCTATTTGTTGGCCCCTCACTTTGCGTAGAAACAACTTGAGATCATGGAGTTGTTTAAATTGCAACTTATCTGGCCATGCATTAGGTAAATCAACGTTATTCCAATCGATGATTTTAGGATCTGTTTGGGTTAAAGGAGTCATTAGCGAAGTCGTGCTTTAGCTGGTTTTCTAGTTTGTGAACAAAATATTCTAAGTCATTATTGGTTGATATTAAGTTCGTTCGTTAGAGTCAGTTAGTTTCATGATGATTAATTAGGCAATTTTAGCAAACCCTAAAGGATAAGTCGCTTGTGAACGCCTAAATAAATTGAATATCTTGAAAAGCGAGTTTATATAAGCATCTATTGTAAGTGATTATATATGATTATTTGCGCTAATGCGTTGAGATAACGTTTGTCTTATGCATGAATTTGGGTTATTCAATAGGAGTGTTTTGATGATGATTATTTATAGGTATATGGTTTAACTTATTGTTAATTGAGATTTTGCTAGGAGAAGAAGTTGTTCGATTAGTTTCAGCCCATAGTCTTCTGCTTAATTTTTTTAATGACTCTCTTTCTGAACTGACTAACCATTTCGCCATTTCTGAGGCGACGTTGGGATATATCAGTGGGGGTAAGGTGGGTTTTTGTAGCCATAATTCTAACTCCTGATTAGAAAAGTATTTAATTGAGGTTGCACGACCTATTTGTTCTAAAGCTTTTGCATTCGACTGTTGTTCCATCTGATTTTCTAGCGGTAAAATTAATAGCTTTTGGCCAAGTTGAATGGCTTCGCTTGGCAGCTCAAAGCCAGCTGCGGTAATGACGCCTGCACACTGATACTGTTTACTTTGAAAATGACTTCTTGAAAAGTTGTAAAGCTTAATATGAGGGTGTCCTGTTGGTGTATTTTCACCATGAAAAATATGAAAGTTGAAATCTTTAAAAGGAGCAAACCAGTCTACTAATTGCTTAGCATCGCAAAATGGATAGTAGACTAATATTTCTTGAGCATTTAGGGTCGGAGGGGATGTTGGTTGTTCAATAATTGGAGGTAAAAGGTTTTGCTCAAAATGATCCCAATGCAATCCTATAGGAATTGATACTGGCGAAAAGTATTTTAATACTGTTTGTGCGATTAGATTTTTTCCTGCTGTCGGTATTTTCGAGCGGAAAGCCATTTGATGAGAGATACCAATATTTTTTATGCCTCTGAGTTTTGCTGCCCAGGCGGTGATAGGTTCGAAATCGTTGAGTACAAGATCATAACCGGTAAAATCAAAACTGAATATATCGCGAACAAACTTAAACAGGTTATTTTTAAAAGCTGTTTTAAGATAGTTGATGCTGCCATTTTTTATTACAAAAGTTAATCCCGGAAAAACCCGAAATTGACCAAATGCCTCCATGTCGAATAGCTCGTCTTTGGCTCGTCCTGAAAATACCCAGTCAGCCTGAATGTTCAATTCCTTAAATGCTTTGGCCATAATACGAGCACGAGTAATGTGGCCATTGCCTGTTGCTTGAACTGCATATAGTATTTTCATGGTTTACTGCGTGAACCCATAATAGTTAAAAAATTTAAAATAACGGATAAATAGCACCTGCAAATAGCGCAGATAAAATACCTAAGAATATTCCGGCGAGAATGTCACCTGGAAAATGAACGCCCAAAAATATTCTGGATAAACCAATAAGCAATGCCCAGCAAATAGCTAAGATGCTTAAAATTGGAAAAAATATAACTATTTGTGTAGCCATTACAAAAGCCGCTGCGGTATGTCCCGAAGGAAAACTAAACTGATCCGATGGCTTTATTTTTGCCTGAAAAGCAATTAAAAAATCTTGTGGTCGATTACGTTTAAACTTTCGTTTGAGAATAATATATAGTGGTACTTGAATGGCATAGGCAATCAGACTCGAATAAAAAAACACAAGGTTTTTATCCAGATTATGGATTAGGGCGCCTACTGCTATCAGTAAGTAAAGCCAGCCATCACCGGTAAAGGAAACAAACCTGACTATTGGTAGATGTCGAGTTTTGCAGATTTTATGTTGAATCCACAAAAATGCATTGGTATCTAATTGTTGAAACTGCGTTTTCAAAATTCCCATCGGGATCTCCCCTGTACGGTTTTGTTACGCTGAATAATCGAACTTGTTTTCATATACTTAGCATTTTGCGAGCATAATATGACTAAAAAGTGACCTGCTAATGACGTTTAAATGACAATGCCAATAGGTTAATTGATACCTAGTCTATATTAGAGTCCTACTAAGGCCTGTGGTTCTCTGTATTTACAGCAATAACGAGCATAAATATCGAAAATGTTTTGGCAATGAGGCTTATTTTTCGAGATAATGCTCAGCCGTTTTTTAAAAGAAAATAGACATTGTATGTGGTTTCGAAATTTACACTTGTATCGCTTATCAAAGCCATTTGAGTTTAGCCCAGAAGAATTGGCTGATAAGTTGTCTGAAAAGCGTTTTCAACCTTGTGGACGTCAAGTGGAGGAAAGCGTTGGCTGGGTCAGCCCAATCCATCGCGCTAGAGATTATTTAGTGCATGCCGCTAGTGGTTGTATTTTAATCTGCATGCGTCGTGAACAGAAAGTTATACCAGCCAGTGCGGTAAAAGAAGCATTAGAAGAAAGAGTGAATGCGATTAGTGAAGAGATGGGACGTAAAGTTTACTCTAAGGAAAAACAGTCGCTTAAAGAAGATATTGTTAGTCAAATGCTACCTAAAGCATTTGTCCGCTCTACTCACATTTTTGCCTATGTTGATACCAAGCGTGGTTATTTAGTGCTTAATGCTGGCAGCAATTCGATTGCCGATATGTTTTTTGAATTGTTAGTTGAGTCGATAGGCTCATTTGGTGCAATTAAGTTAATTAGTGATGAAAACCCCGCGCTAATACTGAATGGATGGTTAGAAAATGGTATGCCGTCAGAATGGGATTTATCTGGTGACTATGAGCTAAAAGATCCGAAGGATGAGCGAGTAGCAAAATTTAAAGATAATGAGTCAGAAAATGGTGTTTTAGGTGATTTATTAGAGGATGGTTATTGGGTTAACAAATTAGGTATACGTTACAAAGGTCAATTCAAGGCGGTTATTCAACCTGACTTACAAGTGAAGAGTATTAAGTTTATGGATGAATTGTTAGCTGAAAATGATGATGTTGATGGTGAAGATGAGCTAGTCAAGTTTGATGCTGACTTTGCTTTAATGACCAGATCATTAGGTGATTTTATTCAAGAATTAATAACATTATTTAAAGTGAATACCAATGACAAAACTGAATTAACTGACTAGTAATATAAATAAAGCAGGTATTTGTCTATTATATTGAGCCTGAATGTTATATTTATGTCTTACCTATAATTCAAGATATTAAAAGTAGCCTCATTAATAATTAAACAAGGAGATGTTTTAAGGGTTGAGAGAAACAACCAGAATAAAACTCATTGTGGTATAAAACTAAAATACTATTATTATCTACATTGGTATTTTCTTTATTCTTTCTGTGTTGCTACTTGCTCAGCTATTGAGGATAGGTATTTTTATTTTTTCAATATTTACCAAGAATGTTTTCATTATTAAATTATTCGCTAAACTTTTTTGGATACCTTGGGTTTTAGCTTTTTATATACTAAAGGCATTCGTTGTTAAAACCGAGTCTCCAGAGGGAATATTACAGGCGTAGGCAAGGTTAAGAAAATAGTCAATTTTGTCGGCAAACTGTTATTAATCGCACTACACTTTAAGATAGAATAAGTCTAGTTAAAGTGGTGTTTATTATGATTGACGAAAGAAGAAAATATGCACGTATTTTAAGAGAAGAGCCAATAAAGGTAGATGTATTGTGTAATGAGCACTTTAATTCTCCCCTTGTATTCGAATGTAGTTCAAAGGATTTTTCAGCTAAGGGGGTCCGAATTCATGGGCAACATCCTGTTCCTCTAAATCAAGATGTTGAAATTGTTGTTCATTTAGGGAAAGAGGATAAAGAGTTTATTTTATCAGGTAAAATTATGTGGACAACTGAAACTACTGAAAATGAGCATGTTGCAGGTATTGAATTAAGTGATAATCAAGAAACGGATATTGATAACTGGCGAACATTATTTTCCACTTAATATATTGAAAAAACGTTTAACCTATTATTTTGTCATTTATTTTTGAACTGGGTGATACCTGTTAATTCTATATTTCTATCATTTATATTAGCACTCCCTTAAATGTGCTAGCATGTCATATCTCTTCTCCTTTATTGCAAGCCACCATGAATGACTTAACACAAGGTTCAATACCTCGTCACATTATTAATATGGCGGTTCCAATTACTGTTGGTATGTTGGTGCAAACGTTATATTTTCTAGTTGACCTTTATTTTGTTGGAGCTTTAGGTGAAATCGCGTTGGCGGGTGTTAGTGCGGCTGGGAATATTTCTTTTTTAATTATGGCTTTAACTCAAATCTTAGGTGTGGGAGCGGTTGCATTGATTGCTCAAGCCGTCGGTCGAAAACAGCTTCAAGAAGCTAATTTAATTTTTAATCAATCGCTGTTGATTGCGGTTGTTATGGTATTTTTAACTTTACTTGCTGGTTATAGTTTTGCTGAGTTTTATATGGAATCAATTTCTGCTAATGCTGAAACTGTGGCAGTGGGAAAAACTTATTTATTTTGGTTTATTCCTAATTTAGCTTTACAGTTTGTATTGGTCGTAATGGGATCGGCATTAAGAGGTACAGGTGTTGTTAAGCCTACTATGGTTGTTCAAGTAATAAGTGTGCTTATTAATATTATTTTAGCGCCCATTTTAATTGCTGGGTGGGTTACTGGTTACCCTATGGGAGTTGCAGGAGCTGGGTTAGCTAGTTCTATTGCTATTATTGTGGCTGTTATTGTTATGTGGCGTTACTTTCATCGCTTAGAGAAAATTGTTTATTTTGATCGCCAACTTTTTTATTGGCATTTTCCCGCTTGGAAAAAAATATTAACACTTGGCTTTCCTGCGGGGGGAGAATTTATTTTGATGTTCTTCTACATGGGGATTATTTATTGGGCAATTAAAGGTTTTGGTTCGGTTGCACAAGCCGGATTTGGATTAGGTTCGAGAGTTATGCAAGCTATTTTTATGCCTGCTTTAGCTCTGGCTTTTGCTCTGCCTGCCGTTGTTGGACAAAATTTTGGTGCTCAGTTAGCTGTTCGTGTGAAAAAGTCATTAAGTTCAACACTGATTATGATTTCTATTATTATGTTGTTATTGATGATGGTTTGTTTGTTTAGTCCTCAGTTGCTTTTACAGCCATTTACAAAAGAAAATGACGTTATTATGATTGGGGCTGTTTTTTTACAGTTGATAGCATTAAATTTTATACCTTCAGGCATTATTTTTACCTGCTCTGGTATGTTTCAAGGTTTAGGCAATACCTGGCCAAGCCTTTTTAGTATGGCAACTCGGTTAATATTTTTTGTTATACCTGTTGTTTGGTTGTCACAAAAAAGTTACTTTAAAATTGAGCATGTCTGGTATCTCTCTGTTTTTACTGTTTCATTTCAGGCGATTATTAGTTTATGTTTATTACGTTTAGAAATGCGTAAAAAGCTGAATGTTATTTATTCATAATATCTGAAAGAGATTACTTTTGATGAGTTTTAATTCTGTGAAAGAAAAAACTAAACCAGAAAATTATTGATTCTTCGTTTTCTGGCTTGTTTATTTTATCGCTATATTTTACAGTGAATTAACTGAAATTTTGCCATTTACATTTTCTAGTTCAATATCAACACCGCCACTTCCTATTTTTCCACGCATATCACTACCTACAAATTTGTGTTTGTTCACTTGAATATTAAATTCATTTGAAAGTGAGCCACTGACTGTACTTGCGTCTATCGATGCATTTGAGTCGGCAGGAATATGGAGTTGAATATTGCCATTGACTGAATCAATATCAATGTTCTTTACATGGTGTAAGTTTTTAAAGCGAATATCTGCATCGCCATTAACCATTTTGATATTAGCTGAAGCGGTCAAGCTATCAGAGCTTAAATTACCATTAACCATTTCAGAGTTAAATTCACCTGTAACTCCTTTTACAGTTAAATTGCCATTAACTAACTCTATATCATCTAACTTAACATGGTTAGGAACTGACAGTTGATAAGTGACTTTTGAATGCCTGTTTTTTCCATGATGTTCTTGGTTCTTTTTATACTTAGTTTTAATTGTTATTTGGTTAGCGCTTTCTTTTATATTGACATCAATACGATCACGTTCTTCCTGACTGGATGCCATTATTTCAGCAATAATAGAAACTTGCTCACAGTCGCAAGCTTTTATACTTACATCGCCATTAATATTGGAAAGTTGAATTTTTCCATTGGTATTAAAATCTATGGTTTTTTCTATCCTATCTGTTACTTCTGATGCAGCAAGTGTTGCTATCGAAGTGGCTAACAAGCTTGTGATTAGACCATATTCTGCTAATTTTAGTCGTTTATTTCGTTTCATGATAACTCCTAGTTATTTATTACAAGAATAAGTTGGCGAGATGTTTCTTTATAAGACGAGATAGATGAGTAATGCGTTTAAATGTCATTTTTAGTGAGATGTAACAAAATATATATCTTCCTTCCTTGAATAGAGGGGCCATTAGTTCAATAGTGTCTCTTTTTCAAAAAAGATAATGAACAGTAAGGCGGTGAGGATTATTAAAAGCCCGGTGCTGTGCTATGATGCACGCACTGCTTTGGAATGTCTCGTCTTATGATTAATTTTATTATTATTGCTGTATTTTTAGTGCTTGGTATTTTGTGCAAAAAATACGCTCAGAAGAAAAATATTCTGCCAAGTAGTCTTTCTCATTATATCAATACTTTTGTAATATATGTTTGCTTACCTGCAATCGTTTTATTGAAAATACCATCACTCCAATTTGACCATCAGCTTCTTTTACCTGTTATGTTACCTTGGGTAGCAATTATTTTTGCTGCACTATTTATTTTATTAGCAAACAAAATTTTTCATTGGCAGCGACCAACAGTGGGATGCTTATTAATGCTTTGTTGCTTTGGAAATACATCCTTTTTTGGCTTTCCCATGGTTAATGCTTTTTTTGGTGAGCAGGGACTTCCTTATGCTATTGTTTATGATCTGTTCGGTTCTTTTTTAGGCTTGGCAATTGTTGGTAATATAGTTATTGCTCTTTATTCGGAAGAGGGGCATTTTAATTTTTATGCTGTTGTACGAAAGGTTATTTTATTTCCTCCCCTAATTGCTGTTTTGTTAAGCTTATGCTTAAAAGGTTGGATATATCCTGCTTGGTTGGAGTATTTATTAGTCGTGATCAGCTGGCTTTTAGTGCCATCTACTATGTTTCTTGTGGGTATGCATATGTCATTTAATATTCCTAGTGAGATTATAAAGCCACTGCAATTTAGTTTATTTTTGAAGCTGTTTTTATTGCCGATTATTATATGGGGGTTATCTGCACTTTGGATCAAGCAAGTACCAACTGAATCACTTGCTATGTCTGTGTCTATATTCGAAGCTGCCATGCCGCCAATGGTGACGGCTAGTGTAATGGCAATTCATGCTAATTTAGAGTCAAAGTTAGCTGCTACGGCAGTTGGAGTTGGCCTGCTACTGTCCTGCATGACTCTTACTGGGTGGTATTTCATATTAGCTGCTTTTTAATGGTTTGGATCGGTCAGTTGCTGTACCACCCACTGTTGAAGTTGAGGTAATGAAAATGCCCCTGAAACTCTACCAATTTCTTGTCCCTGACGATACAACGCAAGGGTTGGAATAGAACGAATATTAAAATCGATAGATGTTTGTTGGTTCGCTTCTGTATCAACCTTTAATAAGCGTAATTGATTGCCTACTGTACTAGCAAATTTACTGAATGTCGGGGCAAAAGAAAGGCAAGGACCACACCAAGGCGCCCAAAAATCAATTAATACGGGAATACCAGAGTGTTGAATATGTTTGTGTAAAGACTCATTGTCCGCTTCGATAGGCTCACCTGAAAATAGTGGTGTTTTACAGTTGGCGCATAAGGGACGTTCGTTTAATCTTTCTACTGGGAATTGATTAACTGTTTGACAAACTGCACAAACTAAACGAATTTTTTCACTCATCGTATTATTACCTAAATTAATTGAATTAATATCATTGATGTCTTAATAGGTTCTATTATTCAACATAATAAGTGTGCAGTCTTCAACTGTTTTAATACCTGCCTGTTCGAGTTTTAAAATGGCTTCTTCAGACTCTGTTCCAGGGTTAAAAATCACCCGTTTGGGGGCTAATTGTATTATTTTATTTAGCTCAGCGACCACCAAAGAGGGGTTTATATATAGAGTTACTGTATCAATTGTTTCACTCACTTCGGTGATATCCGAATAGCACGGAATTCCCTCAATGTTGGTTTCTTTTTTTGAAACTAGAATAACGGGGTGTTTATGGTTAATTAGTTTTTTTTGAGCGCGATTAGAAAATCGCTCTTCTTTACTGCTAGCACCAAGTATCAGGGTTGGTTTCATAGTATTAAGCCTCTAATGACATCTGTTTGATTGCTTCACAAAACAAATATTGGTCAACGGGTGAATATTTAGTTTGCAGCATACCTGTGACACCGTAGGGTCTCCAATAGAATTTATATATACTTGTCTTCTTAGCGGTGTTTTTTATCCATGTAATGTGCAAGGTATGATAATGTCTGATGGGCTATTTTTGCTCAAAGTATATTGTTTGGTCAGGCTGTTTCTATATTTCACTCCTATTAATCAAAAAATCGGGTAATATACGGCTAAATGAACAAAACGACACAGTAACTATTAATAGGGGAATTGAATGCCTGGTTCGAGTTTATTAACTCTTTTAGATGATATTGCTACGGTGCTTGATGATGTGGCTATTTTAAGTAAAGTCGCCGCTAAAAAAACCGCTGGTGTTTTGGGGGATGATTTAGCACTCAATGCAGAGCAGGTGTCTGGAATTAGGGCTGAAAGAGAAATACCGGTTGTTTGGGCTGTGGCTAAGGGCTCGTTTAAAAATAAGCTTATTTTGGTTCCAGCAGCTTTAGGGATCAGTGCTGTTGCTGATTGGTTGATTATTCCTTTATTAATGATTGGTGGAGTGTTTCTTTGTTTTGAAGGCGTTGAAAAAATAGTCCATCATTTGTTCCACAGTAAGGCAGATAAAGAAGCTGAACACGAAGAAATTATTAAAGCGGTGTCCGATCCAAAAGTTGATCTGGTTAAATTTGAGAAAGAGAAAATTAAAGGGGCTATTAGAACTGACTTTATATTGTCAGCTGAGATTATCGTCATTTCACTAAGTGTCGTTAAAGAATCTCCATTTACAACCCAGTTATTAGTTGTTTCTGGAATCGCTTTATTGATTACGGTTGTGGTTTATGGGTTAGTGGCAGGTATTGTTAAATTAGATGATGCTGGTTATTACTTAATTAAAAAACAAGGTGAACAGTTTTGGACCCGTTTTAAAAGAGCGTTGGGAAGAGGTTTACTAGTATTTGCTCCTTTTTTGATGAAATTATTATCTATTGTTGGTACTGCTGCTATGTTTTTAGTGGGAGGCGGGATTATCATTCACGGCATACCTGTTATTAAGCCTTTGGCTCATCATTTTGAAAAAATGATGAGCTCGGTTCCTGCTATTGGTGACATGTTAGGAGTGATAGCTCCTGTAATTACCAATGCATTAGTTGGTGTGTTGGTTGGTGCAATTGCTGTGTGTATTGTTTCTATCGGGGTGCGTCTTTTAGGTAAAAAAACTAAAGCTGAGAGAAGTGTACATTAATAGGAGCTCGTTTAGGTATTAGAGCATTTGACACAGTTGGTGAGTCCAGTTAATCGCGTTTTCATGAGCAGAAAATAGCTCTATTTGATCGCTTTGTTCAAGTTGGTGAGTATAGTTCCAGTTAGACGTTTCTACTGCTTTGGCGAGTAGTAGAACCTCTCCTTTTAATCCTTTTTCATTCAAGATGGCATCATTCATATCAGCTTCAAGATCGAGCTTTTGAATGAGCCATTTTTTGTCGGCCAGCATGACTGCGTCAATACCCGAAAATAGTCCAACAGTAAAAAAGCTTTCTGGGTGATCATAATTTTTACTCGTTGCATAAAGTTCGCAAGTTCTAGCTCTTTGCAACAATATACGAAATAGTTCTACTGATTGAGTCGAGTTATTAGATAAAGCCATTGCCATTGCCCATTTTTTGATTTGTTCTAAACCAAGAAAAACCACCGCTTCTTTTAAACTACTGACTTTTCTCGGCAAGCGGCATAATGGACTATTAATGATTTTGAGAATTTGATAGCTTAGTTTTGTGTCCCGCGAAATAGAATGACATAAATGGTCTATATCTAAATTAGGTTCTTGTAGCTGAGCAACAATTTGCAATGCTGTTTCTGAGTTATTTCTAATTTTTTTACCGTAAACTAATTGGGGCCTTTCTAAATAAAAACCTTGAAATAGTTCGAAGCCAATATTTCTGCAATACTCATATTTTTCTTGATCTTCAACTTTCTCGGCTAAAAATAACGGTCGTTTAGGTAGTGGGGCTAATATATTGTATTCGAGTTCTTTAAGGCTATCTTTTAAAGTGACTTGAGAAATATGTAATAGATCAATTTTTATATAATTAGCTAAAGGAATGAGTGGATCGTATTTCGGTAAAAAGTTATAGTCATCTAAGGCTATTTCAAAACCTTTATTTTTAAGTTCTTTAACTTTTTCCACCAGTTTGTCATCAACGAGTGTATTTTCAAGAATTTCAATGACTACCCGAGATGGTTCTAGTGGAAAGAAGTAATCTGATAAAATTAACTGACGAGTGAGGTTTATAAAAATTTTTACATAAGGTGCTTCTTCGTCGTTAAGAATTCCACCACAATAATTAACTAACAACTCGCTTGTTGCCCGATTACCATCATCAAAAATTGCTGAGTTAGGGTGTAGATCGCGATAAAGCAACTCATAACCATATAGTTTATTATTACCATCAAATATTGGTTGGCGAGCGAAAAGTAAGTCATTCTCTGCTGATTTCATAAAACCTTACTGAGTCGTTAGTTACCCTAAATATTGTTTGAGTGAAGTAAGTCATTGGCTACAACGCTTTTTAATTATTTTCACGAACAAGCAAAAGCAATATTTCACTCTTTCAGTTTAGTTCAGAAATCACTAATGTCCAAGGTCGATATTCCATTTTGTTGTGAGTCAATCTATAATCTTTGCCAATATTATTGCGATGCCTGATTAGGCTTTAAGGGAAATTAATGAAACACCATAATCACACTTCTTTTTCTTTTGTACTACTTTGTTTTATAACACTTATTCTAGCTGGCTGTAATCAGCAGGCTAGTGAGCTAAAGCCTATCGATGATTTTATTAGTCAGCAAAATATTGATAAAAAAAAGTCGGACTGGAAAACTAACTTACCTAAGCCGCCCCAGTTAGTCTTTAAAACAGAGTCAAGCTATTTTTGGGATTTAGAAACCAATAAAGGAAAAGTTTCAATACAACTAATGCCTAAGATAGCACCAATGCATGTTTCAAGCACAATTTATCTAACTCGGTTAGGTTTTTATGACGAAACTATTTTTCATCGAGTGATTAATGGTTTTATGGCCCAAGGTGGTGATCCGCTTGGTGCTGGTGTTGGTGGACCAGGTTATCTTTATGCCGGAGAGTTTAGCCCAGAAGCAAAACATGATAAAGCAGGCATACTCAGCATGGCTAATCGTGGACCTAATACAGATGGTAGTCAGTTTTTTATCACTTTTAAGGCGACTCCACACCTTGATGGTAGGCATACGGTGTTTGGTCAAGTTGTAGAGGGAATGGAAACGTTAAAAGTGTTTGAAAGTTTAGGCTCTTATAGCGGGAAAACTAAAGAAGAAATTAAAATCATTAAAGCTTCTATTCGAATTCAGTCGCTTTAAGCCTTCGGTTTATTTAATGTTATTCAAATCAGAGCTTTGTACTGAAGCTCTGATTTTTTGTTAATAGTTGAAAGTTATTAGTTTGTTACCTGGCTAATATTTGTTATCTGGATAATATAGGGCTCACTATTACACCAATTATTCCGAGTAAATTAATACTCAGCATTACTATTGCTGCAACACCTACAAACTTCCAAATTTTTTTTTTTTTTCAAGGGCGCTATTAATACTTTGTAGTGATTTTTCTACTAATGCATCATTGCATCTCTAGCCGCTTTAAATTCTGTTCCCTCATTCCAATTAGGCCAGTCATGAGTGTTACCCAGTAAGTAACCTGTCTCAAAATAGAGTTGTAGATCGGCTTTTATCCCATCCCATCCCCAGGCTTCATTATATTCATCACACTCCTGGTGGTAACAATTACCAACAATTTTCCCTACTTTTTTAGCTATTTGGGCTTCCTTTTTATTAAGTGGTATTGTTCCACCGCCTGCACTTAGTCCTGGAACGCCTTTTTTAGCAAGACTAAAGTGATCAGAGCGATAGTAGTAGCCTCTTTCAGGAGTCGGCTCAGGTGTGAGTGTTCTGTTCTGTCTTTTAGCCGCTTTGGCTAAGTATTTTTCTAATTCTGATTTGCCATAGCCGACAACTTTCACATCTTTTTTAAGACCTGTAATATTCAAGCTGTCCATGTTGATGAGACCAACAATTTTATTTAATGGGACTGTTGGGTGGTTTGCAAAGTAGCGTGAACCTAATCGTCCTTGCTCTTCAGCTGTCACAGCAATAAAAGTCATTGAGCGTTTAGGGGCGACGGAAAGCTTTTTAAATGCCTGAGCGATTGCAATGATACCTGCTGTACCAGATGCATTGTCATGAGCACCGTTGAATATTTTGCTTTGTCCATTGATGACCGACGTACCCAAATGATCCCAATGTGCCATGTAAACAATATGCTCATCGCTTGCCTTAGAGCCAGGAATCGTCGCAATAACATTGTTTGAAACTGACTCTGCAATTTTGCTATTTAATGTTAGTGAGGCTTTTAAGTTCAATGGAACCGCTTTGAAATTACGATTAAGAGCTTGTTTTTTTAATGTTTGAAAATCAAGAGAGGCTTTTTTAAAAAGCTCTTCGGCTTTGTTTTTAGTGATCCACATTTCAATATCTAAAGCCGGTTCGTTAATTTCGCTAGCAGGTAAATGGTACTGCGCCCCAGACCAACTACTCTCAACAACATTCCAACCATAGCTTGCGGGTTTGGTTTCATGAATAACAATTGCCGCTGCTGCACCTTGACGAGCGGCTTCTTCATATTTGTAAATCCAGCGTCCATAATAAGTCATTGTGTTTCCGTTAAACAGTTTTGGATTTTGACTGGCATAACCTGGATCATTGACTAGCACTACAACTGTTTTTCCTTTTACATCGATACCATCATAATCGTTCCACTGAAATTCAGGTGCGTTGATCCCATAACCAACAAAGACTAACTCAGAATTTTTAATTGAAATTTGTTTTTGGGGTAATCTTGAGTTGGCCACATAATTTTTTAAATAAGTAAACTCGATATCTCCAATCTGCAAGTCTTTTTGTGGGGTACTAATAATTGAAGTGAGTGGCACGGGTTGTAAAAAACTATCGCCATTGCCAGGGGTTAATCCTGCTTTTTTAAATTCATCAACTAATAATTGGGTTGTCATCTTTCCTCCAGGAGTTGAGGGGGCTCGACCACCAAACTTATCTGATGATAGATGTTTAATATGTGCTTTTACTTGCGAAATATCAAAGTCGTTATAGACATCGTTAAATTTATCTGAAGCAATAATATGGCTACTGAATACCATTCCTAATAGACAAATAGCAGACGTGAAAAGTTTTACTGGTTTAACATAGAACATGGAATATTATCCCCTTCGATTTTGAAGTAGGTGGTTAAAGTTGCTCATTTAACAAGCTGTAATGAGATTGTTGCGATAGAAAAATCGATGCGCTGTTCAATCTATTACTTTGAAATATTTGATGTAAGAGTATAGCGCAACTTGAAAGAAATGTTGCGCTAAGTTGATAAGTCAACAACTATTTTTTAGGTTTAATAAACTTGAGTGTCATTCGGTCGCTTTCGCCAATTGATAAGTACTTTTGTTTATTTTTTTCTTTTTCTTTTAAAACAGGTGGTAATGACCATACGCCATTAGGGTGATCTTTGGTATCTTTAGGGTTGGCATTTACCTCTGAGTGGGCGACTAGTTTAAAGCCAACTTTTTGTGCGAGCGCAACAACGTCAGACTGTTTTAAATAGCCTTGCTTTCCACTAATGTCTCCTGGCTTTTTTTCATCTGCTCTATGTTGAACAAGACCGAAAATGCCACCAGGCTTTAAAGCATCGAAGATGGCCTTATAGACTATTTCTGAGTGGCCCTTGCTATGCCAGTTATGCGTGTTTCTAAAAGAAAGTACCATATCTGCTGAGTTATCCTTGGCAAAGTTAATATTGTCCGGTGCTTGCATTATTCCGACAGTCACTTTGTTATATAACTTAGGGCTAGCAGCCAGCTTTTGGGCAAACTTCTTGGCTCCAGAGCTAAAATATTGACTCTTTGATTTTGGGTCATAACCAGCAGCAATATAGTGTCCCTTATCTTGTAAATATGGAGCGAGGATTTCAGTATACCAACCACCACCTGGTGATATTTCAACAACCGTCATGTTGTCCTTAATACCAAAAAATTGAAGTGTTTCTACTGGGTGGCGGTATTGATCTCGCTTAGCATAAGACTCGGTTCTATGTTCACCTGCAACAATTTTCTGTAATTTATTTTCTTCAGATGCTAAAGAATAATTGATATTAAATAGGAGAGAGAGAGTAACAATGGCAGCCAACCGTTTATTGATTTTCTTTTTCATAGTGTTTTCCTCATTATATAAAGTGTGAATATTAAACCTGAGTTGTAAATTTACAGCAAGTCTATACTAATTTTATCTAAAATAATGAAGACATTATCAGATTATCTTAAATAAAACGTGATATGGTATACGATATAGGCTTGCGGTAAAATGATTGCATATGTAACATAGCATATACAATTCTTAGGGGGATGATAAGAAAAAACAATGACTCAACTCGATAAAATTGATCGCAAAATACTGAGAATTTTGCAAAAAAATGCGCGCATTACTAATAAAGAACTTGCCTCCCAATTAGGCCTTTCTCCACCGCCTACTTTAGAGCGAGTTAAAAAACTTGAAAGTTCAGGTTTTATTACTGGGTATGCTGCAATATTAGAACCTAAAAAAATAGATTTAGGTACTGTTATGATGGTTTCTGTGAGTCTTCATCATCATTCACAGGATACGATTGATGAGGTGTATCAAACAGTTGAAGAACTTGATGAAATTTTAGAGTGCTATCATGTTACTGGTGAAGACGATTTTATGCTAAAAGTTGTCTGTAAAGATATTTATGAATACGAAAGTTTTGTAAGAGAAAAGCTTGTTAAACTGAATAGCATGGGCAAAATAAAATCTTCTGTAGTTTTATCGACTTTGAAAAAAGCAAACCAGTATCCAATACGTGAACCTGAATAAAATAATCGTAAATATCCCCGTTTTTTAAAGACGGGGATATTTATAGAAGAACCTCTAAGGAGCTATCAGGCTTAATTTAGCAGGTCGTTTTTGATTGAAAAATGCTTTTAATTCTGTAAGTCCTTCCAATTGACACCAAAAAAAGTGTTATCTAACTGGTTTTCTATTAAGTGAAAGTGTAATTGTTGGCAAAGCTGGTTTGGATTACTAACTATTAAACTCAAGTGACCCTGTGAACTAAAGTCTAGTGCTTCTAATAACCCATTGGGTAAAAACTGCTGCGTGAACTGAACTATTTTATTTGCCCATGCGCCCTGATTAGAGATGTTAATTAAGCTGACTAAAGAAAGTGCTGATTTGATTTTAATATTATCAATGGATAAATATTGTTGTAGTGCTTCATCGGTTAGTTGTGCTTGGTCACTATTTGTATAAATAAAGATTAGGTGGCATGTTTTATTTTTTTGACTTTTTAAAATTAAATCGAAGCCTGCCGCTGTCACTTTTTCTATTAGCAAATCAATGTCCATTTTTTGCGTTTGTGGTAGGCGGATCCAGGTAATTTGTGGTTCAGCTGTTATTGCAATGATTTGTGCTGAATCCTTTGCTGCTTCGGTTGTGTCTATTACTTCGGTTGTGTCTATTACGCTTATTCTCGTTCCTTCATTTTGAGGTAAGTGTGTACATTTTACTTGAATAGGAATGGTATTAGACATCGCCGGTTCGAGCGCTCTTGGATGAAGTACTTTTGCCCCGAGTTGAGCCATTGTGTGTGCTTGTTGGTAGGTGAGATTAGGCAATTGTTTTGCTTGAGAGATCTCTTTAGGATTTGCACTAAAAACCCCTGGCACATCGGTCCAAATTTGAACTTCGGCAGCATTGAGTTTCGCACCGAAATAAGCGGCTGAAGTATCAGAGCCTTCTCTACCTAGTAAAACAGTATTTCCATCAATGTCAGAGGCAATAAAGCCTTGAGTAATAATAACTTTATTTAATTGCTCTAATTGGCTTCTAAGTTGAGGGGAATATTCAAAGTCACAATAGGCGCTCGTGTAGTGATGCCAGCTATCTGCTTGTTGTATTGATAGGAGTATTTTACGAGCATCTACCCAGTCAGTTGAAATTTGCTGCCGATTTAAAAAATGCAGTCCAATAGTTGTAGAAAATAATTCACCAAATGAGACAACCGCAGCATGGTTTTTGGGGGTAATCTGTTGCGATTGATGAATTTCATTACATATGTTTTCTAAGTTTTTAAATTGTGGCAGTAATATATCAACAGGCAGTTTCAAATGAGAAATAAGTCCCTGATGCATCTCTTTTAAATGTTCTATGGCTATTGGGTGTACACCAGATATTGATTGGTGTAGCAATGCTTCTAACAAATTCGAGACGTTTTTTAATGCTGACAAGACTAATATAGGACGAAAGCCTGTACTTTTTTGCTGTTGAACTACGTGAGCAATTGTTTGCCAATGAGCTGCCTCACTGACACTACTGCCGCCAAATTTTAGTATTGTCCAGTTACTTTTTCGGGGGATTCTTGTCATTGTTTAATTACTTATTTGTTTATTGATGCCTATTGACTAAAAAAACTCTATCTTCAAGTAGAATTGCTATAAATACAAGTGTACGCATCAATTATTGGATGTTTGTTATTTTTTTGATTTGGAGTGACTGAGTGAGTGCTGGTTAAAAAGCAACCAAATCACTTGAATCTCTACGGTATTAGACTATAATGCCGCTTCAATTTTGCCCTGGATTTACGCTTCAGCTAGCAATAGGAATTAAATATGTCTCAATATGTAGTCTGCGCACTTTATAAATTTGTAACCCTTCAAAACTATCAAGATATTCGGCAACCGCTTCTTGATGTGATGTTAAAAAATGAAGTTCGAGGAACCTTGTTATTAGCTCATGAAGGTATTAATGGCACTGTTGCCGGAACTGAAGTTGCAATTAAAAGCTTACTTGACTGGTTAGAGTTACAACCGAATCTCAATGCCATCGTTAGTAAAACATCACTTAGCGAAAAGTTACCGTTTAAGCGTTCAAAGGTGAAATTAAAGAAAGAAATTGTCACTATGGGAGTTGAAAACATTGATCCTAAGCGTGTAGTAGGTACTTACGTTGAGCCTAAAGATTGGGATACGCTCATCAATGATCCTGAAGTTTTATTGATTGATACTCGGAATGATTATGAGGTTGCTGTCGGAACCTTTAAAAAGGCGATTAACCCGAATACTCAAACGTTTAGGGAATTTCCGCAATATGTCAAAGATAATTTAAACCCTCAAGTTCATAAAAAAGTGGCCATGTTTTGCACTGGAGGCATTCGCTGTGAAAAATCTACTGCACTATTGAAGCAAGAGGGCTTTGAAGAAGTTTTTCATCTGAAAGGTGGCATTCTTAAGTATTTAGAAGATGTGCCTAAGCAAAATTCTAGTTGGGAAGGGGAGTGTTTTGTTTTTGATGATCGAGTCACTGTCGATCATGATTTACAGCCCGGTAATTATGATCAGTGTAATGCATGCCGTTTGCCAATCACCGAGGAAGATAAACAGAGTGAGCATTATATTAGGGGAGTTAGTTGTTCATATTGTTATGATAAAACCACTGAAGAGCAAAAAGCTCGTTATCAAGAACGAGAAAACCAAATTCAGCTAGCTAAGTCTCGGGGTGAAGAGCATATTGGTGATCATGCTGGATTAGAGCTAGCCCAAAAGCGAGAAAAGAAAAAACGGCAGAAAGCAAAACAAATTGCTTTAAGTCAAAAAGCTCAGATCAGTTAAAGTTTGCGCTTTTGGTGAGGAAAGACATCACTTTATTGAGTGTTTTATAATTAAAAGATACGGAGAAATTACCGTTTCTCCGTATCTTTAAAACGTCTTTACTTATTTATTTTAGAACCTAAACGTTGCTTTAGAATAGATAAAGCGTCCACGAGGATCGTGTACACTTTGTACATAACCAAATAGGTCATTATTGAGTTCGCCTGCCGCAAAAGGAACTTTTTCATCTAATAGGTTTGCAGCACCAAAACTTAAATTAACGGCGTCACTGATATCCCAAGATGTTTGAATATCTAAAGTAATCATTGAGTCAACTGTACGGGCATTGGGATTAGCAAAATCGAATGCGCCATCTTCATCGAAGTCTGGCTCGTCTTCGAATTCACCAATGTAGCTGATGACTGCTGTTGTAGACCATTTACCAGTTTTCCATTCTGCCGTTGAACTCCAACGAAACTTTGGATAGCCATATTTACCGGTGTAGTCTAAGTTCTTTTTTTCGAAGTTAGTGAGGTATGACCAATCTAATCCTAGTTTAAGATCTCCCATGTCGGCTAGAGCCATTTTATAGTTGGTAGAAATATCAACACCAGAAGCTTCTTGAGAAGAGATATTGACATAAGTACTGCTGACTTGTAGTAGCTCGTTAGTTGTTGCATTACGGACGCAAAATCCAGCTACCATCGCATCGGGATCACAAAATAATAAGGTTGCTTCCCCCACATCAGCTTCATCAATTTTTTCATCTTGAGTAATATCCCAGTAATCAAATGACATGTTCAAATCGTCATTAATATCCCAGATTAAACCAAGGTTATAAGATTCCGATTCTTCGGGCTTCAAATCGGGGTTACCACCAAGGTTAACAGTTAAATCAGTTGATGCACCTGAGTTGGCAACACATGCAGGAACTTTAGAGCAATAGGGATCAACAAAGAAGCGGGATTCTTGTGAAGGACCTAAGCCGATTTGAGCTAATGACGGAGCTCTAAAACCTGTTCCCCAAGAAGCCCTTAAAGCCATGTTTTCTGTAATATTCCAGTGCATTCCTATTTTAGGATTGGTTGATGTACCTGCTAGTTCATAATCATCATATCGACCTGCAAGTTGTAGTTCGATATTATCGGCAAGTGGAATTGCAAATTCGGTATAAACCGACCAGTGATTACGAGAGGCTTGTGCCGAAACAGATTCAGTACCAAAAATTAAGCCGCGTTGAAATTGGTCATCGGGTAAATCTTTAACACTTTCATCTCGATACTCAAAGCCTGTTGCCATTGCAACAGTATTGCCAGAAGATAATTCAAATAAATCGCCTGTTAGTGAGCCTTCTATAGAGCTAAGACGTGACTCTCCACGTCTGGTAAGGCTTGTTGTTATCGCATCAATTACAGAGGGAGGGTTGACTGTTCCGCCGAAAGGATTATAACGGCCAGCATCAATTTCTTGTTGTAAAAAGTCAGTTCTCACCCAACCCTGTGTTCTATCACCTGTTTGTAAAGAAATACTACGAGCTTTAGTGAAAGAAAGATCCCATTCAAACTCTCCGATAAGACCTTTTAAACCCGTAACAAAGCGAAGGCTTTCGCTTTGAATATCCCAAACTCGATTACCTGCATCAACTGTACGGTGGCGGTCAATGGCTAGATCAACCCCAAAAGGATTATTAGGATGACCTGCATGTACGGTTAGACCGGCATCGGCGTCGAGAGGTGTTGGTGCGCCACCAGCTTGCGATGTGTTACGTTGAGCGGAAACTTCAAAGTAGAGTTCTAAATTTCTTGCTACTTCACTATTATGTAAAAACATTGCACCAGCACGTTCCATATCAGGAATTAAAAAACCATATGGCCCATAATCAAATACACAAGTTTGCCCTGCGACTCTCTCTGGAGGACAGTTAGGATCAATTGTAGGATCGGTATCGCCAGCTAATACATAACGTCCAGGAAAGCCGCGCGAAGAGCGCAGGTCGTAGCCGCCTTTAGGCGCTTGATTAGCGGATCCCAAATGGCCACGATCAGAATTTCTAAGTTCACTGGTTTTAAAGTAATCAAAGATAAAAGTACCATTTGATCGGTTGTCGCCAAAACCAAAAATGGCATTTAATGTCGTTTCATCTGAACTTGATTTGGTCGTAGAGCCGTAGCCTAATGTGACTTCAGAGCCGACAAAATCTTTACGTAATACGATATTCACTACACCAGAAACTGCGTCTGAGCCATAAATAGCAGAAGCGCCATCTTTAAGAATATCGACACGCTCAATTGCTGCTAAAGGAATACTGTTTAAATCAACAAAGTTATTAACAATGCCTTGAGCAAAAGCGCTAATATTGGCACGGCGACCATTAATTAAAACCAAGGTGGCATCGGCACCAAAACCACGTAAACTAATTGCTGCACCACCATTACCTGTAGAGTCTTGGCTATTACCTCGGGTAGAGAAAGAACCAGCGCCGGCGGAAGGTAATCTTTCAAATAGCTGTTGTAGGGTTGTTTGGCCTGAGCCAACTATGGCTTCTCGATCAATGACTTGTACTGGCGCTGGACCTTCTAAACTACTACGTTTGATATGAGAGCCAACGACGGTTAATTTTTGTTCTTCTTTTTCATTTTCTTCTTCGGCATAAGAGCTTGTTGGTATGGCTGCTATTGCACTGGCAAGTGCAACAGAAATGAGTTTAATTTTAAATGGGTTGTTAGTGTTCATAATCGATCTACTCCCTATATTCATATTCTCGAACTCGAGTTTAATGTTAGAATTATTAGAATTTGCAATCGGCTATGGCTGAGTTAGTGCATAATAATAGAACTTTATCGACTAAAATATTTTGACGTAACTTGTTGGTAGCCAAATTGTAGCGCGACTATACGAAACTTGTTGGACAAAACTTTGAACTAGTACCTAGTCTACCCAAAATATTTTTTAATTTAGATTGAGTTATCAATTTTTAATATTTTTTTATCTCTTAAAGAGTTGGTTGGGAGAGGAAAATATATTGTTATAGATACAATAAGTTTTTTGTGGTTATTATATAAAATGAATGTACATAATCTGATTGAGCAGTTCAAATATCCAGCATCGGTAATTATTGAATATTTAATTGCACAAGAGTGCTCAGTCAAAGAATATTTATTGCTGAAATATTTAGAAGATAAATATCCTGACTTTTTTCATGAAATTAAAGACTCGAGTAGTTTATATAAAAAACATTTTTTTCTGTTTTATCACCTATATAAAATTAACGATCAACTATTAGAATATGGTTGGCGAATTATTATGTCACCATTAATGATTGAACTGCTTCCATGTGGTGAGAAAAAAGGAGAGCTAGGTAAAAGTGATGAACTTAGAAAGTTTTATACCAATAAAGATAATTTACAACTATCTGAAAGTGAGATTATTGAGATGCAAAAGGCTTTTTGGGAAAAGTATTTAGCCATTGATCAAAAAGCTAAAGCTCTAAAAGTCTTAGGGCTTGAATCTTTAGAGTCTATTGATGCAGCTACTGTAAAAAAACGTTTTAATGAATTAGCTCAAAAACACCATCCAGATAAAGGAGGAGAACAAGATTATTTTATTGAACTAAGAGATGCATATAACCACTTGAAAGTTCTATTTTAGTTATTATTTAATCGTTCAAACTATAACTCCATTATTCGATTACGATAGTATCCAACATTCCGCCGGCACTATGAACGCCTGTTTCTAATTGTTTTTCTGGTTTAGTTCTTAGAAGATAACCACCGTATTGATGTTGATTACCCAATGTAAAAATACCTAACTCTGATATAGTACGATTAAATTGAATAAGTTGATTGTTCGTGAGTGATGTAACTGGCTTCTTTCTTATTTGAGGTTTTATTTTCTCCATTAATATCAATTGCTGCTTAGAGAAGTCCATTTTGCTTAAATCTGAGCATCCGTCATATACATTACCTCCACCTTCATTTTGACTTTTTAAAATCCATTTGTTGCTATTTAGTTGTTGTGTAATTTGTTGAGGGGAAGGGATCAAATATTGACAGTTTAATGAACTTTGAATAACTTTAGCATCATTAGTAGACAGTAGAAACATACGGCTTAAATCATCAGCTGATAATGCTGACAGTTTCATTTGAACCCACTTTGACGTTGCTAGCTGAAAGTTTATTTTCGGGGCGGATACAACTCTATGTTTTTCTATCCACAAGCGTAACTCTAAGTAATTACCAGTGGTTTGGCCGTAACTGTGATAATCTGATAAGTTATAGCCTGTACGAAAATAGAAACAGCTGACAGGTGTCTTTGGGTAAAGACTTTTACTATTGAGATACAGATAAGAGTTTTTTGAAATTAATTCTTGTTTTAGTTCAAACAGGGTTTTGGTTAAAACTTGAGCGCCTAATTTTTTCAAATGATTTTTTAAATAAATTTGATCATAAATATTATCTTCATTCGTTTCTGTTACAAAAACAATTAGTGGCTGATTGGTTTGAAATAGTTTCTTTGATGTGTCATAAATCGTTTGAGACTGAAGCTGTATGGCCGGGTTAGATACAAAGTTAGCTGATGGATTATTCACTTTTAAAATATCAACGAGTTTCTCATTGAGGGGGCCCATACCTGCTGCAATAGCGTTACTTTCTACTAATTGCCATTTGTTTTTTTTATTAAGCAGTAAATCTTGTCGACTTAAATTTAAATTAATCGCTAGCCTGCTTTGAGCTTCTTGGAGTGTATTTTTTAAATAATATAATAAGCTAGTAGAGTCGCTAAAGTCGTTTAAAGCATGTAACAAAAAAGGAATGTTATTACTCACTTTTGTCAATAGAATACTAAGGGTTGTTGCTGTTTTTAATGCCGCTTGAAATTGTTGTTGAGAAAGAACCCAGGGCGTTAAGCTGACCGCGCAAGGCTTAAAGCTCCCGTCTTTATTTTTTAATCCAATTTGGTTAGCCCTTAAGCTTGTGGTGATAGCATGATTATCAATTGATGCAATGCTATTATTTTTATTTTGAGAATTTGTCGTTAATGTTTGAGTAAGCATTATGATAACCTGACCTATAAAAGATTAATGACTAAACCCGTTGCGCATGCGGTGAAAAACACTTGAAAGATAAAAGCAAATATTAATGGCCAGTGAAAAATTCTTTTCAACATAATAAGCTCTGGTAAACTTGCACCAGCACCTCCAATTGTTAAAGACATAATAGCGCCCATGCTCATACCTTTTGCTGCTAAAGTTGATGCTATAGGAACTATTGTTGAAGCTCTAACATATAAAAAAACACCAATAATTGCTGCTGATGGAATTAATATCCAGGAGCTTACTGTGGCCATAGATTCAAAAGCACTACTGGGTACATATCCATGCAAGACTGCACCAATAGAAATACCTAAAATTAGATAAGGCATAAATGAAATAAATTGTTTACTCGCTTCAGTGAGTAGTTTTTTCCATTTTATTTTGGCTGTTACTCTGTCATTTTTGGGGTTGCAGGTTGATTGGTTATCTGTTGAGTTGAGAAAAATATCTTGGCGAATAAAACGGTCAAAGTGTAATTTTTCTAATAGTATTCCGCCAAGAATTGAGGCTGTAATGACGAACACACCATAAGTAATGGTGATTGTAAGTCCAAAGCTTATCCAGAAGAGCCCAATGATAAATGGGTTTAACAACGGGGAAGTAAGCAGAAAGCTCATTGTCGGACCAAACGATGCTCGCGCTTTTAATAGGCCAACTACCATCGGCAGTGTTGAGCAGCTACAAAATGGCGTTAGAGTGCCTAGGCTGACTGCAATAGTATAACCTTTGTTACCACTGAGTAGCTGTTTGACTTTATCTGCTGGTAGCTTTTGTTGAATAACGCTAACTAAAAAGCTAATACCAATAAATAAAATTGATAACTCGATAAATGCATAAACAAAAAATGCGATTGCTTGATTAAATTCATTTGACATAATGGGCTCTCTATTTAAAATATTCATATTTCCAGAATAGTCGAAATATTATATTTCTAGTATTATCGAAATGTCAATAGTGTGAAATATTTTAAATTGAAACACGTCATTACTAATTAAGGTTTAGAGAATATGGTCATTTCCACAAATATGGATACAGAGCAGTTAAATAATATTGCCGCCCGTTTGGCTGAGCTTGGCCATCCAACTCGTTTAGCAATATTTAAATATCTTGTAAAAACAGGAAAAAATGGGGCATCTGTTGGTAGTATTCAGAAAGAACTAGGGATCCCCGCTTCTACATTATCTCATCATATCGCTAAGCTGATAAAAGTTGGGTTAGTTAAACAAGTGAGAGAAAGCCGGGTTTTACATTGTTTTCCTCAATTTAATGCATTAATTGAAGTGATTGCCTTTCTGCAAGATGAATGTTGTTCTATTGATCGTTAGCAATTGGTGTATATATCTCAAACTATTAATATTATAAACCGATTGATGTAAACTCATATTATGAACAGTTTTATTAGTAAAATAACTCTATTTATAGTTAAATAGCTTGTAGAAATAGTGCAAAAAAATAGTTTATAGCTAAATTTTTTATTTATAATAAAATCAATAGGTTAGTGTTTTTTTAAAGAAACGATAGGAGAGGCAAAGTTACTTTTTCATTTGCTTAGTGATATTTTTCTTGATATTTGCAAAAAATCACGTATAAAGCACTTTCTTAAATTTGTTGGCTGTTTAATAATTAAGCAATCTTAAAGCAGTCCGGCTGATAGGTCTGGAACCACTGAACACGTTTCGTTCACCAGAGACTTTTAATCCTTTGATTATAGGAGATACTGAAGTGTTAAAAAACTTCGACTGTAACTCAGAGATTGATCCTACAGTCGCAACAGAAACTCGTTGGCCTGAATATGTTAATGTCGACGAGAACGATGAGCGAAACGATCATTTCATACGACGTGATGGCAAAGTGTTTGCCGGAACACATATTATTATAGACTTTTGGGGAGCCTCCAAGCTTAGCGATTTGCAAGTGATGGAAAAGGCTTTTCGTGACACCGTCATTGAATGTGGCGCGACGTTATTACATATTCATATGCATCATTTTACGCCTAATGGAGGCATTTCTGGGGTGGCTGTTTTAGCTGAGTCACACATTAGTGTGCACACTTGGCCTGAAGCTGATTATGCTGCTTTTGATGTTTTTATGTGTGGCGATGCTGAGCCGCATAAAGCGACAGAAATTTTACGCAAGGCATTTTTACCTTCTCGTGTTGATGTGCGAGAAATTTTACGCGGTGAAAATATCAGCGAATAATTGATAGCCATAAGATTTATGGCTACGCTTGATGAATTAGGAATTATGATGGCTAAACGTTTTACCGAAACGCTCTATGACACTTTTGGGCAAAGCTTTGTGGTTGAAGAAGTTTTATTTGAAAGTCGTACTGAGCACCAACATTTAATCATTTTTAGTAACCAACATTTCGGTAGAGTGATGGCGCTTGACGGTGTTGTTCAAACGACTGAAAAAGATGAGTTTATTTATCATGAAATGTTAACCCATACTCCAATATTGGCTCATGGTAATGTGAAGCGTGTGTTGATAATTGGTGGTGGTGATGGCGGCATTTTAAGAGAAGTATTACGTCATACTGGTATTGAACATGTCACCATGGTTGAAATTGATTCGGCTGTGGTCGATATGTGTATTAAATATTTCCCTCAGCATTCAGCGGGCTCTTTTGAAGATCCTCGTGTGAAATTAGTTATTGATGATGGGGTTGATTTTGTTGTTAATAATCAAGAAAAATTTGACATCATTATATCTGATTCAACTGATCCGGAAGGGCCGGGTGAAGTGCTTTTTACTTCAAGTTTTTATCAAGGTTGTAAAAATAGTTTAAATGAAGGCGGCATTTTAGTAACGCAGAATGGTGTTAGTTTTATGCAGTTGGATGAAGTTAAAACAACCTATCAGCGTTTTAATGATGTGTTTGTTGATCGCTGGTTTTTTACGGCAGCAGTACCAACTTATGTGGGAGGAGTCATGACCTTATCTTGGGGGTGTGATAATCCTGAACTCAGAAATGTACCACATGATATTATTCAGCAACGTTTTGAAAAAGCAGGATTTAAAACCCGTTATTACAATCCGGCTATTCATGCTGCTGCGTTCGCATTACCACAATATGTGGTTGATGTGTTAGCAGATTAAATCGTTGACTTATTTTTCCATGTTAGCGTCGGTTTTTCAGCATACGGTTTTGTATGCAGATAAAGAGAATAAAAATCGTGATTAAAACCATTTTTGATTACCAAAACTCTCCTGGTTCCTGGACAGTCGAGCAAGCTAAACAGCACTATAACCTTGCATATTGGAGCAACCAGTACTTTGATTTAAACGAAGCGGGAAGGGTTGTTGTTTACCCTGAGCCAGAAAATAAAGCTTACTCCATTGAGCTGAGTGAATTATGTAAAACATTGCGCTCAAAAGATTTACATATGCCCGTTTTGTTGAGGTTTATTGATATATTAAAACACCAAGTTAAGTCTTTGTGTAAAGCTTTTAACGAGGCAATGGCTAGTTGTGATTATCAGGGCAATTATTCAGTTTGTTACCCTATCAAGGTTAATCAACAACGTCGAGTGGTTGAAGGTTTAGTTAAAGCTAATTTACATTTGGAAAGCCCTCAGGTTGGTCTTGAAGCTGGGAGCAAACCCGAGCTAATGGCGGTGCTTGCTTTATCAGAAAAAACGAATTCAAAAATTGTATGTAATGGTTACAAAGATCGAGAGTATTTAAGAGCCGCTCTTATTGCAACTGAACTTGGTCATAACGTTTACATCGTTATTGAAAAAATTTCTGAGTTAGAATTGTTGTTAGAAGAATCTGCTAACATGAAAATAAAGCCTCGTATTGGAGTCAGGGTTAAATTAGCGACAAAAGGTGAGAGTAAGTGGCAGGACTCTGGTGGCGAACATTCAAAATTTGGTTTATCTACAAGTCAAATATTGCATTTGATTAATAAAATATCGGCTGTCAAACAGATTGATATTTTTCAATTATTACACTTCCATCTTGGTTCACAATTAACCTCAATTCAAGATATCCAGAATGGTTTACAAGAGTGTGCTCGTTTTTATGCTGAACTGCGCATGCTAGGTATACCTGTGGATACGGTTGATGTTGGTGGTGGGCTTGGCGTTGACTATGAAGGTACTCAGAGTCAAAGCCATTGTTCAATGAACTATACAATAGAAGAGTATGCCAATAATGTAGTCAGCGCATTTTATGATATTGCAGAAAAAATGAATCTACCGCACCCATCGATTATTTCTGAGTCAGGAAGGGCATTAACTGCACATCATGCGGTTTTAATTACCAATGTTATTGACTCAGAAAAACCAAAAGTTTTAGATATTGAAGAACCATCTAGCGATTGTCATATGACAATAAAAAACCTATGGGATACTTTATCAGAAGCCAAACAAACGAGTGATAATAATAAATTGGTTGAGTGCTATCATAATGCTGACTATTTATTAAAACAGGTTCAACAAGTGTTTAATCATGGCTTAATTGGCTTGGCTGAAAGAGCTTTGGCAGAACGTATACAAAGAAGTATACTTTTTAAGGTCAGGGAAAGAATTAATCCTGAAATTCCAATTCATCAGGAAGTGATCGATGAATTACAAAGACAATTAGCGAGTAAGTTTTTTGTTAATTTTTCAATTTTTCAATCTTTACCGGATGCCTGGGCGATTAATCAGGTATTTCCGTTAATGCCTCTTCAAGGTTTAGACTCTGTTCCCGAAGAAACAGCTATTATTCAGGATATTACTTGTGATAGTGATGGTATGTTAAAACAGTATGTTAATGCTCAGGCTGTTATGCCAACAATTGATTTGCCTACCCATCATGAGGGAGATGATTATTTATTGGGAGTATTTTTAGTGGGTGCTTATCAAGAAATTCTTGGAGATATGCACAACTTATTTGGTGATACTCATACGGTTGATCTAGAGCTGAATTCTAATGGTGAACTGAACATTACCGCTAATCAACGAGGTTCTAGTGTTGAAGAATTGTTAGATTATGTTGATTTTGATGCAAAGTCGCTGCTGGAATCTTATCGTAGACAATTGAAATTATCTGAGCTTCCGCAATCTTCACAACGCCAATATCTTGCCGAGCTACGTCAAGGTATATACGGTTATTCATACCTTGAAGAGTAACCCATATGAACATACCGTTAAAACGTTGGCCCGCAGAGTGGGAAAAGCATCAGTCCACATGGATGATTTATCCTTGTCGTACAGAAGTTTGGACGAATGGAATTGATACTGCACAACAAGCATTTGCTCAAGTGGTTAATCAAATCAGCGAATATGAAAAAGTTAATTTACTTATTTTAAAAGAACATATTGCCAGTGCACAAAAAAAATTGAGTGGTGCTGTAGAAATATTTGAAACGTCCCTGGATGATAGTTGGGCTAGAGACACAGGGCCTATTTGGATTAAAGAAGGTGAAGCGCTAACTGCATTAGATTTCCAGTTTAATGCGTGGGGTAATAAATTTGATTCACATCAAAATGACCAAGCAATAGCAAAGTTTATAACAAAAAATAGTCAATCATCTTATCAAAAAATTGATATGGTTCTAGAGGGCGGTTCAGTTCATAGTAATGGCCAAGGTATTTTATTAACCACTAAAGAATGTTTATTAAATCAAAATCGAAATCCATTGTTGACTCAATATGAGATAGAGAAAAATTTGAAAAATGCTCTGGGTGCAGAACAAGTTATTTGGTTGGAAAAAGGAATAGTCGGTGACTTAGATACCGATGGGCATATAGATAATATTGCTTGCTTTATTGATCAAGGAACAGTCCTGACTCAGACTGCAGAAAACAATAGTGAAAATTTTGATATTTATCAGCAGAACAAACAGATTATTTTATCTCATTCGCTTGAGTTGATTGAAATCCCTGAGCCGCAGCCACGCTATAATCATGGTTTACGATTACCGTTAAGTTATGTGAATTTTTATATTTTAAATGGTGCTATTATCATGCCTCAATTTGGTTGTTCTCAGGATGACATTGCCTTTCAGACAATAAAAGATTTTTATAGTGACAGAACTGTTCACGCAATTGACGCGAATGAGATTTTAATTGGTGGTGGTGGAATTCATTGCATAACAATGCAAGAGCCAGCCCTTTAAGTATTTTATCTGGTTAAATAGTTATTGACCATTTGAATAGTAGAGAGTTAAAAATATGCGAAACATTACGGTAGCCGCAACTCAATTCCAGGTGAGTGATGATATTGATAAAAACATTGCAACCGCTGAACTTTTGGTATTAGAAGCTGCTGAACAAGGTGCTAATGCTATATTATTACAAGAGTTATTTGCTCAGCATTATTGGTGTAAAGACCAATCATCTGATTATTTTGATTGGGCAGAAACTTATGAACAGTCGAAAATTTTGCAACATTTTGCAAGCGTGGCAAAAAAATTAAATGTTGTTTTGCCAATTAGCTACTTTGAAAAAAGTATTAATAATTATTTTAATTCTTTAGCTGTCATTGATTCAAACGGACAAATTTTAGATAACTACCGAAAGTCACATATACCTGATGGACCTGGCTATCAAGAAAAATACTATTTTTCTCCTGGAGATACCGGCTTTAAAGTTTGGCAAACAAAATTAGGAAAAATTGGTGCGGCTATTTGTTGGGATCAATGGTTTCCAGAAGCTGCGAGAGTTTTAGCGCTAAAAGGAGCAGAAGTTATTTTTTATCCAACGGCGATTGGGAGTGAGCCGCAGGCACCGGATTGGGACTCGTGCAAACATTGGCAACAGGTAATGAAAGGACATAGTGCTGCTAATATGATACCGGTTATTGCTTCTAACAGAATTGGTTGTGAGAAAGGAGAGTCTTGTGAAATAACTTTTTATGGAAGTTCATTTATTACCAACCAGTTTGGTGATGTTGTGCAACAACTCGATAAAAAAAATAATGGCGTCATCTCTCAACAGTTTGATTTAGATGCTATTGCTAAAGAAAGAGCAGGTTGGGGACTTTTTAGAGATCGAAGACCTGACTTGTATATGCCATTGAGTAATTATTAAAAATGAGCTTCTTTTAAATACAACGATAGAGCGCTTCGCCTAAGACGAAGCAAACAAGTTAAGCTTGTAGTTTAAATATTTTTAGTTAGACTAAGTCGGAAAAGCAACCTGTAGTATTAGGGAGATAATAACAATAAAACACACTTTCTATACTATAGCGAGTTAAATTTTTTCTTAGTATATCGGGTTGCTTGAGCTTTTAGTGGATCATCTGGCCATGGATGTTTTGGATACCGCCCCTTCATTTCTTTTTTGACTAGCTCATAACTATTTTTCCAAAAACTGGCTAAATCTTCAGTAATTTGCAAAGGGCGACCTGTTGGTGATAGTAAATGAACAACCACTGGAATTTTGCCGTTAGCTAATAATGGCGTTGTTTCTGTGCCAAACATTTCTTGTAGTTTAACTGCTAATATAGGTTTTTCACCTTGTAAATAGTCAAGTTTAATTGTTGAGCCACTTGCTACTCGAATGGATTTTGGCATTAAGTCATCTAACTTTTGTTGTTGATTCCAGTCAAGGTGACTTTTTAGTGCGTTACTTAAAATATCTGCTGTAATTTGCTCGAGTTTGTTAAAGCTGGCTAAAAAAGGAGCAAGCCATTGCTCAATAGTTTGAGCCAATTTTGTATTTTCAAGGTTAGGATAATTGTCACCATATTTTTCAAGTTGTCTTAAATAGCCTACTCTTGCTTGCCATTGCTTTAATTCGTGAGACCAAGGGAGTTGTTCTATTCCTATTTTTCTTATGGCATTTAATAAACCCGTTAATAGTTGTTCTGGTTCAAGTTTATTTATTGGTGTGGATGATAGTATGAGTTTTCCAAGCTGACGATTAAGATAACCTTTAACTGATTTAGTATTTTCATCCCAAATGATTTGTTCTTTTTCAGTAATGATATTAGAAAAATACTTTTCTATTTCTGTTTGAGTAATTTCAAGCGCTTGGTAAATTTTTGCTGAATGTGATTGTCCACCGAGTTTTATAATAACAATAAAATCACTTTTAAAAGGAAAATTTGTTATTAATTGAGCTCCGCTGCCATTAGCCATTCTGTATCCATTCCCTCTTTTTTGGGCAAGACGATCAGGAAATGCTTTGGCTAGTAAAGCAGCACTTAAATGTAATGTTTTTTCAATTGCTAGCTGCTTCAAAGGTGGAGTCATTTCTAATTTTTCTTTAATTATCAAAAGTAGTTTTTTTTCTAATGACTTAGCTTGTTTTTGTATGTTTTTTGTTGTGTGCGTATGTAATTGTGAGTTTATCATTGACTCAATACGAAGCATAAAATCTGGGGTGTCAGCTTGGCTTCCTTGAAAAATATCTTTTTCTTCGAGCATAGAAGCGAGTAAACAGGCTATTTTTATGGCTTGTAGATTTGCTCCAGTTAGTAGCATATGACCTATTCTTGGATGAACACCCAAAGATAATAAAGTTTTACCGTACTCAGATATTTGTCTGTTAGTTGTAGCGCCTAATATTTCTAAAAGCTTATTAGCTTGTTGAATAGCCCCATTATTGGGTTGATTTAATAAACTTAAATCTGTTGTGTTATTGATTCCCCAATGAGCTAGTTCAAGACTGAAAGTTGTTAAATCTGTTCTTAATATTTCGGGTTGACTTTCTGCTCTTAAACTGTCGCTTTCATGCCATAATCTGATGCATAAACCAGGCGCAGTTCTTCCCGCTCTTCCCATTCTTTGAACTGAAGATGCTTGAGAAATTTTTTGTGTTAATAGGCGATCAAAGCCGACATTGGGATCATAATGGCTTTGACGAACAAGTCCTGTATCGATCACACAATCAATATCCTCTATAGTCAAACTTGATTCTGCAATATTCGTCGATAGTATAATTTTACGTTTTCCTTTAATCGGTAATATTGCGGCTTGCTGCTTTGAAAAAGGGAGGTTGCCATAAAGAGGCAGAATAACAATATTTTTCTGTTCTTTTATAAGAGGAGCTAGTAAAGTTTCAGCTTTTTTTATTTCGGCAAGGCCTGGCAAAAACACTAAAGTATCCATTTGAGTTATGGGATCAGTTAATATTTTTCTGACTGCTTGAATGAGTGCGTGTGACCAGTTTTGATTAGGCTTAGGTGGAATATAGGTTAAATCAACAGGAAAGCTGCGTCCGTAACAGTGTACAACGGGGGCATTGTCTAATAATTTGGCAACAGCTTGAGTATCTAGTGTTGCAGACATGACTAATAACTTTAGGTCTTCTCTTAATGTTTGTTGTACTTCAAAAGCTAACGCAAGCCCTAAATCTGAATGTAAGTTTCGTTCATGAAATTCATCAAAGATAATCAAACCAATGTCAGGAAGCTCTGGATCTGATTGCAGCATTCGAGTCAGGATCCCTTCTGTAATCACTTCAATTCGGGTATCTTTTCCTATATTGGTTTCATTTCTGATGCGATAACCAATCGTTTCTCCTGGCGATTCACCAATCATAGAAGCCATGCGAAAAGCCGCATTTTTGGCTGCTAGTCTTCTAGGCTCAAGCATCAGTATTTTTTTGTTGTTTGCAATTGTATCGAGTAAAGCTAATGGAACAATGGTTGTTTTTCCGGCACCGGGTTCAGCATTAATGAGTAAGTTTAAATAATGAGCAAGCGTGGACTTTATTTCCTCTAGTTTATTGAGGATAGGTAGTTGTGTTTTTGAAAGTAATTTGTCTAGATGCAATGATGAACGCTTTTATTTTTAAATCGTGATTTCATTGTATCATTAGACTAAAGTGATTAGTATAAATGAGTCGCTGGTAATGAACCAAAAATCAGCCTTCTACTTGTTTAGCTATCGTCGCAATTATTTCACTTCCTTTTTGAGTTTCTTTCATGGCTAACTCAATATTATTTTCTGATAATGCCTGCTTTACTTTATTTTTTTGCATTTCTAACTGTCTGGCTAGTTGGTTAAGTGCTTGTTGTTGGCTGCCATTGTTACCGGTTTCCCATTTGAGTCCTTTGGCTTGTGCTCGAGAGTTATATCCATCAATGATTTTCACGTAATCATCCATTTGTTTAGTGGCTTCATTAATTAGTTGTATTTCTATTTCGCTTGACTTAAAACTGATGTTGGTCCAGGCTGGTGAGGCGACTAGAGCAAAGCCTAGAAAGGATAAGAAACAACTTAACGCGAGCGGTTGCTTCGCGTCTTTTTGTAGGTACTTGTAGACAACGGCCGCTAATATAATACAGCCAAATATAATACCGATAATTTGTAAGTCCATTTTTCTCTCCTCACCATTTTTTGATTTTTATAATTTGTTGATTATTTAAAGGTCAATCTCAATAATCTTTTATATATCCGTACAACTTCAATATCGCACGGGTATAGTTATCATGAGTTTGAGAATAGTGTCAATTTAATTAACTATAAAACAAGGGTTAATTTTATTATTATCTCAAGTTTAAGCTTCTATTTTGACATAAAAAGAAGGCTTAAATGTGCCTTATTACCTTTCTTGTCGATTAAACCTATATGTCAAAATATATTAGCTCTGCTACATTTAGTCGCTGATTGTTAGCGAGTAGTAAAAAAAAGCTTATGTAATATTTATATTGAGCCACTCAGGCAAAATATTAAACGGTTATTGGAAATGAAACTTAGCTATCAATGGATGAATCAGTAATATTGCTCGTTTATTGCTCATTGAATGTTTATTCTGAAGAGGAAAAAATGATGTAATAATAAAAATATGGTTAAAGTGATGAACATTATCTATATATTTGCCTATTTCACGCTAAGCCCACAGAATACCAAGGGTTTTTGCTAAATAACTCCGATAAAACAAGACTTATTTACTTTACGTTTCAATAAAATCATTAAATGAAACTCTTTTAAAATCAAAGGGTTAATTGTTATTTTTTACTTGTAAAGAAAAACTCAAAGGGTTATGGTGAAAATAGCGAACCCAGTCACAGATTAGCTGATTAATCCTTTGGTTATCTCAAGTGGTTATGTAAATAGCTTTTAAGCGTATGATTATGCTGGCATAATCCGCCCAATAATAAAGGTATGTAGTTTATATCTCTTTCTACAACAGACTTTTATTGGGTGATAACTTATGAAAAATTTTGGTAAAAAACACATAATACAAATTGCTTTTATAGGCTTATTTTATTGTATTTCTCTAGCTGTTGTGTACTTATCTATGGTTACACAGCCATCATCGATAGATAGCTTAGCCACTATTAGGTTAGCTGTTTTTTGTATCTTATTCCCGATTTTAATCAAATACTTTTTACAATTAGTGGTTGCTCCTTTTTATTCTGTAGTTGAAAAAATTCGAGGTATAGAGCATCCCTCTCCTAAAACTGAACCGCTTGTCTCTGTGCTAATACCAGCATGGAATGAAGAAGTTGGTATTATTAAAACTTTAAGCTCTGTATTAGATACCTATTACGAAAAGCTTGAAGTTATTGTTATTAATGATGGTTCGACTGATTCTACTCATGAGTTAATTAAAGAGTATTTAACCAAACATGAGAAAATCCAGTTTTTAAAGCCGAAGATAAAGTATCTGAATCTGCGTAATGGTGGGAAAGCTCGTGCGCTAAATAAGGGATTAAAAATAGCAAAAGGCGAAATAGTTGTTACGGTTGATGCGGATAGTGTAATGGATAGATACACAGTTTCGAATATTGTTAAACGTTTTAATGATCCTAAAGTAGGAGCTGTTGCTGGAAATGTTATCGTTGGTAATAAGTCGAAGCCGCTAGAAGTCATTCAGCAGCTAGAATATTTATATGGTTTCTTTTTTAAGCGAGCCGATTCTGTTTTTAATTCTGTTTATATTATTGGTGGTGCAGCAGCTGCTTATCGCAAATCGGTGCTAGATGAAGTGGGTGGTTTTGATCATGAGATAATTACTGAAGATATTGAAATGTCGACTCGCATTTTGTCTAAAGGCTATAAGACTCGCTATGCCGCTGATGCAATTGTTTATACAGAAGGGCCTTCTGATTGGTCTGGGCTTTGTAACCAACGGCTACGTTGGAAATTTGGTCGTTTGCTTACTTTTATTAAACATAAAAATTTATTTTTCAGCAAAGATAAAAAGCACACGCCTTACTTGTCATTTTTGCTTTTTCCGTTAGCGGTTTATTCTGAAGTTACTTTATTGTTAGAAGGCCCGCTGTTAGCTCTATTTTATGGATATACTATTTTTGCGAGTGATTATTTTCCTTTAGCATTCGTTATTCTATTTATGACATCACTGATTTCTTTGCAAATCATTTTTGATCCTAAATCTCGCTTTCATTATAACTTGCTATTTTTTGCTCCAATTGCATGGGTTGTTTTTTATATTATCGATGTCGTTGAGTTTCAAGCATTATTCCGCAGTCTATGTCGTTTGATTAAAAGAGAAACGATTCAGTGGCAAAAATGGGTACGTGCTGGTGTTATGAACTAGGTTGAGTTCTCACCAATTTATTGATTAATTAGTAATCGGTATTTATTTATGACCCAAGCGACTATACCAGCAGTGTGGATGAGAGGAGGCACAAGTAAGGGAATATTTTTCCTTAAGGAAGATTTGCCTCAAGATCCTGTTGAAAGGGATCCGATATTACTACAAGTTTTAGGTAGCCCCGATCCTTATGGACGACAAATTGATGGTATTGGTGGCGCTACATCAAGTACAAGTAAAATTGCTATCATTAGCCTGTCTGATAGAGATGACTGTGATATAGAGTTTTGTTTTGGTGCTGTTTCTATCAATAAGCCACTGATTGACTATTCTGGAACATGTGGCAATCTATCTTCAGCGGTTGGGGTATTTGCTATAGAACAAGGATTGCTTACTCCAAAAGGGGATGGTTTGATGACTGTTTATGTTTGGCAAACCAACCTGAATCAGCGTTTTGCTACACAAATATTAATAAAAAATGGTATACCTGAATCTACTGGCGATTATTCAATTGCAGGAGTTATCGGAAAAGCATCTCCAATTAGGGTAGATTTTTTATTGCCAGGGTTAGCGGCTGATAATTCTGTATTACCAACAGGTAATCCTGTTGATTTAATTAAAGTTCCTAATTGTGGTGATATTGAAGTCAGTTTAATTGCCGCTGGTAATAATACTGTTTTTGTTCGTGCCAAAGATCTCAAACTTGAGTTTTCAAAACTAGCTAGCAGGCTAGCTAGCGACTCAGAACTGGCTGAACTATTAGAAAGTATTCGGTGTCTAGGGGCGGTCAAAATGAATGCTGCACCAACTGCTGAGTTTGCACGTGAGCAGCAACCAGCAACACCTAAAATAGCCATTATTGATGAACCTTCTGAATATATATCATCTCATGGCAAAGTCATTGCAACGAGTGAACAAGATATTTCAGCACGAATTCTTTCAATGGGAACTATACATCATGCGTTTACAGGTACAGGAACAATTGCAACCGGCGTTGCCGCTTGTATACCAGGAACTATTATCTCAGAGTTGTTACCGCAGCCTTTAGTATCCGAGCAACAACTTAAAATTGCTCATCCCGGAGGAGTCATTGAAGTTGGTGCAGAAGTTGTATATCGAAATGAGCGCTGGATAGCTGAACGGGCGAGTATTACCAGAACCGCTCGTACATTAATGAAAGGTCAAGTTTATTATTCAACAAAGGTTTCGTCTTAAATCGTTATTTGTCTCCAATACTGAGTTCTATGTCACTCCTTACTCAATCATTTAAAAATTTTATTTCAATTGCAACTATCAATACATAGGTTTGTTAAACGAATATAACGAATAAATATGAGTTTGAAATATCACAAGGCTAAATTGAGTTGATTATTGTGTGTTGAATTGAAATATTCAATATTTGTTTTTGGACTACTTAAAACAGTAACTTTAGGCACATAAAGCTGACTTTTGCCCGATCCCGCTACAATATTAAAAAAAATAGCTAAAAAAGACGGTATTAAGTTGATTCGGACTAGCTTTTTAGGGGCAATCTTTAGTATGATGCGGCGCGAATTTGCGTGGTACAGGAGAAACAATTGAACGAATCTGATATAGAACTGCAGTTAAAGGTTTGGAAAGAGCTTGCTATTAATAAGCAAGTACTTATGCAAACGGCTGCAAAAGCTTTGGGTTTAAAGGCTGAGTGCAGCTCAGACGAACTTGAAGTTGCTTTAACTAAAACGATAGAACAAGCTAAAAATGCTGACGCTGAATTACAATCTGCAAAAGAAAAAGCAGATGCTGAAATTGCCGCTTTAACTGAAAAACTTGCTCGCACAGAAGAACAAAGATCAGAAGAGCAAGCTGGAAAAGAAGCTGCCTTAGCCAATTTAAAAAGCACAGAAGAAAAGCTCGCTCTCGCTAAAACGACAAGTGCTGAAGAACTCAAGAAAATTAAATCTCAATTAGCTGATAAGCAAAAGGAGATTAAACAGATCACAAAAACTCTTGCTGATACCCCTGAAAATGTTGTCAAGAAAATGAAAGCGCTTAAAAAAGAAAAAATGGATGAGTCCAATGATCGTAAGCGCGCAGAGGAAAATAGTAGAACATTACGCAAAGATAAGCAGCGAGTAGAGCAAGAGTTAAAAGAAGCTAATGACTTGTTAAAACAAACGAGTTCATTAGTTGAAGGGCACCGAGAGTTGCACAAACTGGCAAATGAACAATTTACTTTGTTAGCTGAAAATGCTGAGGATAAAGAAAGCCTCACTCAAGTGCCTGAACTTGACGAGCCACTGCTTGAAGCAATTGAAGCTGCAAATTCAGAAGGTAAAGATAAAAACGAGAAGACCAAGTCTAAATCAAAATCTAAAAAGTAACCTAAGATTGTATGCCAATGAAGTTTTCTCCGCTTCATTGGCTGCCATTATAATTTAGGTTGTAATTTCTGCGTTTTATTTTCATACCAACTTTGCCAAATTATCGGCAAAGTAATTAACATGATTCCTGAAAAAGTCCACAGATCAACGGACTCATTGAAAATAAGCCAACCTAGTAAGGCTGCAAAAATTAACCCCGAATATTCGGCCACAACAATTGCTCCTGCTTCAGCTTTTTGAAATGCGATAATGCTACATCCCTGATAAACGACTAAAAATAGGCAACTAGTTGTTGCCAGTAAGATTAAATCATTGCTGATTGGAGACCAGTTAAATGCGGCAATAATGCCGGTAATTGGTAAGGCGAAAATATTACTCCACAAAATAGTGTTTGTTGTACTAGAACCTTTTGGAAGCCATCTGACTGATAGATTATAACCTGCAATTGCCAGAGCCGTGCAGATAGCAAGCAAACCAGCTAAATTAAAATATTCAGGACGAAGTGCTATGACTACGCCTGAAAAGCCTAATATAGTGACAATAATTCGGTGTTTTTGCATTGGCTCTTTGAGTAATAAACTGGCCAATAGCAAAGTAAATAATGGAGCGGAATAAAAAAAGACATTGGCAGTTGCTAAAGGTAAATAAAGCAAAGCAATAACCGCAGCTGGAGCACCGATATTTGTTAATACGCCTCGTATTATATGAACTCTTACATTACCCGGACCTTGTTTAATTTTAGGTAGTCGTAACCAAAAAGGTAGCATCAGTAGCAGTACCGCTATTTGGCGTAAAAATAAGTATTGAAAAATGCTTACATTATTGGCAAACATTTTAACTACAACATCAACAAATGTTGCAAATAAATTGCCCAAAATGAGTACCATAAAAGCAACAATAACCGCGTTATTTTTGTTCATAGGCTAAACCTTCAGCTGCTATTACTCGCTTTTCCTTGAGGTAATCTATCCATACCTATATGGGGGATCCCATCTTCAAGGTATCCTTCACCCACTTGAAAAAAACCTTGGCGGTTATAATAGTTAATTAAGTGTGATTGCGCTGAAATATGACAACTAATGTCTGGCCATTCTTTATCAATAATATTGATGGCTTTTGATAATAGCTCGTGCCCTAAACCAGTATTTCTATACTGACTATCGGTCGCGACTCGGCCGAAGCTACTCATATTAGGGTGGTTAACTTGCGGTGGAAATATTCTCATATAGGCAGCAAGCTGTTCATTATCCACCGCAAACAAATGTAGAGTGCCTGGTTGTTTATCCAGATCATCAATATCTGGATAGACACAATTTTGCTCAACCACAAAAACATCAATTCTAAGTTTTAGTATTTTATAGAGTTCTTCTGTTGATAATTGATTAAATGTTTTTACAAACCACAGCATAGTTGCCTCCTTCTTTTGTATGGCACTTTACCTCAGGATGTATGCAGATGAAATTAACAATTGTTAATTGGTTTTAAAGGTTAAGTCGTTTTTTTATTCGACTTAAGCTAACAGAGGTTAGCCCCAGATAAGAAGCCACCAATGTTGCTGGAACTCTTTTTACCAGTTCAGGAAAAAGCTTGTAAACTTTACTGACCTTTTGCTGATTTGAATGCAGTAATAACAGTTCTTCTTTAAATTCTTTGTATAAGAAGTGCTGCTCAAGTTGTTTGATATGATAATTCTTCCATTCTTCATGCTGACTGACTAGTTTTTGGTAGACAACTAATGGTAATTGGTAAAGATAACAAGGTTCTATACTTTCAATTGAATAAGGTAAAGGTTGATTGGAAATGATACTTCTCATACCAAAGATAATATCATTCTCCCAATAAAATTCTTTACTAAATTCTTTACCATCTTCAGTGATAAAAACGGCTCTTAAAAGCCCCTGTTCAACTAGATAAATATTTTCCGGAGTTTGTGCCAGTTTTAAGAGGGGCTTATTTGAAGGTAATTTAAGCGTTTTTGCGTTTTTTAGAATCTCTCCAAAATCAATTTCGGGGGCTTCAAAATGATAGCTGAATAATTGGTATATTGGAGAGTTTTCTTGTCTCATTCTTTCTCGGCGACTTGAGTTTCTGTTCCTAAAACTGAGTTCTGTGGAACATAAGTGGCTTTAGTAAACTTCAAGATTAAATAACCAACTATTCCAGACACAAATGAGGCTACAATAATCGCTAGTTTATCGGCGGACTGAAATATTGCTGTATCCTCAAAGGCTAAAGAGTTAACAAAAATACTCATTGTGAATCCTATCCCTGTTAATATGGATACAGCATACAATTGTGTCCAATTGCTACTCTCGGGTAATTTAGCGAGACCCAGTTTTATTGCTAGCCAACTAAAGCCAAATACGCCTACTTGTTTACCGATAAATAAACCAAGGAAAATACCTAAAGAGACATTAGAGAATAGTTGATTAAGTGATATACCAGTGAGTTCTATGCCTGCGTTGACAAAAGCAAATAGCGGTAAAATTAAATAAGCAACCCAGGTATGTAGCTGTTCTTCTGTGTGTTTAAGCATGGAGAAAGAGTCTCCATTTCGGTTTTTAGATTGCAGTGGAATGGTAAAGGCTAAGGCAACACCTGCTAGCGTTGCATGAACACCTGATTTGAGTACGCTGACCCAGAGTATTAACCCAATAAAAATATAAGCAGCTCTAACCGCTACATTAAACCGATTCATTAAGACTAAAATAGTTAACGCAGAAAAAGAAACTACGATAGAGGCTGTTGATAACTCATTGGTATAAAATAGTGCAATAATGATAATTGCCCCAAGGTCATCAATAATTGCTAACGCCATTAAAAATATTTTTAGTGAAATAGGTACTCGATTACCTAAGAGTGAGAGTATTCCTAGAGCAAAGGCAATATCTGTCGCTGTTGGTATAGCCCAACCCCGCATAGCAAACTCATCTCCTTGATTAAAGAAAACATAAATTAGTGCGGGTATAAGCATGCCTCCAATAGCGGCAAAACCGGGTAATGAAATTTGTGACCATGATGACAGGTGGCCTTCAATGACTTCTCGTTTGACTTCTAAGCCAATTAGAAAGAAAAATATGGCCATAAGACCATCATTTATCCAGAGAAGTAATGGTTTATCAATATGTAAGGAAGCTAACCTTATTTCAACTGGCAAATGTAAAAATGCTTCATAATGATCAATTAAATGAGAGTTTTTTAGTATCAAGGCTACAATTGTAGCAATTATTAATAAGATACCAGCGGATGATTCTTTTTTAAAAAAAGTTTCGATTGCGTTCATTTTTAAGGGGCGTTTACCTATTATTGAGAATAAATTAGAAAAGAGGACGATATACTTTTCGTTTTATTCCTAATTATCTTTAGTTTGCTGAATGATGACTAGAGTGTAACTAAGATTAGCTCAGTTAAATAGCAAAAACTGCCAGATATAATGAATATCTCACAAACAAAAAGTAAGAATTTATTTTAAGTAATAGGTAATCTTAAATTGTACACCCGTTGTCATTGCAAGCATTGGTTGATAGATCTGGTTTGTCACCACACTTATCCATTGCCCAGGCCAGCGCTTGATTGAGTTGCTCAAGTGGGGCATAGCCAGAAATAAGATTATAGCCTTTGTTTTCTTTAACATATATCAAAGCAGGATAGCCCTGAACCCCCATTTGTTTTGCTGATAAATATTCATCTTGAGTGGTTTTAAGGTTACTAGGCTTTTGGTAGGCGGCTAAAAAAGCCTCTTTTTGAATATCGAATTTTTGAGCAATAGAAGCTAATATCTCAGGTTTGGTCGGATCTAAACCTTCAACAAAAGTCGCTAATTGTAATTCATGCATATATTTACGCATCGTACTATCATCTGTTAGGTATTTTACAACGACTGTAGCACGAGCACTTGGCTCTGTATCATAACGGAAACCAGGGGTTTCAAGTCGTTTCCAAAAAGCATCAGAAAACTTTTGTCCGGTAAGTTCTGTGACTTTTTTTGATGCGGTTTTTAAATAGTTGCGAAAGTTGCTATCGGCGACTTTTGATTGTGCACCAGGAAATAACCCACCATTAATTGTCGTGCAGGTTATATTGTTAGGGAGTTTGGCATAGAACTTCTCTAAAGTAGGAGCAATTCCATAACACCATAAACAGAGCGGATCGGTAACATAAATTAATTGAGACTTTAACATTGACAGACTATTGACCTTAGAAAATAAGTGCTAGATGCCAATATTCTAATCAATTAAAAGTGATTAACTAAGATATATTGCTCTAATTTTTTAGTATTGGTAATTTGCTTATTTATAACAATAATTAATTAAGCATGATTTTTAATTTATTAAAGAATAAGTGTTTTTTTTCTGTAAAAAAAACAAAATAAACTAAATAGCCTGTTTTATTAAAGCTTAAAAAATTTGAGAGGGATTGGGGGGTAGCCATTACTGAATTAATGATTTATTTTTTTGTCATTTAAATCGTTTCACTCAGTGAAAATGGAGTGGTTGAAATCAGAAGCAGCTCTACTTAATTACAATAAAGTAGAGCAGGTTACTTATTTTAGCGTTGAGGCTAAAGGTTACTTTTTTCATACTTTTTCTGTCCAGCGACCCAGGTTTGTAAAACTTGGGTTTTCCAAATTTCTTTTGCTGGGCCGTTAATGATATCTTGATCGACTAAAATAAAGTCAGCCCATTTGCCTTTTTCTAATGAGCCCAATGTTTTTTCTTGATGAGCCGCATAAGCTGCATCTAGAGTAAAGCTACGAAGTGCTTGTATCGGTGTCATTTTTTCACCAGGAAGCCACCCTCCCTTGGGTTGGTTTTTATGATCTTGACGTGTTATTGCTGCATGAATGCCATGAAATGCATTGGCCAACTCAACTGGAAAGTCTGAGCCTGATGCGACTACCGTTCCCTGCTGAATAAATTTTTGCCATGCATAAGCGCCTTTAAGTCGCTCTTTTCCAAGTCTGTCTCCAGCCATATTTTTATCACTGGTAGCATGTACCGGTTGCATAGAAGCAATAATATTGAGTGATTTAAAGCGCGGAATATCTGTAAGTGAAACGACTTGAGCATGTTCTATTCTATTTCTTAAGTCTTTACCGCCAACTTTTTTAAAAGCTTTTTCTAGCGTATTTAATACCAATTGATTACCACGATCGCCAATCGCGTGTATATTCACTTGAAAGCCTTTTGTTAAAATAGTTTCAACTAATGACTCTAGTTGGGCTGGTTGTGTCAACAGTAAACCTTTATTGTCAGAGTCATCTGAATAAGGATCGATGAGTGCCGCACCTCGGCTACCTAATGCTCCATCTGAATAGAGTTTGACACTACGAATAGATAGAAAATCTTGAGCGTCTTCAATTTTCCCTGACTTAAGCCAGCTTGACAAATGGGGGCTTGAGCCATCCAACATACCATAAATTCTAATTGGCAAAGTGTGGCTCTTATTTCGCTTGATGTAAGTATTTAAATCTAATTGATTAACACCAGCATCATGAACGCTAACAATACCTAAGGCAAGTAAGTGTTCAAATGCTTTGTCAAAAGCATATTCTCTTTCAATTAGTGAAGGGCTGGGTATTTTTTGTCTGACCAATTGAATAGCATTATCAATAAGAATGCCAGTCGCTTCGCCTTTTTGATTTCTAATAATTTTTCCACCGTCAGGATCTGGTGTTTGCCGATTGATACCTGCTAATTTTAATGCTTGACTGTTAGCCCATGCTGCATGTCCGTCAACACGAGTTAACAAAATAGGGCGTTTGATTCCTGATTGATCGAGGCTTTGTTTGCTGGGGAATTGCTTGTTAATCCAAAGTACTTGATTCCAGCCTCTGCCTAATATCCACTGGGACTTTTGATTTTTTTGTGCAAATACTTTAACTCGCTCCACTGCTAGTTTTTCAGATTGAACACCTCTTAATTCAACTCTAAGTACTTGGTTGCCAAGTCCAGAAACATGACCGTGTGCATCGATGATTCCGGGCAGCATATACTGTCCTTTACCGTCGATATTTTGGCAGTTATCAGGCTTGTTCGAGTCAGATGATTGGCCTCGCGCAATAATTTTTCCATTGTCGAATGCTAGCCAACTAAATGATTCCACCTGAAGACTATTGGCGACAGGTGTATATCCCGTGATATTGCTGATAATTTGGCATTGAGCGAATAAGTTATTACTATATAAAAATATGAAAATTAAAAAAAATAATTTTAATTGAATTGGTTTCATCATCAATATACCTTTTTCTTTTAATTGTTTGCCATCAAAATACTGGCGAATTAGGTGGATGTTTGTTTAGTGTTGTTATAGGTCTTAATCTGATCGCAGATATAATGCGTTATTGATGTCTTGGTTGTCCAGTGATATTGACGCCTTAGTATTATTTCAATTCGGCGATTGGCTAACCAGGTATATAGTTTTTATTGGGTACTGCGTGTTTATTAGCATTGGGTTTTTATTAGGAGGCAATTTATGGCTATGCGAACTATGTCGGATAAAGAAATATATTTCTCAATTGTAGGGGCTTTTATTGCGACATTATTTGCATCATTTTTTAGTCATAAAATCTTGGAAGTTGAAGGTATTCCAATGATTTTAGCATCCACAGGAGCATCTGCGATGCTAATATTTGGAATACCCCATAGCCCTGTTTCTAAACCTTGGCCAATTGTTGGCGGGCATTTAGTTTCTGCTGTTGTTGGTATTACTGCTTATTATTGTATACCAGAATCTATTTTGGCTTCTTCTATCGCTATTGCTATCTCGATGTTAGCTATGCATTACTTAGCTTGTATGCATCCACCGGGCGGCGCTACCGCAGTTACTGCTGTGATTGGTGGTACTAATGTGCATGAGTTAGGCTACTATTTTGTTATAGTTCCTGTTTTATTTAATTCAATTATTTTGCTTTCTGTTGCTATGGCAGTTGCTACATTTAGAGATAAAAATCCCTTTCTTTCCGAGTAACTTTTAAATGGTTAAAAACAAATACGTCAGTAGTATTGGTATAGGTGGCAAGCAGGCTGCTTATGTTATGATAACGAAAAATTAAACTAACGATAAAAAGCGAATATTATATGAGTTTGAATCATGCTGATTTGCAATTTGATGCCGAACATATTTGGCATCCTTACACTAATCTATCGGAGCCAACACCGGTATTTGGTGTAGAGTCTGCTGATGGTGTCCATTTGAATTTAAGCAACGGTCAAAGAGTGGTTGATGGAATGGCGTCATGGTGGTCTGCAATACATGGTTATAACCACCCTCGATTAAATCAAGCCGTTAAAAACCAAGTTGATCAGATGTCACATGTGATGTTTGGTGGGCTGACTCATGAACCAGCAATCAAATTAAGTCGGCAGTTAGTTGAATTAACAGCACCAGAGCTGGATTGCATATTTATTGCCGATTCTGGTTCTGTCACTGTGGAAGTGGCATTAAAAATGGCTCTTCAATTTTGGCATTCTGCTGGGAATACCCAGAAAAAACGCTTTTTATCATTCCGTAATGGCTATCACGGTGATACTTTTGGGGCCATGTCGGTTTGTGATCCTGTGACAGGTATGCATTCAATGTTCAATGGTGTCTTACCTAAACACTTATTTGTAAGCTCGCCAGATTGTCGGACTGATGCTGATTGGCAAGATGAATGTATTGCTGAATTTGAAATCTGTATTCGCACTAACCATCAGCAAATAGCCGCAGTAATTATTGAACCAATTGTTCAAGGTGCTGGTGGAATGAGAGTTTACTGTGCTGAGTATTTGCGCCAAGTTCGCCAACTTTGTGACGAATATGACGTATTACTTATTTTAGATGAGATAGCTACTGCATTTGGGCGAACAGGGACTATGTTTGCCTATCAACAAGCTGACATCTGTCCGGATATATTGTGTGTTGGTAAGGCTATTACAGGGGGATATATGTCGCTAGCGGCAACAATCACAACAAAACAAGTTGCCGATACGATAGGTCGCTTTGGCGATGGTAATTTAATGCATGGACCAACGTTTATGGCTAATCCTCTGGCCTGTGCTGTTGCCTGTGAAAGCTTGAAGTTATTGATAGAGTCTAATTGGCAGGAGCGGATCAATAAAATAGAGTCGCAGTTGAAACTCGAACTTGCCGCTTGTTTATCAATCGAGTCTGTTAACGATGTCAGAGTCAAAGGAGCAATTGGTGTTGTTGAGTTAAAAAAAGCGGTTAATATGCATCAAATTCAGCCTCGATTAGTCGAGTTGGGTGTTTGGATTAGGCCTTTTGGGAAGCTACTGTACATTATGCCGCCCTATATCATTCAACCAGCAGAATTGAGCTTGTTAACCTCGGCCATGAAGCAGATTGCAACAGAGTTAGCTGCTAATTAGCTAGTGTTTCAGCGATGTTAGTGGAGAAAAGTTTTGAAAATGGTGTTTGTGAGTATAATAAGCACAATCAAATAGGTTTAGAAAGTGAGATATTGTATAGTCTTTGTTGATTGCTTCGCCGATAGTTTGATAAAAATTAAAACGGCTTATTATAAATAAGATACCGTTATTTGGAAATTTGTGGGATGTAACAAGCGCTAATGCAAAATGATCAACAGCAAAATGATTCACAAAACCTTCATTCTCATCAATCAAAAGGGGAGAGTGAAGAGGTGGCTCATGTTGATAAAAAGCAAATAGACGAAAAGCCCAAGATAGGGCAAGCGGAAGAAAAAATAGTATCAACTGAAAGTGAGTTAACAGAGCATCGAAGTGATAGTCAGTTAGCTGAACTTAAGAATAATGCAATTGATAGCTTTGAGGGTACCGAAAAAGCGGATCAGGAAGAAGCATTAACCCAGATTGGCAAAGTGCTTCAGGCGCAGAGAAATAAAAAAGGTTTTTTAAAGGCTCAACAAGATACGGATAAAGCACTTGCAGAGAATAAAATTATTCTTAACCATCGTTTTGTGCTTGAGTCTACATTAGGCTCTGGCGGAATGGGTACCGTTTATAAGGCACAAGATTTACGCAAAGTTGAAGCCCGTGATACTAACCCTTATGTAGCAACTAAAGTTTTAAATAGCGACTTTCGTAACCACCCTGATGCCTTTATCTCGTTACAGCGAGAAGCCAGTCGTTCACATATTCTTTCTCACCCTAATATCGTCACAGTGCATGATTTTGACCGAGACGGTAATACCATATTTATGACCATGGAACTGCTCGAAGGAGAAGATCTTGATTCATTATTAAAACGTCATAAAGGGGTTGGGCTTCCCAAAGAAAAAGCAATTGGCATTTTACGTGACTTCTGTCAGGCATTAGATTTTGCCCATGAAAAAGGAATCATTCATTCAGATTTGAAACCGGCTAATATTTTTGTAACCAAGCAACAAGCGAAGGTGCTTGATTTTGGAATAGCACGTTTAGCGGCCGAGTCACAATATCAGGATCATTTTGATGCGGGAGAAATTGGCGCTCTTACACCTGCTTACGCTAGTTTAGAAATGCTAGGTAATCAACCACCTGATGCCAGCGATGATATTTACGCCGCAGCCATTATTGCTTACGAAATGCTGTCTGGTGCTCACCCTTATAAAAGAAAGTCGGCAGCCACCGCTCATGCAATGGAGCTTAAACCAAAGAGAATTCCTGGATTGTCAAATCGTGAGTGGAAAGCATTATCGTCAGCATTATCACTAAGGAGAGCTGAAAGAACTCAATCAATTAAGACTTTTATGGAAGGTTTAACGGTTAAGCCAAAGTTTCCATTGTTTCGGGTTTCAAGCTTGCTCTTATTAACCACCTTATGTTGGTTTGCTTATACTCAATATTTTAGTCCAAATGAGTTGAATGTGTTTACGGAGCAAGCACTAGCCAAAGCCAAGCAGTGTTTTAAACAACAAGACTATCTGTGTGAGATAGATAGTGCTAACGATATTTTGAAAGTTGCGCCCGAACATACTGAAGCAAAAATTATTGTGCAAAGGGCTGAAAAAGATTATGCCGAGCAAATCAAAATAGCCAGTATACAAAAATCTCTTAGTCAGGCTGAAGGCTGTTTTGAGCAGCAAAATTTTCACTGTGTGATTGAAAATACGACGCAGATATTAGAAAAAGATGCTTCCCATCAACAAGCAATTTTATTGGCTCAAAAAGCACAAGAGGCAATTAATAATGAACGGACTAAACAGGCGAGTATAGAAAAGGCATTTTCAAACAATATGACGCTAGCAACTAATTGTTTTAAAAAGAAAAATTATGCTTGCTCAATAAAGTATACCCAGCTAGCACTAAAAAATAAACCGGGTGAAATAACAGCTAAATCACTGTATGAAAATGCCAATTATGCTTATCAACAACAGCAAGATAACTTAAAAAAAGCCAAGAAAATTTTACAAGAGGGGCTTTGGTGTTTTAAAAAATTAGATTATAGTTGTGCAATTGCTAAATCTGAGTCCGCGCTAGAATTTGTCCCAGGTTATCAGCAAGCACTCAAGCTTAAGCGTGAAGCAGTAAAATCGATGGCAAGTGTCAAAGGGACAATTGAAATTCAATAGTTTTGGGAGAGATTACATGAAGATAACGAAAATAAACACTTTGGTCGTTAGTACACTGTTTATTATGTTGGTCACAGGGGTTGGTTGTAGTGTAAGTAATAAACGTTTAAAACAGATTGGCGCAGTCGTTGTGATTGGTATAGCGGCCAAATTAATTTATGACATGGTTATTGATTCTCGAACTAAACAAATGACTAGTGAAGATAAAGTGATTGACGAATATAAGAAAGCACATAAGCAATTACCTCAGGAACCCATTCTTCTTTCATATACTTCTGATATCAAGCCGGGACAGGTCGTATCGGCTGGTAATAAGGTGTCTATAGTCTCTTCACTGCAAGTTGTCCCAGGCACTCACTCCAAAAAGGTTAATATTGAAGAAAAAATCACGATTTTTGATAATGAAGATCATTCAAAAGCTTTAAAAAGTTTAACCAAGCCAGTTAACAAAGAAACAAAGTCAGGTGGTGCATTTGAGAATGAGTTTACTTTTACTCTTCCTAGGGGAATGCCACAAGGTATTTACCCTATAAAAACGGTTGTAATTGTTAATGGAAAGGCATTTGAGCCACAAGACAATCAAATGCAGTTGGTTTTAGAAGAGTCGGCTAATTACAAAGAGCAATTGGTTGCCGCTTACTAGGCGTGTTGATCTTTCAATATTTTCTATTGCTTAGTCACTTAATTTTAGTGCCCCGCATTGCATTCTTGGTTTAAGAGCCGTATAATCCGCCGCTCTTAAACCGAGTCTGGCCGTTAATTGTGTTATTAACCGTTAGATTTCAAAATACAAACTGACTTAACTCCTTGTTACTTATAGTTTTTTATAGCTAAAGTGACTGGAAACCGTGAGGAGATCTTAATGCGACACTACGAAATCGTATTTCTGGTGCATCCCGATCAAAGTGATCAGGTTTCAGCGATGATCGAAAGATATAGCGCTGTAATTACCGAATCTGGTGGTTCTATCCATAGACAAGAAGACTGGGGACGCCGTCAAATGGCTTATGCCATTAACAATGCTCATAAAGCTCATTATGTGATGATGAATGTTGAGTGTGAGTATTCTGCTATTGAAGAGTTAGAAAACTTATTCCGTTTTAATGATGCGGTATTACGTAACCTTATCATTAAAAAGAAAGCAGCAATCACAGAGCCTTCGCCAATGGCTAAAGCAAAAGAAGAAGCAGCACAACGCTACGATTCTTCTGATAAGTCTGATGCGCCAAAGCCGGCTGCTAACAAAGAGTCTAAACAAGAAGACGCAGTAGCTGAAACTACTGACGATTCTGCTGCAGAATAACGGGAGATTTTACCATGTCTAGACATTTCAGACGTCGCAAGTATTGCCGATTCACTGCTGAAGGCATTAGCGAAATTGATTATAAAGACCTAGCGACTTTAAAAAGCTACATCACTGAAACTGGCAAAATAGTTCCAAGTCGAATTACTGGAACTCGTTCAAAGTATCAACGTCAGCTTTCAACAGCGGTCAAACGTGCTCGTTTCTTGGCATTATTGCCTTATTCTGACGCGCATAAATAAGCAACGATTAACGAATTAGAGGAAAGACTAATGCAAGTCATTCTACTTGAAAAAATCCGTAATCTTGGCGAACTGGGTGATAGCGTTACTGTAGCAAATGGTTATGGTCGTAACTACCTTCTTCCTCAAGGTAAAGCGGTTCCAGCGACTAAAGAGAACACTGAAAAGTTTGAAGCTCGTCGCGCTGAACTTGAAAAGAAAGCATCTGATGAATTAGCAGCAGCAGAAAAAAGAGCTGCTCAATTCCAAGAATTAACCGTTACTATTGAAGCTCATGCAGGCGACGAAGGTAAATTATTTGGTTCTGTTGGAACTAAAGACATTGCTGAAGCAACTTCTGCTGCTGGCGTTGTGCTTGAAAAGCATGAAGTACGTTTACCTAACGGTGCTATTCGCCAAACCGGCGAGTTTGAACTTTCTGTACACTTACACACTGACGTTAATGCGACATTGAAGTTAGTGGTAGTGGCACAAGAAGGTTAATCGATCGGAAATTGATATTTGCGTTGCTTTAAAGCGATTCAAATGACAAAATAAAACACCTCGTACCGGATAGGTACGAGGTGTTTTTTTTTCTCAAATACTTTATTTTTGTGGTTTATAGTAAACCTCATCAAATATTGTCAGTTATTCTCACTTGGATATTGTTAAATGCTAGATGAAGATCAGCAAGTCAATCATATAAAAATGCCACCTCACTCACTAGAGGCTGAACGTTCTGTTTTAGGTGGGCTGTTATTAGATAATGAAGCTTGGGAAAAAGTATCTGATAAGCTTGTTGCTGAAGACTTTTATCGTAAAGATCATCGCTTAATTTTTAGAGCGTTGAAGTATTTAGCAGAAAATACTCGTCCTATGGATGTAGTCACACTCTATGAGTTTTTAGAACAAGAAGGTGAAGCCGATGAAATTGGTGGCCTGGCTTATATTGCTGATTTGGCCAAAAATACACCCAGTGCGTCAAATATTACTGCTTATGCAGAAATAGTGCGTGAGCGGGCAGTATTGAGAGAAATGATTTCCATTTCCAATGAAGTGGCTGATGCTGCTTATTTTCCTAAGGGGCGCAGTTCAGATGAACTATTGGATATGGCTGAGTCCAAAGTTTTTAAAATTGCTGAAAAACGTGAAAATAAAGATGGAGGTTTAAAAATTGCGTCGACTTTTCTTGATGAAACGCTTGATAGAGTCCAATTTGCTGTTGACTCTAAAGGGGGGATTACAGGACTAAGTACCGGTTTTACTGATCTTGATGCAAAAACCAATGGCTTGCAGAATTCCGATTTATTAATTGTTGCTGGCCGCCCGGCAATGGGTAAAACGACATTTGCCATGAATATTGCAGAGCATGCTTCTATTCATAGCGGCAAGCCTGTTTTAGTCTTTAGTATGGAGATGCCTGCTAATCAACTACTAATGCGTTCATTTGCTTCAATCGGCGGTATTGATGCCACCAGGCTTCGTACAGGGGCATTAGATGATAGAGATTGGGATAACTTATCGGTTGCAACCAACATTTTAAAAAATAATTGTAAAATGTTTATTGATGACTCTGCTGGTTTAACTCCTACAGAGGTTAGGGCAAGATCGCGAAGAATTGTAAGAGAACATGGTGATGTTGGCTTAATCGTTATTGATTACCTCCAGTTAATGACTGTTCCTGGTTTATCTGACAATAGAACTCAGGAGATTTCTGAGATTTCACGCTCTTTAAAAGCACTTGCAAAAGAATTACATGTTCCTGTGGTTGCTTTATCTCAGTTAAACCGCTCACTAGAGCAAAGAGCAGATCGTCGTCCGGTAATGTCTGACTTGCGTGAGTCAGGGGCCATCGAACAAGACGCTGATATCATTATGTTTGTTTATCGAGATGAAGTTTATAACAAAGACTCGGAGCGCAAAGGCACAGCTGAAGTTATCATCGGAAAACAGCGTAATGGACCTATCGGTACAGTACATCTTGCCTTTCAGGGACATTTTAACCGTTTTGCTAATTTAGCAACTCCTTTCGATGATGGTTATTAAAGGTACTTTATAGTTTATGCGTTCAACTCGGGCAATTATTAATTTAAAAGCAGTTAAGCACAATGTATCCATCGTTAAGCAGTTAGCTCCTGGTTGTAAAATCATGGCGGTCGTTAAAGCTGATGCCTATGGTCATGGTATTGTTCAAGTCGCCAATTGTTTTACCGATGTTGAAGCTATTGCCGTTGCTTGTATGGATGAGGCCATTAAGCTGCGAGAAGCCGCCATTACAAAGCCTATTATTCTGTTAGAAGGTTTTTTTAGCCAAGGTGAGTTAAGACAAGCTATCGAATATGATTTACAGACAGTAGTTCATCAAGAAAGCCAACTACTTGAGTTAGAAAAACTGTCCGCAAAGATCTTATCTGCTACTCCTGATTATCAGCTTAAAGTCTGGTTGAAGTTAGATTCTGGTATGAATAGGCTAGGGTTTGAAGAACAAGATTTTATTGAAGCTTACCAGCGAATTAAACAAATTAAAGTTGTTGATACCGTCAATTTGATGTCACACCTTGCTTGTGCCGATGACATAAAAAATTTAATGAGTAAAGAACAAATTAAAAAATTTAATATAACAACAAAAGGTATGCAAGGATTGCGCTCTATGGCTAATTCAGCCGGGGTAGTTGCATGGCCTGAAAGCCATTACGATTGGGTACGTCCTGGTATCATATTATACGGTTGTTCTCCTATGCTCGGTATTAATGGACTCGCTCACCATTTGCAGCCTGCAATGACATTAGAGTCACAGCTATTTGCAATTAGAAATTTAAAGCCAGGGGATAAAGTCGGATATGGTTCTGCGTGGACCGCTCAAAAGTCAACAAAAATAGGGGTTATTGCAATCGGTTATGGCGACGGCTATCCAAGGCATGCTAAAGAAGGTACGCCCGTTTGGATTGAGGGCAAAACCTACCCATTAGTCGGAAAGGTTTCCATGGATATGATAACCGTTGATTTAGGCGCTGATTGTAAGCTTGATATTGGTTCAAAAGCGGTTTTGTGGGGAGAAGGGTTACCTGTTGAAACAATTGCAGAATTTGCAAATACGATCCCTTATACTTTGTTATGTGGAGTGACTTCTAGAGTGAAGTTTAAATGGAAAAATGATTAAACGCTTGTATATTAATACTGATGGTCAAGGCTTATATGAAATAACGCCGCAAGTAAAAAAGGTGTTTCAACAAACAACAGAAAAAGAAGGTTTGTGTACTCTTTTTGTTCGTCATACGTCATGCAGTTTGATTGTGCAGGAAAATGCTGATTTCAGTGCAAAGAATGATATGGAAAGCTGGCTTAACCGATTAGTTCCTGAAAATGATCCGCTTTATACGCATATTTATGAAGGAGCTGATGACATGCCTGCCCATTTGAAATCCATATTAACTTCTGTACAGATATCAATTCCTTTTGAGAAAAATGAGCTTTTACTCGGCACGTGGCAAGGAGTGTACTTATGGGAGCATAGGCATGCCGCACATAGGCGTGAAATTATATTACATACTCATTGAATAATTGATTTTTGTATAATAAATTTTTTCTAGTTACTTTTATACTTCGTTGTTTTAAACCGTGTTATTTTCCCATAAGATTTTTTGGTTTGACTTTTGCTGTTTTAATGACATACAAAAACTTGTAAATTCAAACAACTAGCTCAAAAAAAAAGCAAAATTGAATGTTTTTGTCTATGCTTATTTAGAATTATAAAACGTAAACATTAAATAATTATTTCTAAAAAAATAGATTTTAGTCGATATAGTTTAGGGGGAAGAATGAATTTGACAGTCACTACCAGGCTTGTTGGTGGTTCCGGTTTGGTCATTTTATTGTTAATAGCACTATCTTTTACCGCTCTGAATGGAATTGGTAGTGTTGAAAAAAGCCTTACAAAAATCAGTGAAGAATCAACGCCAATGCTAATTGCTGGTAGCGAAAATTTATCGTCGTTACTTAAAGCTACAGTGGAAGTGAATCGATTTCATCAAGCTAAAAATTCAAATGAGCTACAAAAATATGAGTCTAATTATCAAAAGTGGATGAAGGTTAATAAAGAGTCTGCTAAATCTTTATTAGATGTCGCAAAAAATCATTCTGATGTTTTAAATTCTTTGAAGGAAAGCGATAAAAGTGAAGTGAAATTTGCACAGCTTGCCCCTCAAATATTTGCCTCTCATCGGCAAGATCTTTTATTAGGTGAAACGATTGAAAATCAGCGCAAAGAATTTGAAAGTTTAGCTGATGAGCTAGATTCATACTTATATGATTTTGCAGATAATATTGAAGTTGCTCAAATATCCAAACAATTGCAAACTGTTTCAAACACAGCAAGAGAAGTCAGCGTTTTAGTTATAGATACCTTGTTGATAGATAATATTGCTAAAATAGAGCTGGCCAATAAAAATGTTGAGGCTTTAGAAAAAGAATTTCAAAAGCAATTTGAATTAATTACAGCTAATCAAATAGCCGTTAATAATAGTTTTTATAATGCGACAGTAACAGCTATTCAAAAATTTAAAAAACTAATTGTGGGTGAAAATAATTTATTATCTATTTACCAAAGACAATTATTAATTAGAGATAAGTCGAATAAGTTACTAGCAGAAGCTGATGAGTCTGCTAAGCAAGCACAGCATCATATTAACAACCTTTTTACTAAAGTAAAAACTTTAACTGACACTACAACTCGTAGTGCAGTAGATAAAGTTAATGCAAGTAGAACCTGGCTATTAGGTTTTGCAATGCTGACAATTTTGACAGCAATTGGTATTAATTATTGGGGGTTAAAAAGTATTACCCGACCTTTGAATGATGTTTTGGGAGTAATCAATAAAGCATCGGGTGGTGATTTAACTCAAAAAGCTCATGTTTATAGTGATGATGAATTAGGCAAGCTTTCAGTCGGCTTAAATAATTTGATAGATGCATTGCGTAATATGTTGAAAGATATTGGATCCAGTGCTCAGCAGTTGAGTGCTTCTGCCGAAGAAACAACAATGATTTCTAGCCAAAGTAACCAGGACATAGTGCATCAAAAAGAGCAGACTGACATGATTGCTACTGCAATGACCGAAATGACCGCCACGGTTGGAGATGTCGCTAATAGTGCTAATAATGCTTTAGTTGAAGTTCAAAGAGCTAATCGAGAAGCTGCTGATGGGCAAAAAGTTGTTGAAGAAAATATAAAGACGATTAATCAGCTTGCTAATGAAATTGAAAGTGCAGCCGTTGTGATCGATAGACTCGAACAATATAGTACCAATATTGGTGCTGTGTTAGATGTTATTAGAGGTATCGCTGATCAAACCAATTTATTAGCGCTTAATGCGGCAATTGAAGCTGCTAGAGCAGGGGAGCAAGGACGAGGTTTTGCTGTTGTTGCTGATGAAGTGAGAACGCTCGCTAGTAAGACTCAAGAATCAACTTCGGAAATTCAAGAAATGATTGAGCGTTTGCAGTCGGGAACTCGCGAGGCGGTAGCTGTAATGGAATCAAGCCGTGAAGAAGCAAGCAATAGTGTTGGACAAACCGCTAGGGCAGGTGAGTCTCTTGGTAAAATTACTCAAGCAGTCAACGTTATTAATGATATGAGTACCCATATTGCTAGTGCGGCAGAAGAGCAAAGCTCTGTTTCACAAGAAATGCACCAAAATATTGAGGCAATTTCTGATATGGCCGATAGAACTTCTACAGGTGCTGGTGAAAATTTAGCGGCTAGCCAAGAATTGGCTCGTTTAGCTGAGCACTTAAAAGAATTGGTTGAGCGTTTTAAATTTTAGCGTTTTTAGACATGCCTCATATTAATTGGAATCGTAAAAAACGGCGAATTTAGTTTTTCTTGGTTTTAATCGATACATGTCTAATAATTGCTTAATAAAATTTAGTTAGATATTTTGGTTCCTTCTATTTTATAAACAGTTTTCCAAGTGGCTGAGTTTTGATTTTTCTTGCTTACTTCTTGTTCCATTTTCCATGAGAAATTCTTGCTAGAGATATTATAAAAAGTAATTCGGGTATTAGTACCAATATAATTTCCACGCATGATAATTTGCCCATTTTTCTCTTCCGCAATGAACGTTTCTACTTTTTTCCCCGTATTAGCAATCCAAGCCATTTGCCATTGTTTCTTTTCTGGATTATAAATTCTGATATTTGTACCATACTGGCGACCCTTTTTAGGAGCGGGCTGAGTCAAAGATGGAGATATCCAGTCATCTTGTATTGCTGAACCATTAAGTATTGAATAAAAATTCCAATCTGCACCTGCTGCAGGTTGCCACTGCCCGTTTTTATCTAGTTGAAAATCTTTAATTCGCCAATTACCCAGCAATGGTTTAAATAGGCCTAATGGAGATTTGTTAATATTGGTTTCTGGGTGCTTGTTTTCAAAAGCTATAGCGTAGTTAGTTAAACCTGATAATAACAGAATTAATATGGTTAACTGTTTTATAAGCATTTTTTGAATTTGAAAGCTGTTTAAACTGATTTGAGGGACATGTATTTGAAAATACTCAAATGCTTTGATGTACTGCTTTTTGCAACACCAGTTAGTATCTTTTATATTCATTTTGACTCTAGCTCCGTTTATTTGAATCTGACTGCTTATTTAATATATGATGTATTAGGTCTTTTCTCCAGATGAAACTGATACAACATTAAGGTGTATAAGTGACAATATGAAGCCACATTTAAGGAAAAATAGACAGAATGTCTCAACTTAAGCCCACTGGTCTAGATTGGCAAATATTAGAGTTATTGCAAAACAATGGCCGAGTAACAATATCAGAAATCGCTAAGCAGCTTAATCGTTCTCGTAGTAATATTGCTGAGCGTCTGGAACGTCTTCATGAATCAGGGATTATTCATCAAGTTGGAGCTGATATTGATACTGAAAAGTTAGGTTTTGGTATAAAAGCTTTTGTTAGATTAAAAGCATCATCGCATCATCATAGAAAAACCATTAACGCAATTACCAAAAAGCCTGAAGTTAGCGAGTGTCATGTTCTGACCGGTTCTGAATTGTTGCTCATTCAAGTGATCGCTAAAGATATGCCACATTTGCGCGATTTTGTCGATAGCTTAACTCAGTATGGTTCAACGCAAACAGATGTTGTTTTTGCTACAGTAAAAAAACAGGTTGTTGTTGATGCTACACTGCGGAACTTAATCGAAAAATAAAAAATAAAAATCAATACTCTGAAGAATCGTTAGTATTATTAATTGAAACAGTACTAAATAAAAGGTCGTTATGTTCTAGGATAAGCCAAGACATATAATATCAATAAGCAAAATTGGTTGGAAAAAGCTTTGACGACTAAACTGCATTTAAATACTAAAGGATAAATTATGTTGCCAATTAATCGTGTAGTGTTATTTAAACATGGTGTCGCCTATTATCAAAGAGAAGGAAAGGTGTGTGATAATGAAGTCATTCAGCTGACATTTAAATCTGAACAGATGAATGATGTGTTAAAAAGTTTGACTACGCTAGATTATAACGGCGGTAGTTTTTCTGCATTAACTTATGACAGTGAAGAACCGATTGAACGGCGTTTAGCAGAATTAACGATGCAAATACCTGATAAAGGTGCTGTTGTCGGTTTTTTAGATCAATTAAAAGGTGTCGATATTTCTGCTCAGGTAGGCAGCGAAATAGTTAAAGGAGCCATTCTTGGGGTAGAAAGTATCACAGCAGCAGAAACAACAGCAAACTTGCCTAATACAGAAAATAGTCCTGAATTGCCTTATTTAGCTATTCTTACCAATCAAGGACAATTACGTCATTTTCGGTTGCTTGATTTACAGGAGCTGACTTTTACTGATCTACATGTACAAAGAGAGCTGAATAGTTTGATGGATACATTAGCGGCTAGTATTCATAAAGGACAAAAGCGATTATCGGTACAAGCGGTTGGTGAAGGTGAAAGAGAAGTCTCAATTTCATATGTTGTTGAGTCACCTGTTTGGAAAACTTCTTATCGATTGGTTATGCAAAATGAGAATGATGAAGTGTTATTACAAGGGTGGGCTATGGTTGATAATACCACCGAAGAAGATTGGCAAGATGTTAACTTATCACTTGTTGCTGGATTGCCTATTTCTTTTAAACACGATCTATACAGCCCTAGATACCAGCAACGACCAGAAATTAAAGTGTCACAAGAAGCCGCAGTTGCCCCGCCTTTAGTTGAGTCAGGTATGAGAAGTGTTGCTGGTGATTTTGAAAGTACTGCTGAAATGGATGATTTGGCATTTTTGGATACGCCTGTTGCTGCTTGTGCACCAGAGCCAATGGGAACAATGATGCCTGCAAAAATGAGATCTGCTGGTGTGGTTGCTAAAGCTATGGATGCATCTGTTTCTGTGCAAACTCGAACGCAAGAAGTGGGCAACTTATTTTCTTATGATATTAATAAGCCGGTTAGTGTGGGTCGTGGATGCTCGGCTTTAGTGCCGATTTTACAGTCGAATATTGATGCAAAAAAAGTGCTTTATTTTAATTCAAATATTCGCGAAAAAAATCCTCTGGCCAGTTTTTTTCTGAAGAATACTTCTCAATTAACTTTAGAAGGAGGGCCAATTACCGTTTTTGACGCCGGTAATTATGTCGGTGAAGCCATGCTCGATACATTGAAAGCTGATGCAGAAAAAATTGTACCTTACTCGGTGGAGCTTGGAGTCGTATTAAGTCAACGTAGTTTTGAAAGAAGTATTGCAGTGACCAGTTTGACTAAAAGTGGCAGTTATATTCAGAAAAACTCACGCACTGAAAAGGTAACTGAGTACACGGTTGAGTCATCGATTAAAGAATCAAAAATATTATACTTTGACCATCGATTCGAATATCCACAAGTTTGGGAAGGCGATATTAAAAAGCCCGATGAGTTGATTGAAATAACTGATCACTATTGGCGCTATGCGATTGATTTACCTGCGAACAAAACAACCAAGTACGAAGTCGTTGAAACCCATCAAAGTTATGAGTCGGTTTCAATACCAGGTATTACACATCAACAGATATCATCACTTGTTGCCCTAAAGCTTCTGCCTGGAAAAGTTAAAAAACAACTAGAAGAAATTGCAGTTCTATGTGAAAAACAGTCTCTTATGAATGAGAAAAAATATAGCAAAAGAAATTTACTTGAAAATATTGAACAAAGCCAAGAGAGATTAAGAAAAAATATCTCTGCACTAGGTGGTAGCCAAAAAGAGGATGAATTAAGAGAGCGATATGTTTTGAAACTGACTGAACAAGAAGATGAAGTTGAGTCTATTTTGAAAGAAATTCAACAACTAGAGAAAGATACCCGCGAGCTTGATGAGCAGATTAGAAAAAAGGTTGATTTTGTTAGCTTATCAGAATAACTGGTTGTAATTTAAGTAATCGCTAGGTCATTGAGCTTATTCATAATAAAATTGACTTGATGTTTTTGCACAATATAGCACTGAAATGGTAGTATTACGCGGTTTGGGTTTTTCTAGATCCAACAGAGTTATATTGAATAGATAAATTATGGAAACAAATAACATGAATAAATTATATATCGCCGTTTTAGCATTTTTTTTAGCAGGGTGTGCCAGTGTCAATTTAGTCGATTCTTCTGGCCAAGACTTAATGAAGTCACAAAATGTTGTTCTTAAAACAAATTTACATCCAGATCCTGTGAGGCATCGTCTTTATACTGTTAACTATCAACAAGCAGGTTTAATTCCAATGTGTACAGAGGTGGAACTGGTTGAACTAAGTGGTAAAAGATTAGTCTTTAAGGTGAAGTCTACAGGGGTACAGTATACTTTAGATCGTCATCGCTCAACGGCAGATTTAGCGGTTTATTTACATGATTATTTTGGAACCAATTGTAATAAAGAAAAATTAAACGATTTAAGTGATATTGATAAAGAAGGCATTAAAAAAGGTAAAGCATTGAGAGGTATGTCAAAAGATGCTGTTATTTTAGCTATTGGCCTTCCTCCAAAACATAAAACACCTAGTTTAGAGAGCAACCAATGGAGATACTGGTTAAATCGATGGAAAACAATGGTCGTTGAATTTGATGATAGCGGTAAGGTTTCGGCTATCGTATTATAAGATTATTATATCAAGTTATTAATGGCCCTAGTATTGGTGTTAGGGCCTTATCTTTCTTGCACCTACCTTGGAATAGATTAATTAAGTTATTATCATCGCTATTTCAATCGTTAAATCATTTTGTACATAACTATTTTAATTGAGCTATAAATGTAAAAGGCTAATCAGTCTTTTATTCCTTATTGTTCATTTTGCATAGGCAAAATGAACGAATAGCGGCTATGCTTAGATAACTGATATTTGGGTTATGTAAATATGAAATTATTAAAAATCACTATCTATGTATTATTTGGATTTTCGGCTGCAGCATGCTCTGAAGGAAAGTATAGCAAAATGTCAAATTCTGAATTAGCTGAAAAGAAACGCCATTGTGATAGTGTTCCTAAAAAATCGACTGTTTTTGCTACTGGCTGCGAAAATATCCGTAAAGAGATTCAACGACGTAGAAAAAAGAAAAATTAATGATTTTTCAGTAATAACTGCACTGCTAGTTAACACATAATGGTTCAATTATTTGCTATTTACTCTTGGTCAGAGTATAAAATATAGACAATCGTTAGAATGTAGATTCTATAATACTGTAATACAGGGATTGTTATTTTCTCCTGATAATATACCAAATTTTGTTTAATATTTTGTTGTTTGCTAATGAATACTTTTTTGAGAGTATCTTTTTATTCAGGCAATATCTCACAAAGTAATCATGACAGCATGCAATACCTAATTTAAAAAGGAGTTGTTATGTCTGAAGATAAATTTTCTCTTATTCATGTTGGTCCAAATGGTACTTTTAGCCCTTCTGGAAAATATTCAACTTCCAAGCAGGATTTGGAAGACATCATAAAAAACATATCGAAACAAAACAAGAAGAGGTTGGTGTGCTATTTTCATGGTGGTTTGGTATCCGAGAAATCCGGGGTAGAGTCGGCTATTAAGGTCAATAAAGAAATAAAACATAATGATCATTATGTGGTTTCTTTTATTTGGGAAACGGGATTAATTGAAACGCTGACAGATAATCTGGACGATATTTTTAGTTCGAAACAAGGTAAACGCCTTTTAAAGTGGGTGATTAGAGCGGTCACAAAAAAGCTCGCTTTTGGAACTTTGAAAGGCGCTTCTGGGAGTGGTGTATCGATTGAAGATATTGAGAAAGAAATGAATAACGCCAAACCTTTTGATGAATTTGATCAGAAGTCACAAGTGGGAACCCGAAGTGCCGCATTAAATTTAGATTCAGAAGCCGACAAAGAAGATCTAGAACAGGAAATGCGTGAAGAAATAGAAGACTATTATTTTCGCAAAAATGATGATGAGTTGAGTTGGTTCTCTGAAAAACCTTCTAAAGTAAACTCAGGTTTAACTAAAGAATACAGTGATACTCAGTCGAGAGGGGTTGGTTTTTTAGGTATTGCAAAAGCGGTAGTAAAAATAGCATGGAAGGTGCTTAAACGGTACCGAAAGAAAAGTGAGCATGGGTTACATGCAACCGTTATCGAAGAAATTTGTCGAGCCTATTATATTTCTGAAACGGGTCAATGGGTTTGGGGACAAATGAAAGAAAAGGCCGAACAAATGTGGCAAGATGGTAAGGTAGGTGCAGAGTTTTTACGCTTACTGGCTGAGCATGCACCGAATCAAACTGTTGATTTAATTGGACATAGTGCTGGCAGTATTTGTATTAGCCACCTGCTCAATAAGAATCAGCAGATACCAACACCAATCAATATTGACCATTTATTTTTATTAGCGCCTGCCGCCCGAAATGATTTATTTCATCAGCAAATTATTAGTCCTGAATTAGCTGGAGAAAAACGATTTAATCAATTCCGTATGTTTACTATGAAAGATAGTTTTGAGCGTGATGATAATCTTGTTAAATTAATCCCTGGACTTTACCCTAGTTCGTTACTTTATTTTATCTCGGGTGTATTGGAAACTAAAGCTGATAGCCCGATTTGTGGCATGACTCGACATCAAAAACAAACCAGTGTTTATAGCGAACCCATGTTTAAAGATATTGAAAACTTTTTGAGTTCTGCAGGCCGATTGGTTACCTCAAAGTCACCTGATAATGCGTTGTCCGGTTTTCAAACACAAGCAATCAGTCATGGTGCTTTTGATGATGATGATCCAACTTTACATAGTATCCGGCACTGCTTAACCGAGGGCGGTTTATGAATGAAAAACATTATGCATTGGTTGTTGGTATTAATGAATATCCAGAAGCTCCAACGAGTTATCGTTTGAATGGCGCAATAAACGATGCACAACGAGTTGAAGCATGGCTACTTGATCCAGCAGGAGGAGGAATTAAAACTGAAAACTGTTTTTCTCTTTACTTAGATCCGGCTAATGATGTTGATGATGACGAATTTCCTGTGCGTCATCATATTAATATGAGCTTTAAAAAAATAAGAAAGAAGCTAAGACAAAAATATGAAGCGCATAATGAAGTTGCAGAACGGTTTTATTTTTATTTTTCAGGACATGGACAAGCAAAACGATTAGAAAATGATAACATTTTAATGTGTATGGCTAATTGGGGACCAGACTCTCCTAATGCTAACTTATCTTCCCGATTAGTCATTAAAGATTATTTAGAAAGATGTTTACCCTGTGAAGAGATTGTGTTTTGGACGGATTGCTGTCGAACCCGTGCGGTAGATATTAGAGAAGGTTTTCTTGATGAAAGCTGTCGCACACCCTGGAAAAATGGTGTGCGGCCTAAACTTTTCTGGGCTGGGGCCACGTTACATGAAACGGCAGCAGGGGAAGCGTTAGATGATGGTTTGGAGCATAGTGGTTATTTTACTCGGGCACTACTCGAAGGGCTTAAAACTGGGCAACAAAGTGCAGGTGTTAGTTGGGATAGTTTACGCGATTATTTAAAACAAAGAGTAGAACTGATTGCACAAAAAGATGGTTTTCCACAACGAGCCGAAGCCTATCATACGGCAGATGATACGACGCTTTATTTTGGTGAAAAAGGTGTGGGCGCCAGTTTACTTATTAAATTGAGTGGCAGTAACCGAAACTTGGAAATTTTTTATAATGCTATCGAATCTAAAAAAATATGGAGCAATGTTTCGGGCAACATCGAGTATAATAATTTGCCATTAGGACTTTATAAATTAGTTGATCTCGACACTAATGAAAGCCGATTAATTGATTGTAGTTCTCCTGGAGAGGTGATCCAATATGACTTCTGATATTAAAAATGATGAGGGTAAAAATAAAGACTCGAAAGATTCAGGCATTGAAATTAATATCACTTTAAACAGTCCGTCAATTAGTGGTGAGCTTTTAACGGATGTAGAGGTTCTTATTTTTAATACTGAAAATCAATTGGTTTATCAATCTTATAATGAAGCTAACACAAAGTTGGCACAAGGTTTATATCGAGTAAGAACAAGAGCATTTGGTTTATCAGCAGAAGAGTTAATAGAGGTCAATAATAACTCCCACTTATTTTCAATAAATACACCCAGACGAGCGACAGCAATACCTGATGGTATATCAATTGGTTCTCACGAGTATTATCAAGCCGAGTTTTTTAGCAACCGAAATCATTTGTCAGTTGCTGATGCGCACTTAAATGATGGTCAACAATGTTTATATTTGTTTGTTAGAATGCCAGGCGCTGAATATGCACGTTCAATTAACCAAGGTCATCCACTTAATTTACTGGCTGATTGTTGGATTGAAAATCAACAAGGTGAAATTATGATTGAGTTTACTGAGGGCAATGTTCAATCGAATAAAATTGGTACTAGCTGGTATCGAATGCCGATTGAACCAGGATTTTATCGTTTGTTTAATCGAGATAAAAATGGCAAACGTAGTTGGATGCCTATTCATGTTTACCCATCTGCTTCCAATTCAAATTATCGATATCATACGGAAGTTGCTTTTATTTGGCGAGAAGGGCTCCGTTTTGATACAGCAGTAATGGCCACTCCTTGGGAACATATCAATGAACATGACTATACTTTTCAATTGGAACAAACCGATGCCAGTTTACAATCTTTAGCCGCTGGAGAAAGAAGTGAGTTGATTACCTCTAAACTGGTTAATCGCATGCTGACAGACAAGTTTGTCAATCCGTTGCAAGGGATTATTGCTTGTCATCTGATGTTAATGAGAGATAAGCCTAATACCGATAATATTGAATACGTATTGGATAACATTCAAAATCTTGTTGCTTATAGCCCAGACATTGATGTGTTACGTTATCGAGTTGCCAAACTGAAGCAAGACAAACGAAAACATGATGGCTTGACTGGTGAAAATTTAAATGCTCCTATTCTTCAAGCGCTCCCACTTTTTAGAGAAGGTTTTCTGGAAGTGGGCGCAAAGCATATTAATCATAAAGCACAATCGATTGTTCAATCATTTTTAAGTAGTTCAATGCCATCGATGATGGGGCAGCTTGAATCTCAAATTGCTGACTATATGGTTTACCGCGACTTAAGAAGTCCATGGTTAAAAACTAGACCTCACACCAGAAGTTTATTTGATCAAGATATTGCTAAAAAATTGCAAAAGAAAGCAATACACTGGGGCAGTTCTTTACTAGGGATTGAAACTCATGCAATGGCTACACAAGATGATAACGAACAAGATTTAATTAATATTCCTAGCTGGATTACTGATACGTTAACACCGATTAAAAAAGAATTAGAGTTGAAGAAAGATGGTGATAATAAACCTAACTTTCAAGCCTTGTCTGAAAAATATGATTTACCTGAAATGTTAGTAAGTTTTGCCTGGGATAAAATTTCGTTGAAAAAGTATTTAAAGCATTAGGTGAGCATTACACAAAACTTTCAATTTTTTCTTTGCAAATTTTTTCAGTTAGTTCTTGTAAATAATCAACTCGTTCGGCTAGCCAGGTTAGCTCTTCAGACGTAATGGAATAATCAGGATTATATCGGGCGCTAACATAGGCTTTGCGTAATAATTTCATAATCATGGACAGTCATTTTTTCATAATCATATATGTCTGTGATTGCTGTCTGTGATTGCTGTCTGGTGATTGGCTGTAAAGTGACTGTCTGTGATTGCTTTGGTTACCGGAGTCCTCACTAAAGTACTATCGTCCAATTTCGAAACCCAAAAAGTTCTTGTCCCGAGATCAGTCTCAGCGAAGCCAAACGAAACGGTAGTGGCAGTGAGCAGCTTTGTTTTTTTAGGAAGATTAAAGTAGGTAAGTGCGATAAATACGGCTGCTATCGAAAAAATAGCAATTCGAGTGCGCCATTCTTTCAGCACCAGCTTATTTAAGGCTCTGTACTTATTATCATCGAAATTCAGAGTTCACCTCGAAACATAACAGCTTATTATACGCAGTAAATCTCATAATATTCTGAGAAAAATCACTACAATTCAAGTGAGAGTTAATAATCAATAAGCTACAACAACTGATAAAAAAGGGCAACGAATATTAATAGAGTCTAAGTTCAGTTAATATTCGCCGTGAAAAAAATGATAATTTAAAACCAGGAGGTTAATAGTTTATCTATGGAAGAAGTGAGTTTTAGCCGTTGAAACTTTAAGCTAACAACGCTAACTATTTAATGAAGTAGTTAACTCTTTTTTGTTGACTCTCAGCCAATTTGACGCCAGCGATAATGCTTGAGTTAATTTTCCCATGTTTTTTAAACTCATTTTTTGCATGTTTGTGGGCGTGCTTTATGTACTCTTCATCGATATTTAAATTTCTACACTCTTTGGTAATACTTGATAGTATATCGCTGATGTTTGACATAAAGCCTCCTTATTTTTTGTATATGATTCTTTCTGTTGAGTATCATACCCCATTGGTTGGTTTGAGTAAGTAAGTTCAAACTCTTTTTCGTGTGAGACATTGACCCACACTACAAGGCATTGATCGTTTTAAGTGTGAACTTTTGACCTGACAGCGGTTATAGCATGTAGTAGCATTATTCTCTCTAACTACTAACGATTTGCAATGGCAGTACACAGGTAACTAAACATGTTAAATCTGTTTAACAGAAACAAACAACTACTTGACGAAGATATTATTGAGTGGATCTTTAATTGTTATGCTTGGGCATTTGAGCAATTTGATAAAGATGTCTTTTTAAGTGAGACAGTCTTGGTGATTCCAGATAATAAGCACTTTCCTGGTAAAGAAACAACGGCTGAAGGCATGGCAAACCTGATATTCGAGCAGGTTAAGGCTTACGCTGCAATGGCACACTGGCCAACTCGTTTGGTTGATATGAGCCAAACCAATGAAGAACCCCAACCACTACAGTTACAAGTCAGTGGTAGTTTGCGTGGCAATAATGCTATTGCTAGTTTTTCTAATCCGCAAGCTTTAACGAACGCTATGCCAGTTAGCTCAATGCCTATCAGTTCAATGCCTATCAGTTCAATGCCCCAAAGCACCATGCCTCAAAATGCGGCACCTGACAACCGTATTCCATTTGTTTATCATCCTCAACAACTTAAAAATCCCGAAGGCTTAATCGCACATTTAGCTCATGGTTTGTCACATCATCTGGCCAGTGTCGCCACCAAGCGACCGCCCGGTGGCGCAGAATATTTACCTATGGCTAGTGAATTGATTGGTATCTTTATGGGCTTTGGCCTAATGTATGCCAACAGTGCAAAAGCAAAGCATTTTGGTGGATGTGGTAGCTGCGGACAGGGACCTGCCAGGCAAGCGTTTTTAAGTGAAGAAGAAGCCACTTATGCCTTGGCATTATTTTGCCAGCTTAAGGGAGTTGAGAGTCGTGATGTCACTAAACATTTAAAGAAACATCTCCGAGGATTTTTTAAAGCAGCAGTCAAAGATTGCAAAAAGCGGGTAGAGAGTGATTCAGAGGCGAAACTAGTGGTAATTGGAGCTGAAATAAAAGCAGATTGAATTGTCTTATCTAATTTTTGAATTATCCAGGCTTGAAATTATTCAGGCTGGGCTAACTTGGTACAGAGAAACTTAAGCCAAAGTTGCCTGATTTAAAGAGAAAGCTTGGTTATATAAATAATTCCTGCTTCTTGGTTTTGCCTAAATGCTAGTAATCAATATTCTAACCTACTTACACTTATCACTTAGTTCCAATTTCTTTGTCACTAATTAACGACATTTAATATCTAGTCAATTTCGTTGCCCAATGCATGCAGTGGGCAGTCAATTATCATTAATATCAGCAAAACTTGGGCATACTGGGTTAAGCATTAAAATGACAACCCGAGGTAATTTATGCACCGTATAGGGATTAATTTAGGAATTATTCCACGATTAACGAAGTATATTGGTAAATGTTTAGGACATGCTTTTTTATATTTTGCTGCACTTCAAAGTGGCGTTTATGCGAATGACAACATCATAACAGCTAACCTGTTGTCTGATGTATTATCAGAAGAAAAAGCAGTTACATCGACTAGTCAAACTAAAAGTGATGTAAACAAAGCTCAACCAGCAGCTAAACCTTGCGAACAATATAGAGTTGATTGCGTTGTTGTAACCGGAAGTCGTTACAGTATATCTAACGAGAACAGCAACCATTTCATGTCAAAGCAAGATATCGAAAAACTGCCCCATTTTGCTGATGATATTTTCCGAATGATGCCTGCAATGCCTGGTATTACTTCTGGAGATTTTTCGGCTAAGTTTTTTGTCAGAGGAAGTGATTATAGTGAGTTATTGGTCATGTTTGATGGGCAAGAGCTATATCGACCTTTTCATTTAAAAGATTATGGTAGCGTGTTTAGCATCGTAGATACTGATTTAGTTGGTAGTTTAGATTTTTCTAGCGGTGGCTACGGTGCTGAATATGGTAATAAAATGGGAGGAGTGCTTAACATTAATAGTTTGAGTTATCTCGATAGAGATTATTCGTTAGGAATGAATTTTTTAGTTTCAAAAATACATGGGCAGGGGAGTTATAATGATGGCGAATGGCAGCTTTTCGCTAGAAGAGGTTATTTGGATATTATTCTTGAATTAGACGGAGGAGATGATGATTCCGATTCCGATCTTAAATTTGGCGATTTTTTTGCAAAAGTAGATCATCAAATTAATAGTAAGCACCAACTTTTAACTCGGTTGCTAGTGGTCGCTGACTCAACCCAATACAAAGATAGCTATATTGAACAAGAGAATATTGTCGATGAAAAATTAAATGCGGAGTATGACAATACTTATTTTTGGACAAGGTTAGAGTCTGATTGGTCTGAAAAACTATCGTCGAATATCAAGTTGGCAATAGGCGAGTTATCTGAATTTCGTCAAGGTCATGTTTATGATCCTACAGTCATCGATGTTAATGTTGATGATCGACGTAGCTTCGATTTTATCGATTTAACTCAGCAAACCGTTTTTCATGTTAATAATGATTCTCTATTAAAGTTTGGGTTAGGCATTATGTCGACAGAAGCAAAATATGACTATCATTCTCGTCGGTTTTTATACGAAGAATATCAACAATCTCCAACTTTACGTCGAGATATAGTCAGAAAATTTAGTGGAGAAAGATATCATGCTTATGTGAATCACAAGTACCAAATTAACGCATCTCTCTATAGCGAAATAGGTTTACGTTGGGACAGCCAAAATGATCTTGGATTTTCGGAGTCGAATACCAGTCCAAGACTAAGCTTGGCTTATTTAGTTAACGATAGAAGCTCATTAAGATTCAGTTGGGGGCATTATTTTCAATCTGCCGAGGTGTTGGAATTGCAGGTTGAAGATGGCGTGACTGAGTTTAAGCCTGCCCAACGGGCAGAGCATCGTATTATTGGTTATCAACATGAATTTGGGTCGGGTATTAGTTTGAGGACTGAGGCTTATGAAAAAATAATTACTGATCCTATTGCTCGATTTGAAAATGTTTTTGATTCCAATGTACCATTTCCCGAGAACCAGGCTGATCGCGTTTTAATCGCGCCTAATGAATCTAATATGCGGGGGATTGAGTTAAGTGCAAAGCAGCAAGTAAATGATAAGTTTTCCTGGGCATCAAGTTATGTATGGTCGATTGCTGAAGATATTATCGATAACAAAAAATTTAACCGTAGCTGGAATCAAGAGCATGCTTTAAAACTCGACTTTAACTATTTAAGTGATGGTGGTTGGAATAGTCACCTATCGATGACTTACCATAGCGGTTGGCCAACTACATCTGAATATGGCGTAGCCACACTTTTAGATAATGGAGAGTATGATATTGAGCGATTTTTGGGGCCTCGAAACGCAGCTAATTTGGATGATTATTTACGCTTTGATATCCGGTTTTCTAAAAGACTAAATTTACAGAACAGTGATTTTACCTATTATTTTGAGATTTTTAATTTGACTGATCATACTAATCAATGTTGTGTTGCTAATAGCAGATATCAGGTGCTTGCAGATGGACAAGTGGCAGTTAAACAGGAGCATGAAACATGGGTTGGTCGTATACCTACGGTTGGATTTAGCTGGGACTTTTAGCTTTTATACTTCTTGGTATTGTTTTAATTGGTTGTTTCTAAACTCTTGAGGTGTCATTTGAGTATGTTGTTTAAACAGGCGATTAAAAGTTGAGGTGGAGCGAAAACCTGAGTCTATCGCGATGCCTTCGAGTTTAGCGGCTCTATTTTCGTTGTTGGATAGTCGGCTTTTGACTTCTTCTATTCGATATCGATTGACATAATTATAAAAACTTTGGTTGAGTGTTTTATTCAATAATTGAGATAATTTTTTTTGTGTTAGCCCTACGCTTTTCGCCAGATCATTGAGGCCTAATTGAGGATCGAGATAGGGTTTCTTGTTGCACATAACTTCATTGAGCTTAGCTAAGTATTCAGTGAGTTCGGCCGGTGAGTTTTCCTGAACAGTGACGGATGGTTGTCTTTTTGTAGAGCGTTGCTTTGATTGAGATGAGTCCATAGCCGTTAACCCCTCAATTTGAGAAGCATTAGTTACCTCTTTATTGACGGGGATAAAATTGTTGGTTTTATAATAGGGAAGTTCAGGTTTAAATATTGCAGGTGTACGTAGGGCATAAAGTGTTGCCCATATTGTCAAACCAACCACAAGAAAATCAAATAATTTATAAACATAGTCGGGGTACTCTATTGCAAAAAATGACATATCAATACCAAATAGTGCAAGATGGAGTAAGAATATTGATAATATCCCCAAAACAAAACGGTTTAGCCAGATGATGCCTATTTGTTCGGTTGTTGAGTAATGATCTTCTAACCAAAATTTATATTGCCGTAGCTTATCAACAGAAAAACCAATATAAATTGCGAATTGTATATTAAGTAATAAATCCATTATTGTATAGAGGGTATTTGTATAAGAAAGTGTCTCAAACCATATACGCTCTACTTTGTTATAATAGACTCCTAAGGAAAGGTAAATAATGATAATTAAGGCAGGAAAAAGAAAATGGCGTAAATCTTTGGTAGTTAATACTCGAGCGTTATTAATAAAAGAAGTGATGTATAAATAAAACAGTGGCGGGAGAAAATAAAGCAGACCTTCAATAACAATTAATGGATTTAATAACTTATGTTCCAAAAGTTGACCATGAATTATTGCAACAGAAAGAATAAAAAGAAAAGACGCATAAATATTGCTGGTTGCTGATTTTTCTCGGGTAAATATAAACCAATAAAAACTGGCGCCAAGTATAAAAAATGAACCAATGATATTAAACGCATCAAAAAAGCTAAGATTCATCATTATTGAATAATTAATAAGTATTTTTCTGGTTGGCGTTAAAAACTTATATTACTTTATGATGTATTGAAAAACCAGTTTTAAAATTTTGGGGATATCTATTGGGAGTAAAATTAAGATGATGGATATACGAGAGGTGAGGAAATCAGTAAGCTATGTTACCGAATAATACAATTGAGTCTGAAAAAGCAGCACCTCCTTCATTTAGCTTACGTTTGTTACATTATCCTTATTTAGGCTTGATGGTTAGCTTGTTGGTTATTTTAAAATTAATTGTTTCTGCTTATATTAACTTGAATAAAGATGTACATTTACCGACGCTTTATCACGACTTTGGAAATCTTCTTTCCTCCGATGAGTTTGTTGATGCTCAGGTTACACGAGCTGAATTTTTAAATAACTCTAACATTATTGTTTTTTCGGCAAAGAAAAAAGAGGGGCGAAGCTTTGAGCTTTATTTAAAAGATCTTGATTCGAATATAATCCATCAGCTAACAGATGATGATATCGATTATTGGGCTGTGACAGTGAGTCCTGTTACCAACAGAATTGCCTATGTGAAATCGGAAAGTAATCAATCGTGTGGTATCTATATCGCAAAATTATCTTCTCAAAATACTTTAGAAGAAATCGAAAATATTCTTTCCTGTGAACGACAAAGTACGCGTGACCTGGATTGGAGCCATGACGAGGCTTCCCTTTATTTTACAGCAAAAAGTAAAATAGTTAAGGGTTCACCTTTGTTAAACAAATATCGTCAATATGCCGCTTACCAGTATCATCTCAGCAGTAATAGAGTGACTCAATTATTTTCTCTAGGTGAGCCTGAAGCACATGAATATTTATTGAGTGCGTCTTCAGATGGAAAATGGCTAGTTTATGTTAAACAGACTAAAGCTACTAAGAGTAGTTATTTTCTATATGATTTAACCAGTGGAGAACAACGACTATTAGTAAAAACAGGTTATCATACGAATGGACTGTCTTGGTCGCCTGATAATCAAAAGCTAATAGTTTCGACATCTGTTGGACCTATGAGTTTGTCATTAAATGGCGAAATGTGGAATCTAGTGAGTAATAATAAACACAAGTTTTCATTTAGTTCGACCAACTACTCGACGGATATGAATTATTTAGTTTCAGAAATTACTTCCTGGAAGTCTGAATTATGGCAAGCTGAAAATCCATTAAATGACTTGGCGAAAGATGATAAGGATTTTTCATCGACAAAACTACAAAATAAAATAATGGCAGGACCATATGATTATGCACCTGTATATGCCAACAATAGTAATCAAATTATTTTTATGACCTATCGAAACTTTCGAATAGAAATTAAGTTGCGTAAAGAAAATGGCGAAGAAGTCTTGCTGACTGATGGGACTCCTTATGATTTTAGTTTGACCCATTTACAGTGGTCAAAAGATGATAGCCAAATCATGTTTACCGCTAATCAAGGAATTTATTTACTAACATTGAAGTCAGGTTTAATTACTCGCTTAACCGATAAGCAGATGAATGCTGAAGCGCCTAGCTGGTCTAATGATGGTAAGTATATTTATTTTTCATCTGATATGAGTGGCACAGCTCAAATTTGGCGAGTTAATATTGATGGTGACGAGTTACAGCAAATGACTATCAATGGTGGAAGCGGTGCAAAGGATTCAATTGACGGCACTATGCTATATTTTTATAAAAAACACGAGCCTGGATTATGGGCGAAAAAGCTAGTTTTAAGGGCAAATGATATTGATGATAATGCAATCGATTTAACTCAGTCAGAATACTTGTTGATTGATGATTTTTCTATTTATGCGTTTAGAAGCTGGCAAGTATTTAAAAATGGTATTTATTATCATAGTTTTACCAATAATTTATCTCGTATCAACTTTTGGGATTTTGAGGATTCTAAATCTATTGGTTTAATTGATAAGAATAAGAGTGATATTAACTGTAGTTATTTTAGTGTCGCCAAGGACCAATCCAATATTGTTATTCAAAAAAACACTTACAGCAATCAATTACGATTGTTTAAACGAGCTGTGAAAATGACTAATTGAATGCTCTTAAACTATTTAAGGTATTAGTTTATGTTCAATATAAACTAAGGCCGTTATATTTTTACAGTCTTAGTTTATATCAAAATTTTTTAGTGGTTTGCTTTGCTATTTAATAAAGCGCCAATCATTTCATTAATACCAGGTTCTTTCCCGTACATCATCACTCCCATATTAAATAAACGAGCCGCTGCTTTTCGAAATATATAGATAGCAGCTAAAAGAATGCTGATTGAAACAATAATTTCCCACATTGAAACGTTAGCTTCGGCCATTCTTATCGGCATTGCTGCAAATGAAGTCAATGGAAAGTAGCTTAGAAATTGCATCGTAATACTTTGAGGCGCATCAGCCAATGAATAGGCTAGAAATATTGGAATAATAGGTACAAGCATCAAAATGGTACGAGAAGAATGATTAGGATCGTCAATGGTTGCAGCAAAGCCAGCTAACAGGCTATTCCACATCAGCAAACCTAAAATAACAAATGAAGCTAAAGATAATACGTGACCCAACTCTAGGTTAAGAGTGTTATCTGAACTACCATCAATAATTGAGATTATTTGATAAAAAATAAACATGCTCAGAGCCGTGGTAACTAACGACTTTAAGCAGAGTAAAGTGATCCCAAATATTTTACCATCCATCCAGGTTTGTGCATTAATGGTTGAAAGCAACTGTTCAGTTACTCTTTGTTGTTTCTCGGTAGTGATTGAGGCAAAAGCATAGGCAAAAGCAGTAAATACTCCAACCATAAGCAGTACCATTGTCATTAACGCTGCGCTACTTTTATCATTATTAGAGTCTTCTTCGCCTTTCACTTTTAATTGATACTGATAGGGCGTTAAGATTTGTTGTAGTTCCTCTCCAGAAATCCCGACCTTATTGAGGTGAGCTGACTGTGCTGCTTCTGACATCCAGCCTTTAAACTGATTTAACCATTTATCTTTTTCACTCACATAAATAACAACCTGATTATCTTCATTATAAACAACGGCATTTAACTCAGAGCCTAACGCTTCGTGCATTGCCTGTTGTTTTTCTTTTGAAAAATAAGTGATTTTAAATCGGTCGTTTGCGGGCAGTTTAATTTCTTCGCTGACTGCAATGGTTATAGCTTTTTTGTCATCAGCAATATGTTCTTGCCAAATACCAATGCCAAATATAATAGCAATAATTAAACCATACGACATTAACTCTTGCTTCCACTTAAAGAAGCGTTTGAATTCCCAGGCGGTAACCGTAAGGACCTGCTGCCAATAATGACTTGTCATGATATTTTCTCCGGCGTTTCACTATTTGCTTGTTTAATCGCTTTAAGGTAGAGGTCATGTAAGCTCAAGTGCTCACTTTTTATATCCAAAATTTCGCCTAGTGTTCTTACTTCATCAATTACCTGGTTTAATGAATATTCTTCTGAAGTGGTTAGATCATATTCGTTATTTTGTCTTATTTCATAAGCCGACACACAGCTCAAACTCGATAGTCTAGAGGCTTCAATTTCATCGCTAAATCGAACGAGTAACTTTTTTCCATCACTTAATTGATTATGAATTTCTGTTAAGGAGCCTTGTGACACAACCTTTCCCAAGTTCATCAGCACCACTCTATCAGCTAACCGTTCAACTAAATTCATTTGGTGAGCACTCAACAGAATAGTCATACCTGCATCTCTAAACTCTTTGATTATTTCAACAACAAACTCTTGATTAATCGGATCAAGTCCCGAAAATGGTTCATCAAGTATTGCGACTTTTGGATCATGGAGCACCGCTGAAATTAGTTGAATTTTTTGCTGGTTGCCTTTGGAGAGTGATTTTAAATTTTCTGTTGCTCTGTCGGTCAGCTCAAAACGTTCAAGCCAATAATTTATTTTTTGAGTGGCTTCGTTTTTTGATAACCCTCTTAATTTGGCAAAATACATTAAATTATCTTGAAGCGTTCGATCTAAAAACAATCCTCGATCTTCTGGTAAATAACCGAGGAACTCTTTAGGTATTGAAGCCGTAATTTGAGCTTGATGACTGATTTCAATAGAGCCTGAGTCTGGGTGGGTAAATCCCACCAGCATTCTAACGATTGAAGATTTTCCTGCACCATTAGGCCCTAACAAAGCCACTATTTCACCATTGTCGACACTAAATGATGCTTGGGTGACGGCTGTTACTTTTGCATATTGTTTAATGATATCAGTGACTTTGATTTGCATTAGTATCTCCTACATTTGAGGTATTGAAGATTAACATATTCGATACAAATGCCACAGTGTTCTAATGTAATCAGAGTGTAGAGCCATGACTGAATAAGTCTCAGCAGCCTTGATATTAGTGAAGGTAAATAGTAATAGCTGTCTATTTTTTAGTCAGTATTTAGAGCCACTAGGTTCATGATAACTTTAAAACAAGTAGGTATTCGTTATAATGAATTTCAAAAGACTTAATACTTGTAAGAAAGTGGGATTTGGCTGGCCGTGAGTTGTCAGAAATGACATTCGGGTTAAGAGGAAGGAGTAGTACGGATGGAAAAATTATAGAGAGGCTCTCTGTAGCTAAGTTAGAGAAATAGCGATAAATGAACACTCTTCGATGTTGGCTGATTATTTAGCGCTTGGTTAATGATATTTTTGAATGTATTTTCTACAGATATAAAAAACCTGCAATAAATGCAGGTTTTTTTAATAATGGTAGCAAGGAGGTGCAACCAACGATACAGACCTATTGTTGTCATTTGACGCTAATCTATTAATTTCATTGACAATATTCTTGTTTGAATTCACGTTTTTCCCCCTTGTTGCAATGTCTAAAATACCCGCTAAATCGCCATAGAGGTCGATTGTAAGCTCGCTATTATCTGGCTTTGGCGTGAGCACAATCTTATCTATAAGGGCGCGTACATGTTCATGAGCCTCACCATGATTTGTTGTCGCATTAGCCAGTAATTTCTTTAAATCAGCTATTGAGTGTTTATAATGAACAGCCATTGAAGGGTGCAAAATTGGTTGCTCAACTTCGCCTTGCTCAGAAATCAAACAAATCAACTTCTCTTGGCGATGTGTTATTTTTTGTAATTCTTCACTAAGAACCGATGCGGGAACACCGTCTTTTATCGCTTTGATGATATTTTCTTTCTCTTTAGCGAGTTTTTCGTGTTCAGCCTGATATTGCTTTAAGGCGATATTTTCAGATTTACGCAATTCATTCAAATGGCGCGTATATTCTTCGGTAAATATTTTAACCAGCTCCTCATTCATTAAATGGGTTTCTAAAGCATTGAGAACAACATTTTCAACGACATCTTTTTTAATGGTTTTACGGTTATTACATACGCTTTCGCCTTTATTCCGTGCGTTGGAGCAGCTATAACGCTCGCTATTATGTTTTGAAAATCCTCCGCCACAGCAGCCACATTTTAAAAGGCTGGATAATAGATATTTAGGTCTTCTCTTGGCTCCTAATGAATCCGTTTTTCTATCTAAAATACGCTGTCTAGCTTTTGCAGCTTCCCATAACTTTTGTGGAACTATGCGCAGTTCCGGCACATTTTTTCTTATCCATTCGCTTTCTGGATTAAGCCGTGCAACGCGTTTTCCCTCTGGTGTTTTGATGAATTTTTGTCTATTCCAGATCAGCTCACCGATATAAATTGGGTTTCTTAATATGCCTGTTAAGCGTTTACGATTGCCATTTATCGTGGATTGCCCCCAGCTTTTACCAGAAGGGCAGGGAATATTCTCCGCATTAAGTTGAGCCGCAATAGCTTTAGGAGAGCGATTTTCAACTGCATATTCATGGTAAATTCGATTGATAATCTTAGCTTGATATTGATCAATTTCACGCTCGCCTTTAATTGCCTCACCACTTGCGTCAAACTGCTTTTTGACGCGATAGCCATAGCATTTTCCAACATGTTTTCCTGCTTCGATTTTGCCGCGTAAACCGCGCCTTGTTTTATCGGCAAGGTCTCTTAGGAAAAGCTCGTTCATTGTCCCTTTAAGGCCGATATGCATGGTGTTGATTTCACCTTCTGAAAGGGTAAATACACGCACCCCTGCAAATTCTAGCTGCTTATACAATCCCGAGATGTCATGAAGATTTCTGCTTAATCTATCTAATGCTTCGGCTATAACAATATCAAATTTGCCTGACATAGCACCTTGAATAAGGTTTTGTAATCCTTGACGTTGCATAATTGACGCACCAGAAATTGCGCGGTCATAATATTCGGAAATTACGTCCCAGCCTTGTTGGATTGATTTTTCATTACAAAGCCGCAATTGATCTTCTATCGAAGCGTCACTTTGCAAATCCGAACTATATCGAGCATAAATTGCAACGCGGAGTTTCATTTACTTACCTCCTTTCTTTGATTTTGGGGAATGGCGCTTTTTATTCAACTTACGAAAGTCTCTTTCAGCAGTTTGACGCGCCATAAGTTTTACAAGAGCAATAATACGCTCATCAATTGATGCCCCATTATGACTCTCTTTGAAGGGAGTCTTCAAATTTATTTCTATAACTTTTGGCTTACTTTTTATCTTGTCTTTCATATGACCTCGACAAGAAAAAAAGAGAGGGTAGCGGCCGCCCACCTGATTTTATTTGCGTTTATGCTGCAATTGGGGGGAGCATGTGCCACGGGTGATGAACACATATGCATGTCATTAACGCAATAAAAAGGAGCACTGGGTAAATTGCTACCCTTGATTGTGCTCCCTATCTTTAGAATATATTCTATAGGTAAACAAAATCTTAATGATTCACGCGAAAGGCTAGGTTTTCTGCGGTTTTTTAATTCGAATTTTATGCACTTCATGCCATGCGTCCCCATAATGCACATAGCGACAGTCCCAATAAAATGATGCAGCAAAGTTCCAAAAAGCTCGGCTTTGGTTTTTGTAAATGATGCGTAACTTCACCGCGTGATAGGCGCGGTCTTTTTTGTTGCGCTTCATACATGCGCCGCCAAACAAAGGCGCGGTGCCAGCCTTTAATTGAGGTGAGCAGTAAAACATATGGCGCGGCGAGCGCCGCATAATAAACCGTAGTCGAGTAATAGGAATGCGCCGCTATTAACTTCGGCCAAAATACAAGCCCAATACAAAAATAGGCGGATGTCAAAAGAAGGATAAAATATAGGATATAGTTCATAGATTATCCTCCGCCGTGAAGAACATCATCGATGACTTTGCCGATATCAATATTCGGATTGGTAAAGTCAATTGCTTTTGGCTGTTCTTTATCTGCGTAATCTGGATGGCAGCTATAAATAGGATTCCCATTTTTATCTCGATAGCGGCTATCGAGAAAATAAACGGTTTTAAAACATATGACCGGATCTGCGTAAGATAAGATAAGAATCTGAACCGCAGGATGCATCGTTATGACTTCATCGGGTGTGATAAGAGGGCGATCTTTTGCCTGATCGTTGCTATTGGCGTAATTGGGATCACTCAATAACTTAGCGCGCATTTCGGCGCTTGTTTCACTAACGGACTCAACCGTGCCAACACCACAAAGACGCGATACATAATCGGCAGTCATCGGATCGAACGTCGCAAAGAATTGTATTGCGCCGCTATTCGATAGAAAGGTTTGCCATGTATTTGCGTAGATTCCAGAGAGCTGCGTTAAGTCCTGACAGATAATGTGCAGTGTCATACCAAAACCCGCCATAAGGGAAAATGCTATTTCGATAATATCCATGCGTCCCAAAACTGGCATTTCTTCCAATAAGAAATAAACAGGCAGTTTGGTTTTTTTATCAAAACGAATAACCGAAGTTATAAAAATACTTATGAGCAAGCGGATAAACCGATTATGCGTAAAGTTTCGCTCCGCTGGCATGACGATGTAAATATCAACATCGCCGCGCTGTAAATCTGCGGGAGAAAATGTGCTCTTGCTTAAGGCTTTTTGAATTGCGGGACTTTCAAGAAAATGCAAATTTGATTGCGCCGTTGACATGACGCTTGAAAACTCTTTCGACGATTTATTGAGTATCCGAGCGGCGGCAGCGCGCACTGGCTCAATCGCGCTTTGCAACATGCCGGGTGCAACCAAATGTGTGTTTCCATCTTCATCTTTTTCAAATTTTCCTTCAACAAGTTCTTTGAATTGTTGTGGCGGCAAGTTCAGTAAGCGCCGCACTTGCACCATGTCTTTTGACTTTTCTTGCGTTGGAAATAAAACGCAGGATGTTGTGCAAACATAGACAATTAAGCCGTAGATAAGAGCACGCGCTTCCTCGTTCCAGAACGGATCTTTAACGCCGTTATCAGCAATTGGCGCATCAGCAATTAAGAAAGCATCATCAATATAGTTTTCATTATCCGTATCGATCCAGTCGAGCACGTTAAGTTGCGCTTTTTCAAAACCGAGCGACGAACATACCTCATCCCACGGATCGATGATGATAACTTTATGACCCAAAACATCGCGGCGATATTTGGCCGTGATTTGTGCGATTTCGCCGGATTTTACATCTGTAACAACAAGCCCGCCTTGATGTTCTAATGCGACGGGAATGCAAATGCTAAGCGCCTTACCGCCGCGCGTTGGGGCGATACTTGTAATGTGTTTCTTGGGCGAATGGCGGATTTGATAACGCCGTTTATTGCGATACTCATTTTGACCATAGCCGAGAAAAAGCGCTTTATCTTCGCCGTAATGCCGCGCATTTAAATGCTCTTGTGTCGCCCATTTTGCCGAGCCATAAAGCTCCATATCGCGCTTAAAAATCCGCTCTATGCGTTCACGGGCATTCATGACGATGCCTTCGAACATTGCTGTACGTGAAGAACTTTCTGCGCTTTATAGCCGTTACTAATAACATTAAAATACTGCGCTAAGACATCCTTCACATTACCGTTCGGCGCGGTAAAATGATCGGTAATACCTTCAAGCGCATCCTTTTCATTGCCACCGATAAAGTGAACAAAGGTCAGCGTATCTTTTTTTAGCGAAAGCAATTCTTGTTTACGTTGCTCATCCTTAACCGTATAGCCATCGGTAATAATAATGACAGCCTTTTGATAGTCTTTGAAAAACGCGCCAGATAAATTCGAATATGCAGATTTTAGCGGTTTGTAAATATCAGTGCCGCCACTGCTGGTCATTGCATCGATGCCAAAATTATTACCATGACAGGATTGATAATTTTTATGGGCGTAGTGGTAACTGCTATTAAAGCTGGCAACAGCGCAAAGCGATGACTTTGGTAAAAGCTTTAAAAAGCGTTTTGCTTCGGATTTTACCTCGCCAATCACATTCTCCATTGAACCTGATTTATCAAGCAGCAATGTAAACGCCATTTTTGGCTCTTGCCGCACATCATAAGAAAAGCAAAGTTTTTCACCCGTGCTGGTATAGGCCGCAAGGCTATTTTTAGGCGGGGCGATAAAATTACCTGCGCTATCTTTAAAGCTGCTCACGACCTTAAAACCATCTGGCAATTTACTGGTCTTTATGATTTCTGTTTTGCCGCCGCTAAATCCAATTACCAGATTGTTTTTTACATCAACATCAAAACCAGACGTGATTTTTATGCCTTTCTCATCGACCATATTGTATTTGGAAATTACCTTTATCAAAGCTTCAGATGGCAAAAGCGAAAGATCGGTTTTGAGTTTTAGCGAGATCGGCTTTTCAAAATTATATTTTGAGCGAATAATGATTTTAGGAGCTGAATATTCGCTTTTACTCGTAATATTGATCTGCGCTTCATCTGCCTTAGAAACCAAAGCAGGGAAGATCAGCGCCGCGAGAGCGGCGGATGTCATGACATTCATATCCATCACCTCACAGCAAATTATTTAATTGTGATTTTGTTTGCGCCGCGCCGAGCAGGGTAAAGTCAAGCTTCTGATTTTTTGCGCGCTTTAAGATGCCGTTTGCGGAAAAATAAGCTTGTAAAATTTGATCTTGATCGGGATGATTGCGATAGATTTTTAACGTGTTAAGTTTGTTCGCAAAATTAAGCAGCGCTAAGTTTTCTGGCACAGCTTGCGGCACTTCAACCTCAATTTTTTCTGCGCTTGCCTGAAAGGGAACATGAATCGTCGAGCCAATCCAGTACAATCTTGCCTTATTGGTTTGCATCAAATTTATTGTGGTTTCTATTTGCTCAAAGGCCATCACCAAATCATTAAACGATGATTTGAATGTGATAAGATCTTTGATTGCTGGCGCTTGTTCGCGTAATTGAACGGGCGTTCCTGACCAGGCAAATTGATTTGGTCTATCTGAAAATAAAATATAAACGGGCGTGTGTTTGGTTGCTCTTTTACGCGCCAATGTCGTGATTTGTTGCAGCAAGTGGAGCAGGGTATTCGTCGCCTCACCTTGCTCATCCTCGGCAATTGTTCCGCTATTCTCAAATAAGATGAAAATGGCTTCACGATTTGTAGCTGCTTGTTTAGAACCACCATCACTACAGGCGGTTATGCTTAGGATTACTGTGATAAATAAAACTCTTAAGATGCTCATAATAATTTACGCCTCTTGTGATGAAAGATTGGAAAAGGTGTAGACGGTGAAATAGGCTATCGTCAGGTTGATGATGGTGATCATCAAGGACACGCCCACGGCGATACCCTTGTTTTCTGCGAGGTAGCTCATTACATCGCCTTGCTCGCTCTGCACTTGCACAAATCCGCCCTGTGGCAGGGCTTCTTTAGCAACCATCGTGTAGATATTGATGATTTCCAATCCTGTAGCGAGCAGCAGGATAAACACCGCGACGATAGCGGTGATTTTGTGGCTCGGATGCGCGATCCATTCACGGAAATTCTCAATGAGGTTTTGCCGAATAATCTCTGCGAAGATATAAATCGGGGTAAGCAGGGTAAACAGCGATAAAACTATCGCTATGATGTTGGATGCCGTTGCATCGGAATTCTGAAACGCCCCGCCAATAAGGGGCAATTCTGAAAGATACGTTTCGCCCATGAACGAGATTGTCTCGTTATAGACGCTGTAAAACAGAAGGAACATAATGCCCTCAACGGCAATGCAAAATGCTGCTTTGCCGAATTTTGTAGCATTCGGCGGCCTGAATCCTTCAAATGGTGATTTAGAAAAGTTCTTCATGCATCACCTCCATCATCTAAATTTTTGCCGAGCAAATATATCGCTAGCTTAATTTCTGCTGCTGTAAAGCAGGCGATCCATGCAGCCGTGCCATTATCTGCCACTAAAATTCCTGTAAGCAGGGTGAGGGCAAGCATTATGTACAGAACTTTTATTAGCTCTTTTTTCAAGTGTTTTTTCATAGCTTTTACTCAAACTAAATAAGCCTCGTCAGGCTCGGTGAATGGCTAGGCACCTATTTCGTGACCCATGCTTTGCATGAGGTAGCTTGAGTATTTCAAAGAACGAATTCGGAAAAAATTCGGAATGTTTCGGAAAAGTGGGTATTTTTTCGGAATTTCCGAAAATGTGCGGAAGGCGTGTTTCAGGCGAGTAAGATTAAGCCGATAAGTACATTTATAACAAGGTGTTAGTGACTTTTCAATTGACCTTTAAAAGTGAATGCTGCTACAACTAAAAGAGGTTGTTTCATTCAAGGAAGAAGAAAGTGAATATTTATGCCAACAAAACGACAAAAAGAACTGGGGTTAGATACGGTAAAGATTGAAGATGTACCAAAGGGATATGCCAATATATTCAATGACCTTTTAAAGGTACGTGCAGAAGTTCAAAACAAAACGATACAAGAAGTGTTTCAAGACGTCACTGAAGAACTGCTTGAAGCAAGTTATAGTCCCGAACATGTAAAGCGAATACTTCGACTAGAAACCGATAAGAAAGTAGATTTTGAGTAGCTCTCATCGGGATTGTCAGGGGGTTTACCCCACCTTAAAATTATGTATTATGTCTAATATTCTTGTGTATATTGGACATAATATAAATGGACAAAGGAGCAGATGAGTACGCAGATTTATTAAATAGAATCTGTAAATTGATGGCAACGGATAAACGCAATGAGCTGCTGATAGAGCATGGTTTAGAGCCTAATAGAAATGGCCTTAGCACTATAGAAAGACCTCACCCAGGAAATAGCAAGCGGAAAATAAAAGTTTTTGAGGGATATCACTTAAAGCATTTCGCACAAGAGCAGACTACAAAGGAAGGCGGTTCATGTAGTACGCGACAGAAGCTTATTGATGAACTCCCTAGTCAAAGCTATTTTGACAACTTTCCGACGACTACAAATATCGCAAATGGTGAACCTAGAAAGTTCTTTAAAATAATAACAGAGATTGCTGGGTTTGAATCCGAACTACATTGCCTATTGGAATTTTTAAAGTTCTGTGAAAAAGGCTTTTTACCTTTACGGGTATTTAATGAGCCTGACAATCCCCATAATCTTGTGCCCCAGTCAATTATTGATGAGCTTACGCATTTTCTTGCAGGTAAAAAAAACTGCACCAAAGGTCATGAAGACATCATTAAAAGGCTAATTATTGAAGAAACACCTCAATTTAACAGAGAAATAATTAAATCAGATATTCCAATCGAGTCGCCGCCATATATTGATTCTCACTCAAGTTCAGCTTCAATTGACTTAAATCCATATAATCACAGTTCTGTGAATCTCTATCGACGAGATGAAGAAATTAAGCAACTGACAGAGTTCCTTAATGAAGAAGATAAGTTTTCTTTTATGTTTGTTATTGCTCCATCCGGTGCAGGTAAGACAAGGCTTGTGTCTGAATGGATGAGAAACAATGTAAGCGATAATGAATGGCAGGCAGGCTTTGTTTATGAGAATTCGCTTGAGAATTTAAAGAAGTGGCGTAATTGGAAGCCGACTTGTAATGCTCTTATTGTCGTTGATTATATTTATCGTTTTAAAGATGTTATAGACCTTATCGTCAAAGCTGGAGAGCGCAAACAAGAATATAAAATCAGGCTGTTAATACTGGATCATGTTTTACCAAGTCGATTTGATAGTGAAGGGTTGGATTCTTTAACACTTGATGCAATTGATAGAGATGGGACGCGATTAAACTATAGAACGCAGTTTCTTCATAAATATTCGCCAATGCGACTTGATGAATCGAATAGTCGTAAGGAACTGATTTTTGATATTATTTCAGAAGTATCGGGATTTGAAAGGGGTAGCTGGGAAGTTGCAAGAGCCTATGATGTATTGAAAGGGATGAGCGATGGTGAGTCGACTTACGCTGAGCATCCTTTATTTGCGATATTAATTGCTGAATCGATCAAGAATGGTATTGAGAAAATAGCTCATTGGAAAAGAAAAGATCTCATAAATCACTATTTTCGCTCTACCCGAAGAATTCCATGGAAAGGCGATAATGCGCCAAATGAAGCTGTTGGTTCAAATCTCGGTGTAAAAGTGGGAGTATGTGTTTCAGTCGCTACGGTATTACAAGGGATTCCTTTCTCTCATTTATATGATTGTTTGTCCGGTGAAATAGGGCTTACTCAAACTGAAAAAGAAGAAATTTCAGCTTGGTGTAACAGGATAGTATCATCACAAGATACAAATACGCTCAAAAAATTTGAGCCAGATATTATGGGTGAGAACTTTTTTCTTACGTTCTTTAGAGAGTATAAAGATAAAAAAGAAATTCATGATCTCTTCGTAAGTATGTTATGTATTCAGTACTCAGAAAAAATAGAGATTATAGATTCCTTTATCGAGTTTTTTATTAGATTAGCACGTAATTTAGCGAATGATGAATTAAATAGATTTACTGAACAAGCTTGGAAAGATTTATCTGAATTCTTAAATCCAGTACGTTTTACTGAAAGTGGTTCTTTGTACTTAACAGCCACACTAACCAATATTGAAGTGTCTAGTGTTTTGTCAGGTAAAGCTCAAGAAGTTTACACTACCAACTTTATTAACAATGTAAATGTGAATTCAATTCTTGAAGCTGGAGAGTATTTTAATTCAACGAAAGATTTTCGAACTAATTCTCCATTCTTCAGAGTTGGTTTTACTTTAGTAAAATATTTTAATGATATTTGTAGGCTGAAAAGCTCGTTTAGTGATATAGAAAAAGTTTATTTTCAACTTCTGGAATATTTTAAGACGAATAGCGGTTCTGATAGAACAGCAATTTTCTTACCTTGCTTTATTGGTGGGCTTGATGCTTTTGACTGGATTGTAAAGAACCGCCCTGTTAGTCTAAATCAGATCGCGAAAAATGGTAATATTCCGATATTTGTTGCGGCTTCATATGGGTATACGAATATTGTGTCTTATATGTTTGAAAGCGGTCAAGTCGAGATAGATAAGCCTCATTTAGACAGAACAGCTTTATTACTTGCGTGTAAGTATGGGCAAGAAGACATCGTTCGCTTTTTAATTGAAACTGAAGTCGTTGATTTAAACAGATTTAGCACAATAAGCTTTGGTACAACGCCTTTAATTGAGGCCATTAGTAATAAAAATGAGGCAGTGGTTCGACTTTTGTTGGAAACGAAAAAAATAAATATCAATCAAACGACTTTAAGCAAGCTTACACCTGTCATGCTTGCAAGTGAAAATGGACATGTAGGGATCGTACAATCTTTATTAAGTTCTCCTGATATTAAATTGGATATGCAGAGCGGTGAGGGGGTTACCGCATTAATGTTTGCTTGTGGGAAGGGACATACTGAAATTGTACGTCTTTTATTAGAAACTAATGACGTTGACGTAAATAAACAAAATAAGAATGGTACAACAGCATTGATGTTGGCAAGTGAGTTTGGTCATGACGTGATTGTTCGACTGTTACTATGTGAAGAAGGAATACGCGCTAGCCTAACAGATTCAGCAGGCTCTACAGCTTTAAAACTTGCTTGCATATATGGACATGAGAAAGTTGTGCATGAGTTTGGGGATTCTGGAAAAATAGATATGGATATGACTGATTATGAGGGGGCTACGGCCATAATGTATGCAAGCCAATATGGTCATTCATTGATTGTTAAATATCTATTGAAAATTGATAAAATTGACATTAACAGATCTTTTGGTGGAGGAACTACAGCGCTTATGTTGGCGGTTCAGAACGGCCATGAAAAAATTGTTGAAGATTTGGTGAGTTTTGAAAATATTGATGTGAATTCGACATTTACTGGAGGTTATAATGCGCTTATGCTTGCATGTATAAAGGGCAACGAAACCATTGTCCGGCTTCTGGCTAATTCTAAGAATATTAAAATTAATGCGCAAAGTGATGACGGTAATAGCGCTCTAATGTTAGCAAGTCAGCACGGCCATGAAACAATTGCCCGATATCTATTAGAATTAGAGGAAATAGATATAAATGCACAAAATAATGCGGGCTTTAGCGTATTGATGTTTGCGTGCTGTTATGGTCAAGAGTCTATCGTTCACAGTTTGTTAAGTACTGGAAAAGTAAAAGTATCACAAAAAAATACACTAGGCGAGAATGCTGTACTTTTAGCTCTTACATATGGGCATGAAACTATTGCACAACGGCTATTAAGTAAGGCTCAGTAAATTTGATAAAGCATCGAAAACTATTAGCCATAATGATAATGAGTGTGAATATCCAAAAATGCACGCTTATCTGGAAGCTGCGTTTTATATATTACCTTCAAGGCATGAGGATTTTGTGCAAAGATTAGCTAGATTAATCGAAAATTAAGTTTTTTATTACTAAACTAAAGAGTAGGGAGTAGGTGGAGTTGAATAGCTGCTAGTACTCTTTGCTATGAACTCTATTTTTTTTACATGGGTGAATTTTCGTGACGTAAGGCTTGCTTTACGTTCTTAGGGAGGATTTGCTCATGAATGATATTATTTCAGATAGAACGATAAAAGATGAATTTGAAGCACAAGTAACCGCTGCTTTGATGATACAAACCAATGCGTTGATTCCAATTAAACTGGCTGTAAGGCTTTGTGGAATATCACGCCAGGAAATTAATCGCCGTATCGCTCGTGGCACATTTCCCAAACCAAGAAAATTATCACGACGTAATAATGCTATTCGTAAAGCCTTTCATCTAAAAGATTTACATGACTGGATTAAAAATCCACACATGTACAAGCAAGAAGACAGCTAAAGCCATGCGATGGGAAGATGCGTTTTCTAAGTTTGGGTATGATGATGGTGATGGGATTATTGGTACATGGGAGGTGGCAAATCACCTTGTGCGTTCAGGTTACTCATTGAGCATTGGGAAATGGGGACTGCATAATATATTAATTTACTCTTTACAGCAGGACGGGGAGGAACTGATCCAAACACCGAAATTTAAAGAGTCATTTGGTTACTTAAATCCACGCAGCTATCTACCACAAGAAACCATAGCGTTACTCGATAAGAAATTTTCCAACAATTATGAGACGACCTTGCAAGAAGAGGCGGATTTAATTCTGTGATATCACCTAAGTTAGTTACCCACAAATAATGTTTTCTGATAGACTCTTGAATAAGAATAGATACTTTTCAAGTAGCCAGCCAAGTAGCTGGCTATTTTTTTGCTAATTTTTCAGAAATCTAATTTCCCCATTAATATATTGATATAGTTGGGAAATTAATGGCGCGCCCGTGAGGATTCGAACCCCAGACCTTCTGATCCGTAGTCAGTGGCTTTAACTTAAAATTAATCGCTATAAGTTAGGCTGAATAAGGGATACAGGCTATTGATTTGATTTGAGAGTGGAGCTTTAGATTTTGGAAGTTACTGAAACTCTGTAAGCTACGCTCAATAAGGGTTATAAAACTATTTTCTTGCGCATATCAACTTATTTTGTCCATATTGGAAACATATCTCAAGTAGCCAGCCAAGTAGCCAGAAAGGAAATGGATGTCCAATACTATTAAGTTCATCGATAGCATCATTAGAAATATTAAGTCACAGGAAAAACGCCAAACCTACTGGTGTTATGGATGCCCAGGATTTGGTATCCGCATTAATCCAAGCGGAACAAAAGTTTTCATTTTTAAATATATGAGCGGTGAGAAAAAAGAAAAAAGCAGGTGGATATCTATTGGAAAATATCCAGCGCTATCAATTCGTGAAGCTAGAAAAATCTATGATGAGCTTTACGAGCAAGTACATAAATTTTGTCGCGATCCTGTTGCTGAAAGAAAAAACGAAATTCAAAAACAAAATAACACATACAAAGTATCCGAATTTGTTCCTGTATATTTAGAGCTGGAGAAGCTTAAAGAAAAAGCATCGATAAAAGAGGAGGAGCGGATATTTAACCTCGATGTTATTCCTGTAATTGGCGACATTAAATTGCCAGATGTCACTCCAGATGATATCGATAAAATACAACTACGCATTTTAAAGCGAGCTAAAAAAACGAAAAATGCTAAACGTAATGGGAAGGTGGCCGTAAAAAATAGCTTGGCGTATACAAGACAGCTTTTTAACCTCGCTAAAGATAAAAAGTTAATTAAAACTAATCCAGTTGCAGAGGTAAAGTCTCTTGGTAAAGCTGGTTCTAGGGATAGAGTTCTTAATTTTGAGGAGCTTTGGCTGTTCTGGAATAGGATTGATAAGTTAGTCCCTCCTGTGACTGCAAGAGCTTTGAAATTCGGAATCGTTACTATGCAGCGGAGTAAAGAAGTTAGAAATATGACTTATAGCTCTTATAAACAAAACGAAAATGTTTGGCATATGCAACGTGAAGATACCAAAAGTAAGCGTATGCACCGCGTACCATTAAATCGCTATGCACATGAAATTATAAGTGAAGCACAGGAGTATACAGGAGCCTCCCCTTATATATTCGGTGCAACAAGAGCTAAAAAAACACCAAAGAGTCTTGATGCAGAGCTTATACCCTATGGTAAGTCCGCATTACATCAAGCCGTAAGAAGAAATAGAAAAGCATTAGGAATCGAAGATATATGCCCTCATGATTTACGAAGAACTGGCGCTACTTGGATTACAGCGGTTGGTCTACCAAAACTTTACGCACGATTGATGCTTAATCATAGTGATGGAGATCGTGACGTTACTGGAGAGGTTTATGTTCAATACTCTTATGATTTCGAAAAGCAAAGGGCCGTTAAAGTTTGGGAGTTTATTCTCGATCAAATCGTAACCTGCAAATCGATTAATGAAATTCCAACACTCGATGAACTAAGAAATCGTACTCATGCGTCAGGTTTGTTGTGAGCGTTGTTGATTAAGTTCTTATATCGATGCTTGGGTTAGCTCAAATTTTCTTTAGGCTAGTGCAATCCGAATAAATTCCTTGCCTTTTATGTGAACACTACCCGACAGGTGTAGCCTGTCAAATCATCCCCCTAATTATCCGCTCTCATCGTTTCTAGCAGATAATTGGGTGGTTCCCCCTGATTAGACATTCTCCCGTTATCCTGACGGGTTTTTGCTTATCACAAGGCCGGAAATTCCTTCGGCTCAAACATAAGCAAAGGAAAGTTTCATGAACAATCAAGTCATCGAATACCAACTCATATGGAATGGCATCACAATAGAAATTACGCATACTCACAAACGTTGGGGTGTCATTGAGCACCTGGATATCAGAGTGATTGAACCGGAAGATTCCATTTTACCAATTACCAACACAGGATATAAATCTCACCATATTGATGAAAGCTATCTGGCCGAATTTAAATCGCCTGTTGAGTATGTCCAAGAGTGGCTTGAATATGAAGCTAAACAACCTAAGTGGAAACGCTATCAGGAAGAGTCGCGACAATATAGTTTGTTCTAAGAGTGCATAAAGATAAATATTGAAGCACCACTTTCGTAAGTGGTGCGCTTTTTTTGTCCCACCCTCCCGCCCTTTTTGGGTAAGGCGACGTAGGCTTTGTGGGATGTTCTTTTATTTGTTTATATTGCTGACATTCGATTTATTAGCCGTCTGTATCTTCATGAGTTTTTAATGCAACAGTAATAGGGAAGTGATCGGAATAAATTTTTCTATAACTCTTTCTTTGTGAATCGGGTACTGTATGGACTTTGAAAGACCCTGAAACAACTTCTGCTTTGAGCTTTTTTGAAACGAGAATATGGTCAATTTCGCTTCCGTTAACTCTAGTATCAGGGTAGTTGTCTGCATCGCCTAAATGCTTATATCCTGCACCTTTAAAATAATCGAATATGAATTTAAAATTTGGATCATCATGAGAGCTATCATTCAAATCTCCCATAACAATGACTTCGTTTTCTTCACTGAGAGTTGGTAATCCATAGGATTTTCTTCCTTTGGTATCGGATAATATACCTAATAATTTAGAGACTGCGGCCATATGGTTATGCACATTTGTTTGTACACTCTTGAGGTGAAGTCCAACCATAAACAGGTCATTGCCACCATCCTTAAAACGAATATGAGCCAATAGGGGATCGCGATGATAAATATCTGTACCTTGAACCTTAAGAGGAGGGACTTCTAATTCTTGAATATCTATAACTTCGATAATACTTGTATCATATAAAAATGCTATTCGCTGTTTACCCCCTGATTTGCCTAACCAATACTTCCAGTTCGAACCAAGATTTTCCTCAATATGATCAAGCTGTGAGGAGCGGTTATATGATACTTGATCTTGATCGCCATGAATCTCTGTCAGCATGAGTGCACTGGCTTTGAGATCATTTTTTATATAGTTAGCAATTTTATCTAATTGCTCTTCGCTTCTCGGTTTATGCTGTTTGCTGCCTCTTAATTCAGGAAATCCTCTTTTTACCGTGGGGCTTAGATTTTCAATATTCCACACCCCAACAGTAACATCTGCACAGGCTATGCAATGTACCAATAATAGTGATAAAAATGAGATAGCTTTTAGTTTCATGATGTCTCCGTTAGCGCTTCTTATTTATGGGAAGTCAGGCGCATATCTTAAAAGCTTAGTTTTATCTGCTCTTAAACTACGGAAATGCCTTATTGAAGAATTATTGCATGTGGCTAAGTATTGATCAAACAGGTCAGGACGAGTGCAATCTATGACTTTTATAGAGACTGTCATCCGATGGTGATCCAGTGTTAAATTGAGGTTGAAATAGGGTGCAATGCAGCATAGTTCCGCTATTGGTGAAGTTTTCGGATGACCGCAAGATGTGTGCAATGTAGTACAAAATCGAGATATATCTCTACTTGGTATAATTGCACCTATCTTGAAAAGGACGTTACGCCGTCCGTTTTATCCTCACCGAGCGCTCTAAATTTCGACTAAATTACTTTGGTAATTTTCCGAAAGGTAAGAGCTTTGTTGGTGCGTTTTAGGCATCGAGCCATCAAGCACCAAAAGAACGTTTGCCCGTTCAATCAGCAGTTAAGAGAGCCGTCGTGCTGCCCTTAACAATCCCATGAGCAAGGGTGAGATTTCATTTCTCCCCTTAGCATCCCCATTGACCAAAAGGGCATTTCATAGCCCCTTGGAACCCTCGACCAGAGCTTGAAGGTATGCCTCTCCATCTGGACTGAACCATGCAGCAAAGAGGGAAGTTCGCTCCCCCTTATGCAATCCCCTCAAACAACCGTGCGCCGATTGTATGTGCGTGAACATTTCATTGTTCAATCTCGACCACTGTTTCGCCAGTGGTTAACGACCAAAGAACGTCTTTGGATGCGCAAAAATCTCTTGTCGAGTTATTGTTGCTATGGTTGATTAAATGTTTTTGATATTCCACTTCAAGCATGTATATTTAGCGCCATAATTAAGTAAACTAAATTTCCGCTACCGACCCAAAGCGGACGTTGAATAAGAATTAATTAAGGAGAATTTTTTGAATTCAGAGGTGGATATTGCAGAGCCTTCAGTGGATGAAAGCATACACACAGCTTTAGACATATCTCAAGGTGCTCCTATTACTAAATTAGATCGTTTGGAAATACTTGATGAAGATACATGGGAGGATATAACGCTTGAGATAGTTTTCTACCGTTGGAAAAAGGACTTCCCAAAAGTCGTTCGATGTGGTGGTGGTGGGGATATGGGAAGAGATGTAATTGCCTATGTGCCCAACGGTGAATGGAATAACTTTCAATGCAAATACTATGCAAATGCTCTTAAATTAGATGAGGCTATTACTGAAATTGGAAAGTTAATTTATTACTGCTATAAAGGCGAATATTCTGTCCCATCAAAGTATTTGTTTGTAGCTCCCAAGGGAGTTACAACACAGCTTTTAAATCATTTAATGAACAGCCAAAAGTTAAAAGAATCTGTATTTGAGCGTTGGGAAAAGCGGTGTAAAAATAAGATTACAAAAAAAGAAAAGGTGGTCTTATCCAAAGAATTAATCAGCTTTATAGACTCATCAATAGATTTTGAAATATTTGAACATATTCCTCCACTTGAAATAATCCAATTACACAGTGAGACGCCTTACCATGCTATAAGGTTTGGGGGAAGTCCAAAAAAACGTACCAAACCTCCCACCCCTCCATTGACGCTAGCAGATAAAGAACTTATCTATACTTCAGAGTTGTTCCTAGCCTTTAGTGATGTCGAAGGAACTGAAGTTAACGGTGATAATGTTTTCCAATTTGTAAACTATGAAAGCGAGTACAACAGCGCTCGCAAAAATTTTTATTCCGCAGAAGGTTTAGAAAAATTTTCTAGAGACTGGTTGCCGGACGGTAGTTATGATGAACTCTTGGATGAATGTTATGAAACTGTTTCCCCTGTTGCCTTACGTAATCATGACAATGGTTTTGAACGTTACCTTAGTGTATCTGAGCAAGCTGCAACAGCAGACTATCACTCGCATCCACTTCATCACTACATTAAGGTTTTTGATAAAAAAGGCTTATGCCATCACCTAGTAAACAATAAGAAACTCAAATGGATTAAGAAATGAGTAATGCAGTAAACTTAATATTTAATAGTCCTATAGAACTTGGCACGCGTAGCTCCCTCGTTCTCACAGCGTTAGAAATAGAATTTTCTATTGATGATTTAGTATTGCTTGACTACGCGCTTTTATATTCTGGTGATTTTGGTGGACCAGAAAATCTGCACCCTTCAATACCCAACCACATCGCAGAGATTGGTCATCGAAGAGAATTTCTTCCTTCAGCTCTAAAGTTCTTCGTAAAGAGAGGGTTAATTGACTTCACTCCAAATACTTCTGGTTACTATTATTCTTCAAATCAGCAAACAATGCATTTTATTAGCTGCCTTAAATCGTCTTACTATAAAAAAGCATGGGCTAGACTAAACTGGCTACAAGAGAATTATAAATTTGTAATTGCTCATTCTTTTCCGACTTACAAGGTTTAATATTATGATAATTACAAAATTAGAAGTGAAAGGTAGTGGAAAAGAAACCGCAAAAATTGAGTTAAAAAAAGGGCTTAATGTAATTGCAGGAGCATCTGATACCGGAAAATCCTACATTTGCCAGTGTTTTCAGTTTATATTTGGTGCAGACAAGGTTCCTAAACCAATAGATCAATCAAAAGGTTATACTTCTGTCGAGGTTTCATTCTCTGGTAGTCAAGATCAAGATTTTGTACTAAAAAGAGAGTTAAAAGAAGGGGCAGACATAACTGTCGAAGAAATATCCAAAGATGGAAAAGAAAGTGTAACTCAGATACTAAAACCCACTCATAAGGGAAAGCATAATCTTTCTGAATTTTTTCTAAAGAGAGTAGGCATTGCGAACAATACGCTCGTATATGGAACAAAGTCACTAAAACATTCAGCACTATCATTGAGGATATTAGAGAAGATTTTCTTAGTTGATGAAAAACGTATTATTTCAGATGAATCACCTATGGGTACTGGAAATTACATGGAAAAAACTCAAGAAATGTCTTTATTGAAGACACTCTTGACCGGAATAGATGATTCTGATGTTTTGGAACTAAAAAAGAGAAAAACATCCAAGGTTTCACTAAGTCAAAAAATTTCAAATCTTGAGAGCTTTTTAGAAAGCTATTTTTCAGAAGTCAAAGATGTTGAAGAAACCGAAGAGGAGTTAAAGTCTAATATTAAAAAGCTAGAAACATCGATCTCTAATGCTGAATTAGAACTTAATGGAAGGATAAATAGTAATAAAGGAAATTTAGACAGAAGAAGCCACCTCAACTCGCAGATTCAAAATCTAAGAAATATGCTGGACGATGATAATACGGTTCTTGAAAGGTTCAAATTACTATTAAAAAAATACGCATCAGATAGAGAACGTATAGAAGCCAATTCAGAAGCAATCACTTATGTAGAAAATCATTTTATTGCGAATTGCCCAACTTGCGGTAGCGAAATAGAAGAAGTGTCTGATTTAGATAGTGATCTCATATTAAAAAGTAACTCTGCTGAAATCGAAAAAATTGATCAAAAAGTAATTGACCTACACTCTACTATTGACGAAATCCTAAAACATAAAGGTAAAATAGAGACCAAAATCTCCAAAATTAATTCTGAAATAAATGAGCTAAACGAAATGATAAACGCGGAGGTTTCTCGTGAAATTAGAGAGTATAACTCTATCATTAAAACCTTAAATGTTAAACGTATAGAAGTTGAAAACAGACTGAGCAACAAAGAGAAGCGAAATAGAATTTTACTAGAAATTGGAGAGCTTCAGATCGAGCACGATGAAATCACCGATACATACGAAATTCCTGACTTTTCTATTGAGCTCGCCAAGTTTTCAAAGGAGTTATCTAATATCCTTACAAGATGGGATTTTCCCGGTGCAAACAGCGTTTTATTTGACTCAGATACTAGAGATTTTGTTATTGGAGGAAAGCCACGAGGCCATTTCGGAAAGGGGTACAGAGCCATTTGCTTCTCAGCTTTTATAATAGCACTAATGAGTTTTTTAAAAAATAAGAAGCGACACCCCGGATTTGTGATTTTAGACTCACCGCTAACAACATACAAAAAAAGAGATGAAGAAAAACCAATTCATGAAGAAGATGAACAAGCGAATATTGTTAATAATCTCATTTATGCTTTCTATAGAGACCTATGTGATTTTTATAATGATGATCAAATAATTGTACTTGATAACCAAGAACCGGATAAAGACTTGATTAAGTTTATGAAATACACCCATTTTTCTGGAAATTCCAGTATTGGAAGGCCGGGCTTTTTTCCCGTCAAACTGAATGTCCGCTAATGGCCGTAGGAAGTTGTTATATTTTAGTAGAGAGCAGTTATTCAAATTGTAACATGAAGGAGCAGTAATTATGTTTGATGTAGTTTTAACGTATTTATTACCTTTTATATCTGGCGGGCTAATGGGCGCTCTTGTGAGATATTTGCTAGATAGAAAAAAGGATAAAAATGAACTTGCTATTAAACTGCATGAAGTGTGGTGGTCCAAGGAGTTCGTTGAGCATCGTGATAGTATTTATACTATAGTCAAAGACTTTGATACTGAAGAGCGTGTACTCAGTAAGGAATTTTTAAACGGAATTAGAAAGAACCAAAAGCACGAAGAGTATTGGAGAAGTTTTACGCGTTTAGTGTTCTTTTTTCAGATCTCAATGTTTACATTGAAAAAAACATAGTCGATATTGATGTTTGTTACAGGTTGTTTGGCGAGTCACAATACTACTGGTTTGCTCCACTAATCAAAGAAGTAAGAGAAGTTGTTGGCGATAAAGCAAATGTAAGATGGACATGGGAAACTCAGCTTTTAGAAGAAAAATTTGAAAAGATACGTGCAACTGATAAAGAGTCGTATAAAAGACGGCTTGCTAAATAGTATTTAAGCAACTCCTCTTTAGTAATCATTATTTTTATATGAATGTCCACTTAAGCCGATAACAATACTGATTGTTGTAAATACGATGAGGTAAATGTGATATCAGATGATTTAAAATACCCAAGTCTGGATGCTGTAAAATCCGTTCTTACAAAAATTGGTGTAGATATCAGTTCTCGTGACCTTGATTGCCAAGACTACGAATACACTACTTGTAAATTATCAGAGCTAGAAAAGTATATCGCACTATACCAAAAAAACGATACCAGTATCCATGAGAAGAGAGTCCTTGGCTGCTATATGATGGAGGGGCTTAATGATTATGTGGCTAAAGAATCGATACCTCACCCCTTGCAAGAACAAGTTTTCGAATTTCTGCATGCAGACTATCACATACATCAAACAGAAATTGAATATAGATTAGAAATTGATGATCTAAGCGAGGATGAATGGTGGCCCATAACTAAGTATATACTGGAGTGGCAAAGTACCTCTAAATTCATATAACGTTGTTGTGACATGTTGAACTCACAGCGATATGCTACTGTGACTTAAATGTCCGCTCATGGCCGATATCAGATGCTTCTATCAAATATTATAAGGAGATTAATATCTCCCCATAATGCAGTAGCTAAACTCACCATATAATTTTGTTATTATCTCTAAGTTGTAATCAGGTTGCCAGAAGTCTCCAGAGCATTTTCATCTGTTAAACCTGTCTGGTTGTAGATGTAAGCGACTTGGATAAAGTTATCTCCACCGCCATTAGCATCCACTGATAGATAAGAGTTAGAACCGCTTTCTGTGATCTGTACAAAGTCTGTAAGCGCATCTGTTAATGGATCATATCCTTCCAGCAAATCAGAAACATCCAGTTTGTCATTTTCAGAGAGTTTAAAGTCCTGAATATTGTCACTGTCGGCAAAAGCTGTCGCTGCTTCAAACACAAATGTATCTGAACCACCTTGTCCATAGAGCATATCAACACCTGCGTTGCCATAGAGAAGGTCATTTGCCGCACCACCATAAAGGTAATCAGATCCAGCGCCACCATAAAGAATATCACTTCCCGCATAGCCGTAGATGGAATCATTACCCTCAAGACCATAAAGAACACTGTCGGATTGCTTAAGGCCATAAAGGTAATCATTTGAGGCTGTGCCTGTGAAGGTCAAACCGCCCGTTAGATCAATGGTGGTGCCATCATCCAGAACCAGATTTTCGACGCGGTAAATATCGTAGTAGCTGTTATTCTGATAATCAGAATAAAGCTGTGAATTGATGGTGATCGTTTCCGTTCCCGCATGGATCTTCAGATTGTAGTTCCCGGATTTTTCGAAGCGGATATCATTCTGTGTCACACCATGCATGATGATCTGATCAACACCGCCAGCTTCTGTGATGGTATCGTTGCCATCGCCCACTGACCACACATAAGTATCGTTGCCTGTATCACCATTCAGCGCGTCATTACCAAGACCACCTTCAAGCGTGTCATTGCCAGCATAGCCGTAGATGGAGTCATTGCCTTCAAGACCATAAAGAACACTGTCAGATTGCTTAAGGCCATAAAGGTAATCATTTGAGGCTGTGCCTGTGAAGGTCAAACCGCCCGTTAGATCAATAGTGGTGCCATCATCCAGAACCAGATTTTCGACGCGGTAAATGTCGTAGTAGCTGTTGTTCTGATAATCAGAATAAAGCTGTGAATTGATGGTGATCGATTCCGTTCCCACATGGATCTTTAGATTGTAGTTCCCGGATTTTTCAAAGCGGATATCATTCTGTGTCACACCATGCATGATGATCTGATCAACACCGCTTGTTTCGTTAATGATGTCGTTTCCATCACCAAGCGACCAGACATAACTGTCATTTCCGATCTTTCCATTCAGAGTATCATTACCCTCTAATCCTATAAAAATGTTATTGCCATTATTTAGTCCGTTGATGGTTTCATTCGCGGAAGTCCCTGTGAATGTCAAACCACCCGTTAGATCAATGGTGGTACCATCATCCAGAACCAGATTTTCGACGCGGTAAATATCGTAGTAGCTGTTATTCTGATAATCAGAATAAAACTGTGAATTGATGGTGATCGATTCCGTTCCCACATGGATCTTCAGATTGTAGTTCCCGGATTTCTCGAAGCGGATATCATTCTGCGTGACACCATGCATGATGATCTGATCAACACCGCCAGCTTCGGTGATGGTATCGCTCCCATCGCCCACTGACCACACATAAGTATCGTTGCCTGTATCACCATTCAGCGCGTCATTACCAAGACCACCTTCAAGCGTGTCATTGCCAGCATAGCCGTAGATGGAGTCATTGCCTTCAAGACCATAAAGAACACTGTCAGATTGCTTAAGGCCATAGAGGTAATCATTCGAGGCTGTCCCTGTGAAGGTCAAACCACCTGTCAGATCAATAGTGGTGCCATCATCCAGAACCAGATTTTCGACGCGGTAAATGTCGTAGTAGCTGTTGTTCTGATAATCAGAATAAAACTGTGAATTGATGGTGATTGATTCCGTTCCAGCATGGATCTTTAGATTGTAGTTCCCGGATTTCTCGAAGCGGATATCATTCTGTGTGACACCATGCATGATGATCTGATCAACACCGCCAGCTTCGGTGATTGTATCGCTACCATCACCCACTGACCAAACATAAGTATCGTTGCCTGTATAGCCTGTAAGGCTGTCATTTCCTTCTAAACCAGTGATAAGATCGTTACTATTAGAACTTCCGTTTAGGCTATCATTGCCACTCGTTCCTGTAATAACATCATCGTACTGCGTAGACGTTGAAACTAAGCTTAGAGAAACCGTTCCCTGAGATGACGCTCCGAGAGAATCTGTGAGGGTATAGATGAAACTGTCATTCCCTACGAACCCAGCATTTGGTGTATAAACAAAAGAACCATCTGACGAAAGAACAACAGAACCATTTGCTGTTGAAATCGTTTCAGCAACTACACTGATACTGTGGCCTTCTGGATCAATATCAACGCCATTCCCATTATCAGCTAAAACATTTCCAGTAATATCTATATCTTGATCGCTTGAAAAACTATCGTTTTGTGCGATTGGTGCAAAGTTCACTTCATTCAATGTTAACGTTACAGTAGCTGAATCCGAACCGCCACGATCATCTTGTAATGTATAGGTGAAGCTATCAGAACCAAAATAACCAGCATTCGGAGTATAGGTGAAGCTCCCATTAGCAGAAATAGTAACAGAACCATTTGCCGTAGCATAAGTACCAGCGATAACAGTTAACGTATCGCCATCAGGATCACTGTCTGCACCAGTGCCATTATCGGATAGAAGGTTACCTGTAATATTAACATCCTGGTCGCCAGAAAAAGAATCATCTTGTGCGATTGGTGCTACATTCGGCGGCAGAACAGTTATTTCTACAGTCGCATTATTTACACCACCAAGTTCGTCAATAACTTCGTAAGTAAAACCATCACTCCCTGCATATCCTGCTTCAGGTGTATAGACAAAATCACCATTGGCAGAAATAACTACGACACCATGTGTTGTTGAAAACGATCCTTCAACTACGCGAATAGCCTGACCATCCGTATCAATATCAGCACCAAATCCATTATCTGCAAGCACATTTCCTGAAAAACCAACATCGTGCGCTATTGTAAATACATCGTTTTTCGACGTTGGCGCTTCATTGAAATAGGCTAAGACGTTTATACTTGAACCATCTTCAAAACGAATTTCTTCAAGTTTTTTCGATTGATTACCGATAAAGTGACCTGCAACACTAATAATGCTGCCATCAGAAACACTGATTTCCAAGTTATAGTAAGAGCTAGGCCCACTTCCTCTGACCAACGTCACATCGTATTGACTAATCCCATTGCCAAAAACAAGGGTGTCATGGCCGGAAGTATCATCAATAGTGTCGTCGCCATCACCTAAGTTCCAGATATAAGTATCATCACCAGTACCACCACGGAGTGTATCCACGCCAGAACCACCGATAAGAACATCATTGCCACCAAGACCAGATAAAATATCGTCGCCAGCTAATCCATACATCATGTCACTTGTAGTATTATCAGACTCTATTGAGTCAGCTGCGCTTGTTCCCGTTAATGTTAAATCTCCGCTAATATCAATTATTGTTCCATCTGCAAAACGAATCTCCTCAAGTTTCTTCGTTTGATTACCAATAAAGTGTCCCACAACGCTAAGAGTGCTACCATCAGAAATATTTATTTCGAGATTGTAATATGAAGTTGGATCACTGGTTCTTAAAAGCGTGACATCAGCTTGCGTAATTCCACTACCAAAAACAAGGGTGTCATGGCCAGAGATATCATCAATGATGTCGTCCCCATCACCCAAATTCCAAATGTAAGTGTCATCATCAGCACCGCCGCGTAGAGTATCCGCTCCTGCACCACCAATCAAAACATCGTTTCCACCAGTGCCAGATAAATCATCATCGCCAGCCAGTCCATACATTGTGTCATTCGTTGTATTGCCAGATTCTATCGAGTCGTCTGCATTTGTTCCTGTTAACGTTAAGTCTCCGCTAATATCGATTACTGTTCCATCAGCAAAACGAATCTCCTCAAGTTTCTTAGTCTGACTATCAACAAAATGAGAAAGCACATTAATAGTGCTGCCATCAGAAATATTTATTTCAAGATTGTAATATGAAGTTGGATCACTGGTTCTTAAAAGCGTGACATCAGCTTGCGTAATTCCACTACCAAAAACAAGGGTGTCATGGCCAGAGGTATCATCAATAATGTCGTCACCATCCCCTAAATTCCAGATGTAAGTATCATCACCAGCACCGCCACGAAGTGTATCTACGCCAGAACCACCAATGAGTGTGTCATTTGCTATACCGGTCTGATCACCATATAGCGTGTCGTCTGAACCCGTACCATTAATAGTGTTTTGAGGCGTATCACTAAGCGTCAGCATCACAGTTCCGACACGACTACCACCGTTTGCATCTTCTAACGTATAAGTAAAGCTATCCGTACCAGCATATCCAGTGTTTGGTGTGTAAGTAAAATCACCATTTGTAGAAATCACGACAGAACCATGAGAGGTTGAATATGTACCAGCGATAACGCTAATTGCGTCCCCGTCGAGATCATAGTCAAACCCATTACCGTTATCCGCAATGACATTACCAACCACGACTGTATCTGTTCGCGCACGAAAAACATCGTCATGAGCTTCCGGATTATCATTTATGGCATTCACAGTAACCGTAACGTTAGATGTAAATGTGCCGCCACGCCCATCATCAACACGATAAGAAAAGCTATCTACGCCGTTATAGTTATTATTTGGTGTATAGGTAATCGTGTTATCCGCATTCACGACTAATGTAGCATTCAAAGGGTTTGTGGAAATAGAAACACTCAATGAGTCATTATCTGGATCACTATCGTTCGCCAAGACGTCAATAATAATTGCTGTATCTTCATCTGTTACAACACTGTCATCTGCGCCTACCGGAACCGTGTTGGCCTCCGGATGGTTTAGAACAAGAGACACATGTCCTTGAGAACTATTGCCATGATCATCTTCGAGTGTGTAAGAGAAAGTGTCGACACCGACATAGCCTGTATCCGGCGTATAAGCAAAATCACCATTTGCAGAAATCACGACAGAACCATGAGAGGTTGAAAAAGCTCCGGCAACAACAGTTAGAACACCACCATCAGGGTCACTATCAACACCATTTCCGTTATCCGCAAGAAGATTACCTGTAATATTGGTATCTGTATCACCAGTGAAAGAATCTGATTGCGCAACAGGCGGATAATTAATCAAGCTCATGAGGTCATATGTCGTACCGTCAGAGAAATTCACCTCTTCAATTACGGCGCTGTCATCCGCCGAATAAAAACGTTTAACGGTTAAACTGCCATCACCGACTTCAATTCGCAAATCATCCTCATTCTTCACAAATGTAAGGTCTTGTTCAGTTATTCCAGCACCTAGGTAAATTGAATCAAATCCAGAGTCATCCTCTATAATGTCATGCCCATCACCAAGGGCGTATGCATAGGAATCATCGCCTTGGCCTCCAAACAATACGTCATTACCTTGACCGCCCTCAAGAGCGTCACCGTCAGCACCACCGCTCAAAACATCATCGCCAGCGAACCCTTTAACAATATCATTTCCTGCCAAAGCGAAAATCAAATCATCATCATCGCTACCATTGATAATGTTAGCAACCTCGCCGCCATAAACAGGAGTAATAGTTGTTTGATCAATAGAAACCCTTACATCGTTAAATTCCAGATATTCAACATTCGAAAGCGTATCTATACCATCAGTACCAATATTGTCCTGAACAACAACATTACCATTACTCTCAATAGAAACCGAATAATCTGCGAAATTTCCAGTGAACAAAGCTATATCTGAACCAAGGCCACCAAATAAGTTATCGTCACCAGAGCCTCCTTCTAGACGGTCGTCACCAGCTTGTCCGTAGAGATCATCACTTTCATCCAAGCCAAGTAATAAATCATTGCCATTACCACCTAATAAAGTCTGCGCATATCCATCACGGCTTGTTATGATATCGTCACCCCATGTGCCGGAATAAGTCGTTGCAACTTGGCTAACGCCATGAACGGTATAATCACTTGATCCTGATTGAAAATCAATTTGGCCACCTGATTTCAACTTCACCCTAATTGTATCTGGCCAAATATCATCATAATCCAATGTGAGTTTGCCATGATTGGCTATATCCAGCGTTGCCAGAAATACGCCTAGCCTTGATGACGTAACAGTGACATTAATATCTTCCAAAAGAATCGTGTTGCTCAACCAGATATCACCTGCAACATCCGTCAAATGATATGTATCATTCCCACCTGAATAATGAATATCCGTAGTCTCATAAACCCAAGCAGGAGGCATCGTAACAATATCATTTCCAGTGCCCGTATATATATCTATTATATTCGTCCCGTAATGTAAATTGAATACATCTCCATTATGAGTTCCTTGTATCCCTCCATTCGCTACATGAGTATGCGTTATGCCATCAAAGTTAATATAGTAACCATCATTCAGAGTTATCGAAGAAGAAAGGCCAGAGTAGTCCAGTATTGATCCAGCATAGAGCGGGATCTGATTTGGGTTAATGCTATTTGAGTAAATTACGTTATTCTCGTAATCCGCAACGACACGATCATAGTCTAAATAAATATTTTCAAAATCAATAAAGGTGTTAAATTTTTCACCTGCAAAATTATAGAAGGTCTCTTGATTATCTGCTGTTCCGTCTATAATTTTGTATGAGCTTTGAAGCGATCCAATAATGCGGTCATCATCTCCCCCACGACCATCAATTATCTGATTTGTAAAAGTGTTAATCGTAAATTGATCATCCTCTGAAGTTCCTATGATTTTATCAATGTTAGCCAGTGTATCTGTATCACCAAACTCATCGATAATATCGGCTCGCCCTATGCTTATTAGGTTACCTGAAATTGCACTAACAGATTGCGAGTAATCAACAGTGTCATCTCCAAACTCACCATCTATATCATCACTACCTTCTCCGCCAATAAATTGATCATTGCCCCAACCGCCACGCAGAACATCGTCACCAGCTCCACCATCAATTACATCATCTGCCGAACCTCCACTAAAATAATCGGTATCGTTTGTAGCCGTAAAGTTTCGCTCATAATTATAAATTGTATTTCTAATTAACCCATTATGATCATCCAAACGCTGTTCAGCTATTTTCCAGAAATCTTTTTCTGCTTCGCTTCCGCCATTCTCTTTGGCGTACACCTCAAAATCATATTCATTACCAGTTCCTTCGTCTAGTTGCCGTCTAAACCCTTGCATTAAATCCCAATCACGATATGCATTCCAATCTAAACCAGCCGTTAAAACAGATATCTTTGCTGCTGAAAAAGGATTAGCCGTATTCCCAAGAACTGCCGAAGAAAGAGCTAAAGGAACAATCGTACTTTGCCAGTAAAACGAATTTACGTCGAAGGCTTCTGTGTTGATCATCGCAACCGTGCCATCCTGATAATCAATGATGCCATCATCATTACGATCACCTTGAAGCCCTGAAGTAGCTCCAGTTATTGAGTCATTAATATGCACTACATAACTTTGCATAGAGTAAAATGCAAAGCCCGATGCATCAGGGCCGCTAACAACCTGATAATCGCTTTGCCCGGAAAAATCAGACAAGCTTTTACCAAACAAGATACTCCCAATCACACCAGACCACGCGGCATGTGCACCATCATCTCCGGTTAAAATATTTGTTAAATCAGGAACGGGAATTTCAAGTTGAGCAATTGATAGTGTCGATTCAATGGCATTTCCGGGGAACTGATTGTCTAAATTTATGCCCTGATCATAAGACCAAGTTATTTCTGCACGTTCAATACCATCCTCAATCGAAAGTGCACTATCCGCATTAGATCTTTCTAGCCCTATAACTGTTGCAAAATAGTCAGTCGCAACAGCTTGAGATATTTCATAAACATCCGTAACAGTAGGATGTGGGTTTTTGGTGTAACTGTATGATTCAACTCCCACTTCTGACCTATCCGCCAGAATATAATTCGCAAGATATGCCGTTCCGCCAACAAAACCACTAAAAGTGGATATAGAGCCTTCAACCACAGCAGCCAAACTATCCGTTGCCATATAGGTACGAAGGTACATTTCACCGCGATCAATAAAATGATAATCCTCATCTTCAATCATAAAATCCGCTTGAATAGCATTAAGTTCGTCTAAGGTGTTCATTGTTCTTTTCCTTCATTTTCCGGAGTAATGATAAAGCTTGTGACTAATCCCGTTACACGCTTATATACGCTATTGAGGAGATCAATATCATGAATGTCTTGGGAGCGTATACTATGTATAACCACCCATATATTTGGATCGATATTCGTATGTATTTCACAACTGGAATAGTCATATAGAGTGCGGTTCGGATCTTTCAGGTTTTTCCTTTTACAAATCAAAAAAGTCTCGTTTTCAAAAGAATATGCAGGTGGAAGTAAAGTATCTCTATGAAGATCGTGTTTCGATTTTGAACTAAAAACAGAGTATCCTTTATATAGCCCAATAAAATGGGGGTTATCATTCAGTACTTGATAACCAAAAAACTGTTGAATTGCTCCTTGTTGAATCTTGCTAAACCGAGCAGTAATGAAGTTTTTTGTATATTCCTTGTCTTTATTGGAGAAGTTTCTAGAAAGACATTCAGCGCTCATATCTGATAAATTAATATTTATATATACTAAATTATCCTTCCCACTTTTCTTGTTTATAGAATATCCAAAATAAGCTTTAGGAATCATAAAATCCGTGCGTTTACCTTCTTTGTTTTCTAACCAAACGTGTAATGGTTCCATGCTTTTGCTGCATCCATTCGGCCCAAACTCCTCAATTTTCTCCCCATTCATATTGTCCGTAATTTCAGCAACAGAAGGAGCAGAGGAGAGGAAAACTAAGACAAAAAACAGAAATCTTACAAAATCATTAAAATAAAGAGACAAAACGCAACCCCAATATAAGCACTTCTCAAGAAACCAGATGTCTCCTTGGTATAGACCTATTGGGGTATTGTCAAAAGATAAATCACACCTACTAGATGTGATTCTTCTTCGCAAAAAACCGCCAGAACTTTTAAAACACTAGGTTTATAATTCAAATCTCCTATACTGATGCTTGTAGGATATGTTCTTTGCATGTGAATGATTTTCTCATCTCTATTTCAATAAAAAACCAAAAAGTTTACCCCCCTCAAAATCAAGATAAATGACGGTTTTCATCTAAGCTGTCGTGATTGTTCATATGCGAGCTGTTGAATGAGCTTGCTATGCTGATGATGGGTAGTACCAGGTTAGGAATAAAAACGCCGTAAGTCTGAGTCGAATGAGACTTAATTCACAATATAGCGTTATTAAAAACAATACCATACGGCTACCTGTATCTATTGATCTAACAAGGAATATTGATGCCAAGAAATACGGTAGTTAATGGCCAGATCGTTCAAGAATTATCAGAGAATGAGTTTAGGCGCGGGCTTTATCGTTTAGCCGGTGAAAACACGGCTAAATATAATAGTCTCTGGAGAGAGTTTGAAAAGGCGTTACTTGATGAAGTTATCAAAACAACGCAAGCGAAAAAGCGCGGTATGAGTATAGAGCAGCGCGTTTTTAACCGCATAAGGGATAGAGAAGGAAGGCTTCATCGGCAACGGTTAAATGCCAATATGTTGCAACGTCACGGAAAAAAGCCAGCGAATACCGATTCTCATCATTTGGTTTCATGGAACCATCCCGAGGCCGTTGGCGCAAGGGCTATTTTAGCGCAATTTGGTATCGATATTGATTCTGCCGACAACGGTGTTTATTTACCAACAAGCAGCAAGTTTGTTCCTCATCCTGATATGAAGAAAGCTCCGTCTCATAAGAAAATACACACGGAGACATATTATTTGAATTTAACATTCTTGTTAAATCAAGCTGTCTTGAGGGGAGCCGAGAAGCAGGATATCATTGATGTGCTGGAAGAAGTCGCTGATGACTTAATTAATGATAGGTTTCCATTTAGGAAAGGCAGTACCTTCAAGAGGGTAAGAACATGATATATTCAATATGGCCTTATGCTGATGAGACGATTGCGTCTCTGGTTTTTACGCGCGATCTGGAGGCGGGTGAGAACTACCTTTTCCGTGGAGAAAAGCAAACAAACTGGGAGCCAATTACCTTTGCTTGGAGTTCTACGTTTAAAAAGCTGCCACAGGATGAGTTAACCAAACATGATTTTACAATGATCGTTGGCGCTGGCTTTAATACCGTTTTGAATGAGAGGGCTAAAGCCGTTTTAGAACCTCTTTTAAAGGATGATGCGCAGTATTTACCCGTTAATATTGACGGTGAAACTGATCGCTATTATTTGCTCAATATCACGAATGTTATAGAAGGTGCTTTAGTGCCTGAACAAAGCGAATATCGCATACGTAAAAATGGCGAGGTCGGTTTGCTTAAAACGGCTGTTTATGATGAGAGTAAGTTCCCTGAAAACAGAATATTCACAACGCCAGAGTCAAGTAACAGCGCGTTTGTGATAGGTAATTGGTTTATTGATGTTTGCAAGGAACATGGATTAAAAGGGTTGGAGTTTCAGGAAGAAAAAGCCGCAACAACAATCTCGTCTTAATTTTGTTTTTAACCTTAAACTCAAGGGCAGGGCGCTCTTGAGTTCAGTTCATTTTGAATATTTTCAATTGAAGCCAAAGCATTTCTGCGCTTTGGCGAACCCGCATCACTTTTCGCAAGTTCGTTAAAAGCTAATCTTAAAGCGTAATGCAGTTCATTTTCATTTTTGGATGCGAGTTCAAATCTCGTAATTAATTTCATTTTTACCTCCTGTTTGGGAGGTCGCGGGCAATCACGACCTTTCTTGAGGAGGCGTATTTGTGGGCGCGCGAAAGACCGCACCTTTGGTCGTAATGTTCAAATGAAGAAGCGAGAGGGCAGACATTCTCTCGCTTGTGGTTTTCTCGTGTGGTTCACATAAAACGAAAAAAGAAAAAGGGCGTGATGATGTGTTCATCACTATTTTCAGGAGGTTAATAAATTAAGAAATGGAAGGGCATTGCATCCCTCAAAAATCAAGAAAAATGACGGTTTCTAATTGGCTTTTGGCTGATCAGACACTCCGCAATTTGTTCTGGATTTTTTCACCCCCGCCTTAGTCGGCCTAGTCGCCAGAAGTTCATGAGCAGCGCACCACGCGGTGCTTATCAGAACTTCAACAGCAAATGAAAGGTGAAAAACAATGAGTGATATTAGAATATATGTAGCATGTTTAGCGGCTTATAATGCAGGGCATTTACACGGCGTTTGGATTGATGCGTGTGGTGAACTGGAAGCTATTCAAGAGCAAGTAAAACAGATGCTTTCGAGCAGCCCGGTGGAAGATGCGGAAGAATATGCAATACATGATTATGAGGGGTATGGGGCGTATCGTTTAAGTGAGTATGACGGCTTGGATACAGCGCATGAAGTGGCCTGTTTTATTGAGGAACATGGAAGTTTAGGAGCAGAAATTTTAAATTACACAGATGGTGATTTTGACGATGCGAAGCGGTTAATTGAAGACAATTATCACGGATGTTTTGAATCACTAGCCGATTACGCGCAAGATTATACTGAAAGTACGGGCAGTGTTCCGCAACATTTAGAGTTTTATATTGATTACGAAAAAATGGGGCGAGATTTCGAACTAAGTGGCGATATTTTTACAATCGAAACGGCTCATAATGAGGTTCATATTTTTAGTAGTTACTAGCAATTTAAAGTGATTAAGCTATCAGTTAAATCTGGTAGCTTGATCACTATTTGATCAAAAAATTGCCGCTGAATATGAGGCGTTTCAGCGGCGATAATGCTTGCAATAAATTGCTCGATTTTGTGTTTCAACCTTAAAGCTTATTTGCTACAACAAGTTGTTGTTTGGTGTTCGTACCATCACCCCACCATTCAGCTTCACACGATTTATAACATCTGTGGAAGCTGTAACTGGAATGGAGGTGATTGAATTGAGCAAAAGAAAAAGGCCATTACTGGCCTTATTCATTCGGGTTAAAGGGATAGTGATATCTCTGATAATCCGATAACTAAACAACAAGGTGTCACTCATTACTGCACGTTTTGGGTGGCACCACTTACTATTTTATGCCCTAAATCTTAAATCATTGTCAATGAAAATCCTCCTTAATGCATTTTGCATTTAAAGCCCCGCAGTTTGCAGAGCGTTGGATAGAGGATTTGAGTGAGTTCTTCTATCGCTGCGTCATCACAACATTCTCTAACCACCAACCTGACAAAAGCCTTGATATGGTCGCGTAAAACATCCCGCGCGTTATCCTCTGTCACGGGCGGGCAACTCCATAAAATCGCGGTGCAGGTGTTGAGCGCATCATCGACAAAAATCCTTTGTTCTTCGGGTTCTATGAGCGCTTGTGCTTTAGTTTTCATCCCATTTGACCTCGCCATTTAAAGTTAAAATGGCATCAGTTGATGTGTTAATCACGGTGGCATCATTGAATGTGGCTGTGCGATTATCAATATCAAATACCAGATCACCACAAGGTGTAAAAACGCTGGAAGCACAAGCATATCTATATGAAGTTCCTTCCCTGACAATGGTCATGGAAATCATATCCTTGGCCACCACCATCACAAAGGTGTTTGTAATATCATGCGGCACAGGTTCATTCTCATCAATGGTTGAGCCTTCATCGACAATCACAATGGATTCTTCCAGTCCGGTTAAATCGACGCGTCCATAATCGATTTGTCCGGTCTTAAGCTGTGTGCCGATATCGACTGTATCATCACCGCTTAACGCAATCGTGTAGACACGTACAGGCGGCGTTGTGCCATTGATTTCTGCCAGAGTGGTGCGAAAATGAAACAGCGTATCATCCGTATTAATAAGCGAACGCGCACCCGCAGATGATGCGCTTGTGATATCACTAATGATGGTTTGTACGTTTCCATCATTTTCAAAATCAATAACGCTCTGGTCGAAATTCACAGATTTATCCGCTGCCAATTCCCGCGTATTTTCAGTGATGAGAATACCATTTTCAACATCGCCATCATCATCAAGGGTTTGAAGAAAGCGCAAAATGTTTATGACGTGCGGATTGGTTTCGTCTACCGCATCACTGACCAAATCCAGCGGCGTTAAAGTGGCTTTACCGGAGGCCGAACCAATCTCAATATCCCCCAAAGTAAAAGTAACGGTAGCGTTCACTTCATAAGTAAATGTTCCGGCACTATCGGTCAGGCCGGATTGTGCGCCGGAGCTAAAAGCCAAACCTTCAACCGCATTATCCAGAAACACGCCTGTAGTGGTTTGTGTTGGTGGATTTGAGGGTGATTCCGGTTCGTTACTGCTACTCCCGCCGCAAGCCGATAAAAAAATTAAACCAAAAACAGGAATGAATTTACGCACGACAAAGGTACGAAAAGATTTAAAATAAAACACGACAACATCTCCCAAAATATAAGACGAAAAGAAATGCTGTTAAGACCGCTTGGACGCTTTGCGTTTAAGGCTGCGTGTTATGGTGTGCGTACACACGCCGTAAGCTTTGGCAAGACTGACAATTGTTGTATCGGGTTTGCGCCTTAACACATCACGGATTTCTGCAATTTGTTCATCACTCAACGCATATTTACGACCAATATGTTTACCGCGCAATTTGGCGGCAAGCATACCTGCTTTGGTGCGTTCAGAATTCAAATTCAGCTCATATTCCGCAAACACCGCCCTGATTTGATACTGGCATTTTCCGTGCGCTGTCCCTGTATCAATTTGCTCTGTTACTGATACAAAAATAATATTTTTGGCCTTAAGAAAATCCCAGATATCCAAAGCGTGACGCATTGACCGAAAGGCGCGGTCAAGCTTCCAGATAACAAAACTATCACCATCATTGAGCGTGTCTAATGCAGCCTCTAAACCGGGACGGTGTTTTGCAACAGCCGATATCCCGTCATCTGTGAAAATCTCGTCACATCCTGCTTTTTGAAGCGCATCAATCTGTAAATCCAAATGCTGTTCATCACTGCTCACCCGCGCATACCCTATGACTGCCATACCACTTCACCTCTTAAGAAGTGCCTCTTTAACAGCCTTGCCAGTATAGACAAAAGGGAACCCTAAAGTTCGCATTGAAAATTCTCTAAAACGCGTATCTCGTAAAATACTAAGTGCCTGTTTTAGAATCTTATTTTTAATCTCAAAAATCATGAAAATTCTTTATGTAAATAGTAGCAAAAGGGTTCCCTTATATACGGTACTTTTCCCATGAAAAAATCAAGTTTTATCGCATTTGTATGCGCGACTTTAGTGATTGGAAATGCTTATGCAAATCCGATGAAAAACAGCGACTTTCTAAAATTTACCGAAGGTCAGCGCCACTGGTGGTATATGGGCACTTTTTCCATGCTGGGGCATGTGGTTTTAGTGGAACATGGTGAAAAGGAAGCGCAATGTATTTGGCAGTGGTATTTTAAAGACCCTGATATGCGAAAAAAACAAATGGAAGAGAATTTCACCCGCTTTCCTGACCATGCTCCAACCAGTATTGTTATCGCGCTATTAAGACGTGATTGTGATGTGCTGAATAAAATGAAATGATTTACAGGGCGGGCGCTGTTGTTGGCGTTTGCCCGGATTGTTGCCCGATATCAGGGATGTCGAGTTTAACTTTCTCAAATGAGGCTGTTAGGTCGGGAACACTTAAGTCTGCTTTACCTTGGAGTTCTTGTGCGGCTGAATTTGTCGGCACAGCAAACTCCGTTGACATCGTTGTAAGATAGTCCAGCTTCTGTGTGCCTAGTTGCTCTTTTAAATCTTCCAGTTCATCGAGAGTCAACGGATTATCTTCATCACGCAAGCGCTCTTTCGCAACATCTAAAACATCGCGCTGATACTCTTCAATTTCTTGTCTATGGCGGAGCAAAGTTTCATGATGTTCGCGCTGTTCTTTATACGCATCACTGGACGTTTCCTCGTTTGCTTCCATAGCATTTAATTGGGATTCACTTACCGAGATTTCTTTATTTAACCGATCAAGCGCACGTTCAACTTTGAGCGATGTTTCATCTAGTTTCTCTAACACTTGCGCATAGAGCGCGGCATACTGCGCATCTTGCTCTAATAAAATACGGAGCATCGTTTGAAGATGTTCGCGTTGTTTTTGTTTCTCGCTTTGACCATAAATATCAGTGCGGTTTTCACTTAGAAAGCGTTGAATGCGACCTGTCGGATCACCAATAATTTCATTCGCTAAATCAATGCGATCTCGTTCAAGAGCTGGCTTATTATCCATACCAATATTTTCTGGTTTCTCCGACATTCTTATTTTCCGCAAATTCCTTTAAATACCACCTCTTTCAACATACGCGAAAAACATTAATAGAGTCAAAAAATAAAACTTTAGCTTGTAAATTATTCTATGTTAAAAGTCTGGCTCGAAGTCGTTGTCAATTTCAAAGCCGTTAAAATCTAGTGCGTTTTCTTGGTCTTTTGATTTTTGTTTACTGCGAGTTTTCGATTTTTTGGACTTCATGTATTTAATATACGACAAGTCGCGAACCAAAGATTGACGTTCAAGTATTTGTTCTTCATCTAATGTTTTGATCTTAGTTTGTAGTGTTTGACGTTCTTGTAACTGTTTTTGAATAAGCTCATCGCGTTGTTGTTGATCGCGCTTGTAGGAATTCCATGCTTCAATCTCATTTCGTTTGCGGGTTTTCCAGTAATGACCAGTGAGCTTATCCCATAGACCTTTAAAGCCAGAGCGAACTCTTGCGCTGCGTTTTTTCTCCTCAGAGAGCCAGCGATTTTCTTGAAAAGTCTTCAATTCAGCACGCTCGTTTCGGTGCGCATATTTCATAGTGTCTTTTTCGCGAAGAAGAGGGCGCTTTTGTTTTTGATGCTTTTTGCTTAATTCACTGTTGTACTTATTAAAGAGAGATGAGCGTTCAGAAGCTATTTTCTTTTGAACATCTGCAACGCTTGTAAGGTTTTTGGTTTGACCGATGCGGTCGGTGAGTTCCTTTTGTTTAATCCCAAGCTTGGTGCGGAGTTTGTGAACATCGCCGTAAATATCGACAGCCAGCACAACATTACGCTTATCGCCTTTGGCTAATTTATAGCCACGCTCATTTAGCGCATTTTCAAAAGATTTTCGGCAATCGGAAATGCACCAGCTTTCTTGAAGCTCGCGCCTGATATCTTGCGGTTTTCGATCTGTGCGCATGGCCTGTTGCCATTCTTCGCGTGTGAAGCTCAATGGATTTTTTTGTGATTTATCAATGAAACCATGAGGCAATTTCCAGCCATGTTCAAGGAAGAGATTTTTAGAAATATCATTGAGCTTTAATTTATCATGCGCAATGTTAATGGCTTTCATTTCATCGGTATCAATGCGTGACCAAACACAATGCGCGTGTCGTCTGCCTTCTTTTTCGTGAAAGACGATAACGCGGGGTTGATTTTCTAACCCCAGTCTTTTTTCCGCTTTTTCTATCGCCTCTTCAAATGAGGATGTTGAAACGTTCTCATTTTCTGGCGGATTAAGAGAGAGGGAATACATGAATTTCCGGCATTTCGTGCCTT